>CAZNRX010000011.1:0-50987 GCA_964575455.1 uncultured Anaerolineales bacterium | reverse complement strand
CGGTCCCTCGCCCGGCTCCGGTCCCTCGCCCGGCTCCGGTCCCTCGCCCGGCTCCGGTCCCTCGCCCGGCTCCAGCCCCTCACCCGGCTCCAGCCCCTCACCGGGCTCCCGCCCCTCGCCCGGCTCCCGCCGGATTCGCAATCCGGCGGCATCGGCGGGAAATACGAGCGACAGTGAAACTGAGGAAGGAAACGATGCCTGAGCAAGAGCCAGTCGGAGAAAGAGAGACAAGCGAAGCACCGAGGACCATCCTTGCCGCGCGGGTCACCAGCACCCGTGCCCGGCTCATTGGAAGCCTGCTCATCGTCCTCGCCTTGCTTGCGCTGGCCGCCATCCTGTACGCCATCACCCTGGCGCGGATGGATCGTGCCGTCCTCTCTTTGCAAGCGGAGGTGCTCCGCACCGACGCGCTGACGGAGGCCCGGCGGACAGCTCTCTTCGCAGAGATTGCAGAAGCCCGCCAAGCGATGCGCCTGGTGCCCACAGTGTGGGGGGGGCTTGTCGGCATGGCGGCTGTGGTCGCCTCCTTCATCACCATTCGCAGCATCGCGCGGCCGGTCGAGCGACTGACGGCAGCAGCCGAGCGCCTGGCCACTGGACGCCTGGACGAGCGGGTGCAGATCGAGTGGGTGGATGAGTTCGGACGCCTTGGCGTTGCCTTCAATGAGATGGCCAACCGCCTTCAAGCCATCTACACCCAGCTGGAGCAGCGCGTGGCAGAGCGGACAGCTGCCCTGGAGCGTCGCGTAGTCGAGCTAGAGGCCGCGGCCGAGGTGGCCCACAACGCCGCTGCCATCCTCAACGTGAATGAGCTGCTCGACGAAACCGTGCATCTGATCTCCGATCGATTCGGCTTCTATCACGCTGGCCTCTTCCTGCTGGACGATGTCGGGGAGTACGCGGTACTGCAGGCCGCCTCCTCGGAGGGCGGGCAGCGAATGCTGGAGCGGAGCCACCGGCTGAGGGTCGGCGAGGTGGGCATCGTTGGCTACGTCGCTGGTTCCGGTCGGCCTCGCGTCGCGCTTGACGTCGGTGAGGATGCGGTATTCTTCGACAACCCCGATCTCCCGCAGACCCGCTCAGAGATGACCCTGCCGCTGCGGGTGCGTGACGAGGTCATCGGTGTGTTGGACGTTCAGTCCCGGGAGCCGCACGCCTTCACCGACGAGGATGTGGCAATTTTGCAGACGATGGCCGACCAGGTGGCCTTGGCGATTCAGAACGCCCGCCTCATGGACGAGCTGGAGCAGACAGTGCATGAGCTGGAGATAGCCCAGGGAAGGTACGTCGAGGAGGCGTGGCAGGCCGTCGTCCGCAGCGCTGGCCGAGTGCCTGGCTATCGCTACCGACACGCAGGCCTGGAACCCCTGACCGAGCAGCCCTCAGAGGTCCTCCAGGTGTGGCAGGAGGGCCGCCCCGTGATAACCACCGACATTGAAGGGGATGATGGGCAGGGGGCCCTCGCAACCGTCGCTGTGCCGATGAAACTGCGGGGTCGAGTTGTGGGAGCGCTGAACCTCCGCTTCGAGGGTGAGCCAGTTCTGAGCGAGACGATAGAGATGGTCGAGGAAATAGCCGATCGTCTCGCACTGGCGTTGGAGAACGCTCGTCTGCTGGAGGAGACGCAGCGCCGCGCTGCGCGAGATCGACTCGTCACGGAGGTCTCTAGCCGCATACGCGAAACCCTGGACCTGGAGGCAGTGCTCAGGACAGCCGCCAGCGAGATGCGCCAGGCGCTGAACTTGGATGACGTCGTGATCCGACTGGCCGATACAGGGATGGACGGTGGTTCAGACGCGGGTTCCGCGTTGCAGAGGAAAGGAAGTGACGATGTGGATTAGGATTAGACAATTCCTCGCCCCGCCAGTCTTCGCCGGGGACGAGGATAAGACGCGCGTGGCGAGGCTGCTGAACACGATCCTCTTGTTCATTCTGGCTGTGCTGGTGGCCGTCACGGTTCCTGTCTTGATCCTGCCCGAAAGCCCTGTGGAGGGATTGCAGTTCGTCGGGCTGACGGGCCTGCTGACCGTTGGTGCATGGGTCCTATTGCGCTCGGGCTACCTCCGGCTGGCGAGTGGGCTTTTTGTGGCCATACTAGGGCTCTTGGAGCTCGGGACGCTCATCTTGACCGGAGGGCTGCGGAGCCCAACGGCTGCTGGGTTCATTGTCTTTGTCGTTGTGGCTGCCCTCCTGCTGGGTCGGTTCGGCGCGGTTATCTCTGGCGGGTTGACCATCCTTGTCGGCGTCGGGGTCTACGTCGCTGGGGCAAACGGGGTCCTGCCGCCGCCCCTGGTTAACCTCACGCCGCAGCTGGGGTTGATCAACGTAATTGGCAACGTTACCCTGGCGGCGTTGCTCCTCCATCTCGCCATCGGCAGCCTTGACGAAGCCCTGGAGCGCGCCCGGCAACAAGCGGGCGAGTTGGAGCAGCAGAGGGAGCAGCTGGAGGAGACGGTAGAGGCTCGCACCCAGGATCTAACTCGCCGTACCCGCTACCTGGAGGCGACGGCGGCTGTTGCCCGGGACACAGCTTCGCTGCTCGATCTTGAGAGACAGCTCGCCCGAATCGTGAGCCTGGTCAGCGAGCAGTTTGGTTTCTATCACACCGGCATCTTTCTGCTGGATCCTGCCAGGGAATGGGCGGTCTTGGAGGCGGCCTCCAGCGAGGGAGGCCAGCGTATGCTGGCCCGCAATCACCGGCTCCAGTTGGGAGTGGGTATCGTGGGCTACGTCGTCGAGCAGGGCGAGCCCCGTGTCGCCTTGGATGTAGGCGAGGATGCTGTGTTCTTCGACAACCCGGACCTGCCGAACACGCGCTCCGAGATGGCGCTGCCCCTGCGCGCCCGGGGCGAGATCATCGGCGCCTTGGACGTGCAGAGTATCGAGCCGGCGGCATTTCGCGAAGAGGACGTGGCCGTGCTACAGACCCTGGCCGACCAGGTGGCGGTCGCCATATACAACACCAGGCTCTTCCAGCAGGTGCAGGAGAGCTTGGATGCCGAACGTCGCGCCTACGGTCAGATGAGCCGCGAAGCGTGGCAGGAGCTGGTCAGAGCTGAGACAGGGTTGGGCTTCATCAGCGATGTGCGAGACACGGTCCCTGCCCCCGATCTGTGGCGGCCAGAGATGCGAACAGCGCTCCGTACAGGGGAGATCACGCCTTTCGACAACGGCGCCAGGCTGGCCATCCCGATCAAGGTGCGTGATCAGGTCGTAGGCGTGATCGATGGGTGCAAGCCTGATGACACCGCCTGGACGGAGGAGGAGATCGACCTGCTGCAGACGCTGACCGATCAGTTGGGCGTGGCCCTGGAGAGCGCGCGGCTCTACCGGGACACGCAGCGCCGCGCAGAGCGTGAGCGGCTGGTCGCTGATATCACGGCGAAGGTCCGCGCCTCCTCGGACGTGGAGAACATCATGCAAACCGCCGTGCGAGAGCTGGGCAAGGCGATGAGAGTCGATCGGACGCGTGTGCTGTTGGCTGCAGATCGCGGCTCTCGCATGGATCAGGAAGAAGATGAGCTATGAGAGGAGTGATAGGATGAAACACAGGGTTCTTCCCCGGGATGTCGTCTGCCTCCCCCTTCTTGCCGCGATGTTACTGTGCAGCGTTATGATGCCAGCGTGCGAATCGGCCGAGGATCAGCCCATCAAGATTGGCGTTCAGGGACCGATGACGGGGCAGTGGGCCTATGAGGGGGTGGGCTTCCGTCAGGCGGTAACGCTCCTTGCCAATCAGGTGAATGAGGCGGGAGGGGTGCTCGGTGGTCGCTCGATAGAGATTATCGTGGAGGACGATCGGGGCGATCCAGATGAGGCCCGTCGTGCTGCCGAGCGCTTGATAGAGCAGGGCGTTGTCGCCGTCATCGGTGGGTACAACTCCGATGCGACTGAGGCCGCAGCGGAGGTGTACGACGAGGCAGGTTTGCTGCAGATCACGCCTTCCTCCACAGCCACCCGACTGACGGATAAGGGGTATCGGCACTTCTTCCGGGTCTGCTTTCTTGATGACCGCCAGGGACTGTTTGCAGCTGACTTCATCGTCAACACGTTGGGGTATTCCCGCGTGGCTTTGGTACACGACGGCTCGTCCTATTCCGAGGGCTTGGCGGACTGGACGCGTCGCTATCTGGAGGAGAAGGGGGCCGAGGTGGTCCTCTATGAGGCGATCAGCCCTGGTCAGCGTGATTTCAACCCTCTCCTGGATAAGCTGGAGGGAGACGGCCCAAATGCGGCCTTGGCCGAGGCGCTCTACTTCACAGGCTACTACCCTGAGGGTGGCTTGTTGGTGAAGCAGTTGAAACAAAGAGAGCTCGATGTTCAATTCATCGCGGGAAACGCCACCAACAACCCCGAGTTCGTCGAGATCGCGGGCGAGGAAGCGGCGGCCGGCTCGATCATCACCACAGAGCCGTTGCCACAAGACATGAAATCCGGTGAGGCCCAGCGGTTCATAGCCGACTACCAGGAGCAGTACGGTGAGCCTCCGACCAGCATCTGGACCCTGATGGCGGCCGATGCTTTTAAGGTGATCGTGGTCGCCATCGAGGAGACCGGGTCGACCGAATCCGATGTCCTGGGCGAGCATATCCGTGGCATGCAGGGACTGGCGGGGGTCACTGGCACGATTGAGAGGTTTGATGAAGCTGGTGATCGCCAGGGTACGGTTCACGTTGCTTACCGGGTCGACGAGGATGGAAGCTTCGTCCGCTACTAGCCGTTCGCTTCCTTTGTATGGGAAGGAGCAGTACGTATGAGTACATCTGCTATGTCCAGCACACGACGTCGTAGCCTTCGGCGCACCCTGCTGATCTTCAGCCTGGCCCTGGTCATCCTGCCGGCACTGTTCACCGCTGTGCTCGGGACGACGGTCAGCTATCGCTCTAGCCTGCGGACCTCGCGAAGCCAGCTCTCGGATATTGCTGAGCTCAAGCAACAGGAGATCCGCCAGTGGCTTGCTGAACGAGAGGGGGATCTGGCTGTCCTGGCCACTGAAACCGGGTTGCAGCACTCCCTGCAGACGATGCATGAAAGCCCGAGCGATAGTCCCGAGCGCCTGGCGGCCTATTCCGACGTTGCTGTCCGTCTGAATGGCTTTCTGCGCAAGAAGGTGGCGTTCATGGAGCTCTACCTGATGCACCCCGGGACCAGCGAGGTCGAGGTGTCGACGGATGTGGGGCACGAGGGAGAGACCTACTACCTGGCCACCACCTTCCGCGAGGGACGGGAGGGGGTCTACGTGCAGCCTCCTGTCTATGATCTGACGGTCAAGGCACCCACCATGTTGATCGCCAGGCCGGTGACAGGCCCCGAGGGGGAGTTGATGGCCGTGCTCGTCGGGCGGGCCAATCTGGGCAGGCTGGGTGCGTTGCTCAAGTCTGGCGCGGATGAGGTATATCTGGTGAGCAAGGAGCGTCGCTATCTTGCTGGTGGCGAAGACGTCGAGGCCGTATCTGCCGGAACGATAGAGAGCAGGGGCATCAGGGCGGCCTTGAAAGGTGAGCAGGGGGTAGAACGGTACGAGAGCTGTCTTGGCCAGGAGGTCCTAGGGGCATACCAGTGGCTACCGGAGTTAAGGGTGGCCTTGCTCGCGGAGCGCGACTGGTCTCGGGTGGTGGGTGCTGGCCGTGCCACGGTGTTGACGTTGGCAGGGATAACGATTGTGGCCGCCGGTGTGGCTTCTGGAGCTGCGTTGCTTCTCACGCGCCGCATCGTGAGCCCCATCGTTGATCTGACGGAGGCGGCGACCGAGATCGCCGCTGGCGACCTGGAGCGCGCCGCTGCGCTTACCGCCCCCGTGCAGCGTGCGGACGAGATCGGCGTGCTGGCCCGGGCCTTCAACAGCATGACGGCTCGGTTGCGAGGCTTGATCGGGGAGCTTGAGCAACGTGTGGCCGATCGCACCGAAGATCTCCGGCGCCGTGCGGCGCAGTTGGAGGCCGCAGCGGAGGTGGCTCGCGAAGCCGCGACCATACGAGATGTGGGGGACCTGCTTGAAGCGACCGTGCATCTGGTCTCCGAGCGGTTTGGCTTCTACCACGCCGGTATCTTCCTCCTGGACGATGCGGAGGAGTACGCGGTGCTCAGGGCCGCTTCATCGCAGGGCGGGCAGAGAATGCTTGAGCGTGGTCACAGGCTTCGGGTTGGCGAGGTAGGCATCGTGGGCTACGTCGCTGGCTCAGGCGATCCCCGCATCGCGCTCGACGTCGGCAGGGATGCTGTCTTCTTCGACAATCCCGATCTGCCGCGCACACGTTCGGAGATGGCCGTGCCGTTGCAGGTCAGGGGTGAGATCCTCGGCGTGCTGGATGTCCAGTCTATGGAGGCGGCTGCCTTCGACGATGAGGACGTGGCGGCCCTGCAGACGATGGCCGATCAGGTGGCCGTGGCCATCGACAATGCTCGTCTCCTTGATGAGAGCCAGCGCTCCCTCCGAGAGCTTCAGGTGGCTCAGGGAGAACAGGTGCGAAGGGCGTGGGAGCGTCGCGGGGAGCTTACGGCCTTTGAGTATGACCGAGTTGATGTGAGACCGACTGATCTGGGGGTCGACGGGCTAGATAGCCTGGGCGCTTGGGTCGACGCAGTCACCCGGGTCGATGCGATCACCGACGCTATTCCTGTTGAAGACCAGGCTTTGGACTCAGGGCAGGTTGTGGCGACGAAGGAGGATGGCAACGGGCGCTCGGCATTGGTGGCGCCACTGCGTCTGCGCGATCGGGCCATCGGTGCCATCTCCTTGGAGGAGAGCGGCGAGGAGCGGTCCTGGAGCCAGGAAGAGATGGAGTTGGTGAGGGAGGTGAGCGAGCAGGTCGCGCTCGCGCTGGAGAGTGCTCGCCTCTTCGAGGAGGTCCGTGCCCGCGCCCAGGAGCAGTCCGTGCTCAGCGATCTGGGACAGGCATTGGCTGCCCAGCTTGCGGTGGACGAGGTGTTGAAGCAGGCCCATTGGCGGGCGTCGCAGTTGATAAGCGCCGAGAACTTCTTCGTCGGCCTCTATGATCCCGAGGTGGAGGAGATCGTCATCCGCTTCAACGCTGCCACGGCTGAAGCCGACCAGGAGGTCAGCGTCCTGGCCGCTGAAGAGGGCCTCTCCGGCTACATCGTTCGCACGGGTGAGCCGGTGCTCATCAAGGAGAACTTGGTCGATCGGCTCTCTGATTACGGCGTCAGCCTGGTCGGAGAGCCGGCGAACTCCTGGCTCGGCGTCCCGTTGATGGTCGCTGGCGATGTGCTCGGCGTGATGGCTGTCCAGAACTACACCCGAAAGGCTGCTTACGACGAGCACGACCTGGAGCTGCTCACCGCCGTGGCCAGCCAGACGGCCATCGCGCTGGAGAGTGCCAGATTGTATGAGGAGGCGGTCGAGACGGCGGAAAGGCTCCGGGAGGTGGATCGGCTCAAGAGCCAGTTCCTGGCCAATATGTCTCACGAGCTTCGCACGCCTCTTAACTCGATCATCGGGTTCTCCCGCGTTGTGCTCAAGGGCATCGATGGGCCGATCACGGAGCAACAGCGTGAGGACCTGGAGGCGATCCACAGCAGTGGTCAACATCTGCTCGGGCTGATCAATGACATCCTCGATGTGTCGAAGATTGAGGCTGGGAAGATGGAGCTCGATTTCGAGCCTGTGGATCTGAGAGAGATCATCAATGGCGTGATGTCCACAGCCATCGCTCTGGTGAAGGACAAGCCGATCGAGCTGCAGCAGTCTATCCCTAAGGACCTACCCACCATCACGGCTGACGAGCGCCGCGTCCGCCAGATTCTGCTCAACCTTGTCTCGAACGCGGCCAAGTTCACGGATGAGGGGTTCATTCGCGTCGCGACCGAGGTTAAACACGAAGAGCACGAAGCGGCTGACGCGGCTGGCGCTAGGGAGATACGGCTGTCTGTCACGGACACCGGCCGGGGGATAGGTCAAGAGGAGATGGAGACGGTCTTCGAGCCGTTCACGCAGGTGGATGCTTCGACAACTCGCGAGCACGGTGGCACCGGCTTGGGATTGACGATCAGCCATTCCTTCGTACAGCTCCACGGTGGGCGAATGTGGGTAGAGAGTGAGCTCGGAGAGGGGAGCACCTTCACCTTCACACTGCCCGTCGAGGGGCCGCCCTCCTACGTTGAGGAACGGCGAGAACCGATCGACGAGGAGGCTCTGCTCCGACCTGAGGAGGACTCTGGTCCACTGGTCCTTTGTGTTGATGACGATACGGGCGTGATCAGTCTCTATCGCCGCTATCTCCATCTGCGCGGCTATCGCGTCTTCGGACTGACGGATTCGAATCGTGTGCTTGACATGGCCAAGCGGCTGAACCCGTACGCCATCACCCTCGACGTGATGATGCCTCAGAAGGACGGTTGGGACGTGATTCGGGAGCTGAAGAACGACCCGGAGACCAGCGACATACCCGTCATCATCTGCAGCATCATCAGTGAGGAGGAGCGGGGCATGAGCCTTGGGGCGGCCGACTACTTGGTCAAGCCCATCATGGAGGAGGATCTGGTCACGGCGCTCGATTGGCTTGATCAGGATCCGGGTCGACGCGGTCACGCGGGCATCCACCAGGTGCTGATCGTCGACGATCATGCAGGGGACCGACATTTGCTGCGGCGCATGATCGAGAGCCAGGACGGGTACGAGGTCTTGGAGGCGGCTGGCGGCGAGGAGGCCATTGAGCTGGTGGAGGAGCTGCGTCCGCAAATCATCATCCTCGATCTCATGATGCCAGAGGTGGGCGGCTTTGCTGTCCTCGAGTCCGTCAAGTCGAACGAAGCGACCCGATCCATTCCCGTCATCGTCGTCACTGCCAAGGAGTTGACCGAGGAGGATCGTCGACGGCTCAATAATCGGGTCGAGACCTTGGTCCATAAAGGTGTGCTGAAGCAGGAGGAGCTGCTGGAGGATGTGGCGGCGGCCCTGGGCAAGCTCGGTCGATGAGCCCCCCCTCTAATCCCTCCCAAAGGGAGGGAGGTGCCCCCCTCTAGTCCCCCCCAAAAGGATGGAGGAGGCGTTGGGCAGTGCTCCCTCCTCAGCAGAATACGACCGTAGATGCCTTGTCATAAGCCCCGCCATGGTTTTTGAGGCGGGGCTTGACGATGCCCCACGGTGTGCTAGAATCTCAGGGCAAGACGATGTCTCTTCTATCTGCCAGCAACCTCGCTATGTCCTATGGTGTCCAAGATGTGTTCGAGGACATATCGTTTGCCATACCCCATGAAGCTAAGATAGCTCTGATCGGCCCCAACGGATCGGGCAAAACCACCCTGCTCCGCTTGATCGCTGGCCAGGAGGTCCCGGGGATGCCTTTGATCCCTACGAAGGGGGCCATCCACCGTGCTCGTAAGGCGCGCCTCGCCTACCTCCCCCAGCAAGCGGGCCGCTTCTTCGACGATGAAGAGACGCTTTGGGAGTCGATGCTGGACGTGTTCGCCCACCTGCTGGAACGCTCGGCCGAGCTTGAGCGGCTGGAGGCTGCTATGGCCGATCCCTCCAAGCGAGATGAGGTTGGCTACGCTATGCAGAAGTATGGACGAACGCTGGAGGCCTTTGAAAGGGACGGCGGCTACGCCTACGAGCATCGCATCGAGCAGGTGCTGGCCGGGCTTGGCTTCGCTCAGGAAGACTTCCAGCTTCCGATGGGACAACTCAGCGGCGGTCAGAAGACCCGCGCCCTGCTCGCGCGGCTCCTGCTTGAGGATCCGGACTTGCTGCTGCTGGATGAGCCCACCAACCATCTTGACCTGGCGGGCGTGGAGTGGTTGGAGGGCTACCTCGCGTCGTGGCAGGGCGCTCTAATGGTCGTGGCTCACGATCGCGCGTTTCTGGACGCCACCGTCGACCGCGTGTGGGAGCTGGCCTGGGGACGATTGGAACAGTACCGCGGGACCTACAGTGACTATGTGGAGCAGAAGGCCGAGCGTGTGGCGCGTCAGCAATTCCTGTACGAGCAGCAGCAGGAGACCATCGCCAAGACCGAGGAGTTCATCCGCCGCAACATCGCTGGGCAGCGCAGCAGGGAGGCGAAGGGGCGGCAGAAGCGCCTGGAGCGGCTCGAACGCATCGAGAGGCCGCAGGGGTACCGTCCGATAAGCTTCTCGTTGGGCGAGGCATCCCGCAGTGGGGACTTGGTGTTCGGGCTCTACAACCTGACGGTGGGCTACGATCCGGACCAACCTCTTCTCAAGATCGACGAGCTTGAGCTGCGGCGTGGGCAGCGCGTGGCACTGCTGGGGCCGAATGGTTGTGGGAAGACCTCTCTTCTCCGCACCATTCTGGGCCAGGTGCCCTCACTTGAGGGTCAGGTGCGGGTTGGGGCCAGCGTGAAGCTGGGATATCTTGCCCAAGGGTATACCAATCTCGATCCCGAGAAGACGGTGCTCGACACCGTCGTGGACGCCGGGAAGCTCAGGATCAGTGAGGCCCGCGACCTGCTCGGTCGCTATCGCTTCTCCGGCGACGCGGTCTTCAAACGCGTTGGCGATCTCTCCGGCGGCGAACAGGCCCGTGTCGCCCTTGCCGCCCTCGTTCTCCAGGGGGCCAACGTCCTCGTGCTCGACGAGCCGACCAACTATCTCGACATCCCCACCCAGGAAGTCCTGGAGGAGGTGTTAGACGCGTTCAATGGCACGGTGCTCATGGTCTCGCACGATCGTTATCTGATCCGCCGGCTCGCCAGCTCAATCTGGGCTGTGGCCGAGGGGCCAGCGGCTGGGGGACCGGCTGGGCGTCGGGAGCTTAGGGCCTTCAGGGGCTACGAGGCCTACAGCGAATGGAAGGAGGAGCGTCGGCAGGTCCGGGCGCGCGGCTGGGGGACCGGGGCCGGGGGTCCGGCTTGGCGATCGGACAGCAAAGGCTCCCCGGCGCGGCGCGGCGCAGCGACCAGCGGCCGGGGGACCAGCTTGGCGAAGCGGGAGGCGGAGAGGCGGGCCCGCCGTCAGTCCGAGCTTGAGGGGAGAATCCACGATCTGGAGGCGCGCCAGGCCGATTTGGAGCGTCAGTTGACCGCTGCGAGTGAGTCGCAGGACGTCGCTCGCGTGCGCGAGTTGGGCGCTGAGTACAGCGACATCGAGCAGGAGCTCAGCGCCTCGCTCGCCGAGTGGGCCGAGCTGGGATGATCCAGAACACGAAGGGCGCGAAACACGAAGAGCACGAAACACGAAAGGCACGAAGTTTGCTGATCGGCCTGACGGGCAAGATCGCCACCGGCAAGTCCACCGTCGCCAGGATGCTGTCCGCCCTCGGAGCTGTGACGATCGACGCGGATAGGGTCGCTCACCGCGTGATGCGCCCTGGTACGCCGGTTCACGCCGAGGTTGTCGAAGCTTTTGGTCCGCAGATCCTGACCCCTGATGGCGACATCGACCGGAGGCGGTTGGGACGGCTCGTCTTCGCTGACCAAGACGCTCTGGCGCGGCTGGAGGCCATCGTTCACCCCGCCACGTTGGAGGCTGTAGATCGCCGCATCGCCGCCACGTCGGCGGATGTGGTGGTGATTGAGGCTATCAAGCTCATCGAGTCGGGCCTGGCCGATAGGTGTCACAGTGTTTGGGTGACCACGTGCCGTCCCGAGCAACAGATCGCGCGCATCGTGGAGGAGCGCGACCTCAGTCGGGACGAAGCCCGGCAGCGCGTCGAGGCACAGAGGCTGCATGGGTCAACGCAGTTACCCGGGGACGCCGGCTGGGCTCAGGCTGACGTCGTCATCGACAACAGCGGCTCGCGCGCTGCGACCTGGCAGCAGGTGGTGGCGGCCTGGAGACGTCTCGTAGGGGACGCCGATCCCGTGCCTGAGTATCCTCTTGGAAATGAGCGTTCTTCGGGTATAATAGATGATTGCTGAGATGTCTGCGTGGACCCGGATGATGAAGCTAGAGGATGTGATGGAGGGGAATGGACGCCATGCCTGAGCCGGATCTGGTTGTGCAGCGGGTGCAGGCGGACGACGCGAAGCGCGTGGCCGATTTTGTCAATGGCTGGGTGGCCAGACGTGCACCGCATAGGCCCCTGAACGTCAGGCCTCGCACGGTGATTGCCCGCCTGGGCGAGGTGGGGTTCCTGATCGCTGAGGAGGGCGACGAGGTGCTGGGGGTGATCGGCTGGCACGTGGAGAACCTGGTGGCTTGTGTCACGGATCTGCTCGTCCGGTCGCCCTGTGAGCGTGTGGGCCAGGCGCTGCTCAGTGAGATGGAGGCCCAGGCGACCGGCCTGCAGGCCGAGGTGGCTCTCCTCAGACATCAAGGGCGCGAAACGCAACACGAAGGGCACGAAGAGGTGGTGTCATTCTGCGAGGCCTTTGGCTACGCGTTGCGCACGGTCGGCGAGCTCCCTCGCGCCTGGCGGGAGATGGCTCACCAGGCCGGTTATGAGGACGAAGATGAGATACTGCTCAAGCAGCTCCGATCCGGTCGTGTAGTCAGGCCTCTTTAGAGGGGGAGGGTATGTCTTTTGTGAGGAGATTCTTCAGTGAGCATCCTCGCCTGGCGGCGTGGTTTGTTCTGGCGGTGGGCATGGTCGCTATCCTGGTTTGGTCTGCTCGTGATGTCGGGCTCCTGCCAAGGCAATGGGCTGCGCTCATCGTAGCGACCATTGGCCTGGCCGGGCTCTGCATCTGGATCATCGGGTGGGAGGAGGCGAATCAGGCCTTAAACACGAAGGACACGAAACACGAAGGGGAGGAAGAGGTAGGCTCGTGAAGAGCGTCGCGAGACAGCTTGTCTTGCTATCTCTGGTGGTTGCCCTTGCCCTGGGTCACGCGCCGGGCTTAACGGCGCATGCTCAGGAGGGGGACGACGTCACGCGCCTGATGGAGCGCATGTCGACTGCCGCCAAAGTGGGCCAGCTTTTCGTGGTCACCTTTCCCGGCTCCCAGGTGACCGAGGACGCCGTCATTGCCGAGCTGATTCGCGACTACCACGTGGGCGGCGTGGTGCTCAAGCCGGAGAATGGCAATATCGCCAACCAGGGCAACACGACGGAGCAGGTGGCGACCCTGGTCACCCAGCTTCAGGACACCGCCTGGCAGGCGACGCGGCCGCTCACCGGTACCGTTTCCGCCCCGTTCATCCCTCTCTTTGTGGCTGTCAATCAGGAGGGCAACGGCCTGCCCCATACCGCCATCGTCAGCGGCACCACGCCGTTGCCATCCCAGATGGCGTTGGGGGCGACGTGGGACATAAGCCATACCATCACCGTCGGTCAGATCGTCGGGCAGGAGCTGCAGGCGCTGGGCATCAACATGCTCCTGGGCCCTTCGCTTGACGTTCTGGAGAACCCACGGCCGGGCAGCAGCGGCGATCTGGGCCTTAGGACCTTTGGAGGGGAACCCTTCTGGGTCGGGAAGATGGGCAAGGCCTACGTCCGTGGCGTTCACGAGGGCGCTGGAGGCCGCGTGGCTGTGGTGGCCAAGCATTTCCCCGGTTTGGGGTCGTCGGATCGATCCCTCAACGAGGAGCTCTCTACCGTACAGCGCACCTTGGAGAAGCTAAAGCAGGTCGATCTGGCGCCCTTCTTTGCCGTGGCCCAGGCTCAAGATCCCCTCGCGCGGCCTGAGGGAGTCCTTGTCTCGCACATTCGCTTCCAGGGGCTCGGTGGCGGGCGCTTCATCACCACGCTGCCCATCAGCGTCGATAGCAACGTCCTTCAGCAGCTCCTAACCCTCCCCGAGATGTCAAGTTGGCGCGAAGCGGGAGGCGTGACCCTCTCTGACGCCCTGGGGTTGCGGGCCTTGCGTCGCTTCTACGCCCCCGGCGAGCAGGCCTTCAACGGTCGACGCATTGCCCAGGATGCTTTTCTCGCTGGCAATGATCTTCTCTACCTCTCTCAGTTCGGTCTCACCGATGAGTGGGAGGATCAGGTTGCCAACATAGCGTCCACCATCACCTTCTTTCGCGAGAAGTACGAGAGCGAACCGTCGTTCCAGAAGCAGGTCGACCAGGCCGTGGCCCGTATCCTTCGGCTCAAGCTTTCGCTCCACGATGGAGCGTTCAGCCTTGGGGAGACGAAGCCGGACATCGCCACCGCTCCTATTGGGGTATCGGCCGAGGGGACGGAGGCCGCCGAGGAGCCCACTTCCCAGCCCGCGCTAGAGCCCGACATCGAGGCCGTATCGGCCATCGCCCGTGATGCCATCACGCTTCTCTCCCCCCCGTCCCCGGATCTCGTGCCTGCTCCTCCCACGCGGGAGGACCGTATCGTGATCTTCGTTGATGCCCGGGCCGGTTCGCCGAGGGAGGAGCGTCCGTCCATCGCCCTGGGAACGTTGGAGGAGACCCTCATCCAGTTCTATGGCCCGGACGCGACGGGTCAGGTCGACCCCCAGCTCATAGCCAGCTTCACCTTCAGTCAGCTGGAGGCCTACCTGAATGCCCCTGCGGCTGAGGGGCCGGCCGAGGGATCCGAGCCTTCCCCCACGCCAACGCCATCCGCCGAGATCACCCCACCTGGCGAGTCGGTCACCGCGACGGTGGCTGCGGCGACGGCCACGCCAGTTCCCCCGTCGGTTGGCAGCGCGCTGGAGGATGCCGATTGGGTCATCTTTGGCATGCTGAACCCCAACGACGGGCCACCTCAGGCTGGCGTGGTGAAGCGCTTCCTCGCGGAGCGGGCCGACGCTCTGCAGGACCCCCACGTCGTCGTGATGGCGTACGATGTTCCCTATTGCCTGGACGCCACCGAGATCAGCAAGCTTAGCGCCTACTACGCCGCCCATAGCCACCTGATGCCCTTCGTCAAGGCCTCAATGCATGCCATGTTTGGTGAGTTCGCCCCCCAGGGCGACCCTCCGGTCAGCATAAGTGGCATCAACTATGATCTCCTGACGCAGACGTCACCCGATCCTGAGCAGACCATTCCCATCTCCTACTCCGTGATCAAGCCGACCGGCGAGGAGGAGGCGCCCACCCCCTCCGCGGAGGAGCCGGCCGAGCAGCCCACCGCGGAACCAACGGGCGAAGCGCAGCCCACGCCGGAAGCGGCGGCTGCGGAGAACAGGTTGGAGAAGGGCGATCAGATCAGGCTCCGTACCGGGAGTATCGTCGATCATAATGGCCACGTCGTGCCCGACGGCACCCCGGTCCAGTTTGTCTTTACCTATCCGCAGGAGGGCCTGGAGCAGTCCATGCTGGTCACCACGCGAGACGGCGTGGCGGAGGCTGTGACCACCTTAGATCGCACCGGGCGCCTCGACATCTCCATCCAGGCCGACCCGGTCCCCAGGAAGGTCGCGCTGCAGATCACCATTCAGGAGGGTGGCGCGGCCACGGTTGTGACGCCCACCCCGTCGCCCACGCCTTCGCCCACCCCGACGCCTTCGCCGACCGCGACGCCCCTCGGGGGACCAGCCACGTCCACGCCGCCTCTCGACGCCACGCCCACCGAGGCTGGAACCGGGGCGGGGGCGGAGGGTGGGTCCCCGGCTGTCACGCCTGTAGCGACCAGCGGTGTGGTCGTGGATCGGCCGCAGCCCCCCTCAGGGCAGGGGGTCCAGCTCTGGGATCTCCTCGTTGCTCTGGTTGGGGCCACCGTCGTCGCTGCTTCGGCCTACTACGCCATGCGCTTCGGCCACAGGACCATCGCCAGAGCCCTGCGTGTGGCCCTCTGGTCCGTCGTGGGCGGGCTCGCCGTCTACGTGATCTACGTCGTCAGTCTGTCCCATCTTGGTCTTCTTGATGGTCAGCGGGAGGCTTGGGGGCTTGCCCTGGCGGGAGGCTCGGCTCTGGCCGGCAGCTCTATCGCACTGCTGCTCGCCTGGCTCGTCGATGCCGGTCACACCCCCGCCGCCCCGTAGTCCGGCACGGAGCCAAGTTTGTAGGTAGGCACGTAGCAGCAAGCTCGAAGAGCCGTCGTGCCGTACCGCTCGCTGCCTAAAGCAGGGTCACGATCAAGGAGAGGGCCAGCAGCCCCGTGATCGCAATCAGTAGATCCAGGTTCTCCCTGAGCGCTCGCTCCCAATCCGTTGAGTCGAGCATCAGGGATAGCAGTGAGGAGTTGCCCTCCACCGCCGACCAGGCCCAGATCAGAGACCCTGTCTTGAGCATCTCGCGAAACTCGGCCACCGTCTGGGGGCGCTCGCTGGGATGCATGGCGATGGCGGCCAGGATCGCGTGCTCTACGGAAGGGGAGATCTGCGGGTTGAGCTCGCTCGGCGGGCGCAGGACGTCCGGGTTAAGAAAACGTTGCTTGGCGTCGGCTGGGGGCTGGTTCGTCAGCAGGTGATACAGGGTTGCACCGAGGGAGTAGATGTCAGATCGCACGTCCGTGTGCCCTGTGTCCCCGCCGTATTGCTCCAGCGGCGTGTACGCCGCTGTGCCGCGTCCCTGCAGCACTGTCACGGTGCGCGTTTGATCCGTGGCGAGCAGCTTGACCAGTCCAAAATCGACCAGCTTGATCAGGCCGGTGGGGGTTAGCTTGATGTTCGATGGCTTGATGTCGCGGTGGAGCACAGGAGGCTTTCGGCTGTGGAGATAGCTCAGGGCGTCGCACAACTGATGGGTCCATCGGAGCACCCTGTGCTCGTCGAAGAAGGCCCCTTCCCGGCGCTCTTCCTCCACCGCATGCCGCAGGTCCTTTCCCTCCACGAAGTCCATAACCAGGTACTCGCGCCCCTCCTCGTGGAAGGTGTCCGAGACCTTAGGGAGGTTCGGGTGATCCAGCCGTGCCAGCGTGGTCGCCTCACGGTAAAACTGCTCGCGGGACTGAGTCAGCATGGCCGGCGTTGCGTCGGGGTCCGGACGCACCTCTTTCACCGCGCAGATGCGGCCCTCCAGACGGAGGTCCTCCGCGCGATAGACGGCGCCCATCCCTCCGCGCCCGACGATGGACACGACTCTATACCGCCCACGCAGGACGGTCTTCAGTTTAAGCAGACGGCTCAAGGACCTAACCTCTCTTCTTCTTCTCCGTCATCCATCATAGGTGAGAAAACGTACTCTGTCAAGGAGGCAGCATAGTGCAACAGGATAGACCGATGCTTATCGCCTACGAAGGCGAGCTGAAAGGTGAGCGCTGGATTCTGGATCAGGACTACACCACCATTGGGCGGTCAGACGATTGTGACGTCGTGCTTCCGAAGCGCCAGGTCTCGCGTCAACATGCCCAGATAGAGCGCAAGGATGCTGCCCATCCCCACGACGGGGGCTACCTGCTCCGGGACCTGGGAAGCAAGAACGGCACCTTTGTCAACGGTGAGAAAGTACAGGGTGAGCCGTACCCTTTGCAGGACGGTGACGAGATACAGATCGCCCTCTACGTCAAGTTGGGCTTCGTGGGCGCCGACGCGACCGTTCCTCTGGAGCTCACCGGCCCCCACAAGGGCCTGCGCATCGACCACCCGGCCAAGCGGGTCTTTATCGGGGGGCAGGAGCTGTCGCCGCCCCTCTCGCCAGCTCAGTACCGACTGTTGGAGGTTCTCTTCGACAACGAGGGGCAGGTCGTCTCAAGGGATGCCATTGTGAAGGCGGTCTGGTCGGAGGAGGAGGCCTTCGGTGTCACGGAGCAGGCCATCGACGCGCTCATCCACCGCCTCCGTGATCGCATTGATGCCATAGACCCTGATCACGAGTACATCGTCACGGTGCGGGGCCACGGCTTCCGCCTGGAGAATCGCTGACCGCCCGGACATTCGTGCCTGCATTCGTTTGTTGTGCGGTTCGGAACGCCAAGCGTGAAGAGCCGATTGCCGCCTCCATCCGTCGTACAACGTTCGTAGTGCGGCTCGCAACGACAAGCCCGAAGAGGCGAGTGCTGCCCCCATCACGGCCAATGTGCGGCCCCCTCCTCTGCAGGCAGCCTGATCGTCACCCTCGTCCCTGCTTCCTCGTCGCTCCCCACGTCAATCGCCCCGTCGTGCGCCTCCGCGATAAACTTCACCACCGCCAGTCCCAGCCCGCTGCCCTCAATCCCCGCTGCGGTCGCGTTACTACCGCGATAGAACGTCTCGAAGATGCGCGGTATATCCTCGGGGTCTATGCCGCACCCCTCGTCCGCTACCGTCACGATCTCGTCCTGCCCCGCACGGCGCAGTGAGACCACCACGTCCCCCCCCGCCCCGCTGAACTTGACAGCGTTGCCGATCACATTCCTCAGGAGCGTGGACACCGCGTCACGGTCGGCCACGATGGTGTGCCCCTTCCCCTGGCCCTTGTCTGCTGCGTCCAGAGTCAGTCGCACGTCCTGCTGGCGGGCTTGAACCTGGAGGGTCATCACAGCTTCGCTCACCAACTCGTATAGCGAGACGCGCGCCTTGGTCATCTCCAGATACCCCAGGTCCCATCGCACCAGGCTGGTCAGGTTGACGACCAGATCCGTCAGATAGCGCGTTCTCTGGTCGATCACCTCCAGGAATTGCTGGCGCAGCTCAGGATCGCCCTCATCGATCCCATCGACGAGAAGCTCCGTGTAGGCCCGGATCGACGCCAGGGGCCCGCGTATGTCGTGTGAGATGTCCGACACCCTGCCAGGCCCGATCTGGTAGAAGGGGCTCGCCTCCTGTAGGCTGATCAGATATCGTGCTTGATCGGTGCTGTCGACCCGCTGCCCAGGCGAACCCGCTCGTCGCCCCCCGATCGGGCTTGCTCCGATGAGGAGGCGTCGCTGATCTGCTTGAGCGCGGCTTGCGGACTGGCTGGCCTCCGTGCCATCGTCTGCGACTGCTTTGGTCACAAGGCCCACCCGCGGCCCAACCCGCTCGCCCGTCTCCATGGCGTGCTCAAGCGCGCTCTCCTCCGCCCAGAGCCCGGGGCCGAACAGCTGGGGGAGGCGCTTTCCGACGACGTCTGGGGAGTCGTGGCCCGTGAGCTCCTCCGCCGTTGGGTTCAGGTGGAGGACGTGCATCTCTTCATCCACCACGATTACGCCTATGGGGAGGTTCTCGACGATCTCTTCAGCTGTGCCGCTTTCCTTGACCATACATGCGCCTCTGATCGATGCTCTGAACGGCGCGCGGCTCGGCGCAATCACCGTCGCCCGCGCAGCGCTCCCTTGGCCTGCGAGTATAACACAGTCAGCCCCCCTTGACAAAACCCGGGTGCCCAGAGCCTTATCATGTTCATCGGTGAGGTGACCGGCACTTGCGACGCCATAGTCGAACTGCCGGAAGCGAATCGCGAGCTTCAGCCATTGTCCCCCCCAAAGGTCGACCGAAGTGCCGGTCACCTTGGCCTGTGCAGCTTTTCCTTCGTGCCAATCTGGTGTATAATAAAGTGTTGTTGGACCTAGCTGCTTTCAAAATCTCGGGTCTCATGACCGATGCGATGGAAAGATGAGGGGTGACAAGTGGAAGCTCTGAACTACGCGCGATCCCATCAAGATGACTACCTGGCTGAGTTGAAGGCCTTCCTGCGCATTCCGAGCGTAAGCACTCAGGCCAAGCACGAAGCGGACGTCGAGCGCGCGGCGGCCTGGTTGCGAGAGAGGCTGCTGGAGGCCGGCCTTTCCGAGGCCGAGGTAATGCCCACCTCCGGTCATCCCATCGTTTATGGCGCCTGGATGGAGGCTGGCCCCGAAGCGCCGACCGTCCTGATCTACGGTCACTATGACGTTCAGCCCCCCGATCCCCTGGACCTCTGGGAGACGCCGCCGTTCGAGCCGACCGTCGTGGGCGAGGACATCCTTGCCCGCGGTGCCTCGGACGACAAGGGACAGCTCTACACGCACGTGAAGGCCGTCGAGGCCTTCAGCGAGACTCAGGACCGGCTGCCCGTCAACGTCAAGTGCATCTTCGAGGGGGAGGAGGAGTGCGGCAGCCCCAGCCTCGAGCCGTTCATCCGCGAGCACAAGGAGCTGCTGGAGGCCGACGTAGCGCTGGTCTCTGATACCGGCTTTGTCCGCAAGGGCGTTCCCTCCATCGTCTATGGGCTGCGCGGCCTCGCCTACGTGGAGGTGGCGGTCACCGGTCCCGATCACGACCTCCATTCGGGCCTCTACGGCGGCGCCGTCCTTAATCCCATCAACGCCTTGTGCGCCATCGTCGCCCAGCTCCATGACGAGAACGGGCGCATCACCGTCCCCGGTTTCTACGACGACGTGCGCGAGCTCTCCGCGGAGGAGCGCGCCGAGCTGGCGGACGTGCCCTTCGATCGCGAGGAGTGGCTCGAGGAGGCTGGCGTGAGCTCCGACTGGGGCGAGCCCGGCTACACCATCGTCGAGCGGACCACGGCCCGCCCCACGCTGGACGTCAACGGTATCTGGGGCGGCTACACCGAGCCGGGCGCCAAGACGGTGCTCCCCAGCAAGGCCTTCGCCAAGATCTCGATGCGCCTGGTCCCAGATCAGGACCCCGAGAGGATCGCGGAGCTCGTCCGTGGGACTATCGAGGAACTGGCGCCGCAGGCCGTCGACGTGGAGGTTAGCGCCCTGCACGGCGGTGAGCCGGCCGTCGTCGACCGGGACAGCCCCATGATGGAGGCCGCGTCCCGTGCCTACGAGGAGGCGTTTGGCAAGGCGCCGCTTCTGGTCCGGCGTGGGGGCTCGATCCCCGTCGTCGCCAAGTTCCAGAGCATGCTGGGCATAGAGACCATCCTGATGGGCTTTGGCTTGCCCGATGATCGGCTCCATTCCCCCAACGAGAAGTTCCATCTGCCCAATTTCTACAAGGGGATCGAGACGAGCATTCGCTTCATGACCTTCCTGGGCGAGCTTCCTCGCTAGGGGGCTCTTCTTGCCGGATCTGCTTGAGCGCCTGGTGGCGTTGGAGGCTGACGTGCGCTATCAGGAGCCACCGCGGGATGGAGCTTCCAGAATGGGCCTGCTCCCGGGCACGACGCCCGTCCTCCTCTCCGCACCCCACGGCGCCGTCCACACGCGACGTGGAGAGGCGAAGGAAGAGGAGGAGTTCACGGCCGCCATGGTCTGCCTGGTCGCCAGCCTGACCGGCGCTCACGCCATCTACGCCCGCCGTCGCTCCCCCACCGACCCCAATTGGTATCCGGACGTACCCTACAAGCGGCGCCTGAGCCAGGTCGTGAGGCAGGCCGGGGTCCACTTCGTCTTCGACGTCCACGGCACGGCGCCGGATCGATCGTTTGGCGTGGCGCTCGGCACCATGAAAGGGCAGAGCTGTCCCGAGCAGCGGCCCGAGATCATCCGGCAGCTGGAGGCGTGCGGCTTCCGCCGTGACGCCGCCTCTCCTGATCGCCTCGACGTCGATGACACGTTCACCGCCTGCGGCCTGGGCGACCAGGAGACCATCACGCGTTTCGTCTCCCAGCGTTTGGGCGTCCCCGCGGCTCAGATCGAGCTTCATCCGCTCCTCCGCGTCGTCGAGCGCCGCGAGGATGCGACGCTGCCCGGGCCGTTTCATGGGGATCCCAAGCGCATCGAGCGCATGGTCCAGGCTCTCGTCCTGTTGGTCGAATCCTTGGCGCCCGTTCCAGAATCCCTGCCCGTCTCCGATCGCCCCGACCTGATCGCCGATAGAGCGGGGGCAAGTCCAGACGCACGCTCTCACCGTTGATCGTGGCCCTACCAGCCTTGGAGGTAACTGATGCCTGAAAGCCCCACCGGTCGTGGCCGGTCTCCCGACCGCGCCCTCCCACCCGATCTGATTCTCTACAACGGCAAGCTGCACACGGTTCAGGCTCACCCAGCGGAGCGCCGTCAGCCCACCGCTGTCGCCATCGCTAATGGCCGCTTCCTGGCCGTCGGCGACGACGCGGAGGTTCGGGCGCTGGCCGGTCCCCATACGCGCCAGATCGACCTGGGCGGGCGCCTGGCGCTGCCTGGCCTGACCGATGCGCACTTCCACTACCGCGACTGGGCCCTCAGCCGCCAGCGGCTCTCTCTCGTCGAGTCGAGTTCGCTGGAGGACCTTCGCCAGCGCGTGGCGGAAGCGGCGAGCGACACCCCGGCCGGTCGCTGGATCGTCGGCCAGGGGTGGAATGAGACCCGCTGGCCGGATCCAACCATGCCCACACGTGACGACCTGGACGAGGTCGCTCCCGACCATCCCGTCGTCATCTGGCGCAGCGACCTCCACCTGGCCGTGGCCAACACCCGTGCGCTCCGAGAGGCGGGCATCGACGCCGAGACGCTGGACCCGCTCCAGGGACGCATCGACCGGGACGAGTCGGGCCGGCCGACCGGCATCCTGCGTGAGCTGGCCATCAATCTGGTGCAGGACGCTATCCCGGCGCCGTCCGAGGAGCAGGCTGTTGCGGCCATGCGCGATAGCTTCGGCGCACTCCATCGCCTCGGGCTGACCGGCGTGCACGACCATCGCATCATGGGCGGCGCCGACGGGCCGCCGGCCTTCCACGCCTACCAGCGGCTGCAGGGCGCGGGCGAGCTTGAGCTGCGGCTCTGGATGGGCATCCCCGGCAAGCGCCTGGATGAAGCGATTGCCTTGGGCATGCGTCCCGGCTTCGGTGACGACTGCCTCCGCGTGGGCCACGTCAAGCTCTTCGCCGACGGCAGCCAGGGGGCTCGCACCGCCTGGATGCTGGAGCCGTATGAGGACACGGACGATGCCGGCATGCCGCTGACGCCCATGGAGGAGATTGCGGAGGCCGTGCGGAAGGCGGATCAGGCCGGGCTGGCGATCGCCGTCCACGGCATCGGCGACCGTACCAATCGAGGGCTGATCGACCTCTTCGAGCGGCACGCAGCAAACACGAAGAGCACGAGTGGGGGCGCGCGCCGGGTGCCGCATCGCATCGAGCACGTGCAGGTCATACGTCCGGCGGACGTGGAGCGTCTGGCTCGCCTGGACGTGGTCGCCTCGGTGCAGCCCATCCACGTCACCGACGATATTCCGTTGAGCGAGACCTCCCTCGGCCCCCGCGCCCGTTTCTCCTATCCGTTCCGCGACATGCTCGACGCCGGTGTCACGCTCGCCTTTGGATCCGACGCGCCGGTGGCCGACCCCAATCCGCTCTGGGGCATCCACGCCGCCGTCACCCGCCAGCAGCGCGACGGCACGCCGAAGGGTGGCTGGTACCCGAAGCAGCGGCTGACTGTGGCCGAGGCGGTCTGGGGCTTCACCATGGGACCTGCCCTGACCAGCGATCAACAGGACAACCTGGGCAGCATCACGCCGGGCAAGCTGGCCGATCTGGTCCTGCTCGAGCGCGATATCTTCACCATTGATCCGATGGAGATCCACGACGTGCCAATCGCCATGACGATCTTCGACGGTCGGGTGGTCTATGAGGCATAACCCCCCATCGCCTCCCCGCTTACCTGTTTGTAGTCAGGCCGCCCAGCTCGTAGTGCGGCTCGGAGCGTAGCGGAGTGCCGCGGTGAATCGATCTCGGTTCGCAGTTAGGCGCGCACCGCCAAGCTCAAAGAGCCGGAGTGCCGTCCGGGTCTGGCGGCTCTTGCTGTTCCTTTTCGTGATCGCCTTGACGCTCGCTGCCTGCTACCGACCCCGGCCCACCCCCGAGCCCGAGCCAGAGATAGAAAGCGAGGAGGC
This sequence comes from uncultured Anaerolineales bacterium, assembly GCA_964575455.1. Classification (GTDB taxonomy): domain Bacteria; phylum Chloroflexota; class Anaerolineae; order B4-G1; family B4-G1; genus SKLM01. The sequence goes on along the minus strand of CAZNRX010000011.1, from coordinate 27,585 downwards.
CGTCGGTGCCGGGCAAACCGCGGTCCAGCCCGCCGTCTCCGAGCCGGCCACCACGGTCGCCGCAGCGCCGCCGACCGCGGTCGTGACGCCGTCGCCCGCCTACCCGGGCACGTACAGCGGTACCCCGACCCCCAACCCCACCCCCGACGGCTACGGCGACGACCCGGCCGTCGAGACCTACACCGTCCAACCCGGCGAGACGCTGAGCCTGATCGCCTCCGTCTACGGCTGCACGGTCGACGAGATCGTCTCCGCCAACAACCTGCAGAGCGCCGACAGCATCGGCGCCGGCCAGGTGCTGCGCATCCCCACCGAGGCGACCGATATTGGCCCGGCCCTCAAGCTGATACCCGACAGCCAGCTGATCTACGGCCCGGCGAGCATCGATTTCGACCTGGAGCGCTTCGTGTCGCGCCAGGGCGGCTACCTGAGCGGCTACACCGAGCAGGTCGACGGCGAGCTGCGTAGCGGTGCGGACGTCGTCCAGCTGGTCTCGCAGCGCTTCAGCGTCGGCCCGCGCGTCCTGCTCACCCTGCTGGAGCTGCAGTCCGGCTGGGTCACCCAGGCCCAGCCCGACGGCGGAACCCTGGTCTACCCGCTGGGCCACGTGCAGAGCTATCAGGAGGGTCTCTTCCACCAGCTCAGCTGGGCCGCGGCGCGGCTCAACGAGGGCTACTATGGCTGGAAGCGCGGCGACCGCAGGACCGTGCAGCTGACCAACGGGATGCGCGTTGGCGCTGCCCCGCAGCTCAACCCGGGCACAGTTGGCGTCCAGAACTGCCTGGCCGAGCTGGCGGCGGGCTGGGAGGCGTGGCTGGCCATGGTCGGTCCCGACGGTTTCCTGTCCGTCTATGGGGGCCTCTTCGGCAACCCCTTCGCCTACACCGTCGAGCCCCTCGTCCCCTCCGGGCTGGAGCAGCCGGAGATGCGCCTGCCCTGGCCGTCAGGCGAGACCTGGTACTATACCGGCGGGCCGCACGGCGGCTGGGGGGTGGGCAGCGGGCGCGCGGCGCTCGACTTCGTGCCTGGCGACAAGATGATCGGCTGTGCCCCGTCGTCGGCCTGGGTCACCGCCGCGGCGCCCGGGCTGGTGCTTCGCAGCGAGAACGGCGAGGTGATCGTCGATCTCGACGGCGATGGCTTCGAGCAGACCGGCTGGGTCCTGCTCTACCTCCACATCTACGCCGAGGAGCGGGTTGAGGAGGGGGCCTATCTGGAGCGTGGCGAGCGGATCGGCCATCCCTCCTGCGAGGGCGGGGCCGCCGAGGCCACACATCTCCACATCGCCCGGCGCTACAACGGCGAGTGGATTCCGGCCGGCAGCGGTTCCTGTCCCATGGTCCTCTCCGGCTGGATCGCGCACGATGGACGCATGCCCTACGATGGCACCATGACGCGCGGCGGCGAGGAGCGCGTCGCTCGCGAGTGCTGGGAGGACAAGGTAAACGGCCTCCTCTCAGATAACGAAACGCCGTAGTGGGAAAAGAAGGGCGTGGAGCGGCATCAGAATGGTGAGTGGGTGATGGTACGTCTCTCCCACGTGTTCCTGCCCCTGGTGCTCAACATGGAGTAGAGAAACGCTGGATCTCGCCTGAGCAGATCTTCACCTTGAGCGCGAGAACGATGAGGCCGCCGGGGTGGGTCATGCAGCAGGGCAATCGCATATGGAAAGGAGAGAACGCTTAGAATTCCGAAGTTTGCAGGATAGCCTGCTTCTAAAGGCATCCCGCCCAGAATGCGCGCAACGCTCGGGACGAATACTCGGCCGAAACTTCAGAATTCTGGTCAAATGCGATTGCCCTGGGTCATGCAGTTGACATCCTGCCAAAAGGTGGTATCATGCCTGTTACGTAAGAGGAAGTAGGTTTTGGCTAGAACACACAGACTGCCCAGACTTGCGGAGGCTGGGCTGTCTCTTTTGTTGCCTCTCCCCGCTTCACTCAAGAGTTAGTATTTCAAGGAGAACAAGTAGGAAAATGACAGAAAGACAGCAAGGAACCGTTAAGTGGTTCAACGACAGCAAGGGTTACGGCTTCATCTCGCGTGAGGCTGGAGAGGACGTATTTGTGCATCACTCGGACATCGAGGGCGGCGGGTTCCGCTCGTTGAGGGAGAACCAGGCCGTCGAGTTCGGCGTCCAAGATGGCCCCAAGGGCCTCCGTGCCGTCAGCGTCAGGGCTCTCTAGCACGACGTAGGACGGCAGAGGCGGCCTGGTCAACGTCTGACTAGGGTCAAGACCGCACGGCTTCTCCGCAGGCCGTGCGGTTTTTTCGTATCTGTGGCTGGCCGGCGTCTCCCACCTGCGGGGTGGACACGCCCACCGCAACACGAAGGGCACGAATACCACGACGACGGAATCTGCGTTTGATCACAGAGAGTGATTGCGCCTGTCCCTTCTCACTCATTGTGGGCGCAGACGCCGACCGCGCCAGGCCCGCCGTGAACCCCCAGCGCGGGCGTGATCTGGGCCACGATCAGCTCCAGCGGACGGACGCGGCGCTCGACCGCATCGACCAGGGCCTGCGCATCCTCCGGCGCCGCTGCGTGCATGACGGCGACGCGCATGGGCCGGGTCCTGTCGATGCGCCGGAAGGTCTCCTCCACGATCTCCGCCATTGCCTTCCGTCGTGTGCGTATCTTGCTCACCGGCTCCAGCACACCTGTGGCGTGATCGATCTCCAGCACCGGCTTGAGCTGAACCATGGAGCCGAGCAGCTTGGCCGCCGTTCCAATCCGGCCCCCGCGATGGAGATACTCCAGCGTGTCCAGCGTGAGAAGGAGGCTGAGGTAGTCGCGGATCCGCTCCGCCACGGCGACCATGGCCGCGACGGACCCGCCCCTCTCCCGCTCGCGCGCCGCGGCCAGCACCTGCCAGCCCAGCCCCATGGAGAGGGAGCGGGAGTCGAAGACGTGGACCGGCACGTCGACCATGTCGCTGGCCTGGAGCGCGGCGTCGTGCGTGCCGCTCAGGGCAGCGGTCAGCGTGATGACCAGCGCCTCGTCGGCCCCCGCCCGCTCTATGGCTCGGGCGAAGTCGGTGGGCGTGGGTTGCGAGGTCTTGGGGTGCACCGGGTCCCGCGCCAGGCGCGCGTAGAAGGTTTGGTTGTCGATGTCCTGGCCGTCGCGTAGCCCCTCATCGCCCCAGATGACGTAGAGGGGCACGACGATGATCTGGTATCTCTCGATAAGGGCCTGCGGAACGTCGCAGGCGCTGTCGGTCAGGATCGCTGTGCTGGTCATCATGATGGCCTCCCTTTACTACCATGAACACCCAACCGGCCGGAGGGATGCGAGAAGAGCCGACCCTTCGCCGGGCTGACGATATTGTTTCTACCCTATGCGTGGGGTCCTCGGTGCCGCTAGAGCGGAATCCAGAAGTGTGGTATCATTGGAGCGTCTTCCTTGCGGATAAGGTGATGGGTGAGGGAGGGCTCCGTTCCGCCCCGCGCCCGGTATCGCGGAGAGAGGAATGAGGACGAGAGCTAGCTACATATGGGAGCAGCGTCGCTCCACCTACTGGTTCATCCCGATGGCCATGGTGACGCTGGCCGTCGCGTTGTCGACGGATTCGGTGCCTTGCACCTTCGGTGTGCGAGGCACCTTGGGCGTATCGGAACACGGATTGCAGGAAAGGATCGGATCGGGGCGTGCTGGCGAGATCCGCTGATGTATTGAGAGCTGCCCTGGACTGAAGGCTGCGGGCTGATGGCCCTTCGAGCTGGGCAGAAGCCCTCGGGCTGGGAGGGCACACGCGAGGGAAGGGATGAGTGTGATCTATCTGGGAGTCGACGTCGCTGGCGCGAGGAATACGTGGCTAGCGGGTCTGGCGGACGGGGAAGATGGCCTGGTGGTCTGCCTGGCGCCGAAGCTTTCCTCGCTGGAGGAGATCGTGGACTACTGTAGGGAGGAGCTAGTCGTCGCGGTAACGATCGACGCACAGTTGACGACGTCGCTCTCGGCGGAGACGGGGTTCCGGGCCTCGGACTGGCGACTGCGAGCGTTGCTGCCGCGAGATTGCCGGAACTGGGTGTCGTCGTTCAACTCGCTGATGGCGGTGCCGATTCGCGGTCAGCTGCTGGCGCAGCATCTGGCTCCGCTGGTGGGGACGCTGGTGGAGACGCACCCTCGGGCGTCGCTCCTCTTCGGGCTGGGGGAAGGGGTGGAGGAGGCGGTGCGGGGGTACAAGAAGGGAAAGGATGGCGACGAGAACGCCGTCGCGGCGCTGTGGGAGCGCTGGGCGGCGCGGTTTGGGATTGCGTCGGATGCGCTCCCCCGCAGCGATGGCGCATTGGATGCGCTGGTGTGCGCGACGGTGGGTTACGTGTATCATCGTGTGCCGGAGGTGCTGCTTCATCTACGGGAGGAGGGACCCGTGAGAGGGTGGGGGCCGTTCTGTGTGGTGGCGGCGGAGTGACGAGTGCAGTCGGTGCCTTGCACATTCGGTGTGCGAGGCACCTGGAGCGGTATCATAGCGCGGATTCCAGGAAGACAACGGATCAACGTCACTGCGAAGAGGTATCCGTTGTTTTCCTGAGATCCGCTGTGGACGCGAGAGAGGAGTGTATGGGACGAACGAAGAGCACGCCGCACGCAGCCTGGAGAACGCTGATCGTTCTGCTGGTTCTGACGCACGCATTGAGCGCGGCCCTGACCGGCTGCGCGGATCCGACGCCTGAGCCGGGCGTCGTCACCGGCTACGTCGTCATACGACCGCTTGCGGCAGCGGAGGAGGGGGCACCCACGCCGACGCCCTGGCCCGAGCTGTATGAGGGCCGCGTCATCCTGATCTACGGGTCGGACGGCGAGGAGGTGGTCAGGCGCGCGGAGATCGACGCCGAGGGCGCCTACCGGGAGGAGCTGCCGCCGGGCACGTACGTGGTGGACATCGAGCGCATCGGGCCGGTCAGCGCCGCCGGGCTCCCCAGGACAGTAGAGGTCGCCAGCGGGGGGACCATCCGGGTCGACGTGATCATCGACAGCGGCATCCGATAGGGCGAGTCAGCGACAAGGCGAATAAGCGATAAGGCGAGGGGGCGAGGCGAGAGGTCCACAGGCATGGATGAAGGGACCGTTGCCTTTCCATTTGGTGTGGCCTTCCTGGTGCCCGCCGAATGCGCTTACGATGAGCTGGGAGAACATCGACGGGCCCTGATCCTTACGAGCTCCATCTGCTCAAGCACAAATACGGACTGAGCATGCAGGCCTGGATCTACCGCGCCCGAGACTTGGACATCATCTCCGAAGCCACCTTCAACCGGCTCTTCCGCGAGTTCGGCCGCCGGGGATGGCGAGAGACCGAGCCAGGTGACCAACTGCCATCGGAGCAGCCCCAGCGTATGAAGCGTCTGGTGCTGCGGGCTCTGGCCAAGAACGTGATCTCCGCGGTGCGTTGCACATCGACCGTGCGATGCACCTACGGCTCTCATACATAGTGGAAAGGACCGGACCATGGGCAAGAAACGCAAGGGAAGAAGGCAAGCCCGACCCGAGGGGTGGGCAGCCCGTCCGCAGCAGGTTGAGGCGTGGCTGGATAGAGCGGAGGGCCACATGATGCACCAGGCGTACAATCGCGCCCTTTCCCACCGTCTCCTCCTGCGCACTGGCGAGGCCCTGCGCGACGTGGAGCGGGCCATTGAGTTGGAGGATAGGCCCAAGAACCGTGAGATCTATGAGCAGGAGCGGGCCTTTCTTCGCCATATTGTGGAGGAACAACTGGCTACGCGGGGACCTGACTACACCGTCGATCAGCTCATGGAGGAACAGCGCACATTCTGGCGTGGCGTCCGCCTGATGGCGGCAGGGGCGTGGGAGGAAGCTGAATCTGCCTTTCGCCGCGTCATCGCTATCGGCGACGTACCCCACCAGCCCTGGGGCAATCTGGGGGCCTGTCTCATCATGCAGGAGCGCTACGACGAGGCCGAGGAGGCGCTTCGGAAGGCTCTGGAGATCTACCCGGACTATGCGCCGGCCCGTCGGAACCTCATGATGCTGCCCGCCATTCGGAAGACCGGCCCGCCTGCCTCGATGAGAATCGAGGAACCCTGGCAAGAGCGTAAGCTCGAACAATCCGTGCAGTTCTTCGAGCAAGAGGAGTCCTGACCTACGCCGCAAGAAACAGGCCGTTTTGACTTGACCACAGGCTCAGCGGCACTACAATAGGGGCGTTGGTCGGTCAATTGCTTGATGGCACCCTGAGTGAAGGCTAAGGTGGCACAATGACTCGACTTTCGGAGTCGACCCCAAGGGCGGTCGGCCGCGGTGAGGTGCTGGTGGCGATCATGAACGATCCTGCGGATTTCGCCATCGCCCAGGAGCAGTACTGGTACCGCATCCCCGTCTACAGCGTCAAGCGGTTCCTTAAGAAGCGCTGGCCGCCCGAGTGGCTGGCCTTTTACCAGACCAAGGTCTTTGGCAGCGAACGCTATAGCGTGCGCTACTACGCTCGAGCGATCGAGATCCGGAAGGTGTTTCGCCACGAGCTGTTCCCCGATGAGCCGATCAACGAGAAGACGAACAAGCGGTACTATCAGCTGATGCTATCTTCGCTGCAGCAACTGCCGGAGCCGATCCTCGCTCGGCGCTGGCGTCGTATCGTCTTCATTCCCACGACTTGGAACAAGTTCCTCACTGCGGAGGAGATCAACGACCTGTACGACGACAGCCCGCTTGAGGATCGTCTATGGGCCGAGCTGAAGCGGCGAGCCATTGATGCCGAGAGGCAGTTCTTCGTCCCGGCCAAGAGGCAGGGTTATCTCCTCGATTTCGCTATCTTCTGCAACGATGGGAAGCTGGACGTGGAAACGGACGGCGATACGTGGCACGCCGATCCGGCCCGCATCCCGCAGGACAACCAGCGGAACAACGATCTGGCCGGCTTGGGTTGGACGGTGGTACGCTTCAACGGGAAGCAGATTCGGGAAGAGATGGTCGAGTACTGCATCCCCAGCATCATGGAGAACGTCAACCAGGCAGGCGGTCTGAAGACGAACGGGTTGGTGCCACGCCCCTTCGACCCGGATCGGCCGGAAGGTCACCAGCAGTTGACGCTCTTCGAGCCAGGACCGGATTACGACCTAGATTGAGAACCTCCTTCGGTATCTTCCGCGCCCAGAATGCGTCGTAGATGCCTACTAAGAACGTGCGCCCGATAGAAGGCTGGCCTGTGGCAACAGAATAGAAGAGGAACCGATGATACTGACAGATAAGGAGATGGACCAGGTCCGCTGGGCCTTGGAGGCTCAGGCCGGTTTCGACGAGGAGCTGATGCGCCGGTGCGGGCATCTGATCCACCTGGGGGCCTTCGACGAGGCCGTGCGCAGCGCCTTCGTGCTGCTGGAGGAACGACTGCGCAAGGCCATGGGCGAGGAGCGCATGACGGGCACGCAGCTGGCGAACTTCGCTTTCAGCCCCACCAAAGGCCCGCTTGCACAGCAGTTGGGACATTCGGGATCAGAGAGGGAGGGCCTGCGCGAGTTGTACTCTGGGGCATTCAAGCTGTTCCGCAACCCGACGGTGCACGGCGTGGTCGAGTACAGCGCGGCGGAGGGGAAAGCCATCATCAGTCTGGTCGATCTGCTGCTCAGGCTGCTGAAGCGGGCGGAGGAGCTGCCTCCGCCTGGACTGCTCCCGGAGAACGTGGAGGTGGCGCTGGAGAAGGTGGAAGAGGCCATCGGCCCGGGGGCGACGAGTCGGTTGCACAGCTTTCTGGGCAAGTGCATAAGCGAGCTGGGATTCCGACCCTATCCCGCCGCCGAGAAGTCGATCCCGTTCAGAAAGCACGCGTTGTACAAGCTCAAGAGGTGGGATGAGCCAAAGCCCCACGGCGTCGCAGTCTTCTATCTTGGTGTGGCCGGGCGGAGACGGGATCTACACTTTCCGGTCGCCCAATATCACGCTCACGTTGAAGGGTTTGACACGGATCGACTGACCGAGGCGCTGCTCGAGTTGGGACTGTATCCGCGGGGCAGAAACCAGGCACCAACGGCCGATCTGCGCGTTCACAACGACCGGGACTTCTTCGATGCCTTGTTTGATATTGTCACCTGGGTGACGGAGGAGTTCGAGGAGAGCTTGAAATAGGGAGGACGTACGCTTCTGCCACCGAGTCTGCTCCCATCGTCAGACAGCCCTCGAACTACCGCAGCGTCTGGGGATGGCCCCGTCTTCTCAAGTTGACCGGCCACTCGTTGACCCGGAAAGGTTCGGACGACTTCGTGGCGTGCTAGAATCCGGAGAACCGCCACGAGCGCGAGCCGACGTGGTCGGAGGGGAACCCGGACGGGCGCTGGCGGGCGTACAACTATGAGACGTTAGTGGCGCGGGACAAGGCGAGCCTGGATATCTTCTGGATCCGGGATGAGTCATTGGAGGAGACGGCCAACCTGCCTGAGCCGGAGGTGCTGGCGGCTCAGATCGTAGAGACACTCGTGCACCCCTTGCGGGGTCCGGAGGGAGAGATGGCTCAACCCAGTTTCGGCGGGTGCCGCTGCGCTTACAGAACCCCGCCCTACATGAGGTTGAGAAAAAAGTATCTGGAGTCAGCGCTGGAGCAGTTTCGGGTGATTGCTGAGGATCTGGGAATAGGGTGGGGGGCGGCGGTTGCACGAGAAGAAGGCATTGACAGACTGCCGTAGTCGCCGATCTCAGCCAATGGCCGTTGATCACAGCGTCGCATAGTCAGCCGCCGCTGGAGGCAAGAGCAGTGAATCAGGTGCGCAGTGATCTCATTCAGCAAGTTAAAGACTGTGGCATCTCCATCCCTGCCAATCTGAGCTCTGCGCTCGCCCCGGCTGTCTGTTGTCTTCAGGAATGGCGCGATCATTGGCTTGATCTTCCGGAGGTCGACCGCCTCCGCATCGGACAGGTGTGGCAGGAGCCCGTCAAGGACTCGATCTTCAACCTCCGCTTCGAGAATCGCCTCGGGCTAGCGCAGATCCAGCCGTATGCCGATGGCGCGCCACTCTGCCCGACGGTGACGGTGGAGGTCATCTCGCCCAAGCTCCCTAACCCCTGGGAGCACGTCGCCTTCTTCAGGAGCCTTCTGGAGGATCTCTTCGCCCGGAGCGTGCGGCTACCCTTTGATCTGAGCGGTCCCACGGAGCGGGGCGTCAGGGAGGCACTCCAGCCCCCAACGCCGCTCTTTGTGCTTCACTTCCTCTCCCAATACGGATCCAGCCTGCGAAGTGCCCTGGGCATGGTTCAGGCTCGACCCCATCGTTGCCTAGCGGAGCTGATTGATCAAGTCCCCCTGGCGCAGGCTTCCCAGGCTGACGCCGATGTCCTGCGGGACATCGTGCGTTCACCGGAGCGGTGGGTGAGGACGGAGCAGGATCTCCTGCTGGCACGTCGTCTGGAGGGATACGCTCCGACGAGTATACGACAGTACTTGTCGGTCGAAAGCCTCGATACGCCAGAGAACCGCTTCGTGTGCCACTTCCTGCGTCAACTCGTGGTTGCAGCTGAGGAGCTGCTGGCACAGCGGTGGTGGACTAAGGTGCCAGGGAGGCGCCGGGAGCGAGTTCGCGCTGTCGCCGAGCGTGTGCGGCGCGCGTATCAGCATCCTATGTTCGACGACGTGGGCACAATGCGCTACCTCCCACTGAGCTCCCAGGTCCTGCTTCGCCGGGATGGCTACCGGACGCTGCTGAACCTGTGGCGGCATTTTCACTGCGCTCGCCGTCCGCTCTTCGCGCGGCTTCAGGAGGCCATTGAGGTGCGAGATATCGCCACGCTCTACGAGGTCTGGGTCTTCTTTGCGTTGATCGACGAGCTTCGTTTGGCCCTGGGAGGCGCTCCTCACGTCAAGCTCCACACGTCTGCACACCACGGGTTGGCTTGGAAGGCCGAGGCAGGGTTTCCCGGGGCCGGGAAGCTTGTGTACAATCGCGGCTTCCGGCGCCCGAACTCTTATTCGGTGTCCCTTCGTCCCGACTTCTCTTGGATGGAGGGCGGCAGACCGCGGGTGGTGCTGGACGCCAAGTTCCGCCTGGAGCGACTACCCTTGGGGGACGAGGAGGATTCTGCCGAAGCCACTGCCAAGCGGGCCGATCTGTACAAGATGCATACGTACCGGGATGCGTTGGAGGGCGTGCGAGCCGCGGTAGCTGTCTATCCAGGCAATGAGACATTGTTCTATGACAAATCGTCAGGGCTGTCGCATGCCATCAAGCTGCAGGACCTACTGATGAGCAGCGTTTCAGGTATTGGGGCTATCCCGATGAGGCCGATGACAGAGGAGGTTTAGCGATGGGATTCCGGTTCATTGAGGAGGACTTCGAGCGCTATGTCACGATGGCTGAGCACGGTGGTCGTCACATTTGGCATTATCTGGAGGACCGGCTGGAGAGAATTCTTGCGGTTCCTTTCACTACGAATCCCTATGTAGCACGGGGTGACCGTTTACAGCAGCTGTGGATCGTCCCGAAGGATACCCCGCGCCCTGCCTGGCCTCATCAAGCGATGTTCTATCTATCTCGAAGCATCGAGCACAGAGAGCTCACCTTTGGCCTCGCTGTGGAGTGTCCTCCTCTGGACTGGGCGGAGCAAGAGGACCTGGACACAAACCGGGATGGAGTGAGGCTAATCCGATGTCTGGAGAATGCAGGTAGTTTCTGTGCCCGACTTGACGAGCTGGCTGGTACTCCCTCTTGGAGCTTCTCTCATCCAGAAAGCGAAGCCGAGGATCAGGGCAGCCCCAGCAAGACCGCCCTGGATGGTATCAAGCAGAAACACGACAGCAGCGAGTATTGGGGAATGTCACTCTGTCGGACGCTTACCGCGGAGGAGGCTATCGCCGCCGAGGAGGGCATCGTTGATGTAATCATGGCGGCTTACAGGTCCGTGTTGCCCCTGTGGTTTGTGTTGGTTCCCGAAGCTGACCGCGCGTTCATGCACGAGAAGCGTGGACAGGCTGTGAATGTCTGGTGGGTCAACCAGGGTGATTCGTATGCTGCAGCGACCCGGGAGGAATTCTTATGGGCGCCACAGGAAAACGAACAAGGGCGATCCTTCATCCACTGGCGACTGGTCCGCGACATAGGACCAGATGACGTCATCGTGCACTACTATCAAAAGGCTGTGAGAGGGTTGAGTCGGGCGAACAGTGAAACAGAGAGCAAGACCCATCCCCACGGAGGTGATAGCGATTGGGAGGGGGAAGGATGGATGGTCGACGTTGAGTACTTCGAGTTCGATGATCCGATCCCTTTCGATGAGATACGTGAGGATCTATCGCAGCTTGACGTCGAACACTCGCCCTTTACCAAGTCAGGCGATGTCAAGCAGGGTTACTTGTGGCGCTTCGATCAGGAGGGACTTGGTATGCTGCGAGACGCTTATGACGGGCCATGGCCATCTTGGACTGACATTGCTCTGCCGATCCAGTCTCTAGGAGCGGATCAGCTGCCAGACGTTCAACCTCGTCGGCCGGTTGACCTGAAGAAGGCGCTGGCGGCAAGAGGCCTTCAGTACTCCGAATGGCAAATCGCTACTTTCTACACTGCGTTGCAGACCAAGGGCTTCGTGATCTTGAGTGGCATCAGCGGAACAGGGAAGACGAAGCTGGCCCAGGCGTTCGCCGAGATACTCCCCCAGCCGACCGAACCACAGGTTGAGGCCCGGGACGACGTGATATCGATCACGGTGCAGCCGTATATGCCGAAGTACAACCGATTCATCATCCCCAAGCACTTCACCAAGCTCTATGAGCCGCCAGAACGGGGCGAGTCGAAGGAAGTGCAACTTGTGTTTGGCGATCAGAGCCAGGAGTGTCGCCTGGCGTATCACGACTACTCAAACACGAACTACATCGCCTTGTACTTGAGGGGCGAGGCCTCGCCCTGGTTCAGCGAGAACTTCGAGGTGGGTGACACCGTCGTCATGGAGCCTCGCTCTGACGACGATGGCAAGCTGATCGGATTCCATATGGGCAAGCCGTCTGATCCCGAGTTCCGCGAAGGGACGTCAGGCCCGGTCCCAAGCAACAGCCTGTTCGTCCCGGTGCGCACCGACTGGCGGGACAGCAAGAGCTTGCTCGGTTACTACAACCCTCTGACCGGGACGTACGAGTGGACGGACTTCCTCCGGTTTCTGCTGAGAGCTGTGCAAAGCTATCGTCAGGGCGAGGACTTGGCCTGGTTCGTGATCTTGGACGAGATGAACCTGGCCCGCGTGGAGTACTACTTCGCCGATCTTCTCAGTGTGTTGGAGTCAGGTCGCGACGCCGACGGCTGGACTCAAGAGCCGCTGCGGCTTCCCTATCCCAATGATGCGGGAGGCGATCTTCCTCCCGGTCGGATCAGGGTGCCGCCCAACTTCTACGTGATCGGCACGGTCAACGTGGACGAGACGACGCACACGTTCAGCCCGAAGGTGCTGGACCGTGCGTTCACGCTGGAGTTGACCGAGGCGGACTTCACTGACTATCCTCCGGATCCATCGGAGGCGCCAGATGAGGAGCTTGACGCTGAGCAACGCCGAGCCATGCTGGCAGACTTCACGCAGGAGGGCCAGTTCACCCGAATCGACAAGCGTGCTATCGCCACCTACGTGGAGGGGAACTCAGAGGTGCGGGACCGTCTGCAGGTGCTCAATGACCAGCTGCGTCCCTACTACCTGCACTTCGGATACCGTGTCTTCGACGAGATCATCTCCTTCCTCATCTCCGCGGAGAGGAACGAGCTCTTCGCGGAGATGGACGCAGCCTTCGACGCCGCCGTGCTGATGAAGGTGCTGCCCAAGTTTCACGGCTCGCGCGGGAAGCTCGAGGAGCCTCTCAAGCGTATCTTAGCTTGGTGCCTGTCGCCCGATGCGCCGGACTACGAGACGATTGACGCGGCTGTGAAAGATGGGGAGGATAGCAACGCAGCGATTCGTGCTCTGGAAGGGCAAGCGTATCGGTACGAACGCACGGCGGCCAAGGCCTGTCGTATGCTCTGGGAGCTTTATACCAGTGGTTTTGCGTCGTTCAGCTAGAGGCATGCCTTTTCCTGAAGTGGAAGCCCAGCAATGTCGCTCGGAGGATGAGAGGAGGCCCTATGTCGCAGTCATACAGCGCAGAAACTCGCAAGATCCTCAATGACTTCCTGGAGGCATTGGCCCGGAAAGAGTGCGTCGACGCTGCATTTCTGGAGGAGTTGCGCCAGATGACGACCGCAGGCGAGCTGGACAACCGAACGCGGATTAGCGAAGCTCTTGCCGCCTTGGAGGAGAGAGCAGATGAACTGCAGGATTGATAGCATCAAGGTGCAGGACTTCAGGGGCATTCGCCGCCTTAGCCTGTCTATCAAGGGACGGAATCTGATCGTCGTTGGCGAGAACGGCTCAGGCAAGAGCTCCATCGTTGATGCCATTGAGTACTTCTTCGCTGGGCGGATCGAACCGCTCGAGGGCCGCGCTGACGTCAAGAAGCGTCAGTGCATCCCTAATCTGCGTGGTGGCTCGCCCAAGGTCGCGGTGGATCTCAGAGGTCTCTCGCAATCCGTCTCCCTGAGTTACCCCAGGCGCAGCGCGGGCATTCCTCGGTCATTGCGACCATTCTTCGATCAGATCGCCCGGCAGACCTTCGTCCTACGTCGCCACCAGGTCCTGGGGTTTATCAATGCCCGGGATGCAGAGCGGTACCAGCGTATCTCAAAGCTCGTGGGCTTGGGAGCTCTAGACGGTATCGACAAGCGTTGGAGGAAGGCACACCGCAGGACCAAGCGTCAGCTCGCGAGCCTGGAGGGCGAATATGAGAGGACGCTTGATCGGCTCTCGGATCTGCTCGATCGGCGCATAGAGACCGAGAAGGCGCTTGTGCGGGTGATCAACCATCGACTGGCTGACCAGGGACTGGATCCGATCCAGCGGCAAGAGACGCTGCATTGGCGCTTGGAGGCCCTGCGCCGGAGCACCAAGTCGCCGGGAAGGACCCGAGAAGCGGAGAGCCTGCAAGAGCTACACAGGGCAATCACGCAGACTGCTGAAGCGCTCAAGGAACTGCAAGAAGAAACCGCAAAGCTCCGGCAGGTTTTCGTAGCGTTCTGGCAGAAGACAGAAGTTCTCGAGGACGCTTCGTTGGAGCCATTGTTGACCGAAGGTTATCGTGTGCTCCAGGCCAACGCCGACCTCAGCAACTGTCCACTGTGTGAAGCGCCGATTCCTGATTACGCCGCCTTGCTCCGCCGACTTGATGAACGCGTGACGGACCTGCACGAACTGACTGAGAACCGCCGAAGGGTACGTAGGCAGAGGGCCGCGGTGGAGCGTAAGCTTGTATTCGTAGAAGGTCTGATCGGTGAACTGATTGAGGGCCTGGAAACTCACGATCTGAAGTCTCAAGTCCCAGCAGCTCAAGCGGCGCTGCAGTCAGCTCGTAGGTACCGAAGTGCTTTGGATCGACTGGAGGAGGGCATTGTCGAGACGGAGCGCTGGCAGAAGCTCTCATCCTTCGCCCAGTTTCGACAGCTCCTGCCCGAGCTCGCCGTCGAAATCGTGGAGCAGAGACAAAGACTGACGCCGAGCAAGTCGGAGGATAAACAGGTCGGTCTATTGGTGACGATGACACGGGTGGACGAACACTGGCAGCGACTGCGGGAGATCAGACGCGCTGTCAGGAAGGCGAGTTTCGTCCATCAGCAGGTCGACCTTGTCTATACCGAATTGGTGGAGGCGCGGAAACGGGGGCTCAAGCGTCTGCGTGCTGAGCTGGAGCGGGACTTTGGACGGTTCTACCAGCAGCTTCACCCAGGTGAGGGGTATGGCTCCATCACGATCCCGGTGCAGCGGGATAGGCGCAGCAGCGTGGCTTTGCGCACCTGCTATCACAACCAAGCGCCAGCTCATCCGCTCAACTACTTCAGCGAGGGGCACATGGACTCGCTGGGGCTGTGCATCTTCCTAGCGTTCATCAAACGGTTCGGTGAGGATTTGAAGTTGATCGTGCTGGACGATGTACTGACCACGATCGATGGCGGACACAGGCTGCGAGTAGCCCGTCTCCTGGCCCGCGAGTTCTCGGGCTACCAGTTTGTGATCACGACCCACGATCGATTGTGGGCCAAAGAGCTGGATCGGGTTCTCCCAGACAGCAAACTGGTTCCCCTGAAACCGTGGTCTCTGGAGCACGGAGCGGACTGCTGGGACCATCCGCTTTCGGATTGGGCATACTACGAAGAGCAGGCACGGAAGGGCCGCGCGCAGGACGCTATTGGCGGAGCGGGCCGGAATCTGGAGAAGTTCCTGAGTCGCATGCGCTTGAATCTGGCACTGGCGGTCCCCGCGAAGCGTAATGATGCTTACACCATTGGCGATCTGTATCCGATTTTCTGGAAGTGGGTCAACGATCACCCAGTCGAGCGTCTTGACAGACCTCGGTTCGTTGCGGAATTGGAAGCTCTCCAGAGCGAACTCGACGAAGTGTGGGCCTTGCGCAACTGGTCTGGTGCCCATTTCAATGACTGGGCTGCCACCGTCACCTCTCAGGAGGCCCTTAGTTTCGTCGAGGCCATCAGGAGATTGGTAGCTGCCTTCGAGTGCCCCGTTTGCGGTAGTCTCGTCTGTTACGATCGGAACGTCAGGGCCTTGGCGTGTCCCAGCTGCAATCCATCCCCGCCGCCTCGGGTGATCTACAGGTATCAAACTGGCTGGCACGAGACGGCGGCCAAGCTCCTGCGGTCAGGGAAGCCCCGCGTCAGAAAGAACGCAGCCTCCATGGTGCAGAAGCGTTTGATGGGCTTTCTCCATGATGCACGTCATCGCCTTGGCTTGCCGGTCTTGGCCGTGCCCTACGATGAGTATGCTTTGGAGGACCTCTACGGTCCCTTCTTCGAATGGGCGATTGCGCATCCGCGTGCGGATGTCAACGACTGGGAGCCTCTGCTCAAACGGTCCAAGGGGACCTTGGATGCCTACCGGCGGGGTAATCAGTGGAAAGACGTGCCGAATGCCGAGATAAAGGGATTCGTGGACGCTGTTCGTCAGCTGACGTCCCTCTTTGAGTGTGCGGATTGCGGTCAGCTGCTCGACTACGATCAAGAGGAGGAGCGTTATTTCTGCACAGCTTGTAGTGAGCAGGAGAAGATCTCATCGCCACTGAGCGCTTGTTGGTTTGTGAAGGGGTAGATCACCGCAATGGAGAGGCCGTCCCACGCGGTAGGTTCGCTGCCGGACGCGGAGGGGTTCGTCGATCGTGATTTGGTAGGTCCGAACCGCTGGTCTGATGTACTACGCTCGTATCTGCCGGGTCGATGAGGTGATCAGGCCTTACGTGGAGGCTCTGCTGTGACCCATAACGTGGCAGCCTTGGTCCATCAGAGGCTGCTGAACCGTGCCCGAGCGGAGGGGCGCCCGTTCAACGAGCTGCTGCAGTACTTCGCTTTGGAACGCTTCCTCTATCGTCTGGGATGCTCTCCCTACCTGGATCGGTTTGTGCTGAAAGGGGCCCTAGTGCTCACCGTGTGGGAGATCCCGATTCCCCTGGCCGATGGGCCATAGGCCCCTGTGGATCAGAACTGTGTGGAAGATTCGTGCGATGCCGGTCATGCGAGGAGAGGACCGTGATGACGGTTAAGGACCCACGGAACGTTATCGATCAACTGTCGCCCCGTGACGCGCTGGCAGTTCTGAAGACCCTGGCCCGCCAGGATACAGAGACCGCCGCGCGCATCGCAGAGGTTGCCACAGCCTACCTGCGCGGCGTCGACTTGGAGGAGGTGGCGTTCGACCTGTACGATGACCTGACGCTTCTGAGGGTTGAGGAGGTCTGGGATCGGGCTGGGCGGAAGCGTCACGGCTACGTGGAGCCGAGCGAGGCCGCCTACGAGATGATTGAAGAGACCCTCGATCCGCATCTGGAGGATCTCAAGAAATACCAGAGGCTCGGCATGGACGCCGAAGCGGCCCATATCTGCATGGGTTTGCTGCTGGGGTTCTATCGGTTCGATCACGACTCTGATGCTGAGTTCAAGGACTGGGCCCCGGATGCCATGGAGGCCTTTGCCCAGGCAGTGGTGAGGGCGTGGAGGGCCGGGAAGCCCGCCCGGGCGGAGGCAGACACGGTCGAAGCCTTCATTGAGGAGCGGCTAAGTGGCTGGAGGCTGCGCCTGGACTAATGGTCGGCGATCGCCAAAAGGGAGAATAAGCGATGGACAGAGAACGACTCTTCAGGGCACTGGCGGATGAGGAGCCCTCCGTGTTGCTCGATCTGCTGGACAAGGCCTACGGGGAGATGAAGGTCGCTCAGCGCACCCGCGTGTTCGGCAAGTACGCTCGCTCGCTGCCGCCGGAACCGATCGACGGCGAGGTCTTGCTGAGGCAAGTCAAGGCATTTCGGCAGTCCTCGTTGGCTGGACACTACTACGAGCCGTTCGCCATCAACTACAACAACTGGAGATACGTCCCGGAGGAGACGAAGGAGTGGTTTGAAGAGCTGGGCGATTGCCTGGAGGCTAGCTGCCAGCTCACCGCGCAAGGCGATGCCGCTTCGCTTAACCACGCTGTAGTCTGCTTTAGTATCCTGTACGAGCTGATCGATGCCATGGAGAGCGGCGAGGAGATTGTCTTCGCAGACGAGATCGGCGGCTGGATGATCCCGGGTGACGAGAAAGAATACGTCGCGGCCTACATGGCTTCCCTGGCTGCGACGACCAGCCCTCAACAGTTTGCTGAGAAAGCGATCCCTCTGATCCGGCGCGACAGCAGGCAGTCGTTGGCTACCCGGGCTTATGCGTCCGCCATTCGCGCCGCCGACGAGGAACAACGGGCGCACCTTGAGGCGGAGGTCCAGCGCCAGGGGATTCGGACAGAGCGGTGGTGGTAGTTGGATTCATCCATCGGCTTGGCTTCCTCGTCTCGACAACCAGCTCAGTCTGGGCTACAATCCATCCCATGAGCGAATGTGGCCCCGTTTCGGTGCTTTCACGGGGCCAGTATATCGGTGGCTTAGGAGCAGCACCATCATCGCTGCAGACACGGCTGGCAGAGGAGGAACGTGACGATGACGCGAGCGGACTACGCCCCCCCCGTCTCGAAGCTGCTCAGCGTAAGCGATGCCCGCGGCATGAGCGACTGGCCCAACTATCGGGCCTTGGGTCTCGGCCCGGAGCACGTGCCCGAGCTGATCCGCATGGCGCTGGACGATGATCTCCATTGGAGCGATCCCGAGAGCGACGCGGTCTGGGCGCCGATCCACGCCTGGCGCGCGCTGGGGCAGCTGCGCGCCGAGGAAGCGGTGGAGCCGCTCCTCCAGCTTCTGCCCTGGATCGACAACTATGATTACGACTGGATCGCGGCGGAGCTGCCCGTCGTCTTTGGCCTGATCGGTGCGCCGGCCATCCCGCCATTGGCCGACTACCTCGCCGATGACGAACGCGGTCTGTGGGAGCGGGTGGCCGCAGCTTACGGCCTGGCCGAGATCGGCCAGCGCCATCCGGAGACCCGGGCTGATTGCGTCGCGGCGCTGATGGCGACGCTCGAGCGCTTCGATGAGCTCGATCCAGACCTGAACGGCCTCGTCGTGAGCTACCTGGTCGACCTGAATGCGGTCGAAGCGGCCCCTCTGATCGAGCGCGCCTTTGACGCAGGCAGGGTGGCGCTGGACATCATGGGCGATTGGATGGACGTGCAGGCGGAGCTGGGGATGTTCGAGCGGGATGGGGCGCCGAAGCACGGCCGTGGTGATCTCGACAGGGAGACCGCACGGCGTCGGCTCCAGAGAATTGGCCGCAACGACCCATGCTGGTGTGGCAGCGGCAGGAAGTATAAGCACTGCCACCTGCGCGAGGACCAGCAGACGGCACGCCGGTAGCGTGACGTTACGCCGTTTCCCTCCTGGCTCACGTGTGGTAGAATACCTCCGATAGGCTTGCGTGACGGGTATCCTCGCACCAAGGGGAGGCTGGACGGAGACGGGAATGGACTTCTCACTGTACTACGTTCTGATCGGTGTCGCGGTTGGGTTTCTGGTGGTCCTCTTTCTACAGAACCTTCGCCTCGCCCTGGAGTACCTGGTGATCGTGGGGAAGGTGGCCCTCGTTCTGTTTCTGATCCTGCTCATCGGCTGGATCGTGGGATGGTGGCCGCTTCCCCGTCCCCTGGCGATCCTGGTCCTTGGCCTGCGCCGGCTCTGGGAGCCCTTCCAGCGGGACCTCCTGGAGTGGATCCGCAGCCATTTCCACTAGCTCTCAACACCCTTCAACTGTCCGTCGCGCTGCACAGGAAGGAGAGATATGCGCGCACTGTTTCTGGATGACGAGCTCCATCTGAGCGACGACTACCCTACGCCGGAGCCCCCACCGGGCGAGGCGCTGATCCGCGTGCGGTTGGCCGGCGTCTGCAACACGGACCTGGAGCTGGTGCGGGGCTACATGGCGTTTGAGGGCGTGCCGGGCCACGAGTTCGTGGGGGTGGTGGAGCGAGCGCCAGGTGCGGAGGCGTGGGAGGGCCGGCGCGTGGTGGGCGATATCAACGCCGCCTGCGGCGAGTGCCCCACCTGCCTGGCCGGGCGTCCAACCCACTGCCCGAACCGCACCACGCTGGGTATCGACGGGCGCGACGGGACCTTCGCCGAGCACCTGACGCTCCCCATCCGCAATCTATACCATGTGCCTGAGGCCCTCTCCGACGAGGTGGCCGTCTTCACCGAGCCGCTGGCCGCTGCCTGCGAGATCCTCCAGCAGGTGCACGTGCGTCCCACAGGCCGGGTCGTCGTGTTGGGTGACGGCAAGCTGGGGCTGCTGTGCGCGCAGGTGTTGGCCCTGACCGGCTGCGACCTGACCGTCGTCGGGCACCATGAGGAGAACTTGGAGATCCTGTCCCGGCGCGGCATTTCCACGGCGCTGGAGGACACGTCCGTCGCGGTGGGAGTTGACGTCGTCGTCGAGGCGACCGGCCATCCCAGCGGCTACGCGGCGGCCCGCAGGCTTGTCCGCCCCCGGGGCACGGTGGTCCTCAAATCGACCTATCACGGCTCCACCGACGCCAACCTGACCATGGCGGTGGTGGACGAGGTCACCCTGGTCGGGTCTCGCTGTGGGCCGTTCGGCCCGGCGCTGCGGCTGCTGGAGCTGGGGTTGGTGGACGTGACCCCGATGATCGAGGCCCGTTATCCCCTCACGGAGGCACCGGCTGCGTTTGAGCGCGCAGCCAGGTCCGGGGTGTTGAAGGTCTTGGTGGAGGTGTCGTAGCCGCAGCCCAGAAAAACTACTGCTTCTCGTACGGCTTCCCTTCCTCTGCCGGGGGCCTCGACCGGCCGACGACGCCGGCCACGACCACGATGGTGAGGATGTAGGGCGCCATCTGCAGGAACTCGGGCGGGACGGGCACATCGAGGAAGGGCAGCACGGGCCGGAGGATCTGCATCTTCACCTGCAGCGCGTCCGCGAAGCCGAAGAGGAGCGCGGCCAGGAAGCCGCCCAGCGGGTTCCAGTTGCCGAAGATCATGGCCGCCAGCGCCACGAAGCCCTGTCCCCGCGTCATGTTGTCCTCGAACGTCCCCACCACGTCCAGCGGGAAGTAGGCCCCGCCGATACCGGCGATCAGCCCGCCGACGATGACGCTGATGTAGCGCATGCGGTTGACGTGGACGCCCACCGTGTCTGCGGCGCGCGGGTGCTCGCCACAGGCGCGCATCCGCAGCCCCCAGGGGGTGAAGAAGACCACGTAGTGGATGATCAGCGTCAGGATCAGCATGATGAAGACCACCGGGGGATTCTCGAACAAGACAGGCCCCACAATGGGAATGCTCGACAGAAAGGGGATGCTTATCTGGGCGAAATGGCCCGGGGTGCTCATCCCGGCCGGTTCCAGCAGGCGCAGGTTCAGGAAGCGCGTGCTGCCCGCCGCCAGGATGTTGATCACCGTGCCGGAGATGATCTGATCGACCTTGTACTTGATTGACAGCACCGCATGAATCACGGCCATTAGCCCCCCGATCAGGCTGGCCACCAGCAGGCCCATCCACAGGTTGCCGAAGATGCTGGCGAAGGCGACGGCGGCCAGGGCGCCCGAGAGCATCATGCCCTCGATGGCAATGTTGATGATGCCGGAGCGCTCGCACAGGATGCCGGCCATCGCGCCCAGCGTCAGCGGCGTCGCCGCGATCAATGTGCTTGCCACCATCCCAGTCAGATTTAGCTGGGTGCCGCTGGTGACCCAGACGAGAAACCCGAAGGCGACGAGGAAGGCCAGGCTCCAGCTGAGCACCGCACGGAGACGGCCCAGATCCGTCAGCAGCCGCAGCGCGGCGAACGCGAAGCAGAGCGCGCCTATGCCGTACAGCGTCGCGCGGGAGGGCAGGGAGAAGAGTGTGCCCAACATCTGATCGGTGAACGTAGCGCGTTCGCCGGGCTCTGCCCCGAAAGCTCCCAGGACGAGGATGAGGGCGCCCACGAACACGATCAACAGGGTGATGAGGGCCTCTCGCCAGTTGATGCTCGGTGACTCTGAGATGTCTGCAGATCTTGCTTGAACTGTCACGTTTCCTCCACCACGTTATCCTGTGCTCTGGGCCTTGGACCGCGAGGGACTCTCCGCTACGCCCCCCAGCCGCGCGAGAAGACGGTGCGCTCGGCTCCCTCGCGCCGGGCCTCGCGGAAGCGATAGATAGCGCGAATGATGGCCGGGGCGGCGATAAAGACGATAACCAACGACTGGACGATCTGTACGATCTCGGTGGGGACGCCCGCCACGGATTGCATGCGGGCCGCTCCAGCTCGCAGCACCCCGAAGAGGATGCTGGCTCCCACCACGCCCACCGGCTGGCTGTTGCCCAGCAGCGCTAGCGCGATGGAATCGAAGCCGTAGCCCGCGCTGAAACCCAGCGCGACGTTGTGCGTGATGCCCAACCCCTGGCTCACCCCCGCCAATCCCGCCAGGCAGCCGCTCAGGAACATGGCCAAGACGTAGGTCTTGGCCACCCCCATGCCGCCGTAGCGAGCGGCGTCGGGGCTGGTGCCCACCGTTCGCAGCTCGAAGCCCCAGGTGGTCTTGAACAGGAACCAGCCGGTGACCGCTGCCGCAGCGAGCGCCATCACGAATCCCCAATGGAGCGTGACGGGGTGGCTCAGGAAGCGGGGCAGGTGCGCGCTGGAGGCGATCTCCTGGGTGCGGCAGGTCCCCTGAGTGAACTCAAGCGGTCCACAGAGCAGCCACTCGCTCAATCGGAAGGAGACATAGTTGAGCATGATGGTCGTGATGACCTCGTGCGCGCCGGTCCTGGCCCTCAAGATGCCGGCGATGGCCGCCCACAGCCCCCCGAAGATCGCTCCCACCAGGATAGCCAGGGGCAAGTGGATCACGGCAGGGAGATTGGTGAACGAGAATCCGACCACCACGGCTGCCATCCAGCCTATGCCGATCTGTCCCTCGGCGCCGATGTTGAACAGGCCGGCCCTGAAGCCCAGCGCCACGGCGAGGCCGGCGAAGATGTAGGGCACCGACTGGACCAGGCTGTCGCTGGGGCCGCGCACGGCTCCCATGATGGAGCGCAGGTCGTCTCCGCCCACCCAGCTGCCGATGGCGGACAGGATCCTGACGGGATCGCCCAGCGCGCCTCTGTACAGTGCCCCGTAGGCGCGTCCCACGTTGCCGAAGGCCAGCCCCAGGGCGTGGCCGATCTGGCCGTTACCCAACGCGCTGTAGACGCTCTGGTCGGTGAACATGATGACCAGGCCGCCGATGATGAGCGCCGTGAGGACGGATAGCGCCGGCACCACCAGCGTGCGGAGCTGGGTGCTCAACCACTCGCGCATCCACGGCCAGCCTCCTCGACGGGTGGAGATCAACGCCAGGACGCCCAAGGCGATCAGGAAGGTGAGGGGCCAGAGGCCCAAGAGCACGAGCAGCACCAGAACCAACCACTTGCTGAGCAGGACGAATACGCCGACCACCGCCGCCAAAAGGATCAGGCGGACCCATCGCGGCCAAGCCGCGATCTGCTGGCGCAGTGTCCTTACCTCTCTCTCTTCAGTCAACGGTCATGCTCCTTCTTCTTCTAGCCGTGAGCCGGCCATCAGCAGGCCCAATTCCTCGCGGGTGATCTCTTGGGCATCCATGGTGTCGACGATCTGCCCCTCGTACATCACGGCGATCCTGTCGGAGACCGCCATAATCTCATCCAACTCCACGGAAACGAGAAGGACGGCGCATCCCTCATCCCGCTTCTGGATCAGGCGGCGGTGGATGTACTCGATCGATCCTACGTCCAATCCTCTCGTCGGCTGGGCGGCGATAAGCAGCTTGATGGGGCGGGAGAACTCGCGCGCCACGATCACCTTCTGCTGGTTGCCGCCCGACAGGCTTTCGACCAGCAGGTTGGGATTGGGCGGGCGCACGTCGAACTCCTTCACCACGCGGTCGGCGAAGGCTTGCACCTCGTCGAACTGGAGCTCCGCACCTCGGGCGAAGGGTGATTGGTAATACGTGCAGAGGACCAGGTTATCGGCGACGGGGAACGGCAGCACCAGGCCGTCTCGCTGGCGATCCTCGGGAATGTGGGCCACGCCCAGCTCCGTGATGCGGCGCGGCGACATGTTCGTCACGTCCTGCCCCAGCATGCGAACGGCCCCTCCCGTGGCCGGACGCAGGCCCGTCAGCACCTCCACCAACTCGGTCTGGCCGTTGCCCTGCACGCCCGCGATTCCCAGGATCTCCCCTGCCCGCACAAACAGGTCGATGTCGTGCAGCACCTGCTGCTCGTCCGTTCCTCCGGCCGTCAGATTGGTCACCTCCAGCACCACGTCCTCGGGCGAAGCGGGGCCTTTCTCCACCACCAGCGTCACCTCACGGCCCACCATCATCTCGGCCAGATCGGCCTCAGAGGCCTCCTGGGGGGTGGTCTCGCCCACCAGCTTGCCACCGCGCAGAACGATGACGCGATCGGCGATGGTCATCACCTCCTTCAGCTTGTGGCTGATGAAGATGATCGACTTCCCCTGCTCCGCCAGCGAGCGCATGATCTCGAAGAGCTCCTCGGTCTCCTGGGGCGTGAGCACGGCGGTCGGCTCGTCCAGGATGAGGATGTCTGCCTCGCGGTAGAGGGTCTTGATGATCTCGACGCGCTGCTGAACGCCGACGGGCAGGTTCTCAATGAGCGCGTCGGGGTCGACGGCCAGCCCATACTGCTCCGATAGCTCGCGAATGCGCCGAGTGGCGGTGCGGCCGTCGATGGCCGTGGTGAGCACGCGCATGCTGGGGTAGGACGCCGCAGCGAATAACAGGGCCAGAAAGGCCATCAATGGAATTCGCCCCGGACGATCCAGGATCAGTGCCAAAGCCGTGAACAGGGCAAAGCTTGCGCTAAAGACGATGGGGAGGTAGACGTGGGGCCGGAGGCGGCTGAGCCTGCCGAGAAGGAGCACCAGGCCGTAGGCAAGAGCGATGGCGGCGCCTCCCGCGAGCCCGGCCAGAAGCCACTGCCCCAACCCTCCCAGCGCGAAGATGCCGCCGATGAGGGAGAGCAGAGCCCCCGCTCCGCTCGTGAGCCCCAACGTGCGCCATGAGAAGGGAAACTGTGTCGGCTCCGTGCCCATCACGATGTTTTCGGCCACGGTGAAGACGGGGACCAGTTGGAAGTGCTGGTGCACCATGCCGATGCCAAGACGGATGGCGTCGTTGGGCTCGTCGATCTCCACCGGGGCGCCTTGCAGCTCGACTTCTCCTTCGTCTGGCGTGTAGAGGCCGTAGAGCACGTTCATCAGCGTGCTCTTTCCGGCGCCGTTTTCGCCCAGAAAGGCAAGGATCTCTCCCTTCTCCAGGGAGAAGCTGATGTGATCGTTTGCCAACACGCCGGGGAAGCGTTTCGTTATGTCTTGGGCATGTAGAATCGGTGCCATCGTCGCTCCCTATACCCTTTTGGCTCTTCGGAGTTCCACGGGGGCCTGGCTGGGATGGCGCGCCACCAACACAGCCCCTGACGGTTGATTGCCTGTCAAGCCACTCCTGTGGAGCTGACGCCGCAGGTCCCTCAAGAGCTTTGGTCTTGCGACAAACGGTGCTGAGACTCTCATCCCAGCACCGTTTCTTAGCCGCTTGACGATCTCAGACTACTGTGACCATCCGGTGTCGATCTCGCCGTCAATGATGCCCTGCTTGATCTCCTCCAGATCCTGCTTGATCTCCTCGGGGATCTCGTCCTCGTAGTCGTGGAAGGGAGCTAGGCCTACGCCCTCGTTGGCCAGCGTGCCGACGTACACGCCGCCGCCCTTGAAATCGTCGTTCAAGGTATCCTCGACGACGGTGTAGACCGCGTTGTCCAGGCGCTTCATGCAGGACGTGAGCAGGATGTCCTTCTCGTTGGGCAGCGTATAGTACTGATCCACGTCCACGCCGATGCCCCACTTGCCCCGCTCCTTGGCCGCGGTGAGACCGCCATTGCCGGTCTTGCCACCCACGCCGAAGATCACGTCCACGCCCTCGTCAATCAAGGAGTTGCCCTGGATCTTGCCCTGGTCGGGGGCCTCGAAGTCGCCGACATAGACGCCCTTGACCTGGACATTTGCCCCGTTCTGTTCGTTGTAGTACGTGACACCGTTTTCATAACCGACGATGAAGATCTCCACTGGAGGGATCTGCATGCCGGCCACGTAGCCCACCTGAGGGTCATCGGGGTCCTTCATATCCGCCCAGGCCGCCGCCAGGTAGCCGGTGGGGAAAGCTGACTCGTCCGTGTTGAAGACGATGCCCTGCACGTTGTCGATGGGCGGGTCGTATGCGACGTCGATGATGGCGAACTTGGTGTCA
This sequence comes from uncultured Anaerolineales bacterium, assembly GCA_964575455.1. Taxonomy (GTDB): domain Bacteria; phylum Chloroflexota; class Anaerolineae; order B4-G1; family B4-G1; genus SKLM01. Next base: position 1,868 of record CAZNRX010000011.1, on the reverse strand, counting down.
GGATACTCCTCCGCCATCTTGGCCGTGGCGTCCATCAGCAGGAACCCCACGGTGATGATCAGGTCGTAGTCCTGCTCGGCGAGCTCCGTGATGTTCTTCTCGTAGTCGGCCTGAGCCTGGCTCTCGATGAACGTGGAGCACGCGGCCAACTCCTCGTCGGCCTGCTCCAGCCCTTCCCAGGTGTTCTGGTTGAAGCTGGCGTCGTCGATGCCGCCCACGTCCGAGACCATGCCAACCTTCAAGTCGCCCCTCTCGCAGCCTTCAGGCAGAGAGGGTCCACAGCCAACGACCAGTGTGACCACAGCCACCAGCGAGATTATCGCGCCAATCTTCCTCATTCTTAACCTCCCTTATCTCTTTATCTAGACCATTGTATGTGTCAGCTTAGGATCCGGTACTGATCTTTGGACTAACTCGTTATGGCGTATGAAGCACCTCCTTCCGGCAGCGACAGACGCGCTTGCTGGTTAACCTGCCACAGGCACACAGCGAACGACCATGTGGCAGTAGTGTGTCAGGAGTAGAGAGCGCGGCGCTGCTCTGTTTCTGCACGTCACATGTCCTGTGGCCGGCTCGATTATTGCACATCAGACCAGCGAACATCGGCGGCTACGCTGAGTTCTGCTCGGCGGTTCTCGAAATGCACCATCGTGAAGCTGGGGCCATTATAAGACCAAATCGGATTAAGCACAAATCCTGCCCGCCACGTCCGTAGCTAGCCACGTAGCAGTTCGTAGTGAGGCACGCAGCAAAGCGAAGTGCCGCCAAGGTTCGTAGTCAGGCACGCAGCGTAGCGGAGTGCCGTCAGGGCGCAGGGCTTTATCATTCTCAAACGGGAATGCCGAGTAGGGCTATGGCCTCATCGCCCGATATCCCAAATCCCCTGCGCTATTTCCCAAATGGTATCCCAAAACTACCCCATTGACAAACCACTACCCACGTGGTATACTTGACCCATGAACAAAGATTTCCTATTAGTATACTTGTACGGAGTCAACCGATGGGGTAGACTGTCAGCGGCCAAATAGTTTGAAGGGCGATTGGCCGAATTAAGTGGGTTGGTGAGGCAAAAAGGAAGGGCCTTTAGGGCCCTGGATAGGAAGCGTGGCATCAGGTATTTGGCCCTTCCAAGTCTACGATGACGCGCTTAAGGTCGGTCTCATCGAGGATTTGTTTTCTTTCCGAGGCGCCGAGGAGCAGGGCGCTGCGGCAGAGATTGTTGATTCTGCGGGCCACACCCTTGGAGTGGTCGTAGATGCCCTGGACGAAGCCGTCGCTGAAGAGAGAGCCTTGAAAGCCCGCGACGCGGAGGTGGTGTTTGATGTAGCCAGCGGTCTCCTCCAAATCGAAAGGAGAGATCTGATAGCGGATGGCGATGCGCTGGTAGAGCGCCTCGTAGGGGGCGAAACGGAGTTTGTGAGCGAGATCGGGTTGGCCCAGCAGCACCAGAGTGACAGAAGAGGCCGAATCCATCTTCTGATTGAGCAGAAAGCGGAGTTGGTCAAAAAGCTCGCCAGGGAGCAGGTGGGCCTCGTCAACGATGAGGAGTACGTAGCGGCCTTTGCGGGCCAGGTCGGTGACGGTGGCGTGGAATTGAGGGAGGAGGCGTCGGAAGCCAAAAGCGGGTTCGACCTGCAGGCCGACCAGGATCTGGCGGTAGAGAGAAGGCGTTGTGAGAGAGGGGTTGGAGAGGTAGACGACGCGGTAGACGTTTCGGTCGAGGGAATCGGCAAAGGCGCGAAGAGCGGTCGATTTGCCGGTGCCGACGTCACCGGTGATGAGGGCCGGGAAGCGCTCCTGGAGGGCGAAGGTGAGGCGGCCCTGGACCTCCTGGTGACCGCGCGAGGGGTAGAGGTTCTCGGTGGCGA
>CAZNRX010000010.1:0-83151 GCA_964575455.1 uncultured Anaerolineales bacterium | reverse complement strand
GGAACATCAGAAACCTGTGAGAATCAGAGTTGCCCCGGAATATTGAGAAGATACGAGGGTGGCGCACGTTGGGCGTGAGGAAGATGAACCAGCCGCCAGCTCTAAGCACTCGCGCCACCTCGGCGAAGGCCTGCGCCGGTCGGCTCAGGTGCTCCAGCACCCAGGAGCAGCAGACCAGATCGAACGCATCATCGGCGTAAGGAAGCGTCTTGGCTGAACCAGAAGCCAGGGCAAGGGCCGGCGCGCGATGCTCGCGCAGCGACTGATGATCTGGGTCCAGCCCGGCCGCAAAGGAGGCCCGCACGTGGAGTCGCTCCATCACGCCCCCACGACCACAACCCAAATCAAGCGCGCGAGCGTCGGGGAAAAAGCGAGCGGCCACGAGATCTCGATAGACGTGGCTGCTCGGCCTCCATCCAGGATGCATCTCAGCGTATCGCTGGCGGTAGTCTTCCTGTCGGTCGAGCGAGAGCATCGTAGTTCGTGACAGAATCAGATATCAGTGATTGGGCCGATCTGGCCCTGGACACGTACAGCATCCGACCCATCGCTCACTATACCACCTTATCTCTCGAGAGCAAACACGGGACGAAGAGCAAGCGGACGTCACACAGGCATGGCGGCCCGCCAGGTCGACCGCCCTGGCGGATCGCAAGCGCATGTGGAGCAAATGCAAACTTGACAGCTGCCTCCTTCCGAGTATAATAGCGAGCGTCATACAATCCTCGGTAGCTCAACGGTAGAGCGGCCGGCTGTTAACCGGTAGGCTGCAGGTTCAAATCCTGCCCGAGGAGCTACACGTTCACCAGGAGGGAAGCGCTGCTTCCCTCCTCTTGTTTATGCCCCATAAGCACCTAACCCCCGAATCCAGCTCATTGAGACACCTCCGAGTCCATTGGTCCAGCTTCCGCACGCGGGCGCTTGCCCGGATGCGTCGGATTCACATTCCCGATCTCATACGGTTGATTCTAGGGGTCTGCATACTGTGGGCCATCCGCGCCCCCCACGTCCTGGTTGTGCCCGACCCGCCGCAACAGGTGACAACGACAAACCCTATCGCCGGCGTTCACACCCGCCTCACCGATGAGGTGGAGGAATGGAAGATCCAGCGCACGCTACGCATGGTGCGCAAGATGGGCACACCGTGGGTCGTCGAGTACTTCCCCTGGCCCTACATCGAACCCCAAGAGGGCACGTTCAACTGGCGCCACAGCGACGTCGTGGTCAGGCATGCCGAGAATCAGGGGGTGACCGTGATCGCCCGGCTGGGCTGGGTGCCAAGATGGGCACGACCCGAAGGAGCGGGTGGCGAAGACGGGGGAGATGGACAGACGACCACGCTCACATACCTGGACGCCGAACACTACGCCGCGTTCGCCGAGTTTGTGGCGGACTTCGTGGCGCGATACCGGGGTCGCGTCAATCACGTCATCATCTGGAACGAGCCAAACCTCAGCTTCGAGTGGGGCTACCGCCCGGTCAACCCAGAGGGATACGTACAGCTGTTGCGGGAGGTCTACGCCCGCGCTCACGCTGCCAATCCGGACGTGGTCGTGATGGCGGGGGCCCTGGCCCCGACGCTAGAGTCCGGGGGTAGCGCAGCGGGGATGAGCGACCTGATCTACTTAGAGCGGATGTACGAAGCTGGGGCTGCCCCTCACTTCGACGCGCTGGCTGCCCACGCCTACGGTCACGCCTTCCCCCCAGACGCCTCACCAGCCCCCGACGCGATCAACTTCCGACGCATAGAGCTGTTGCGCGAGATCATGGCCGCGTATGACGATGGTGCGAAGCCGATCTACGTCACCGAAGCGGGGTGGAACGACCACCCTCGCTGGACCGGAGCTGTGAGCCCGGCCCAGCGCATCGAGTACACCATCGGCGCCTACGAGTGGGCACGTGAGCATTGGCCGTGGTGCACGTGTGTGGCGATGTGGGCCTTCCGCTACCCAGCCCCCACGCACAGCTATCAGGACCATTTTACATTCGTCACCACCGATTTCCAGCCCCAGGTGATCTATCTGGAGGTGCAGAGCTACACGGGCAACGAGGAGTAGCGGTTCTCCCTGCTCAGGGGGCCGCACCGAGGCTCCAGCCTTCGTCCCAGAGGGCTATGAGCGAAGCTTCCGACGTTCACGCCCATCCTTGACGGACCCTGCCTTTCCCGGTAAACTATGATGCAGCCAAGGCCCAGTCGTTTCGCATCTCTGGCCACCTCTGCCGCGGTAGGGTGGCTTTTGTTATGTACAAGATCCAATGAGTGTCAGTGAGTTCGAAGTCTCCCGTGCCTGGGAATCCAATCGCAGCGGGCCGGTGCGCTGGATTCTGTCACACGTCACGCGGCATAAGCTGTTCGTCGCCGGCATAGTGGTCGGCGCCATCGGCAACGCTGCGCTGGCCGCCGCTATGCAGCTCTTCATTGGCCGCGCCGTCAACGCCGTCACAGCCGTGCCAGCCGACCTTCCCGGGCTGACCACCGCGGCAGCCTTGGTGGCGGGATCCCAGCTCTTCCGAGGCCTCATTCTCCAGCTCATGCGCAACTGGTCCAGCGAGATGCTCGGGCAGCGGCTGGAACGGGACATCCGCGATGAGCTGTACGGCAGCTTGATTGGCAAGAGCATGTCGTTTCACGACTCACAGCCTACGGGCGACCTCATGGCCCGGGCCACGAACGATGTGCGCCAGATCAACCTGATGTTCAACCCCGGGATCAACCTGGTCATTGGCTCGGCCAATTTCCTGCTGATGCCCCTCATCGTGGCCCCGTCGATCCATCCACAGTTGATCGCCACCCCCATCGCCTACCTGCTGGCCTACGTCTTTGCCGTGCGCAACTACCTGCGGAAACTACGCCCGGCCACAGAGCGCGTCCGTGAGGAGTTCGGCGACATGAACACGACGCTGGCCGAGGCCATCGACGGCATTGAAACGGTCAAGGGCGCAGCGCGTGAGGCGTTCGAGAGCGACCGTTTCACCGCAGACGTGACGAACTGGCGCAATGCCTACGTCAACCAGGGGGACATCGAAGCCCGCTTCATTCCCTTGCTACTCCTGGGACTCGTGCAGGGTGTCGGATTCTTCCACAGCCTGCTGCTCTTCCGCGCCGGCGCCATTGGCCTGGACAGCGTGGTCTCATTCAACGGTTTGCTGCTTCTCTTCGGGTTCCCGACCTTTGCTGCCCAATTCGCCTACTCTCGCGTATCGTCAGGGATCGCCAGCGCGCGCCGCATCCTCGATCTGATCACCTTCCAGACGGAGCTCGATCAGAACGTGGAAGGATACGAGGCACCTATGGAGGGGAGCGTTGCCTTTGAAGATGTCATGTTCTGCTACAGCCCTCCCAGCAAAGCGTGTCCCCTGGAAGATGGGAACGTAGTCCTGGAGGATGTGAGTCTCCAGGTCGAGCCCGGGCAGACCGTGGCTATCGTGGGCCAGACCGGATCCGGCAAGAGCACGGTGGCCAAACTGATCAGCCGCATCTATGACGTCGATGAGGGGCGCGTGCTGATCGACGGCGTCGACGTGCGTGATTGGAATCTGGAGGCCCTGCGACGGCAGATCTCAAGCATTGAACAAGACATCTTCCTCTTCTCGCGCCCCATCGCCGAGAACATCGCCTTTGGCTGCCCCGACGCTGAGCGAGAGGATATCGTCGAGGCAGCAAGAGCGGCGCAGGCCCACGAGTTCATCCAGAGCTTTCAGGACGGCTATGACACGGTGATCGGAGAGCGTGGGGCCACCCTGTCCGGCGGCCAGCGACAGCGGTTGGCCATCGCCCGCGCGTTCCTGACCGAACCCGCCATCCTGATCCTGGACGATGCAACCAGCGCTATCGACAGCGAGACCGAGGATCACATTCAGCGCGCCATCGAACGGGCTGCCGAGGGGCGCACCACCTTCTTGATCACCCACAGGCTATCGCAGATCCGTTGGGCTGACCTGATCATCGTCATGCGCAAGGGAAGGGTAGCGGCGGTGGGCACGCACCAACAGCTGATGGAGGAGTCCCCAGCCTACCGGGCGATCTTCGCCAGATATGAGAAGTAGCCACCATGTCCTTGTTTCACGGCCTAGATAGAGAAGCCTACGACCGCAAATACAGCGACCGCGAGCTGCTGCAGCGCATCGCACGCTACTTCGCGCCACATACCAAGCGCGTCCTTATCATCACCGCCGTGATCATCGTCATCGCGTTCATCGGTGCAGAACAGCTCTTCATCATCTCCCGGGGACTAGATATCCTGCTTCAGGACGAAGCATCGATGCCCCTGGGGCCCGTCGTGGGGCTTGGAGCTACCGTGCTGCTCACCGGGGTCCTCAACTGGGCTGGCAACTGGGTGCGTCGACGCATTACGGCCCGCATTATTGGAGACGTGGTGCGAGCGCTGCGTCGCGATGCCTTCGACGCCGTGGTTCAGCACGACATGTCGTTTTTCGACGAGTTTCGCTCTGGGCGCATCATCAGCCGCATCACGTCCGACAGTGAGGAGTTCGCCAATGTCGTGCAGCTCGTCACCGATCTCCTCAGCCAACTGACGCTGGTCGCCATACTCCTCGTGAGATTGTTTCAGATCTCATGGCAGCTGACCCTGATGGTGCTGGCCGTGTCCCCGGTCGTCCTGCTCCTGGCGATGGGATTTCGGCGCATCGCGCGCCGCGTGACGCGCGAGGGCTTCCAGGTCCTGGCTGAGGTCAACGCCGCCATCCGGGAGGCGGTCACAGGGATCGGCGTAGCCAAGATCTTCCGCCAGGAAGAGGCGATCTACCGAGAGTTCAGCGACGTCAATGAGCGCTCATTCCGCGTCAACCTGCGGCGCGGGTTCACGCTGTCGATGGTCTTCCCCGTGCTCAATGCACTCTCGGGCGTCGGGACGGCGATCCTCGTGTACCGGGGCGGGCTGGCAGCCGTGAACGAAAATATCTCCGTCGGCAACTGGTACCTGTTCCTGCGCAGCGTGGACCGCTTCTGGTTCCCGCTCATCAACGTCGCCGCTTTCTGGAGCCAGTTGCAGGGCGGGCTCTCGGCGGCGGAGCGTATCTTCGCCTTGATCGATGCTGAGCCCTCGGTACGACAGGTCGATGACCGGCCCATCGGCCAGCTGGAAGGCGAGATCCGCTTCCACGACGTGGATTTTCACTACACGGAGGAGGAACAGGTACTGGAGGATTTCGACCTCCATATCGCTCCGGGGGAGAGTGTGGCGCTGGTCGGTCACACCGGCGCGGGCAAGAGCAGCATCGCGAAACTGATCGCGCGCTTCTACGAGTTCGAAGAAGGTCAAATCAGCATCGACGGCCAGGACATCCGCACCTTCGACCTGCATCGATATCGAAAGCAGCTTGGCATCGTCTCTCAGAGCCCCTTCCTCTTCTCCGGCACGGTTGCTGAGAACGTCCGGTACGGAGCCACTACCCTAACCGACGAGGAGATAGAGACCATGGCCCGCCGGATTGGCGGGGGCGACTGGCTGGATACCCTGCCAAATGGCCTGCAGACCAATGTCGGGGAGCGCGGCAGCAGGCTGTCCATGGGGCAGCGCCAATTGGTGGCGCTTATGCGCGTGCTGGCCCAATCGCCCGCCATCTTCATCCTGGACGAGGCGACGGCCAGCGTGGACCCCTTCACAGAGACGCAGATCCAAGAGACGATCGACCTGATCCTGCGGCGAAGCACCTCGATCCTGATCGCGCATCGCCTATCGACGGTACGCGCGGTCGACCGCATCATCGTGCTGGAGGAGGGTCGCATCATTGAGGAGGGGGATCACGACACGCTGATGGAACAGGGTGGACACTACGCCGAGCTGTATGACACCTACTTCCGACACCAGTCCCTGGCCTACGTGGAAGAGGTGGGTCAGCGCCGACGGTAACCGAAAGCCTGTATGACGCGAGATCTGTTCCTCCGGCGCAAGTGGACGCTGCGCGCTCACGGAGACCAGGTCGTCTTTGTGAAGCGGTCGAACGAGCGCCGTGAGCACGTGCTGATGAAAGCCTTTCTCTGGGCACTCTACCTCCCCGACTACCCGGACCTGCTGGTGGAGGTCCCCGTAGGCGACCGGTATAAGCCTGACGTCGTCTCACTCGATGTACGCAGCGAACCTCGCTTCTGGGGCGAGGCCGGTCACGTAAGCCCCAGCAAGGTCCGCTCCCTGGTGAGACGCTACCGCGACACGCATTTCGCCATTGCCAAATGGGACACGATTCTCAACCCTTTCATCGAGACCGTGCGCGATGCCCTCGACGACTTCGACCGCCGGGCGCCCTTCGATCTGCTTCGCTTTCCGGCCGACAGTGCCAAGCGCTTCATCGGATCGCGCGGCGAGATCAACCTGAAGCACGATGACCTGGACTGGGTCCAGCTCATGTAGCGTCCAGTCGCCGCCCCACCCATCTTTGATTTGATTGCAAACCTGAACGACATGGGCTACAATACTATCGCGTGAATTGATGTTTTTGGTGACTATCAGCGAGTGAGGAGGTGCGAGTTATGGCCGGTCACAGCCATTGGGCTAATATCAAGCACCAAAAAAAGAAGGAGGATCGTCGAAGAGCTAAGCTCTTCACCAAGTTGGTCCGCGAGATCACCGTGGCGGCGCGACAAGGTGGCGGTGACCCCGAGTTCAACATCCAGCTGCGCTTGGCCATCGATAGAGCCAAGGACGCCAACATGCCTAAGGAGAACATCGAGCGCGCCATCAAACGCGGCACCGGTGAGCTCGAGGGCGTGGACCTGGAAGAGATTGTGTACGAAGGATATGCCCGGAGCGGCATTGCCTTGCTGATCCACACCGTGACGGACAACAGAAACCGCACCGCGTCTGACCTGCGCAACGCGTTCGCAGATCGCGGGGGGTCTATGGCGGAGGCTGGCGCGGTGATGTGGCAGTTCGACCGCAAAGGGTACATCGCGCTCGAATCCAACGGTCTTGATGAGGAACACATCTTTGATGTAGCCGTGGAGGCCGGGGCCGAGGATATCGAGTTCGGTGACGACCTGATCGAGATCTACGCCGGCCTCGATCATTTTTCAGCTGTCCAAAAGGCCCTAGAGGAAGCGGAGATCGCCACCAAGGACGCCCGCCTGACGATGATCCCAAAGCGCACAATGAAACTGGAGGAAAACGAAACGCTCAGCGCGATGCGCCTCATCGATGCCCTAGAGGAGATGGACGACGTGCAGGAGGTCCACTCCAACATGGAGATCACCGACGACATCATCGCGAAGTACGAAGGGGATCTCTAACATCACCAAGAACGCAGCCTCCCGAGACAAAAGACGGGTCCTGGGCATCGACCCCGGCACCGCTACCACCGGCTATGGCATCGTCGAGGAGGACGGAAACGATCTGAGAGCTCTGGCGAGCGGGGTGATACGCACCGCTTCCAATCAACCGACGCCAACCCGCTTGCAGGTCATCCATCGTGAGCTGCGAGCCCTGGCGGCCGAATGGAAGCCTGACGAAGCGGCTGTTGAGGAGCTCTTCTTCAGCAGGAACGTACGCACAGCCATGAGCGTGGGCCAGGCACGCGGGGTGGCCATACTTGCCCTGGCGGAGGCTGGGCTTGAGGTGGCCGAATACACGCCGCTGGCGATCAAGCAGGCGGTGACCGGATACGGAAGCGCGGACAAGGCCCAGATGCAGGAGATGGTGAAGATGCTCCTTGGCCTGAGTGAGATACCGCGGCCGGATGATGCCGCGGACGCTCTGGCGGTGGCCATCTGCCACCTTCACTCCGCGCGCCTGAAGTCGATGTCCAAGAGCTCGCTATCTGAGCTGACGCAATGACCATGCGATGATCTCAAGAATCAGCGGTGTGGTGTGGGAGACGGGGGATGGATACGTGGTCGTTCAGGCCGGGGGGCTCGGCTTCAAGGTCCACGTTCCCTCAGGCGTCCTGGAGCAAGTCGGGGGCACCGAGCAACCGTTGGAGCTGTTCACGTACTTCCACGTGCGCGAGAATCGGTTGGCGCTCTACGGCTTCCTGACCAAGGAGAAACGATCCCTGTTTGAGCTCCTGCTCGACATCTCGGGCGTTGGCCCCACCGTGGCCCTCTCGCTCCTGAGCACCATCTCGCCGGACGCCCTCCGCCAGGCCGTCCTTCAGGACGAGCCACGCCTGCTGACCCGCGTGCCAGGCATCGGGTCGAAGACAGCCAGAAAGATCATCTTCAACCTGAAGGATGAGGTCATCCCGGCTGAGGGCAGGGCGACGCCGCTGCTCACCGACGCCGACACAGACGTCATCGCCGCTCTGACGGAGCTAGGTTTCAGTCTGGTTGAGGCCCAATCCGCCCTGCAGGACCTCCCACGGGACGAAGATCTCTCCGTGGAGGAGAAGATCCGTCTGGCACTCTCCTCCCTTGCCTGAAAACCGACAGCGATTGGCGTCGTGGTGTGCACTCGTCCGACCAAGGCGGGTACCATGAGCTTCGCTACTGAGAGCGCGCCAGTCGAACGCGAACGACCCTCTGACAGCGCAACTACGGTATGAAGCATCTACGGACAGTTATCGGCCAGGTAGGAGGTTTCCTGGCGCGCATCATCCAGCATTGGAAGCTGGGTGCCCTGCTTGTCTTCCTGCTCCTGATCTTCTCGATCAACAATCCACCACCGACGAGCATGGAGGCGCGGGTCGACCGACAGTTGACGGGTCAACAGTTCGATTTCGTCACCTGGGAGATCAAAGCGATCTGGCGGAAGCTGACACACAGCCTGCTCTCGCCCCAGCGCGCCATGAGCGAGCAGGTCCGCCACGACTTCGTGCTCGATTACCTGGCTCTGGTCGGGGAGACGCAGCGCCTGGAGGGCCAGATCCAGCGCGCCTACGTCGACCCCGAGGTCGAGGACGCCGATGCGGCGACGGCCGCGCGCCGGGCGCGGCGCGAGAGGCTGCGGGCTGATATCCGCGCCCGTCAGCCGTTGGCCGAATCGATCCTTGAGGAACAGGTAGCGAGCGTCCTAATGGAGGAAGGCTTCGGCGTTCTTAACCAGGAGTTACCTCCCGTCAAGATGCAATTCACGCCGCTGCCCCAACTGCTCATTATCTCCCCGCGTGATCGCATCAAACGGATCTACCAGTTGAGCCTGACGCACGGACTGAGCACAGCGGAGCGGGAGACGATTGAGAAGCAAATCGACACCACCTTCGACGTCTCTTCGCTGATCACCGGGATCGGGGGCCTTTCTGCCTACCCCTCGATGTTGCTGGAGACCAGCTCTCTCAACTGGGTGGCCGAGGTGACGGCCCACGAGTGGACGCACCACTACCTCGCCCCGCGGCCACTGGGCAGGAACTACCTCTCCTCCGGAGAGGCGCGCACGATCAACGAGACAGTGGCCTCCATCGTGGGAAAGGAGGTAGGGCGCAAAGTCGTGGCGCGCTACTATCCGGAGCATCTCCCCCCGGAGCCCGAGCCACAGCCATCAGAAGATACACCAGAAGAGGCACCACCCGAGCCCCCGGCCTTCGATTTCCGCCTGGAGATGCGAGAGACGCGCATTCGGGTGGACGAGCTCCTTGCAGAGGGAAAGATCGAGGAGGCAGAGGCCTATATGGAACGGCGCCGAAGGATCTTCGTCGAGCACGGCTACGCCATTCGAAAGCTCAACCAGGCCTACTTCGCCTTCCACGGAGCCTACGCTGATCAGCCCGGAGCGGCGGGAGAGGATCCGATCGGGCCGGCCGTACGCGAGGTTTTCGCCCGCAGCGCGGATCTACACACCTTCGTCACCAGCCTGGCGGGAGTGACAACGCTGGAGGAGCTGCGAATCGTCCTGGACGAGCTGCCGCAGCAGGCCACAGCCCACCAGGCACCAAGTCTGTACCCTCCTTTGCAGGCTCAATAAGTGGCGCTCGCGGGTTCCACATTGCGGGCCAGCAGTCGCCCGGGACCTCAAAGGACTGCCATTCGCCACGTTCCACGTCCAGGACGCGCACCGGCAGCAGTCCTTGCACAACAGCCATGTAGCGTCCCTCCGGCGACCAGGATACCAAAGCGTCATCTCCTTCGAACAGCACGCCTCCGTCCACACCTCTCACGACGGACCTAACCAGACCTCGATTGATGCTGATCGTGGTTAGCCAGCGTCCGTCAGGCGACCAAGAGAGGCCGAGGATCCCTCCGCTCTCGGTGCTCAGGATGCGGTGAGCGCCGCCATCCTGCTGCTGCAGCATCGTCAACCCCTCCTCGAAACCGCTCCCCTTGGTCCGAGTGGCGGCCAAGGCGATCCAATCGCCGGCGGGAGACCAGTCGATCTCGAAAGGTTGACCCGAGATAGGGGACAGAGTGGGGGTGAAATCGAGCGTCTGCCGCAGGGAGAGCTTGTCGAGAAGCGTCATCGTCTCATCGCTCTGCGTGTCATAGACCCTCACAGCAGGCTCGGGGGTGACATAAGCGATCCGAATGCCCTCCGGTGACCAAGCTACCGCGTAGCCCTGCCCCAGCCGCCGAGCGCGCCTGCTGTCGCGATCCCATATCCAGAAGGTTTGAACCCTGATCTCCGGTGCCCAGTGCCAGGCAACAGGCTGTGCGTAGATCAGCCGAGAGCCATCGGGCGACCAAGCCACGAAGTCTCCGTCAAACCTCACGCGTTCACCAGCCTCCAGATCGACGATGCCACCTCCAACAGGCTGATCGAGCACTCGATAGGCAAGATGCGTCCCATCGGGTGACCAACCGGTTTCCCCAAGAAGCATCGACCCAACGGGCTCAGCAACCCCGAGCACCATTGGCAACGACCGAGGCTGGGGGCTGCCTGCTCTCAAGAGATGGAACTCAAACCCATCGCTTCCATCCCCCACCACCTGCAGTCGCGCACCATCGGGCGACCAAGAGATTGGCAACAGATCCCCGACCTCAGAATCAACGGAGAGTCGTGTGCTCCCCGATTGGCCCAAGCGCAAACCCCATATCTCCGTGAAGCTCGTCGATTCGAGGGTCGCCCAGCATCTCATCATAAGATCGTAAGATGGAAAAGCGGCCACCTCATCGGACCGTTCGGCCGTGACCTCGCGGACATAGGCCAGGTAGCGCTGGCTGAAGGCCCACCAGGGGTCACGCACGACAGCGGCAATAGCCTCTCCCGGATGGGAAGCGTCACGGAGAGCGCGGGGAAGGCGTGCCACGGCAGGAGCGCCACGCTCGCGCTCAATGAAGGTCAGCAACAAGTCTATCTCCGCTTGGGCAAGCGGTCGCCTCTCGTCATCAGGGGAAAGCACCCACAGCTCCCACAAGGGGATCCAGGCTCCTGTGTCCAAGGCTTCCCTGATCACCTCCATGTCTGGAGCCAGCTTCCTGTCCAGCCCGAGCTCCCCTCGGAACCAAGCGCGTAAGCGATCCTGGAACATCTCCGCCTGGTGAGTGCCGGAAGGCCGGGGACCGATCTCGCGGGTGATCAGACGGTCGAGCAGAAACTCCTGGAGGCTCGCCTCCCACATTGCCTGAGCTGCTTCGTCCATCGGTGCACCGACGAGGAATGGGGCTGGCAGAACAAGGTCCTCAGGATCCGCAGCCTCACCCAGCGTGCCCCGCAAATCCAACGTCAGCGGCGAATTCTGCTGACAGAAGGCAAGATCGCAGAAGCCAGAGACCAGCGCCCTTAAGTCAGACACCATAGGCTCCGCCCACTGAGCATCCTCTTCCAGGACCTTAACGTCAAGGGGAGCTCCAACAAGACTCATCGAGCGGCCGCCGTAGCCCGGGTCAGCCTTGGTGTGGACCCAACGCCCACGGCTGGTGAGACGATAGAATCGCACGGCCTGGAAGGTCGCGCGGCCCCCATCTGACAACACAGCCGTATGCTCGATCTGAACACGCGCCCTTTCACCAACAATGCGGGCACTCACGACAGGTGTCTGCGTCGCAGTGAGACCATGGAGAGGCAGCGGCAGAGCGGCCGTCTCTGTGTAGGCCGTCTGTGCTTCGCGCCAGGCGCCGTCATCGCTATCCTGGAGGCTCATGGTGAGCTCGACGTCCCCCTCGGTCAGGGCGCGCAGCTCCAGACGAGCCACCTGCTCCACCCGAACCTCAGCCTGATCTAAAGAGCGCTGGCGTCGACGCCACCATGCATAGACACCACCGCTGGCAACGATGAGCACCAGGCCCCAGATCAGCCATCGGCGCCAGGGGCGAAGCTGTGACTGGCCCTCGTCCGATGCCTCCTCAGGGAACTCATCGCCGAAGCGCCACTCGAAATCACTCGACATGCAGGAAGCCCTCTCGCTATCACCCAGCGACCGTGGTGCTCGACACGGTAACACGCTCGACGCGCATCCACTGGACGAGGATCAGGGAGATGACCACAATGGCCACGCCGACCAGGAAGGTGTAGCGGCTGCCGACCATCTCCCAGATGACCCCTCCCACCAAGGGTATGATGACCGCCGCGATGTGGTTGATCGTCTGCCCCAACGAGAGGTTGGGCGTGATCTCGCGGCGGTGGACGGCGATCTTCTGGAAGTAGGACTGGAGGGCAATGCGGAACCCAAAAAGCACATGATCGACGACGAAGAGGACGTAGAGCAGGGGCAAGACAGGAACGTAGGCGTATCCCAAAAAGACGAAGATAAGCAACAAGAAGTTGATCGTCAGAGCACGCCTCTCGCCGAGGCGAGCGATAAGCTTCCCCAGTTGCTGAAAGAGAAGGGTGCCGATCAGGTTATTGACGAGAAAAAGCACAGTGATCGTCTCCGCGGGCACGGCGTAGTCTCGCACCAACAGGAAGACGGCAAAAGTCGTGAAGATATGCCTGCGACTGCCCATCAGAAACTGCAAGGCATAGTAGAGCCAGTAGCGACGCTGCAGCGGCGTGCTCTGCAGGGGATGGACGGCCTCCTCGAGCGCGTCGGGCTCTGGCCCTGGCAGGAAGGACCGACGAGCTGACCAGAGGAGCACGACCAGCCCGGCGACAACCACGATGGCGCCAGTGATGCCGAACAGCCTGCGGAACCCGAGGGGCGCAAGGCCCAGGAAGACCAGGCCCGCCCCGCCGAGAGCGGCCAGCGCGTTCAGGCTTGTCAAACGCCCCAGGACCTCGGGTGCTTCGTCCTCCCCGGTCAGCTGCAGAACCGCTGAGGAGTTGGCGGGCATGAAGTAGTGGAAGCCGATGCTCATAAGCACCGTGCTCGCCAGGAGTCCCGGGAGGCTAGCAGCACTGCCGGTCAACCCGATGCCCAGACCTAGAAGCACAATGGAGAGGCCGACGATGCGCATCTCGGTCAGCATCATCGCCAGCAGACCAACGGTGAAACCGAGCAATCCCGGTATCTCCCGTACCGACTGGATCAGCCCGATCTGATCAGCCCGGACCCCGATCTCATCGAAGGCGAAGTTGTTGAATAGGGAGCGCCAGAGCTGAAACCCCAGGCTGAGCATGAAGTTGGTGGCAATGATCACGATCATGGCCGAGCGCCGCGTCGCAGCCTCCCGCGCTTCGACCTGGGCAGAAACCATCTCATCAGAGACGGTTGACATCGAAGAATCGTTCATAGAGATCTTCCTGCTCGCACAGTGCGAGCCATAGATCTGCAAATCGTCACCCCAACAGGAGCCGAGCTCCAGCGCACGACCAGCAGTATAACACGGTCATGGGGGCTGTCAAACAGGCAAACCTCGCTCTGCAATTCCCCGCTCGAAGCCGACATCCTTGGCTAAAGCCAGCGGGCGCCCCATGCTTGCCAGATCACGCAGGTCAGCGTACACTTGGCGGGCTTGGAGATAACCGAGACCTGGATGGAGTAAGGCTTGATGATAGCCCATAGGATGAGTAGATACCTTCTCATGACGCTAACGGTCATCTTGGTTGGCTGCGTGGAACCGAACCCGAGACCGACTGAGAGCCTCACAACGACGAGCACACCGCGCGATCTCGATGCTCCATCCCTCGAAGGCTCTGGCACCCTGGCCTATGTCGGGCCTGACGGCAATGTCTGGGTCACCCGGCCCGGCCGAGGTTGGACACAGCAGGTGACGAGCGACGCCACAGCGCCGCCGGAGGGACAGGGACGCTCCTACCATCGCGTCACCTGGTCCCGAGACGGGGCGCTCGCCTTCGCCGCCGTTGTCCGTTCCGGGGATGACGCGCGCGGGGAGCTCTTCCTTCAACCATCGCTGGATCGTGCTCCAAAGCTCGTCGCTCAGAACGACCGCCATTTCTTCATCTATCTCTACGCTTCGCCCGCGTCCTGCTCGGGGCGATCCAGCTGTCCCTCGCTGGCCTATCTGATCGAGGGGGAGAACGGCGTGGGTCTCCACCTGGTCACTGCCGGAGATGGCAACGTTCAAGATCTGCTCCTGGCCGTCGGCCGCCCGTTCTATCTCTCCTGGTCGCCCGACGGACAGGAGATCCTGTGGCACACTGGCGGCGCGCTCCGCGACAACCCCGCTGCAGAACTTGGCCTCTATTACGTCGGGGAGGATCGCCGCCGGACCCTCCCCTACGCCCCGGGGGCCTTCCTCTCGCCCGCCTGGTCGCCCCAGGGGGAACAGTGGCTGAGCGTGACAGTTTCAGATGGCATCGACCGCCTCCAACGCATCACCGCGGACGCGAACACCACGGTCGCGACGACGCGCGGGCAGGGCATCGCGTTCGTCTGGTCGCCCAATGGGCGTCGCATCGCCTACGCGGTCCACGCGTGGGATGGCGCCCCCTTCTACGGTCCCATCCATATCGCGGACCTGGAGACAGGAAAGACGAGGCAACTGACGATCGAGGCCTTCGATGTTCTGGGCTTCTTCTGGAGCCCCGACGGTCGTCGACTGGCCTACCTGTCGCGGCTTGATCTGCCCGACGCCGTCTGGATGCAATGGCGCGTGTTCGACCTGGCAGACAAACACGATCGCGGCTTCACCGCCTTCCATCCCTCCCCCCTGATGCGCTTCATCATCCATAGCTTCGATCAATACGCCCAAAGTCATCGCTTCTGGTCGCCAGATGGTCGATATCTGGTCTACGCCGACCGCGACGATCAAAGCCAGGACCGTGTCTGGCTGGTCGACACCCAGGCGGAAAAGGGCACCGAGCCCATCCTGGTCGACGAGGGGAGCATCGCCGTCTGGTCCTGGCGGTAGGACCGGGCGATCTTGTGCTTGACAATCTGGCCAAAGTCGGTATACTATACTCCACGCTAACGGTGGAGATTGAGATGCCGGGCGACAAGGGGCTGTGGCTCAGTTGGGAGAGCGCTACAATCGCACTGTAGAGGTCAGGGGTTCGAGTCCCCTCAGCTCCATCATAATCTCTTTTTTCGTGGGCCCGTGGCACAGTTGGGAGCGCACCACAATGGCATTGTGGGGGTCGAGGGTTCGAGTCCCTCCGGGTCCACTTGTTCTTTGCAGGGACAACTGAACGACCAAAAGGCTGCGAGCAGGAGTAGTAGGCCGTTCCCCTCAGCGAGCTGGGAAAGACCAGGTGGAAGCCCGGCAACTGGCGCCCCAAGGGGAGCGCCTAGGGCAAGAGCCCCGTAAGGCCGAACTCGCCTGGGAGCTGCGTCGGTGGAGCCTGGCGAGATGCCGGGTAGCTGACGACGGGTTGCTCTCGTTAACGAGCCGAGAGTGGGAGAGCTCTCAAGACAGCGAGGGTTTCTCCATTCAGGGTGGTACCGCGGAGCCCTTTCGCCCCTGAGGCGAGAGGGCTTTTGTGTTCTATGGAGAGACGTCATGAACGGAGATATAGACGTATGGAATGCGAGGTCTTAGCCCCGAGCGTCTTTCACCTGCAGAGTGGCTCCAACATGGGCTTGATCGTCCGTGATGGACAGGCTCTGCTGATCGACACGGGGCTGGACGGCGACGCCGGACGTCGGGCACTGCGCATCATTGAGGAGCAAGGGGCACGCCTGGCAGCGATCGTCGTTACCCACGCGCACGCCGACCATTTTGGCGGCGCGCAGTTTCTACAGCGGCGCCTGCGGGTGCCCCTGTACGCGCCAGACCTGGAAGCAGCCATGATGGAGCACCCCATTATTGAGCCTCTCTACCTCTTTGGCGGCGCAGCGCCGATCGAGGAACTGCGCAGCAAGTTCACCCTGGCCGAGCCCTGCCAGGTGACAGAGGTTGTGTACCCTGGCCCGCTGCAGATCGGGCCCTTCCAGATGGACATCGTCCCGCTGCCGGGCCACGCCCCTAACCAGATCGGGGTGGGTGTCGGGAGCGCCGAGCGCCGTGTGCTGTTTTGCGCGGACGCGATCTTCCCCGAGGAGACGATAGAGAAGCACAAGGTGCTCTTCTGCGTCGATCTTGACGAGACCCTGAAGACAATCAGGGCGCTGGCACAGCAACCGTACGACTGCTTCGCCCCGGGTCACGGCCCGACCTACGCTGCGGGGGCCTCGATCAGCACGATTTGCAGGGCCAACCAAGATCGGCTGGAGGAGATACGGGACGTGATCTACGAGGCGCTGGAGGCGCCCATGGAGACATCATCCCTGGTGCAGCACGTCGCCGAGCGCTTTGATCTCAGGATCACGAGGCCAACCGCGTATTTCCTCACCCGCACAACGGTTCTAGCGGCCCTTTCGTCGCTAGAGCGTGCGAAGAGAACAGCGGCGGTGACGCAGAGAAACAAGCTGACGTGGAAACAGATATAGACTGCAGATTGTGAAGCAAGGGCTAGGAGAGAACAAGGATGACAGACAAGTATATACCACAAGAGATTGAACCGAAGTGGGAGAAGACGTGGGAGGAGGACGGGCTGTACCAAGCCGAGGTCGATCACGAGCAGCCCAAGCATTACGCGTTGACGATGCTGCCCTACCCCAGCGGCGACCTTCACATCGGACACTGGTACGCGATGGCGCCCAGCGATGCCCGAGCGCGCTACACGCGAATGAAGGGGTACAACGTCCTGTTCCCCATGGGCTTCGACGCCTTCGGCTTGCCGGCCGAGAACGCGGCTATCCAGCGGGATATCCACCCCTACACGTGGACCATCTCCAACGTCGAGACAATGCAGGAACAGCTGCGTTCAATGGGCGCGATGTTCGACTGGGACCGGGAGGCCATCTCCTGCCTGCCCGGTTATTACCGCTGGGACCAGTGGTTCTTCCTGAAGCTGTACCACATGGGCCTGGCCTACCGGAAGGAGGCCGCGGTCGACTTCTGCCCCAACTGCAACACCACGCTGGCCCGCGAACAGGTTTGGGGGGAGGATCGACACTGCGAGCGTTGTGGAACGCCGGTGGTCAAGAAAGAGTTAGCCCAGTGGTTCTGGTGCATCACATCGTACGCCGAGGAGTTGCTGGATTTCTCCGACATCGATTGGCCCGATCGCGTGGTCACGATGCAGACCAACTGGATCGGCCGCAGCGAGGGGGCGGACGTCGTCTTCCGCACCGAGCAAGGTGACGCTATGGAGGTCTTCACCACACGACCCGACACGCTCTGGGGCGCCACGTTTATGGTGCTGGCGCCCGAGCATCCGCTGGTGGACAAACTGACCACCCAAGAACAGCGCGAAGCAGTGGAGGCCTACAAGGTCCAGGCCTCACGTCAGACAGAGATCGAGCGGCTATCCGCAGACAAGGAGAAGACCGGGGTCTTCACCGGCGCCTACGCCATCAACCCGGTCAACGATCGACGCATACCGATCTGGGTGGCCGACTATGTGATGATGACCTACGGTACCGGCGCCATCATGGCCGTCCCAGCTCACGACGAGCGTGACTTCCAGTTCGCCCTGAAGCACGGGCTGCCCATCATCCCCGTCATCGACCGGACGGACGGCGCCACCAGGTCCTACGTCCCAGAGGGAGCGGCTGTGCCAGGTTTCACAGATGCGCTGCAGGAAGCCGACATCTCCTTCGAGGAGCGAGACGGCGCGCTGTACGTGACACTGGACGACAACAAGGGCGAGATTGATCACTACGTTGAGCTGGCGGAGGCCCACATCCGACCAGGCGCCTGGATCGCGATCGTCGGCGCTCGGTGGGCCTTCATCTTCGACGATGAGGTGATGTCGTTTGACAGCATCGAGGCTGAGCAGGAGATCCTGGAGCGGGTGAGGTCATGCGAAGCTGAGATACGATCCGCACCGTCTGCGGAGTGGAGACGGACGGTGATGGAGCTGCTGTGGGAGGTGCCCTTCTACCGCGAGTTGCTGTTCCACGCCGAATACGGCACGATGATCAACTCGGGCCCGTTCAGCGGCACGCCGGGTGACGTGGCGGTCGACAAGGTGACCGAATGGCTGGAGGAACAGGGCATCGGCGAGGCCGACGTCAACTACCGCTTACGAGACTGGCTGATCAGCCGCCAGCGGTACTGGGGCGCGCCGATCCCCATCGTCTATTGCGAGACATGCGGCGCTGTGCCGGTACCCTACGAGGATCTGCCAGTGGAGCTGCCAAAGGACGCCAAGTTCCTGCCCACGGGGGAGAGCCCGCTCAAGCACCACGAGGAGTTCCTGCATACCACCTGCCCCAAGTGCGGCCGTCCAGCTACCCGGGAGACGGACACGATGGACACCTTCGTTGACTCCTCCTGGTACCAGTACGCCTACCTGAGCCCATACTACCGGGAGGGAGAGCCCATCGACGCCAACTCGTCGCCCTTCGATCCTGAGGAGGCCGAGTACTGGGCGCCGGTGGACGTCTACACTGGAGGCATCGAGCACGCTACCATGCACCTGATCTACACCCGCTTCTTCACCAAGGCGATGCGGGACATGGGCCTGGTCAACTTCGACGAGCCGATGCTCATGCTGCGGAATCAGGGCATCATCCTCGGTGAGGACGGCGAGAAGATGTCGAAGAGCCGTGGCAACGTCATCTCGCCCGACGAGCTCGTCGCGGAATACGGCACGGACACGGTGCGCGGCTACCTCATGTTCGGCTGGCGCTGGGACCAGGGCGGGCCCTGGGACCCGCAGGGCATCCAGGGGGTCTACCGCTGGCTGCACCGCATCTGGACGTTGGTGATGGAGCCCGGCGACGCGGATAGGGCCCGAACGGAGGAGCGGATCGCCGATCTACAGCGCGCAACGCACCAGACGATCCAGAGCGTAACCGAGGACATGGACGCGTTCTCCTTCAACACATCCATCGCGCGCTTGATGGAGTTCAGCAACACGCTGCAGAAGGCGAAGCGGACGCCAGTCTTTGGGACGGAGGCCTGGGAAGAGGCTGTTGAGACGCTCCTGCTGCTGCTGGCGCCAAGCTGCCCCCACATCGCCGAGGAGCTGTGGGAGCGGACTGGCCGTCCGTACAGCATCCACGAGCAGCCCTGGCCTGAGTTCGATCCCGATCTGGCGGCCGAGGAGATGATCACACTGGTGGTCCAGGTCAACGGCAAGCTGCGAGCCCGCCTGGAGGTCCCGGTCGACATCGGCGAGGAGGAAGCGAAGGAGGCGGCCCTGGCCGACGACAACGTCCAGCGTCACATCGAAGGTAAGGACATCAAACGGCTCATCTACGTTCCCGGCCGGCTGGTGAACGTCGTGGCGGCGTAGGGCTCACCAGCTCCTAGATCGCCGGGCTTCTGACCACGGCGTTGACGTCGAGAGCTGTCGCTCGCAGTGACGGTCCGCGTGATCCCTCACAGGGGATGACCGAGATCGCCGCTGCGAGCTCTCCCCCGTTGGCGTCACGGTCCCGTCAAGGGGTTGATCCTGGGCCTCGCTATCGCCGACACCTGTCTGGGTGCCAGTAGCCCCTCTGAACCGAGCGGGAGTCCGTGACGGTCACGACAGCATCGTCGTCGGCACGCTGTCCGATCTCCAGCACGTTCTTCACCTCTTTGCGCGGGATCAGCACAGTGACCACCTCGACCGTCCTATCGCGCCCGTGACCCTCGACCTCCGTCACGCCGAAGCCAGCCTCCCGAAGCGCGCCCGCCAGATCGTGACCATCGTCGGTCGATATGAAACGCACCTCGGCGTAGCCCAGCGCCAGCCGTTGCTCCAACACCATCCCCACCAGCGTGCCGCCGGCGAACCCGCCGGCGTAGGCGATGATGTTCCAGACGTTGTTCAAGTTGGTCACCACCTTGCCGATGGCGATGACGTAGACCAGCGAGCTAACGAAACCCGCCGCCACAGCGTAGACCTTCCGCCCCTGGACGGTCATCAGGGTCGACAGCGTGCCGACAGAGATGCCCAGCACGCGCAAGCCGAAGATCAGCAAAGCCTCCAAGAATATGCTCATTGTTCGATCACCTCATCGTTAGTCTCAACGACATGCGTTCTCAGCCCCCAAAGGGTAACACACGAAAGAAGCGGCCATCCCACCGATAGCCGCTTCTATCATGCCCCGGGCGCGATTCGAACGCGCGACCTTGAACTTAGGAGGTTCCTGCTCTGTCCAGTCTGAGCTACCGGGGCTCAGGGGCGATTATAGCACGCTCCCTGTAGTGCAGCAAGCACGGTCGCCGATCGCTCACCGCCGGTTGAACACGATACAGGAGCTTCCAACCGATAGACAGAGAAGGTGAAGGAGAAACGCCATATGTAGGGGGGGAATCGCAGCGATTCACCCACAATGCTTGACTTCCAGGAGATCTGAGCTTCCTGATGCCCTCGAAAATCATGAGGCCACCAATTCGAAGGATCCTGCTGAGAGATGACGTAGACGGCCCGCCCCTGGCCATGCCAATGACATAGCGCAGCCTTGAGAGCTTCAGCATCGACATCGCCCGTGTTAAGCAGCAAGGCATCGCGCTGATGGAAGGACCACAGAGGCGCAGCAAACCAACCCACGATGGCATCCCCCTCTCGGGGTTCGAAAAGGGCCACGCTATCGGGGGGGAGATGGCTGTCCATCTCCTCCAACGTCCTCCACGCACCACGCGCCCCTCTATGGAACCAGTATGGAGCCGAAAGACTTAAAAGCAAGACGACCGCCAACCCAGCCATGGCACCAGCCCCCAGGCACCAACGCTGCCCCCGCTCGGCCATCCTTCGGAGAGCAAAGGCCGCAAGTAGGGCACATCCAGGCAACACTTCCGGCACCAATCGACGCAAGGCCACCGGGTAGATCCTGACCGTCGTGTACTTCCAGAGGAAGCCCGCCGCAAAGAAGGCCACAAAGAAGGCAAACAGCAGCTGGTCGTGATCGATCCGCCGCTTCCAGAACAGGAGTATCATCCCCAAACCCGCAAGCCAGAAGAATGGGTGCCCCATATACTGGGCCGCCACGGCCATCAACTCTTCGTTGTGGGTGGCAATCATCTCCCCGCCCACCCTCATGTATTCCGGTTGCTGCGGCCGGACGTACAGAGCGTAGACAATCCCAACCACCACGACAAGGAGCACCCCCCAGCCGATCAACCTTTGCCGCCAGTGCGGAGGGACACGGCCCACGAGCACCTTCAAACCCATCAGACCCAGTATTCCCGCCAGTCCACCCCCTACCAGAAGATAGAGATCCATGTGGCGCAAAAAACGTAACTGACCGCGAAGCAACAACTCCCCGGTAGCGCCTACGTAGGGCCTGTTGACCGTCCACATCGTGAACGCGAGACCTGCCACTGCGCTGGCTGTGCAAGCCGCCAATCCTCTCCCGTCGCGGCGCAAGACGAGAAGAAAGACGAATAGAAGCAGCACTGGGACGAACAGCACGACGTCAAGCCGAGCGGCAAAACCGGCGGTCAGCGCTGCGACACCCAGGAGGACATGACGCAGACGCGCCGTCTGTAAATAGACGACCAAGGCATAGAGAGCCGTCAGCACGAAGAACTGTCCCACCATTTCTGCATACGGCGCACGGCAGAAATGGGACTGAGGAAAGCTGAGCAGAAGCAAGAGAGCCGCAAGAGCCCCAGCCCCGGCATCGAACAGACGCTTGCCCAGGAAGTAGACCACGAACAGACTGGCCACGCCAAAGAGCGGCGCAACGTAGAGCATGCCGCGCGGACTACTCAGCAGCCCGAACAGCCCCATCCACGCAATCGCCAAGGGAGGACGCGAAGCGACGACCGTATTCTGAGCCGGATCCATCACATAGTAAGCACCATAGAGAAGGCCTTCGTAGGACTGGATGTCGATGCCAGGCAACTGCTCATCTGAGGGGATGTAGAACAACTCCTTCTGCTCTGGGGAGAGTCCGTCGAGAGGATCGTAGTGGTAGGTAAGACCACCGGTCTCCATCAGCTTCGAAGCTGTACTCGGGTAGATGGAAGCGTCGTCCATCTGGGGAAAATGCTCCGCCGGCCGAGCAAAGAGGACCAAGCCAACCACAAGGAGGAGCAAGAGGTACACCGTTTCTCGCCACTCGAAACTGGACTTAGAGCACCTAGCTCGCCGGGATGCCCAGCCGTTCACGCAGGCAACCAGACCTGCCAAGACAACAGTCCACCAGCGAAACAAACCCAGGCGTGCCAGCCCGACAGCGAGTAAGCTCCACGCCGTCAGAAGTACCGACAGGGCCATCCAACGCAACTCCCATGTCCTACCACTCAATGTTCCGCTCACCATTGCCTCGGCCCATGAAGCGACAGGTCACCAGTCTTCCTCCAAGTAGAATTCCCGAGCTATCCCCTCCGTTCCTTTCCTGATCCGCTCAATCTCTGAGTCTGTCAGCCTCTCCTTCCACTGCCAAACTGTAGATCTGCTATCCCGTCTCGTGGAGAAGGCCCGCTCCACAGGGACCCTGACAGGGTTAGAGGAAGCTGTATGCTCTTGGATCACGGATCGAACGCGCTCGGAAAAACGAAGCCCAAGCGCCTCATATACGGTCCTGAAAAACGCCAACGGGTCTCGGGCCACATCCTCATGACGGAGGAAGATCCAGTCTTCATATCGATTGCGGTACTCACCAACGACATGATAGACGATGTTCCACAACAAGATCGCCTGATCGATGATGTCAGGCGGCGTGGCAGCATATGACTCGAGTTGTTGTCTGAAGGGACGTAGGTAGGCTCGCATCAGCAAGGGCTGCTCCAGGAAATGCGAGAACGGAAATGTCCAGTTCAATCGCCTAATACTGCTCACAAATGCAGCAGGGTGCCGTATCATGACTACGACATCCATGCCGAAAGCTTCAGCCAGCCACTCAGCCGATACCACGGCATGAGGGTCTTTGACAAGAGGACGCATGTCGTTGGCTCGATACGTCCAGAAGGTAAGGTATCCCCAAGCCACCCTCCTCACATCCTCCAGAGATCTGATGCTCCTGAGCCCATCGATCAAGCTGTAGCGAAACTGAAGGGTATCCCTGATCGGCTCGTAGAACGCATCCCTGTTCTCCTCGCATATGTAAGGAAACCAATGCCGAACAGGGGCCGCGCACATGCCTGGATGGAGCTTTCTTCCCCAGTTGAAGTTGAGTGGCTCAGGAATGTAGCCCACCGACGGAGATGCAGATATCATCCTCCCGACCCACGTGGTTCCAGAGCGTGTAGCACCGGTGACAAGGATGGGGCGCTTACCGGCAGTCATAACGCCAAGTCCCTCACCAATCCTCGTTTGAATAGAACTCCGCTGCTATATCCCGGGTGCCCTCTCTTACCCGCTCAATCTCAGACTCGGTAAGCCTTTCTTTCCAGTTCCATATCAACGACCTGCTATCGCGCTTCAAGGAATGAGCCCACCCTGCCGGGACTTCTCTGCGATTCGAGGAGTCACAGTAGGTCTCTATCGTCGACTGAACCGCAGACGAGAAATCCAGACCAAGCCCGTCAAAGAGATCCTGGAATCGCTGCAGGGGATCTCGCGAGATGTCCTCGTGGCGCACAAAGATCCATTCCCCGTGCTCTTGACGATAATGGCTCACCACGTGATACAGGACGTTCCACAGCAAGATCGCTCGATCGATGATGTCGTGTTGCTCGCCCCTTAACGCCTCCAGTCGTTCCTCGAACGGACGCAGGTGATCCTCTACCAGGCGTGGTTGTTCCAGGAGATGCCAGAGCGGCAGTCCCCAGTTCAGTCTCTTGAGGCTACTGACCACAGCAGCTGGATGCCTGACTAGGACAACGACGTACATATCAAACGTTTCCGCGAACCACTCGGCAGAGAAAAGGGCAAAGGGGTCCTTGATCAGCGGGCGTGCACTGCGAGAGCGGTTTTCACGGAAGCTATGACGCTCTCGGGTTAGTCTCCTCAAATCCCCCCAAGAACGGACCCCCTTCAGCCCCCCAATCAGGTTGTAGTTGAACTCGAGAGCTCGCCTGATTGCTCCCCGATAGGTCTCCTCACTCTCTTCAGTGACGTAGAAGAACCAATAGGGGACGCGTGGGCTGCAGATCCCAAGCTTCTTCTCAGGATCCCAAGGGTTGAATGGCTCATGAACATAGCCTACCGACTCCGACGAAGCGATCATTCGACCCACCCACGTGGTGCCGGCGCGTATGGAACCGGTCACAAGTATTGAACTCTCATCCATCGGATCCTCCGTCCGCTTCCAACGATTGCCTACTCCACATTCCCAACACGCAGCCGCACTCGCCCAAAATCATCCACTTTGGCTTCCCCTCTCGGGCTGAGACGCTCACCCGTCTTGGGAACCCATAGGCCGATTGCTACCTCCAGGTTGCCATCGCTCACCAGATCACCAGGTATATACGCCTGGTCCTTGTAGTAGCCTGGGCATCCCCAATCGCTCGTTGTGAATTGCCCGTCCAAGAAGCGTGCCCCCAAGACATGGTCATCTTGCCCAAGGAGGTCACCCGAGGGATCGACATAGTGCACGTAAAGCGTGTAATCACGAGATAGATCACCCGAACACGTCCACCAAGTACACAGGGCATACCTGAAAGGAGCGTTCTCAGAAGCTTCCAGCCCCTCCAAAGAGTAGCTCAACAACGAAACGGTGCCCTGGCTCGCCGAGAAATGCGCAATAGGAGAAGATTCGAACTCGTCCATCGCCGGTTCAACTTCGTATAACAGGAGGTTCTCATCGAAGAACACCTCTTGGTAGTCGGGTGAACCAAGGCCCAGTCTCAGCAGGGAGACAGCCGGACGACAAAACGAGCCCTCTGAGACGGGGCAGTGTAGCACGACGTATCGAATGCCTAGGTCGTATAGTATCACTTCTGACATAGCGATGTCATCCGGCAAAGCATTGCCTCCAACCCGCTCGTTACTAGGCGTGTCGACGAAGCCGTCTTCCTGCCGCGAAAAGAAGCGCCTGACGAACGGCATCGAACGCTCTTGCTGATGCAATCTGGCTGGTCGCCGACCAAGGTATCCTGACACAAGCCGCTTCTGATGATGTGTCTGATAGTACATATACCAACTCATCTTGCTGAAGAACCTCTCTCCTGCAGGTAGCTCCAACACGGCGAAATCTCTAGAGGCCTTTGCTATCTTCCGGTGGATCTGGGGAATTGCAACGCTCGAGCTATCAAATGGGAACATATACATCGAATTGAAGATGCCAAGGCTGGTTGCAACTACAACCCCAAGGCGCTTCAACTGAATCTCGTGTCTTTCCAGAAGACACTCAGCAAACATCGCGTCTGCCACAAGCATAGCTAGAATAGCTGTGATTCCAAGACGACTAGGTACGCGGAACGCATAGGAGCCTGGCAGGAGCATGAAGAGACGATAAGGCATCCAATCCCACACGACCCTGCCCCCCACGTGCAAGTTTGGGCCGAAGGACAGCAAAAGAGTCGTGACACCCAACAGCTGCCAGAAGAACGCCCGTCGCGGTCGTGGAAACCATAAGAACAGTGAAGCCACCGCCAGGACGAGAGGCAGGAAGCCAAAGAACACCGTGGTCTCACAAAGATTGGGGTTTGAGAAGTTACCATATATTGGGGCCGTAAGGGATCCCCAAAGGGGATTGCGAGCGGGCGGTAAGACCCACGAAAGAACGTCCGCACACGACGTATATACAGAATCCGCTACCGACCGAACAGCCGCCTGCATCTCTGGATCAAGATCTAGGAATGTCACGTAGAACGGCACGACAAGGATAGCAGAGACCACTGCAGCCGCTCCAGTCGCAGCCCAGAGTTCTCGAGAGCGAAGTGCACCTCTTTCCCACACAATCGAGTAAAGGGCGCCAACCAAGAATACTGGCAGCAAAAAATACGCTACGTAGTAGGGAGAAGAAAGAGCCACTAGACCTATACCCAAGCCCACCAGCAGCCCTCGACGCCAAGAGGGCGACTCCCAGCATTGTAGCAACAGCAGCAGAGAGAGCGGCATCCACTGAGTGGTCAAAAGGCTCAGATGGCCTATGCCTCTAACATAGCGATATGAACAGAATGCAAAGAGAGCTCCAGCACTAAGGGCCAGATCCATTCGGTCAACAATGTGATCCACCAGCAGATAAGTGAAGAAACCTGATAAGACAAAGCTGCCCAGAAACAGAATATTGTATAAGGGAACGAGACCAAAGATTATCTGAAGCGGGATCGTGAAGAATTCATTCACGGGTGTCTGCCAGGTAACAGGAACATCCGTGAGGGGGTGGTAGATCATATCAGTCGTGGTGGGCGTAACTCCTAGATCCACAATGGCGTGCTTGAACCACCACAGGTCCCACAAGAACCACGGGGCATCCCCACCGCCAGGGATGTGAGTCTTCATCCGGAAGGCAGTAGGATAGGTCAAGACAATCGTCAGAACAACATAGACAACTAGAGGAACAAAGCACTTCTTACTAAGACGATTCAGCATAGACCGTTTCCAAGGCACTGGTGTGATCCTCCATCGGTGTAGGAGTAGGCACTGTCGCTTGCACAATTTCCAATTCGTTTGGTGCCGAAAGCACGCCTTCGATAATCTCACGTAAGCCCTCTATGTCCCCGTTAGGAAAGAGCAACCCATCGCCCCCCAGAGACACCTTCTCCGGCAACGCCCCTATCTCCGACGCAATGACCGGCACCCCAGCTGCGAACGCCTCCTGAATCACAACTGGTGAGTTCTCATACCATAATGACGGTACCACCAGCACGTCGGTCTCGGCCAGAACACGGCCCACTTCCTCGTTTGGAACTGCACCTTCAAACGAGGTATTGGCTGGATTGGCCGCATCTTCCAGGCGTGCGGCGTACTGAGGGAAAACAGTGGGGTCGCCATAGATCCGCAAGCGCGCTGCATCAGACGAAACATCTCGGAAGGCCTCTACCAGCACGTGGACCCCTTTCTGCCAGGCCAGCGAGCCCAAATAGGTGAACCGTACTCGCCCGTCAGGCGACGGATGGTGGGAGTAGCGGCGAATGCGCTCCACATCAATGCCGTTCTCAAGATGGACGAAACGGCCTGCGGGCCACCCAGCATCGACGTACTGTTGAATCAGAAAGCGAGAGGGTGCAATCAGCTGATCAGCCTTGAGGGCAGCTCGCCGCACCAACAGATCTCGAACCTGCAGCAGGAAAGCAACTGGGGGCCGCAAGAAACACGCCAGGGGAGACCGCAGGCGAGCGCTCAAGACACAGCGAGCGCAGTTCAACCCCAGCGCCTTACTCTGACAGATCTGGGCGTCCGGCCAAATCAGCTGGGAGTTCGCACAGATGAACCAGTAGTCGTGGAGGGTCAGCAGAACAGGCAGTCCTCTCCGCTTCACAGCCGCGATGAGGCGATAGGAGAGCAGCATGACGTGCTGGAAGTGCACGACGTCAGGCTGAGCCTCGTCTAGGAAGCGATCAAACGCTTCCTCTATCGAAGGATTGAAGAACGTATCCAGGAACTCGGCCAGGGGGGAAGCGGATATCGAGTCCATGTCTTTCGAGACCCGACAAGCCCGAAAGCCCTCCCTCTCTTCCCAGATGACCTTGCCATGTCGGTCTGAAGCCCCATCATCTCTGTAGAAGACGAAGACCGCATGACCCTGACGGGACAACTCCCGTGCCAGATTCTGGGTGTAGATCTCGGTGCCCCCCAGGCTCGATGGGGGAAACTTGTGGACGACGAGCGCGATTCGCAACTTGCCCTCAGCTCCAGGCTGTACCCTGCTGCCAACGGTCTCTGATGCTCATGCAGAACTCCCAGAAGCGATTCACATAGGCATCGAAGGTCCATCGCTCCTGAGCATCCTGAGCCGCGTTCTGGGCAATTTCCTCCCGCAGCCCGCTGTCGCGAGTAAGCCTGAAAATAGCATCGGCCATCGCCGGAGCATCATCCGGCGGTATCAACAACGCGGTCTCCCCATCCACAAACCCCTCCGGCGTGCCGCCGGCCCGAGTCGCCACGACAGGGAGGCCACACCCTGCCGCTTGAAGCGGCACCGTCGCGAAGGGCTCATCCCAAATGGAGGAGAAGACGAAAATATCAGACGCATGCATCGCCTCGACCAGATCTGACCACGGAACGAATCCCCGGAGAGAGACCTGCTCTTCAACCCCAGACGCCTCGATCACGCCCTGCAGATATCGCGTAAACCTTTCCGTCCCCTCGCCAAAGATCCGTAGGCGAAAACGAGGCGCACCTTCCATCTCGTTCAAGATGCCCAGCGCCTTCACAATAACCTGGGGGCCCTTACCCTTCCACAGGGCGCCGGCATAGATCAGCCGGACAGGGTCGTGCAGCGGTTGCGGAGAGCGAGGTCGGAAGACGCTGCTATCGTAGCCCAAGTAGACGCTCTGCATCATCTCTGGATCAAAGCCAGCTTCGACATAGAAGTCGCGAATGAAATCGGAGACCGTCGCGATGCCATCCAGGCGCACGTAACTGGCGATCGGCCGCTGCACAAACAGGCATGCGGCTCGGGAAAACAGCCTGCGAGCGGGCGAAGAGGGCTTCACGATCATACCCAGATCGACCAGATTGTAGACCAGCCACTTGTCCATCGTCTGCGCCATCACCGGACAGGGCGCATTACGAACAGCAAGCAGGGGAGCAGCAGAGACCATGTACTGATTGTCGACCACGATCAGATCAGGATCCAATCGACCCACCGTGCGCCGCACGTTCCGATAAGTCGTCAGGTCAAACACGTGATGGCGAAAGGTCTCCATCAAGGAGAGTTGCTGACCCCCGAAGATGCGCTCTTTCTGGTCGAGGTTGTAGTTGAAAACCTGATGGACGTGAGGAACAGTGTCAAACTCTGCGCCGTGGGCGGTCAGCACGTGCACCTCGTGTCCCTGCCCACGCAGAGCCTTCACCAGGTCGTGGGTGATCATCTCGTTTCCCCCCACGACGTAAGGGGGATAAAGGTTTATCATGAACGCAATTCGCACTAGCTCTCTCCTCGTCGATGGCTCGCCACCACAGTCTCTGCAAGATCGGCAAAGGGCTTTGTCAACTCGCTCCAATCATACCGCTGAGCGAGGACCTGACCGCCATCGACAATGCGCTGGTAGAGGTCCGAGTCCGAGAGAAGCCTCACGACAGCCTTCGCGAAGGCCCCTGGATCGTCGGCGATCAGGATGTTCTCTCCAGGAGAGATATCCAATCCCTCTGCTCCCACTGTGGTCGAGACGACGGGAATCCTCATAGCCATAGCCTCGACGATCTTGAGGCGCGTCCCACCTCCCAAGCGCAGCGGCACAACGAACACATCTGCCCCCTGGTAGTACGGTCGAACGTCTGGGACAGAGCCAGTCACCTCCACACTGGCCCTCTCACCCAGTTGCTGAATCGCGGGCGGCGGCTTGTGGCCCACGATTTGAATCTTCACGCCCGCCACAGACTGCTTGACCGCGTCGAAGATCGACTCGAAGAAGAATTCCACCGCATCGATATTGGGGTAGTAGAACATCGATCCCACGTAGAGCAGAGTCGGCTTCTCGGCCTTGCCCCCTTCCGAAGGCACGAATGTGCTTAGGTCTACCCCGTTCGGTATCACCAGGGCCGGCACGTCAGGAGCATCGCAATGGATCAAAGCCGCGTCTTCCTCTGAGCAGGCAAGGAAAGCATCGAATGTCGGCATTTTCGACCGGCTGTAGCGACGCAGCTTTATGGCCTCAATGTAGTCCAGCACCTTCTCCAAGCCCCAGGGCCGTGCCTGGGCCATCTGCCTGTAGTGTGCGTAGTCAACCTTGTGACGAATCGTGATTTTCGGCAGCTCCAGTGCCAGCTCCACGTAAGGCGTCATGCACATCTCATCGGCGACGAGCAGGTCATAGTCACGGGCTCGGAGATACGTTTGCGCCTGTTCCAGGGAATCCGCTGTATGGAAGTGCTGGGCAGGACGAGGAAGGGGGATAAGCACGCGACGGATACGATCCCGGGTCCGCCACGACTTCTTCAAGTGGAAGGAAACCACTTCACGGCAATCCTTTTGAAGCGCATCGACCACCGCTTGAGACGGTGCGTTAACGTAGTGAGCTGTATAAAGATCAACGTCAAAACGCCTCGTCAGCGCTCGCAGCAAGTGATAGCTTCGGATCTTGCCGCCGGTGTCGGGTGGATAGGGCAGATACGGGGTGAACAGAGCAATTCTCATTCGATCTCCTCGCCTTTCGGGACGGGTTTAACGCCCCTGGCGAACGCCTCACGGGGCGTAATCATCGTGCTTTTGTGGCTATGATACAGGGCCTTCTCGATCTCCTGCGTGGTGATCGACATATTGGCAAGCGTCGGAAACCTCTTGGACAACGTCTGGTTAACGTCGGACAACCCATTCGAAGTTCGCTTCAAGGCCTGCGTCAGATCGGTCAGGGCCGCACGAAGGGCAGCGAACTCCTCAAAGAGGACGGTGTCCACGAGGAAGCGGGCCAGGCGCCGGCGGAGGGAGAGGACAAATCGCCCTAGGAATGAATTCCTCTGGCTTTCGGTCAGCAGCTTGTCTCTACTGCGACTCCAAGTGTCAGCCTGCTTCGACAACTCACCTTCCCTTTCAAAGGAAGAGCCCGTTGGAGGCGGCCCCAAGGACGTGAAGCGCTTGGTCTTAACGTCCCAGTGTACCGCTCCCCGCAACGATGCCAGTTCCTTGAATTGCCCAGGCACCTTCCGCAGCGCCTCTGGGGGCTCCCAAGCCGTCACCGGGTTCTCGTCCGACCAGACCTCCGAGAAACCAGCAAAATCCAGCAAGAACTCCAGCAGCGAACCGTTGTAGAGACGAACGTGCGTTGCATCACGCCAGAACTCGTGAAGATGGACAATCGGGCTGGCCGGATTGGGAGTAGCGACCAGGAAGACCCCGCCCGGGGTCAGCGAATCGAAGGCAAGCCGCACGAATCGCATGGCATCCTCCGCAGACAGATGCTCGATCAGATTGCTGCTGAAGACCCCATCGAATCGCTCTTCGCATTCGGGAAGATAGTCGAACACATCTGCCTGGACAGCATGTAACCCCTTCTGAAGGCAGATATCCACCATCTCTGCATCGACATCGACGCCAATACCCTCCACGCCCGCCGCCTGCAACAACTCCAGGAAGTCCCCTTGACCACATCCCACATCAAGCACGCTTCGGCATTGAGCGAAGTAAGGAACATAGTGACTCAGCACCACCCGATTCCACTCCGGGTCGACCTCGCCCGACTGATGCATGTAATGGTAAAAATCCCCTTCGAGATGCTCTTCTCTCTCCATGCTGAGCTATCCTTCAGAACATCCTCTATGTTCCCAGCTGGCTGGCAGGGCGACGACCCCGTGTCTGCCACACGAAAGGACGCTGAACTGGAAAGCCTTGTCCAGCAAATCTGCTTCCGTTGACCAATAGGGAGGATCAGGCTCGTAGTAAGCTCCGACAGACAGGAAGTAGTTGCCTCTATGCAGATTCAGATGATCAATCGCAACGACGACTTCACCACGCCCATCAATGGGACCCAGGTCCGTGGGATCGATGTTGTAGGTATTCGTGCTGGAGACGTAGACACCGTCGGAGCGGTGGATCAAGATGCTGAAGACCGGCCTCTCCAGTCGCCGCTTACTCTCATAAACGATGTGAACACGCACCTCTTCACCAGAGTGGTAGGTCCAACGTGGTTTTCCACTTCCATCAATCATCTGCACGCCGCGAATACAGAGATCAGTGTCCCGCTCAAAGGTTCCTTCGTTCCTCTTCTGTGAAGCCGAGCCGGCCTTCAACTGCTCGTCGACGCCCCCGCGGTAGGCAACGATAACCCGATCAGTACGCCCTTGCTGCTGGATCTCGCCATCTTGCAGCCAGATGGCCCTTGTGCAAAGACCCTCAACCAACGACAGGCCATGCGAAACCAACAGCACAGTGCACCCCCTACGCTGGAACTCCGCGATCTTGGCCATGCACTTGTATTGAAACGCTTCATCGCCCACAGCCAGTCCCTCATCAATCAGCATGATCTCCGGGTCAATGTGCGTAGCCACAGAGAAGCCGAGACGCATGCGCATCCCCGACGAGTAGTGCTTGACCGGCATATCGATGAAGCGCTCGAGCTCCGCGAAGGTGATGATATCGTCTAGCCTGCGATCGATCTCAGCCCGCTTCAAACCCAGGATAGACCCGTTCAGGTAGATGTTCTCACGCCCCGACAGATCGGGATGGAAGCCCGCCCCCAACTCCAGCAGCGCCCCGATGCGTCCATTGACCTCGATCTCCCCAGAAGTGGGCTCGATGATGCGCGAGATCAGCTTGAGCACCGTGCTCTTGCCCGCCCCGTTAGGCCCGATGACCCCCACCGTCTCACCGTGATCCACGGTGAAACTCACGTCGCGCAACGCCCAGAACTCCTCGCGCCCCCGACCGTCTGTGCCTTCCGGCACATCACGCGGTCGCTCAGGAGCGCCGCCGTTTCCTCGGAAGGTTCGAATGATCAACTCCTGGAACGAGCGTGGTCGTTGATGGTGGAGCGTGAATCTCTTGGAGACGTGATCAAAACGAATGGCCGTGCTCAAGCGGTCCTCTCCTGGTTATACCAAGGCAAACAAAGCGGGGCCACCCTCGGCTCCGCGCCGCTCATGATAGCACATCTCAAGTGAGGTGCAACAGTCAGGACAACGCGAAGTACAGCAGCTGATCTGGGGCGTTCCAAGCCCAGTCATCTGAGGGTTGGCAGAACCACCCCACGCCCTAATACAGGGCCAGATGCGCGTCCTCCGAGGGTGGGCATCCGGGAATCAGCGGTAGATCGTACGCCTCCGCCAGCCCTCGCGCACAGTCCCCGTAGCAGACCACCCGCCCATGCGCCGCCGGTGGGACCTCTGCCACGTCCCCCATGATGACGTCGGTACGACGAAGGATACAGCTCCACGTGCCACGCAGCACGTGCTTCGGCGAGCTCCAGAAAGCAGCGGCGCCTTCGTGCATGCTCTGCAGACAGCGCGAGCACGTGCTCGGCGCCGCATGGATGTGAAGATTGGCGATGCGGGCTGTCCTGGGTGCCTCAAAGCGCAGCCGCACGTCCCCCGTGCTGCAGCCCACCGTCCGGTACGGCACGCGATCCAGATGCTCGACCCGCTCAAGATCCAACGAGATCAGCTCGCAGCAGGCCACATCGACAGCCCGCATGTCCCGCCCGGCGACGATCAAACCGGCACGCCGCGGACGGCCCAGCGTGGGGCCGGCCCCCTCCAGGCCCACGATGCCATCGACGATACTCAATCCGGGCTGCACCACGTCGGCCAGCGCACGAATGGCCCGATGCAGGCCCCACTCGCGATGAGAGCGTACCTTGTCGGAGGGGGTGAGCAACCCCTTCTGGTTCTTGCACGCTAGCGTGACGCCGGTCAGGAGGTGGGTCTTCAGCTTGGGGACGTTCACATACTCGTGGGTCTGGAGCAGGGCCGGCAGACGCAGCGTGCCGAAGGTCCAGTCGACCTCGAACCGCTCTGCTTCGTCCAAGTTCACCAGCCGCGCCCCATACCGGCGAGCCAGCGCGGCGACGCCCGTCATCTCCAGGACCTGTTCCGTGTCGCGAAAGGCAAGGGAGCCCTCGCCAACGGTGACCTCGCAGTCCGAGAAGGCCCGCAGCAAGGCTTCAATGAAGCGGACGTCAGTGATCGCGGCCTTCGGCGTCCCGCCCAGCGGCAGCCAGCGAGGCGTGGTCACGATATTGGGCTTCAGCAGGATCTTCTTTCGCGGGGGATGGTAGTCCAGGAGACGCAGCGCCTCTCGGATCTGCGCCTCCACGGTCTCGTAGGTGGACGGCAAGACAGCGACCGTAGCTGCTCTCTTCGTCACCTCGCCCCTTCGCCGGTCACATCGCCTTCCCCACAGCGATCATCACCTCACCGATGACGCCCGTCTCCAGAGCAACCACTGCCCTACTGCCCCGGGGCGATTTTCGCCACGATGTCGTCAACGCTGCTGAAGATCTCATTCGGCGCACAAACCCTGAGGGATTCCAATGTGTTGTAGCCCCAGGACACAGCTCCCGACGCCACCTTTGCCTCGCGCGCCGCCTCTATGTCCCTCACCTCGTCCCCGATATAGATCGCCTCCGCAGGTGGAACGTCGCACGTGCCGAGCACGCCCCGCAGTTTGGCCGCCTTCCCGAAGATGGACACCCCGCAGGAGAACGTCTCTATCAAAGCCACGTTGTCTGGGCCAAGAATCTGACGGACGTTCTCGTAGGAATTGGAGCTGACCACGGCCAGCATCACACCCGCCTGCGAAAGCCTTCGTAGCAGTCTGTCGACACCCTCGAACAGGGAAATCTGGTCGATATCCCTGGTCATCAGGGACCTCAGGTGGTATGCTATCAACGGGACCTTCCACAGAGGTACGTCCAGAGCTGCGAGCAGCTTCCTTGGCGCGTAGCCCCTCAGCCTATCGTGATCAAGTTCCCTCACGCGCTTGAACCCATGCCGATCGGCAAGATGGTTCACGACGCCCGCGAACCAGGGCACAGAGTCGGCCAGCGTGCCGTCGAAATCAAAGATCGCAAGCCTGTAGTTCATCGTATCGTCAGAAACGCCCTCCAGCTTCCGTCAGTTTCCGCAAGTCATCGAGCACGTCCCGAAAGAGCTCCGCCGTCATATGCCGCGGGCGTGCTCGCAGCCAGACCCTCCCCGGCTGCACGTAGATCTCCCGGAGCCCGGCCCCCCGGTCGGCCAACAGGCGCGTCAACGCCGCGCTGACCCCCGAGTTGGCGAGCAGATGACGAGCGCTCTCGCCGTCCTCCGCGACCACGCATAGATCCTCCAGTCCCCATCCCACTGCGCCCACGCGGGCACAGTCCGTGCAGTCCAGCCGCGGCCTCCGCCTCCCGACCGCCATCCGCGTACCCAGATCCGCAGCAATGCTGACGTTGAGCAGGGCCGGGGTGACCCCATAGGCTGGCACGAACAGAACCTCGATGGCCCGCCCTTCTATCATACCACGATAGCTTCTACCCACCACCATGTGCGGTTCCGACGTCAGACCCATCGGGGTCAGAACACGGTCGAGAACGCAAGCCGCCTGCCGAACCCAGAAGACCAAGTAGACGGTCAACCCAACGAGATAACCCAGCCCCAGCACACCGGTCAGCGCGGCCGCCATTCGATTGCGCGCCCCACTCATCGCGGGAGGGAACAGAGGCGGAAGCGGGATCCACATGGTCGTCAGGGCACACACACAGAGGATGAGAGGGGGAGCCAAGAGAAGGAGGAAAAGGTGTAGGGGCCGTCGAGTCAGACGTGGAGTCGGAGCGCTCATCCCTTCCCTGCCGATTGACCGGCGACCCGACCCGTGGAGAAGGCCGCCTGAAGATTATAGCCCCCCGTTTCGGCGTCGACGTCGAGAACCTCGCCGGCGAAGTAGAGCCCGCCGATCAGACGTGAGGCCATCGTGTGCGGGTCGATCTCTGACGTGTCCACACCTCCGGCCGTGACGATGGCCTCTTTGAGCGGCCGGTGATCGGTCACTTCCAAGCGAAAATCCTTCAACCAGATGCGCAATCGCTTCCTCTCCTCCGCCGTGAGCTGATGTGCGCGCTTGTGCGCCGGGATGCGAGCTAGATCGCAGCATACAGGAATCAAGCTGCTGGGCAGCAGCTCCTTGAGCATGTTACGGACGTGGCGCTTTGGGCTCGCATTGATGTCGCGCAGGAGACGGGCGTCCAAGGTGGGATGATCGAGCGCGGGCTTGAGATCGATGGAGAGCACCACCCCCTGCCGAGCCCGAAGCGCGTCCACCACCTCCCGACTCAGGGTCAGGATGATGGGGCCGGAGACGCCGAAGCCAGTGAAGAGCATCTCTCCAAATGCCTCGTTCGTCTTGCTCTCGTCGATCCACACCGAGACGTTCACGTTGCGCAGGCTCAATCCCTCCAGCCGCGGTGCAAGGTCTCCGGCTGTCTCCAGCGGAACCAGCGCCGGACGG
This sequence comes from uncultured Anaerolineales bacterium, assembly GCA_964575455.1. Taxonomy (GTDB): domain Bacteria; phylum Chloroflexota; class Anaerolineae; order B4-G1; family B4-G1; genus SKLM01. Next base: position 47,091 of record CAZNRX010000010.1, on the reverse strand, counting down.
ATGGGCACGATGGTGTGGCCCACCGACTGGGCCAGCGAGTAGCCATCCCCGGACGAGCCGGTAGCGGGATAGGTAGCCCCGCCGGTGGCGATGACCGCTGCATCGCCACGGTATGGACGTCCGTCGGCAACCTGTACCCCGGTCACCCGTCCCCCTTCAACGATCAGCCGCTTCACAGGCGACTGGGTGCGCAGCGTCACATCCTGCTCACGGACCCAGCTTGTCAGCGCACCGACTACGTCGCGGGCGTCCTCGCTGACCGGGAAGACTCGCCCGCCGCGCTGAACCTCAGTGGGGACGCCCCGCTCTGCGAAGAAGGCCCGCAGATCATCGTTAGAGAAGGTGTACAGCGCCGGACGAACGAAGTATCCGCCGGCCGGGAAGTGCTTGATGGCCTCACGAATCGGATCGACGTTGGTGAGATTGCACCGCCCCTGGCCCGTAATGCGCAGCTTGACGCCCGGGCGGTCCATCTTCTCCAGAAGGATCGTCTCTGCGCCTTTCGCAGCGCTTGTCCCGGCGGCCATCAGACCGGCTGCGCCAGCCCCGACGACGATCACCTGACGTCTTGACATCTACCTCTTCCGGCGACCAGATCTCCAGTCCTGCACCCAAGCCAGCGCAGGCTACTCGTTCCCTCCAGCTTGCTCTCGATAGACCTCAATGAACCGTAGACCTTGCTCGTCCTTGCCCAGAATCACGTCCACGCCCATGATGAATCGACGATCCTGGCTGACGTCCACAATCGGACAGTTCACGCCGTTCTGTATAGCCATTGCTATGAAGGCCTGATCGAGCCTCTCCCGCTCCGGCAGGCCAAAGGATACATTGCGGGGTCCCAGGGTCATGTTGACGCCCAGCTCGTCCCGGACCCTGCGGATCGCCTCCAGCGTGACGCGCCCTGCCTCCGGATCGGTGCTCACCGAAAGGGCCATGCAATCGATGACCACGTCCTCGCGAGGAATCCCTGCATCCTCGGCCCGCGTCATGATCTTGCGCGCCACCGTCAACCGAGCCTCCGACGTCCCCGGAATGCCATCGTCGTCCAGCGTCATGCCGATAACAGCTGTGCCGTACCGGGTTGCCAGAGGCAGAATGCCCCACAAGTACCGTTCCTCACCGTTGACCGAGTTGATCAGCGGCTTCCCCTCCGGCGCCAGCTCTCTGTGAACCTTCAGCGCCGCCTCTAGAGCCTCGAAGTTAGCTGTGTCGATCGAGACCGGAACGTCCACCACTGCCACGATCTCTCGCACGGCCCTGGGAAGCCACTCTACCTCGTCAACGCCCGGCGCGCCGACGTTGACCTCCAGTACGTCCGCGCCAGCCGCCACCTGATTCTCGGCTTCCTCCAGCAGAGGACCCAGGTCACCGTCACGAAGTGCGTCCGCCAGATCTCTACGGGCAGCAGCGCTGATCTTCTCGCCGATGAGCACCGTGGGACGGTCAGGGCTTATGACAACGGATGTCTCTCTGCTCCTCAGATTCGTCTCCAGGGACGCTATCCTCCTCACTGATGCCAATCCAGGGATGGGGCCGTCACGGGCTAACGAGGTGGCTCACAACGCGCTCCGATCTATAGCGTCAGAGCACAGTCAGCACTCGGCACCGTCTGTTCGCGGCGGTGCTCTGCCTTGGGCTGCAGCCAGCCCAGCCAACGACGTCGTCTAGCGTGGCACGACCCTCGACATCGTCGGATGGTTTGTCGTGACGATCCTGTTTAGCGCCCCCTGAGCAGGGAGCCGGCTGTCCCTATGCCAGCAGCTCCCACGCCCAGCACGGCAGTGATAACGGCTGTGATAATCGCGATGATGACCCATCCAATGGCGACAGTTATAAGCGTCTTCGTCGTGTCGAGATCCAACGCCTCCCGCGCACCAATGAAGCCCGCAATCAGAGCCCAGATGCCACCCGCTAGCGTGGCCAGCCACCCGACGCACGGAATGAAGCTCAGGATGCTTAACACCCGCGGCCCACTGGCGTAACCCAACACACGCAGCAGCTCGCCAGGATCCGCAGTGGCATCGAAGAGCTGGGTGCCCACGAAGTAGGTGACGTAGGCCCAGATGTAGTAAGTTGCCACTCCAGCAATCAGCGCTACAACCAAGCCCAGCAAGGCGGCTCCGAAGCCTCCGCTGATAATCCCGCCGATGAAGCTGCCGATGCTACCCGCGATCGACACCAGAATGACGACGATCAAAGCTTCCTGCGTCAGGCTGGTGTCCGCCTCCACTTCGTTGAAGAACTCGACGTCGAGCATCGCTGCACGTATCACACGGTTGATCATTGTATCCATTCTGCACCTCCCTCCTAATTGCTCCATAACTCTACGTCACCCGCAAGGGCGAGTGTTGCCAAAGGCCGTGCCAACCGCCAGTTTACACCAAGGCTCCCTTTCGTGCAACTGCTGGAGACAGGACCTCACAGGACATCCATCAAGTGGCCTGCGACAACCTTCATCCCGGGTGCCAACTCACCTACTGGCAGCCTCAGGATTGATGGAGAAGCAGAGAGGCACCAACGGTGAATGGGAACCATTGGACAAGAAATGCCTGATTGCGTTTATGGTGACAATCAGGTACAATGCGACACAATAGTTTGATTGGCATACGAGGGGAGCAACAATGACGGCATTCGACTGTAGGGCAGAGGCCGAAGCGCTTCGTGAGCACCTCGTCGCCTGGCGGCGAGATTTCCACAGACATCCTGAACTCGCCCTCCAGGAGCACCGCTCAGCCCGGATCATCGCCGAGACCCTGCGCGACCTGGGCTACGACGTAGAGACCGGCATAGCCGAAACCGGTGTGGTGGCGCTGCTGAGGGGAAATGCCCCTGGCCCCGTGGTGATGGCTCGCTTCGACATGGATGCTCTTCCTATCCACGAAGCGAACCAGACCGACTACGTCTCACAGAATCGCGGGGTGATGCACGCCTGTGGTCACGACGGCCACATGGCGATTGGGCTGGGGGTGGCGACGCTCGTGGCCCAGCATCGAGACGATCTTGCGGGCACCCTCAAACTCGTCTTCCAGCCAGGTGAGGAAGGGGGCGATGGCGCCAAGATCATGGTGAAGGAAGGCGTGCTGGAAGACCCTCGTCCGGACGTGGCGTTGATCGCCCACCTCTGGAACGAGAAGCCAGTAGGTACAGTGAATGTCACGCCGGGCGCGGTCATGGCAGCGGCCGAGAAGTGGGCCTGTAGAGTCAGCGGCAAAGGGGGGCACGGCGCGCTTCCGCACCAGGCAGTGGATCCCATCGTCGCCGCCTCCCATGTCGTCACTGCACTCCAGTCCGTGGTGAGCCGCAACGTCAGCCCGCTGGAGACGGCGGTCGTGACTGTCGGGTCCTTTCAAGGCGGCGATGCCTTCAACGTGATACCCGATGCCGTCGACCTAAGCGGAACGATCCGCACCTACGACCCTGACGTGCGAGACGTCGTTCTGCGCCGAGTGGAGGAGGTGGTCGAGAACGTTGCCACAGCCTGCGGTGCGTCGGCTGATCTGCAGATCACCCGCCTGACCCCCGCGGTGGTCAACGACCCCGAGGTGGTCGAGGCAGTACGCCGAGCGGCGAAAAGGGTGGTCGGAGCTCACAACGTGGCGTCGGGCGAGCGGACGATGGGCAGCGAGGACGCCGCCTACTTCATCCGAGAGATGCCCGGATGCTACCTGTTCATTGGTTCCGCCAACTCGGAGCGAGGCCTGGACGCGCCCCATCATAACCCCCATTTCGACTTCGACGAAGGTGCGCTATCCATCGGCGTGGCCGTGATGACGCAAGCGATTGCGCACTACCTGGAAGCGTCAGACGCGACCCTATGAATCGAGACAATGGCGGGATGCCCTTGACGCGAGCAGGCCCCCTCCAGTGGCGCGCCGGCAGCGGCTGGTTGGTTCTGGCTGGTGGCGGCTCGTGGCGCGAGAACGAAACGGGCGACGTGGACGCAGTTGCCTTGGGCTGGACGGACCTTGATCGCCCAATGGCTGTGTTGCCCACGGCCGGCAGTTCGACGATCGAAGCTGAAGCGCTGCTAGACTACTACGCCGATCTAGGAGGACCGACCGGGTACACTGTGCCCATTTTCGACGCTGTTGGCGCCCAACTGACGGAGAACTGTTGTATTCTGGAGGAGGCGGGCTTGATCTACATCGGTGACGGACCAGAGGCAGTGACCTTGGTCCGAGCGCTGCGCGAGAGCCCTGCCATGGAAGCTGTGGCTCGGGCTTTTGAGCAGGGCGCGGTGATCGTGGGCGTGGGAGCTGGAGCCACTGCCCTGGGTTCCTGGATTGTAGACACCTCCCACCAACAGCAGGGGCCAGACAATGGAGCTGAGCCAGGGCTGGGCTGGTTGAACAACGTCATCGTCGCCCCCCACTTCAAGGGAGCCAAAGCCGCCCATCAGCTGCGCGATCTCCTAAGTCTGAAGCCCGACTGTCTTGGGCTCGGTATCCCGGATAGAGCGGCCTTGGGGCTGGGACCGTCTGGCGGGGTTGAGAACATCGGACCAGGACAGGTCACAATCGTCGTGAGTGGCTTGGACGTAGAGCTTTAGGCGATGCAGGAGCAAACAACATCCTCACTCCTCGACCTGCTCAGAAACAAGATCGACATCACGCAGGTCCCCTTCAGCAATCGGGGCTCGCGCCTGTTGGTCTACCAGGTGCCTGGTCAGAGCCGCTTGCTGGTCAAAATAGCAGAGCGTCTGACCGAGCTTCAGCCAGGCCTCGACACCTACCGCCATCGCCCTCCCTTCATCCATAGCTTCTCCCTGGTGGATGAAGGGGGAGAGCAGCTCGACTTCGACGAGGTCGTCACCTACCCTCACACCTTGTGCTTCCAAACACGGCTCGGCAGCTTCCGCCTGGTGTTCCAGGACGAGCGCGTCCTGACGCTAGGGGTGCCATCCGGCGTGACCGCCGGCCTCCGCTTCCACGTCTCTCCCCAGTTCTGGGAGGAGACGGAGAACGGCGGCGTCTTCAAGGCCGTTCGCAACCTGGCCTACGCCAGCAACGATAGGTGCATTCGCAACAAGATCACACCGAAAGGAGGCGGCTACGTCGTCGACTTCGTGGTCGAGTCCGGCGACGACTGCGCTATCACGATCACCATCGGCGGGAGCTTCGATCTGCAGCAGAATGTGTTGCCCTTCTCGACATCATACTCGGATGCAGAGGAGCGGTGGCGCCGGTGGTTCGCTCGCGTTCCATCTGTATCCGAGCAATACCGCCCCACGTACGCGTACGCCTGGTGGGTGATGGCGAACAACCTCATCAGCCCCCAAGGCAACGTGACCTACGAAGCGATGACGCCCTCGAAGATGAACTACGTCGGCCTGTGGCTGTGGGACAGCGCCCTACACGCCCTTGCCTATCGACACATCGATCCCGAGTTAGCCCGCGATCAGATCCGCGCGATGATCGCCCATCAGCTCTCCGATGGGATGATGCCCGATGCGGTCTACGACGAAGGGGTGGTCGCCGAGATCGATCACCCCATCCGGGCCGAGGTCACCAAGCCCCCAATCCTCGCATGGGCGGCGCTCAAGCTGCACGAGAGCGATCCCAACCTGGACTTCCTGAGGGAGATCTACGTGCCTCTCGTTCGTTGGAATGCTTGGTGGTTCAGCATGAACGACGATGACGTCGACGGGCTGGCCCAGTACAACCATCCCTATTCCTCCGGCCTGGACGACAGCCCGTTGTGGGACTACGGCATGCCGGTCGAGCCGCCTGATTTGAACACCTATCTCTGTGTACAGATGGGATCGCTGGCGATGATCGCAGAAGCGCTGGGCATGGATGCAGAGGCGGAGATGTGGCGCCGCCGTGCAGAGGCGATCGTCAGACGTATGCTGGAGGACTTCTGGGACGAGGAGGCGGGGCTCTTCTGGGCGCTGCACAACGAGGAGCCCATTCGAGTGGTAACCCCCTTCAATCTTTACCCACTGTGGAGCGGGCAGTTGCCCGTGGAGATCTGTGATCGGTTGGTGGATCATCTTACAGACCCGGACAAGTTCTGGAGTGACCGAGCTGACGGTGACCGCGTCCATCCGCCCATCATCCCCACGGTGTCGCGCAGTGACCCGCATTACGACCCCGCGACGATGTGGCGCGGTCCCGTGTGGGCCAACATCAACTACTTCTTCGTCGAGGCTCTGCAACAGGTTGGCAGGAGTAAACTGGCTCGCACCCTTCGCGATAGGACGCTGCAGCTTGTGATGAGCCATCCCAGCATCTATGAGTACTACAACGCGGAGACCGGCGCCCCTACCGAGGCGGCTGCTGATATCTTTGGGTGGACGGCGGCGGTCTTCATCGACCTGGCGATCCAGGCCAGTCGTGAGGAGGGAAGCGAGAAATGACTAGCGAGGACAGATCTGCGGCTGATAGGAAACTTCGCGGCCATAGGCTTTCGCCTGAGAAAGGTGGGAATGCCGACGAGATACGGCAGCACTGTGCAGAACTGCAGTACAGCTTCTTCGCCAATCGGGCACTGATCATCGCTGCGAATCGCGGCCCGGTGACCTTCGAGCGGGATGACGAAGGTGCGTTAAGCTACGAGCGAGGGGAGGGTGGGCTGGTCACCGCGTTGCTCGGCATGTGTCGCCGCACCGATGCCACATGGATCTCCTGTGCACAGACCGACGCCGACGCCGAGTGGAGGGCCGGTGACGTCCGACTGGGAGAAGGTGACGAGGACAAAGGCGATTCCGGCGTCACTAGCGTTCAGTTTCTCACACCAGATCCGTCGGTCTACGACGATTACTACAACGTCATCGCCAATCCACTCCTCTGGTTTCTTCAGCACTCCATGTGGGACGTCGTGACGTCACCCATCATCGATCGTGCCACGTGGCGCGCCTGGAAGGATGGCTACGTGGCGGTGAACCAGCAATTCGCCGAGGCGATCGTCCAAAAGGCTCTGGCGACAGACCGCCCCACGCTCGTCATGCTCCAGGACTATCACCTCTACCTGACAGCTCGCTTCCTGCGAAACAAGATTCACCATGAGCTTGGCCCGTCCAATTGCCCGACACTGTTGCACTTCGTGCACATCCCCTGGCCTGGTCCTGAGTACTGGTCGATCCTTCCACCTGAGATGCGAAAGGGCATTCTCGGAGGCCTCTGCGCCGTCGATGTGCTCGGTTTCCAGACCAAGCTTGACGCGCTGAACTTCATCCGCACGTGCGAGTCCTTCCTGCCGCGTGCCCAGGTGAAGTACGAGCGAAGGCGGATCTGGTACGAAAACCACACCACCTACATCCGTGACTTCCCGATCTCCATCGACGTGGAATCCATAAGAGAGCTGGCGGCGTCAGAGGAGGTGGATGAGTATCGAGCCGAGATCCAGAAGTCCGTGGGGGACCGCCAGTTGATCCTGCGGGTCGATCGTATTGAGCCCAGCAAGAACATCGTTCGCGGCTTCCTGGCCTTCGATGAGCTGCTCGATCTCCATCCTGAGTATCACGGCAAGGTGAAATTGATGGCCCTCCTGGTGCCATCCCGTCTCGACGTGGGCCAGTATCAGGACTACCTAGACGATCTTATGGCCGCCGCGGGCCAGGTCAATGCCAAACATGGCGACAGCGATTGGGAGCCGATTCGCGTCCTGGTCGGCGACAACTACCCACGAGCGGTAGCCGCGATGCAACTTTACGACATTCTGTTGGTCAACTCCATCGCCGACGGAATGAACCTGGTAGCCAAGGAGGGCCCCACAGTGAACGAGCGTGATGGTGTGCTGATCCTCTCCGAGCGGATCGGAGCGCGGCAGCAGTTGGAGACGGGCGCCATCGTCATCTCTCCATGCGACATCTACGCCACGGCAAAAGCCCTCCACCAGGCGCTTCAGATGGAGCCTGAGAAGCGACGCGAACGAGCTGAGCGCCTCCACTGGCTGGTCGAGCGCGAGGACATCACCACATGGCTCTGCCATCAACTGGAGACCGTCCAGGAGCTAGGTCTATGCCAGATGGAGGAAGGATGAGCGAACCTGGACCTGAAAGCGCACATAGGACAGCGATCATGCACTACGCGGCCCCTCCGGTGGTTGGCGGGGTTGAAGGGGTGATTGAGGCGCACGTGCAGCAGTTTGCGCAAGCCGGTCACTCCACAACCGTGATCGCCGGTCGCGGCGACGGGGATGCGCTGCCGCCAAGGGCTGAGTTCGTCCGCATGCCAAAGATCAGCTCCCAACATCCTGGGATTGTCCAGGTCACCCGGCAGCTTGAAGATGGGGACGTACCATCCACCTTTGATGAGCTGGTCGACGAGCTGGCGGAGACGCTGGCACCGGTGCTGAGTCGCTTCGACAACCTGATTGTGCATAACATCTTCACCAAACGCTTCAACCTGCCGCTGACGGTTGCGCTGTGCAGGCTTCTAGACGAGGCGATCGTCCCAGGCTGTATCGCCTGGTGCCACGACGTCGGGTGGACCAGCGACCACTCGCTTCCCAATCTTCACCCGGGATATCCCTGGGACCTACTCCGCACCCAGCGGGACGACGTGACCTATGTGGTCGTCTCGGAGCGCAGACAGCGGGCATTGGCAGAACTGTTCAACTGTCCTCCCGAAGAGATTCAAGTGATCTACAATGGTGTGGATCCAACCTTGCTGCTGGGCTTGACCGAGGAAGGACACAGCCTCATCGATAGGATGGATCTGCTGGCGAGCGATCTGATGCTGTTGATGCCGGTGCGCGTCACCCAGGCGAAGAACATCGAGCTGGCACTGCACGTGGTGGCGGCGCTAAAAGCCAAAAAGGAGAACGTGAAGCTGGTTCTCACCGGCCCCCCAGATCCTCACGACGAGGAGAGCATGGCCTACTTCCGAGAGCTACAGGCGCTGCGCCGCAAGCTGGGCGTGGAGGATGAGATGCGGTTTGTGTTCGAATCGGGGCCTGACGGAGAAGAGGGATTCACCCTCGATATGGCCGTGGTCGCAGACCTTCTCCGCGCCAGCGACATCGTCTTCATGCCCAGCCACCGGGAGGGCTTCGGGATGCCGGTGCTGGAAGCGGGCCTGACAGGGAAGCCGATGGTCTGCACGGAGGTGCCGGCGGCACGCGAGATCGGTGGAGAGGATGTGATGATCATCGACCACGAGGGAGATCCAGAGGACATAGCCGACCGGATCCTCGTACGCGTCGAGGAGGATCCGACGCACCGCTTACGCCGCCGCGTCCGGCAGAGCTACACCTGGAAGGCAATCTTCGAGCGCGATATCGAGCCATTGCTCAGAGGGGCGGAGCGATGATGGAGCTGGACGCTCCCCAGGCGATCAAGGCTAGAATCCGAGAGGCGGAACGTCTGCGACTGTTCCTCGACTACGACGGCACGCTAGCCGATTTCGCTCCCACGCCAGATCATGTCGAACCGGATCCCGAGGTCATCGCGCTTCTCACCAGGCTGGCGGAACACCCTGGCATACGCGTCTCAGTGATCAGCGGCCGTCGACTGAGTCACGTGCGGAAGCTGCTGCCCGTACCAGAGGTGCTTCTGGCAGGCACCTACGGCATTGAGCTTCAACTGCCTGACGGGGAAGAGGTCAAGCGAGTCCGTCACGACCGTATCCGCCCCGTGCTGGAGAACATCAAACCCCGCTGGGAGCGACTGATCGCCCATCGAGACGGCTTCTTTCTGGAGGACAAAGGGCGGGCGTTAGCTATCCACGCTCGCCATGCCGCTGATGAGGAAGCGGAAGAGGTGCTGAAGGAGGCACGACAGATAGCCCGAGCGACAGCGACGTCTTCCATTGAGGCACCCGTCAACTCCGATCTGTTCCGCGTGCTCGGCGGGCACAAGTTCCTGGAGATCGGCCCGGCGCTGGCGCACAAGGGGAGAACTGTCGCTTACCTGCTCGATCGCTATCCCTGGCATGATGCGCTGTCGCTCTACATAGGCGACGACGACAAGGATGAGGAGGCCTTCGGCGTGGTTCAGGCGCACGGCGGCCTGGCGATCAAGGTCTGCGAGGAGCCGTGCGACACACAGGCCGACGGGCGGCTACTGTCGCCGGAGGCAGTGCGGCGTTGGCTGCACACCCTGCTGACCGCGAGCACCTGACGAGATAGCCAAGTCTCGACCTCGTTGCTCGCTCTGCTCCCTCCGGATCTGCGATCCAGAGGGGAGGAGGTATGACAGGTGAAGGGTCTGTCAATTATCGTGCCCGCCTACAATGAGGGGCGGTCCATTGGCTCCGTGCTGAAGCGCCTGGCAGCAGAGACAGGCGTCATGGATATCCCGTGTGAAGTCATCGCGGTGGACGATGGCTCCCAGGATGGTACCGCCGACGTGGTGGGACAGTGCGACGGCGTCACGTTGCTCCGTCATAGGGAGAATCGAGGCTATGGTGCAGCTCTCAAGACCGGCATACGCCACGCGGCCCACGACCTGATATGCATCATCGACGCTGATGGCACGTACCCCATTGACGCCATACCGGATTTGGTCGATCGCTTCGCCGATAGCAGATGGGACATGGTGGTGGGAGCGCGAGTGGGTGAAGACGTGGATATTCCAACGGTGCGCAGACCAGCTAAATGGCTTATCAGGCAGCTGGCGAACTTCGTCACCGACGAGTCTATCCCAGACCTGAACTCTGGCTTGCGAGTTTTCCGGCGTGACGCTGCGCTGCGCATGTTCAGTCTACTGCCGAATCGTTTCTCGTTCACGACGACCATCACGCTGGCCATGTTGACCAACGGATACTTGGTGGACTACGTCCCAATCAACTACTACGCCCGAGTGGGTCGCTCCAAGATAAGGCCCATCCAAGACACGCTCCACTTCACAGAGTTGGTCTGGCGCATCGCTCTCTACTTCGCACCCCTGAAGGTGTTCATGCCAGTAAGTACGCTCCTCCTACTGCTGGCGGTCGCCTGGGCGATCTTCAGCAAGCTCGTTCTCGGTCGGCTGGCTGACGTGAGCACGTTAGTAATCTCCATGACGGCGTTTCAGACGGCCCTCATCGGCATGTTGGCCGAGTTGGTCAACCGTAGACTGCCGAACTACTACAAGGAGTGATCAGCAGAAGCCCTGGGAGCATTGACAACTCGTCTAATCCGCCCGACAGCTTGCACCACAGCGATTCTGCTCCCACAGCATAAGACCAGAAGGAAGCATAGTGAATGCCACGTTCCGCCATCTTCAATCTGAAGTCATAGACGCTGGCTTGTGCACCCACTGTGGCACGTGCGTGGGGCTCTCAAACGGCACCCTGGAGATGGAAGTCACGCTCTCAGGGCCAAGGCCGGTCGCCGTCGCTGAGAATAGCATAGAGCTCGACCCCGCGGCCTACCAGGCATGTCCCGGCAAGGGTATCGACTACCCCCGAGCCTACCGCGCTTTGTTTGGCGCGCTCCCACAGAACTGGTTGCTGGGATACTATCAGGCGTTGTTCATCGGACACTCCCGCATCCCTGCGATTCGAAGCAGGGCGGCATCAGGCGGCGTCATAACCCAAACGCTGATCTACCTCCTGGAAAACGGTCTCATCGATGGAGCCGCGGTGTTGCTTCAGGGGCAGCCTGAGCCCTGGCTGGCGCAGCCGATTATCGCCCAATCACCGGAGGAGATCGCAGCCGCCAGTCAAAGTGTCTACGTGCCCACACCTGTCAACACCATCCTGCCCGAGATGGCAGCCTTCAATGGTAGGCTGGCCTACGTCGGCCTCCCTGATCAAGTCGCTTCCCTGCGCCAGCTGCAGCGATTGGGCCATAGAGGTGCTCAGAAGGTGGACTACGTCATAGGACCTTATGTCGGCACGAGCATGTATCTCGAGGCGATTGAGAGCTTCTTGCGATCCAACGGGGTCGAGAGCATTCACGAAGTCGTCGATCTGAAGTATCGGGAGGGCGAATGGCCAGGGTACCTGCGGATCCAGACGCGATCCGGCAGCGTGCTCAAGGTCGAGAAATTCTACTACAACTACCTGATCCCCTTCTACATCACGCGAAGCAGCCTCCTCGCAGTCGACTTCACCAATGAGTTGACCGACATCTCGGTCGGCGACGCGTGGCATCCTCGATACGAGAGGCAAGGTGGGGGCTTCTCCGTCATCGTAGCCCGCTCGACGACCGGTGCAGATGTGCTAGCAACCATGGAGGAGGATGGACTGGTCGCTCTGGAGGAAATCTCCCTCGAGGATGCTCTGTCGATGCACGCCCACATGATCGAGTTCAAGAAGCGGGGCACGTTCATCCGGCTGGAATGGCGAAGGATGACGGGAAGGCACGTGCCGGATTACGGGTACCGCCCCGTCTCAATCTCTTTCTCGCGCAGAATCGTCGAGCTCGTCATCGTCACGATTTTCGGGATATGCCGCACCCGACTCCTCAGACGGTTGGTCGAGTTCATCCCAATCTGCTTGATGGGCCCTCTGTTCGATGGGCTCCGCAAAGCCTGGAAGAGCATCTCGAAGCCCGTGAAACGCCGGGGGCTGACCGACGTACCCTATGAGATAGTCGAGGAGCTGAAATGAGCAAAGGGACGTCGTCTGTCCCCGGGACGCCGCCTATCCCCGGCTTCCTGGGGAGAATCGGAAACGAGATTCGCTACCTGACGCAGCCCGACTGGACGCTCGCTGACGTCGAGGCGCACTATGACAGCCTGGCAGAGCACTACGACGAAGTGAACGAAGCGGCACACTCTCATTTCCGTCGCTTCACGGATGCCCTACGCCTTGCCGACCTGCCGGACAATGCTGACGTACTCGAACTGTTTTCTCGGACCGGGGAAGGCATGGCCTTCTTCTACCAGAAGGGAAAGGTCAGAACGGGGACCTGTGTCGACGTCTCCCACAAGATGGGGGAGATATGTCGGAAGCAACTGGAGGAGGCCGGTCTGGAGGACGTCAGATGGCTTCACATGACAGACTACGCCCTTCCTCTTGAGAGAGAAACGTTCAACGTGGTCCTGTTTCTCGAGACCATTGAACACGTCTCCCGCCCCCAGGCACTGCTCACAGAGTTAGCTCGAGTGACCAGACCTGGGGGAACGATGGTCCTAAGCACACCCAACGTCCTCTGGGAACCGGTCCACGCCTTGGCAGCCATCACAGGACTGCACCACTCAGAGGGGCCCCACAGGTTCATTCGCTATAATAGGTTGGTAGAGATGGTGGAGCGCGCTGGCTTCCACATAACGTATGGGGAGACGAATGTCCTCGTGCCAGCCGGGCCAGAATGGTTGCTCAGATGGGGTAAAGGGCTCGAGGATCGCCTTAGACATTCCCTGATGCCCTGGATCGGGTTGCGCAGGATGTTGATCTGCGAATGTTGATCTGCAACACGGAGCCGCAGGAGAAGCACCCATGAGCCGGCAGACTCCCTCCAAACAGATCGCGAGGGCTGCTCTCGTGATCCTTTGGCTGTTTTCGATTGTTGCAGCCTACTTCTGGGTCCACAAGCCGTTTGACAGAAGAATCCTCCAGGGTCTGTGGCGTTCAACCTCGGGCATTGCAGCCTGGCTTGGCGTCACGTGGATAGGAGCCTCCCTGGGGCAGCGCGTGGTGGGGGGACTGCTGGATGATGAGCACCCCCTGACGCGGCTCGCGCTCTCAGCGGGGCTGGGGTTGGGCCTTCTCTCCCTGGCGGTCCTGGGCTTGGGCCTGCTGGGCCTCCTGAAACCAATCGTCATGTGGGGGCTGCTCCTGGCGCTCGGGACATTGCTCTGGCCCCGCCTGCGCCCATCTCTGCTCGACACGAAAGCCGTTCGACTGCCCGATATGACGAGCGGCTTCAAGCGTTGGGTGGCCGTGTACGGGTGTGCTAGCCTTCTGCTGAGCTTCTTCCTAGCTCTGGCGCCGCCCACCGGCTGGGACACCTTGGTCTACCACCTGACCGGCCCACGCCTCTTCATAGAGGCTGGGCGGATCGTCCACCCCATTGACCTGCCCTATCTGGGCTTCCCACAGTTGGCGGAGATGCAGTTCACGCTCGGGCTGTTGCTGGTGGGGGAGCGGGTAGCACCCCTGCTGCACTTTGGGTACGGGGTGATGGCACTGGCTATCACGATATCGCTGGGGAGACGCGCTTTTGGTGAAGACGCAGCCTGGTTGGCGGCTGCCCTGCTGTTGTCAGTCCCCACACTTCTCTCCTTGATGAGTAAGGCCTACGTGGATGCGACGCTCCTGTTCTACGCCACGGCGACGTTGTATGTCTTCCTTCGCTGGCGCGAGTCACAGGCCCGCGAGGGGACAAGCAGGGCGTGGCTTCTGCTGCTGGGGCTGTTCTGTGGGCTTTGCGGCGGCGTGAAATACACCGCCATCGCTATAGCCGGCGCTCTGGGGGTGAGCCTGGTGTGGGTGTCGCGTCGTAGGAGCATTGGAGTGATCGCTGGACGCCTGGCGCTTGTAGCAATCCCCGCAATCCTCGTCGCCCTGCCTTGGACGCTGGAGAACTGGCTGACGACCGGCAACCCGGTGTACCCCTTCTTCCTGTCCCACGGTGTCTATTGGGACGAGTGGCGCAGTTGGTGGTACGACAGGCCCGGGACTGGGCTGGCAACCACCGCCCCCTGGCGACTCCTGACCGCCCCGTTGGAGGCGACAATCCTGGGCACCGAGGGTACTAACCTCTATGAAGCGACCATCGGCCCACTCTTGCTGCCCAGCTTGCCCCTTCTCCTCGTTGTTTGGCGAAAGCTGACTCGCAAGGATCGTGGAACGGTCGGCCATCTTCTCCTGTTCTTCGCCGTGGGCTATGGCTTGTGGCTCAATGGGCTGGCCCGCACGGCACTGCTCTTGAGGACGAGGTTCCTCTTTCTGACCTTCGGCGCGGTGGCGGTCCTGGGTGGCGCTGCATTGGATCGGCTAAGAGCCGTCCAGCCCCCACAGCTGGCCCTCGACTGGCTGGTTCGAGCCGTCATAAGCCTGACGCTGGCCCTGTCGCTCTTCTCCGGCATCGGCGACTTCCTCCAGGCTGATCCCTTGCCCGTGAACCTGGGCATGGAATCACGGGATAGCTACCTCAAGCGAAGGCTAGGATGGTACTACCCCGCTATCGAATACGTCAATGAGACCCTGGACGAGGACAGCGTGGTCCTCTTCCTGTGGGAACCGCGCAGCTATCATTGTACGGCAAACCGAAGGCATCACCGAAGGCGTTGTCGCCCCGACGCGCTGCTAGACCGCTGGCTGCACACCATCCACCTCTATGGGCACGACAGCGAGGCCATCGCCAGCGCCTGGCGCGCGGACGGGGTCACGCACGTGTTGCTCCACCAGGCGGGGCTGGATCACATTCTGGAGGCGGAGTTCGATCCTGTCACGCCGTCGGACGTGCAGACACTGGATGACCTGAAGACGAAGCACATGAGCCTGACCGAGAGCTTCGGCTCTGCCTACGAGCTGTACCGCCTGAGGAGCCATTGATGAGGCTAAGCCCCTGGCTCAGGTGGGGCTTGATCGCCCTTCTCATGATAGCCTTGACAGCGGGACAGAGCTGGGTCACCTATCGCACGTTCACCTCCCAGACGCCGGGCGGCAATGACTTCTACTCCCGCTGGGCCAATGGCTGTGCCCTGATCCGGACAGGGGAGAACCCGTATTCGGATGAGGTCACGCTGCGCACTCAGCGCGGAATCTGGGGACACCCGGCGCAACCGGGCCAGGACAAGGCCGCCTACTCCTATCCGCTATATGCTTTGTTCCTCTTCTGGCCTCTGTGCTTCGTCCACTCCTACCCCCTCGTACAGGCCATCTGGATGACGCTGATGATCTACACGCTCCTGGCGGGCGTAGCTCTGACGGCCCGTGTAGCCGGTTGGCGCCCCCCAACCTGGCTGTGGGGAGGGACGTTCGTATGGGCCCTCCTGAACTATCCCCACGCTCGAGCCGTCATCCTGGGACAGATGGCCACCCTCGTCTTCTTCGCGCTGATAGCTGGCATCTGGTTGATGCTGAAGGAGCTAGACGGCCTGGGAGGGGCGGTACTGGCTGTCGCCACGATCAAGCCACAGATGAGCTTCCTGCTGATACCCTGGGTGTTGTGGTGGACCGCCTGGCATGGGCGGTGGCAAGTATGGCAAGGCTTCGTCCTGGCGATGATCCTACTGGTCGGCGTCTCCTTCCTGCTCGTGCCCAGCTGGCTCGTCGATTTCGCCGACGATGTACGCAACTACGACACGGTGACAGGCGTGGCGAACTATCGCTCACTGACCTGGATCGTCCTCCGCCATTTCCTGGGAATGGGACCGGCGCCAGAGATCGTTGGGGTCGGAGCGTTCTCGGCTTATGCGCTGTGGGAGGCTTGGCGACGGCGAGGAGCCGGATGGGATGGGTTTCTGTGGACAACAGGGCTCTACATGATCCTGACGCACTTCATTGCCCCTCGCACAGCCACGACCCACTACACAATGCTGCTCTTGCCCCTCTTCGCCTGGTTCGCTCGTCTAAGAGATCACCTCGGCGAGCGAGCACGTTGGGCTGTGGTCAGCGCTGAGGCTACGCTCTGTGTAGGACAGTGGATCATCTTCCTGACCACGGTACAGGGCAACTACGAGACGGCCCCGGTCTATCTCCCGTTTCCTATGCTCATGCTTTTCGTGCATCTGATGACCCGACAGGACGCGCAGTTCCAACCCACAGTAAGGAAATAATGCTGAGACCCATCGCCCTTCCCTGCTATGCAAGGCTGCGAGACGCGCGGAATCGTCTGCGCCCGTGGCACGTTGTGTTGCTCTGCTCGCTCATCTACGCAGCTATCACGCTGATGGGGCATAATTGGGACCCAATGTCGTTCGTTATCAGGGGTAAGGCATTTGATCCCCTTGCGTCGAACAGCTCTCTAGGCTACGACGGCCAGTTCGCTTATCAGATCGCTCATCATCCTCTGAACGCGGCACCCTACCTGGACGCGCCGGCCTATCGGTACCAGCGCATACTCTATCCCGTCATCGCCCGAATGCTCTCGCTCGGCATCCCCGAGCTGCTGCCATGGACGCTCATCATAGTCAACTTGATCGCTCTGCCCACCGGCACAGCAGTGACAGAAGCTATTCTGGCGCAGCACAGCGTGAATCGCTGGTACGCCATGACGTATGGGCTCTTCATTGGGCTTTTCATGCCCATACGCCTGAACCTCACCGAACCCCTGGCCTACCTGCTCGTCCAGGTTGGGGTCCTGGCCTTCTTGCGCGGCCAGCCTCGAAGCAGCGGAGCCGCCTTCGCTTTAGCCGCGCTCACGCGGGAGGTCACCCTGCTGTTTCCAATAGGGTATGCCCTCTATATGTTAGGGCAGCGACGATGGCGTGAGGGGCTAGTCTGGGTGTCTGTCGTGTTCACCCCATTCGTCGCTTGGCAAGTCGCGCTCTGGCTTTGGCTCGGAGAGTGGGGCGTAGGATCCGGCGGAGCCCTGTCCACACCATTCCAGACCGTTCCCTTCCGTGGTTGGTGGCTGATGGCTTCCGTCAATCCAACCGCCTTCGTCGTGATGTCGCTCCTGGTTGTGCCTATGGCGCTTGCGCCTGCCATGCTCTCGATCTTTGCAGCTCTACACAGCTTCGCTCGCGGATCCAACTCTCCCATCATCTGGGCCCTGCTGATGAACGCCTCGATCTTCCCCTTCTTGCCCACCTCCAACGTCCTTGACCCGCTGGGTCTCTCACGGATAACGGCTGGCCTTGTTGTGGCTGTGCTGGACTTCGGCGCAGAGCAGCGGCAGCACCGTGCGCTGAACTACGCATTGCTCTGGATCTTCACAGTGGCCTTCGTCTACAAGGATAGCTTCCTTCCGACCAACTGAGGAGCAGCCAATGAGAGAGGGAAATCGGAACCGACTTGTGCTGCTGGCAAGCTTGATGGGCATCGGGCTGCTCCTCCGCATGATCGCTCTCTCCACGCGTGGCATCTGGTACGACGATGCGTTCAGCTTCTTCTTGGCGCGACGCGATCTCGATTCGATCGTGAAAGGCACGGCAGCGGACACCATGCCGCCACTCTACTACTTCGCCCTTCATCTGTGGACGATGGTGAGCACCCACCTCGTGCATCTGCGCCTGCTCAACGTGTTGATCAGCATAGCGACCATCTCCCTCACCTTCAAATTGGCAAACTCCTTGTTTGACGTCCCTGTCGCAGCGGCAGCAGCGCTGCTCACGGCGGTGTCCCCGTTCCACATCTACCACGCTCAAGAGCTGCGGATGTATGGTTTTCTCTGCCTCAACCTGCTGCTCTACCTTACCTTCTTCTCTCACATCTACCTGGATCGGCATCGCCGCGCCTGGCCCCACTGGGTTGGATTGATAGCGGCGGGAACGCTGGCGATGTACAGCCATAACCTCGCTGCCTTCACCCTCCTCAGCGCCGATCTACTGCTGCTTCTGCAGCGCCGCTGGCGGCTCTTGGGCCGCCTGATACTGGCTCAGATGGGGATCTTGCTCCTCGCCTCTCCCTGGCTGGTGATGGTGCCGGGACAGATCGCCAAGATCCAACGCGCCTTTTGGACGCCCCGACCGGGGTTGCTGGAACTGGTTCAGGCCCTGGTCACTTTCCATACCGACCTTCCCGTGCCGCGCAAGATGCTCGCGATGGCCGTCGCCGTGGCGATTCTGTTCCTGGCTATCGTGTGCTACGAGCTGGCGCGTAGCTGGCGACGGGACGCGCGGATCCAGCTGCTGACCACCTTTGCCTGCTTTCCTCCCCTGCTCATTTTCGCCCTTTCCTACGTCATGCGTCCGTTGTTTGTGCCGCGCGGCTTCATCCTCTCCTCCTCGGCGTACTACATCCTTGCGGCGGTGATCCTTGCTGGCCGCGCCCCGCGTTTCATGCGCAGTGTGCTGCTGGTCTCCTTCGTCCTGGCGGCGTTGCTCGCCTTGCCGAGCAAGTATACCTTTGACGAGTTCCCGCGTTCACCCTTTCGACCAGCGGCCAAGTTCCTGCGCGCCCAGCTAAAGACTGACGATGTCATCCTGCACGACAACAAGCTGAGCTACTTGCCGATGCATTACTATGCGCGCGACCTGCCTCAGGCTTTCCTGCCCGACGAGCCAGGGTCCCACAACGACACCCTGGCTCCCCCAACCCAGGACGCGATGATGATCTGGCCCGTCGAAGGGCTGCAGGATGTCAGCGAGAGCGCTTCGCGTCTCTGGTTTGTGTTCTTCACCCGCGCTGTGGATGAGTGGGAAGAGCGCGGAAAAGAGCACCCGGTTCTGAAGAGGCTGGAGCAGGAGTGGCACGCGGTAGATCGATTGACCTTCAATGACCTGGAGGTGATCCTCTTCTGTCCCAACTGACACGGCCTGGATGGAGATGGTGGGCTGGACTCGCGGGAATAACGACGCTCGGTGCGGTTCTGCGCATACACCAGCTCGGGTCAAACAGCTTCTGGCTAGACGAGGCCATCAGCATGCTCATCGCACGGCTCCCAGCTTCACTCATCCTCTCCAACGCCGGCCACTCCAGCCACCCTGGGCTATACTACCTGCTGCTACACTACTGGCTCCCCTCCGGTGGGACTGAGGTTTGGGGGCGAGCGCTTTCTGTGTTGTGGGGGGCGCTGACCGTGCCCGCGATCTTCGCTCTCGGGACACTTCTCTTCAATCGAAAGGTCGCTCTAGTGGCGAGCGCGCTGCTCGCTCTGGCTCCTTTTCACGTTGCCTACTCGCAAGAGGCTCGGATGTATGCCCAGCTCGCTTTCCTTGGCGTGATGGCGCTGATCTGCTTCCACAGGGCGGTCGAGAGTGGTCATCCTGGCTGGTGGCTAGCGACGGGTGTGGCAGCAACTGCGGCTGCTGCGACACACCTGTTCGCCTTTCTACTTCTGGCCGCCATGAGCCTCTACGTTCTTCTCTGCCGAAGAGACGCCTTGGTCAAGATGATACTGATCAACCTGGGGGCTGTGATCATCGTGGCGCCCCACCTAGCCAGTATGCTGGGGGGAACGCCAGGCCGCCTAGGAGGATTGCGCCCGCTCGTTGGCAAGGGTCGACCGAACCCACTCTTTCCCATCACCGCGATCCATCTCTTACTCGTCGGCTATTCCATCACCCCAAAGGTGATGCCTGTGGCGCTGTTGTGCAGCCTGTCAACGTTCGCCATCACGCTTTGGGAAACGAAGTGGGCCATCCGTCGCCGCTCCGGAAGCTGGCGTTCACTGGTGCTTCTGTCGCTCACGGTCGGCATTACCCTGCTAGGACCCTTCGGCCTGGCACAGGTCCAACCTATCTTTCTGCCAGAGCGGACGCTGCTGATAGGCTTGCCGTCAATGATCCTCCTGATAGCGTGGGGGGTCAGCGAAGTGGAGCGGACGAACCCCTTGCCTGGGTTGGCCATTGGCTTAGCGGCGGTGATGATGCTTTCGTTGTGGGGATACTACGTCAATCCCGATTACCAGAAGCCTACTATGCGGGAAGCAGCCACGCTCGTTCAGAAGCAACTCGACGCTGGCGACGCCATACTGCATACCTCAGATGGCTCATATCTGCCCTTTCTCGTCTACCTCGATCATCTCGACCATTTCTTGCTGCAAGGTGACCCTGATCCACGCAAGTCAGAGTCAGTCTATCGTATATGGGGAGGGCAGCTGGTGAGCAAGGGTGAGCTGGATGACCGCTTTGAGCGTCTGTGGGTGGTGATGGCTCTGGATCACAGCGTTGAGTTCCAGCGGGAGGCTCTCGCTTGGTTCGAAAGCCGCTACTCTCTGCTGGAACGCCAGGACGTCGGTGGCATCGGTATCTATCTCCTGGACCTGACTGCATCAGAACTGGAGAGTGGAGGTAGGCCTTAACATGCTGCACGAGATCCGGGCTTTCCTCAAGAATCGACCGGGACGGGACAGGGTAGCGTTGATCGTCATCTCGCTGGCTCTGCGACTGGCGGTGGCAGGTATGATCGCTCGGCCTGGGTATATGGATGCGGCCTATTACGCAGCAGGCGCGGTGCGTATCGGGCAAGGCGGAGGCCTCAGCGAGCCATTCATCTGGAACTACCTGAATGATCCCGCCAGAGTGCCCCATCCCGGCTTCCTCTACTGGATGCCATTCCCCTCCCTATTGGGCAGCCCCTTCGCTGCTATGTTCCCCGGCTCCTTCTTCGCCCTTCAGGTGCCCTTCGCGGTTTTATCTGCTCTCATTTCCTCGGTGGCTTATGGCCTCGCCTGGCAGGGTACCAAGAATCGACAGCTGGCCTGGACGGCCGGTCTCCTCGCCTTATTCAGCGGCTTCTTCTTCCCATACTGGACGCTCCCCGAAACCTTCGCTCCATTTGCTCTTTTCGGCAGCCTGGCGCTCTGGTTGGCAGGCAGGCGAAGCTTGGCACATAGAAGGCGGAGGGCTCGCGTAAGCCGCTGGCTTCTCGCAGGCCTGCTCGTCGGCCTGGCCCACCTCACCCGCGCTGACGGTGTTCTGCTCCTACCGATAGTCGCTCTCGCTCCGCTGGCATCGAGTCGGATTGCAAACCCCGGCGACAAGAGCGTTCCACCTGGCGTTTCGAGCGCTGTGCGAAGTAGGCACAACGCGCGAAAGACAGCTGCCGTGCACCTCGTCATGGTGATTGTGGGGTATGCTCTGGCGATGGGCCCCTGGTTTGCCCGCAATATGATCACACTGGGAACCCCACTCTCACCCGCCAGCACGAAGACAATCTGGCTCACCGACTATGACGACCTGTTCTGCTATGACTGCGACTTATCGCTATCTTCGTACCTGGCCTGGGGCTGGGACAACATCCTGCGCTCCAAGCTCTCAGCGTTGTGGATCAACTTCCAGCGACTACTGGCGGAGGACTGCCTCATCTTCTTGCTGCCCTTCGCCGTCATAGGCCTCTATCGACTGCGTCGCCGCCTCCCTTTCCTGCTGGCTTCCGTCTACCTTGTGGCAGTCTACCTCACCCATTCGCTGGTCTTCACCTTTCCCGGCTGGCGTGGGGGCTTTTTTCACGCCAGCAGCGCTGCGCTCCCGTTCTTATATGCAGCTGGCGTGGATGGGCTGGACGCAGCTGTACAGTGGGTGTCCAGGCAACGGAGGCACTGGCGTTACCAGCAGGCTCGATCGGTGTTCGCAGCAGCAGTGGTGGTGGCTGCGATGGTCTTCAGCAGCTACATAGCCTGGCTGAGGGTCCCGGCGTGGCAAGAGACGAACACGCTCTATAAGAAGGTCGACCGATGGTTAGCAAACCAGGACGCTCCGAGGGCGAGAGTGATAGTTGGCGATCCACCGGCCTTCTGGTATGAGACAGAGCGCCAGGCCATCGTCGTTCCAAATGGTGACGTAGAGACGCTGCTGAAGGCGGCCGACCGATATGAGATACGCTACGCGCTGTTGGAAGAAGATCACCCAGCGCAGCTGGCAGACCTGCATGCCGGGGCGGTACGTCATCCCAGGCTGCAGATTGTGAAGACCTGGTCAGAAGGACACGACATCCTCTACGCCGTACAGGAATGAGACTTAGCCACGTCGGAAGCTATCGGTAGGTCAGACAAGGTGGCTATCGCCCACTATCCGACAGATGGCTGGCACTCCGGACAGACGTACGTCCCTCGCTGCCCCACCCTGATGCGCTCGATAGGTGTGCCGCAGCATCCACAGGGCTCCCCCTCCCGACCGTAGATCAGCAACTGGCCCGCAAACTCGCCGGCTTCGCCGTTCGTCTGCTTGAAATTGCCATTCTCCAGGGTTGTGCCTCCCTCGATGATCGCCGCGCGGAGCAGGGAGCGAATGGCTCGATGAAGCTTCTCTACCTCCTCAGAGGATAGGCTGTCGGCCGGGCGCAGCGGATGGATGCGGGCCTGCCACAGCGCCTCGTTAACGTATATGTTGCCCAGCCCGGCCAGGAAGCGCTGGTTGAGCAGCAGGGATTTGATGCGCCCACGTCGCTCAGCGAGCATGCGCTCGAATCGCTCAACCGTGAAATCGTCCGCCAGTGGTTCAGGCCCCAGCTCCCCAAGCACGTCGCTGGGGTCATCGGTCAGGATCAAGCGCCCGAACTTCCGCATGTCCGAGAACCGCAGGCGCCCGCGCTCCCTCCCCGGACTCTCGCTCAAAAGGAAGACCACACGCGTGTAGTCGCGCTCGCGGTCCTTGTCCTCGGGGCACTCGGGGGGCTCCAGCAGGAGCTGGCCCGTCATTCGCAGATGGATCAGCAGTGTTTGCCCATCGTCCAGATCAATGACGATCCATTTCCCCCGACGACCAACGCCGGTCACCGTTCTGCCGGTGAGCCGTTGAGCGAAAAGCTCCGGGTCAGACGCGCCAATGCTTCCTGACCAGTGGATCTTAACCTCGGTCACCGTACCCCCTATCAGAGAGGCACGCAGGCCACGGACGACCGTTTCTACCTCAGGTAGCTCAGGCATAGTGACATTATACGAGTTGTTGTATGGGACGCAAGGCATCCAGATCAGAGCATACGCCTTGGAGATCTTCCAGAGCTGTTTCGTGCTCGACCACGAATCATGGTAGAATTATGGGGCATACGGGCTCAGCTCGAGAGGTGTCTATTCGTACCATGGGGGCTAATGACTATGCAGTCGCGTAGATGGGGTCTGATCGCCGTGATCGCTCTGGTCCTGGCTGCTGTCTTGCTGAGCATCACCTTGATCTGGCGGCAAGGGCCTGAGGCTAGCGTCTCAGTCACACTTAAAACCACAAGGGAGACAGCTTCAACGACCACCGCTTCTCGCGCCGCTACCCCCACGCCGGCAAAGCCCGTCACATACACCGTACAGGCGGGCGACACGCTCTCGGCCATCGCTCAAGAGCACGACGTCCCTCTCGAAGCTCTGGCGGCTGCGAATGATCTGGCAAACCCCGACGTTCTAGAGATCGGACAGATCTTGATCATCCCCGAAGACGATAGCACAGCCTCACCCAGTCTGGCCCTGACCGAGGCGTCCACTCTGGACCCGTCGACAGACGAAGAGCATCAGGCAACAGCCGCAGTGGGTGTGAACCTGGCGACGATGACCCCCTCTGGACCGCCGCTGGTCGAAATCCAGGAGGCCACAGGCATTGCCAATCTAGAAACCGAGATGATCACCTTGAGCAATCAGGGAGGCGAAGTCAGCCTAGAAGCCTGGACGCTCTCAAGCTCGGCAGACGATCCCTTCATCTTTCCAGCACTGACGCTCTTCCCGGAAGGAGAGGTGCGGGTACATTCGACAGCGGGTGATGACACGCCTCGAGATCTATACTGGGGCCGGACGGCGTCAGCCTGGCAGGAAGGGGAGCTGGTCACCCTGCGCGACGCAGACGGAAACGTAGTTGACACGTACATCGTGCCGGAGTAAGGTGTTCATCTTCGAGCAACCGGAGGAAGAAAGAGGAAAGAGGCCTACCTCGGTCGCTAGAAGAAAGGCAAAGTGCCACGAGCCTGTAACGTAAGTCCTCGTGGCGTGTTCTGTATAGTGTGGTTTTCAGGCGATTGGTTGATTGACCGGAGGTGCTCATGGGCCCCATCAAGGTGATCTTGAACCCAGCAGCTGGACGCGGCTACGGAGCTCGCGCAGAACCAGACCTACGCCGATGGCTGAAGGCTGAAGGCGTCGACTTTGACCTGGTGCGAACCGAGGGACCGTGGCACGCGGCCAAGCTGGCCAAGTGCGCAGCCGATGACGGCTTTCAGACCATCGTTGGAGCCGGTGGCGACGGTACAGCCAATGAAGTCATCAACGGGCTCATGACCGCCTCAGAGGATGGCGCCACGCAGAGGATGGGCATCATCCCCGCTGGCTCCGGCAGTGATTTCGCCAGTGGCATTGGCCTGCCGCTGGATTTGCGGGAAGCCTGCCGTCGCATAGCCTGCGAACAGGTGAAGACGATTGATCTTGGGCGAGTCACAATACCGGGAAAGGAGCCACGCTACTTCGGCAACGTTGTCGGGATCGGCTTCGACGGCGCCGTTGTGATCGAGACGCTGAAGATGAAGCGGCTCAAGGGGCTCCCGCTCTATCTGTTGGCCGTGCTGAAGACGATCCTCTTGAACTTCGAGCCCCCAAGGATGACCATCAGCTACAATGGACAGCAGATGGAACTACCAGCTACGCTGGTCTCAGTAGCAAATGGGCCGCGCGAGGGAGGAGGGTTCGTCATCGCGCCGAACGCAAGACCCGATGACGGCCTCCTCGACCTCTGCATCGCACGGGAGGTGAGCCGACTGACTATGCTGCGGCTTCTTCCCCACTTCCTGCAGGGCACTCATACGGACCTCGATCCCATTACGATGGACCAGACCGAAGCCATAACCATCTCCTCACCGGATGGCCTGGTGGCGCACATCGATGGAGAAGTCCTCTGTACGGATGCCCCACAGATCAGATGCGAAATCCTGCCCAACGCCCTGAAGGTATGCGTCTAGGTAGCCGAAGATGCCCAGGAGCTTCGCTACCCGGTGGCGAAGCTACACGTCGACCCCGGAAGGATCGGGAAGGCTCATAGCGTCCATATAGGCACTGGAGAAGCGTGCATCCGTCGTCAACTCGATGTACTCGACGCAACGAGAAATCTCCTTGGCGACACCGCGGCAACGTCGTGAGAGGAGAGCCAGCTTCGCTCCAATACCGGCAGCATTGCCCACCTGATCGAAACGGTTCAGAGGAAGCGGCGGGAACATCCCGATGGCCCGCGCGCTCCCCACGTCGAGGTAGGTGCCGAAGGCGCCTGCGACGACGACGCGTTCGACCTCGTCGATCTCCACGCCCGCCTCATCCAGCAACACCTCAAGCCCAGCCCGAATAGCACCCTTCGCAAGCTGGATCTCGCTCACGTCCTTGCGGTTGATGACAATATCGTTGAGCGCTCCCTCCTCGCCGGCCGGGACAAGGACGAACTCGGGGCGGTCACCGGTCTCACGAACGCGAGGATGACTATCTCGCTCCATCGAGCCGTTCTCCTTCAACACCCCGATGCGCCGCAACTCCGCCACGCTGTCCAGGATCCCCGAACCACAGATGCCCACCGGTGGTGCACCGTCGATGGTCTGATACTCGATCCGACTATCGACCATCTTGACCCACTCAATCGCCCCTGGCGCAGCCCGCATGCCGTCGCGGATGTGTGCACCCTCGAAGGCAGGCCCAGAGGCCGTGGAACAACTCAGAAGGCGCCCGTTTGCCGCAAGGCTGACCTCCGTGTTGGTGCCGATGTCCAGGCCCAGCGTGACCTGATCGGCCTCGTGCAGACCGCTCGCCATCACCATCGAGACGTGATCAGCACCGACGAAGCCAGCGATGTTAGGCAGGAGATGAACGTACCCACCACGAGCGATGTTCAGACCAAGATCCCGCGCTTTCACGTCGCAGGAGGCGGAAAGGGCCGGTACGTAGGGCGCCACGCCAAGCTGATCCACGGGCAACCCCATCACCAGATGGTGCATACAGGTGTTACCCACCAGGACGGCCTCCAGGATCTCCCCACAGCCGCGCCCAACAGCCTCGCACAGCTCATCGATTCGGTCCTGAAGCCCCTGAATGATGGCCTCCTGGAGCTCGCGAGCGTGCTCCTCCCCCTCCATCGCATAGGCGATGCGAGCCATCACGTCTTCCCCAAAGGCAATCTGAGGATTCATCTCCCCCGACGCACCCAACGTCTCTCCGGTCTCCAGGTCCACCAAGTAGGCCGCGACCTTGGTCGTACCAATGTCGACTGCCACCCCTAGGGGATGTGTGCCGACGGGCGCGGCGCCAATGACGTACAAAGCGCCCTCGCCGTCGGTCGCCGCAGGCCCTCCGGTCCCTCCCAAGCCCCGAACAAAGAGCCGAATCTCCCAATCGTGCTCTCGAAGCTTTGGAGGTATCTCGGCCAACACGACCGGATCAAACCGGACGTTGGTGACGTTATGCTGCTCGCGCAGGGCCTCCCGCAACCGCTTCTCGTCGGATCGCAGATCATGCAAGTTGGGAGGCGTGGGGCGGACGTCGAAGGATCGCACAGCCGGGTCGATCTCAATCGCCCGCTCCCGACCCTCGATCTGCGCACGCTGCGGAGCAGTAATAGACTCGGGCGGCACATCCACCAACACGTCCCCCTGAACCTCGACCTGGCACGCCAGCCGGAATCCTTCGTCGAACTCGTCCTGATTAAGGAAGTTCTCTTCCGATTTGTTGGGTGGCGAGACGAGACCCTCTACGACCCGCACCCGGCACGTGCCACAGACGCCGGCGCCGCCGCAGACGGCGTTCAGGCCCACGCCGGCCTTGCGCGCCGCCTCAAGGAGCGTGTTGCCGTCGGCCACCTGCACGCGACGGCCCAAGGGTTGGAAATCTACCGTATGGTCAATCGTCATTCTCTTTGCCTCTCTTGAAAGATTCATGGGGGGCTGCATCGATACGGCAACTCGTAGGTCCGATATAGGAGGTACGGTGTCGCCTACGCCTCGACGCGCCAGGGACAACGATGGCGCTTTGAGCAGAAGTCACAGGCCACCGCGTCGGGCCTCATGTCGGGCCCCATGCCAATAATAAATGAAACCGACTTCCGCGGGATCATAAGGCAGCTATCCGTCAGACTCACGCCGATCTCATCGGTTGGAAGATGCTCGAAGATCACCTTCTGTTGCCAGATCGACCAGCCTTCTTGGCCAGGCTGTGCCCGCATACCGGAGCCCCAGTTGTGTCTTGCCGCAATCTCACGCACGTCTTGGATGACGATGTCCGACACCTTCCCAAGCGCAGCAACACCGGCGCCATCCAGCGCCATGGCCCGCACAGGATCCTCTGCAAAAAGCTGCTTCATGCGCTCTTCCAGGGCTGAGCCAATGGTGCACACAGCCACAGCGACCTTCTCAGCACCCGCCAGCGCTCGTGCGGCCAACAGCCCCTCGAAAACGGCTCCTCCCTCCAACTCGATCGTCTTATGATGGAAGTCCTTCACGGTCAAGATGTCGTAGACCGCGCCCGGATCCAGAAGACCCGAGAGATCATCAATCACATCCTCGGCCGGGGCGATGAGCCCCGCACGCGCACGCTCTGGGTCAATGCCCTGTCCTCTGAGCACATCCTCGGCCTCGAGCGAGATCTGACTGCTGCTTATGCTCACTCGAGGCTCCGGTAGTGCAGCCTGTTTCATGTTCATGTCCATTGGATACTCCACTACGTTGCTTAGAATTCAACCGGCTCCTGACGCGTCTCCGCGTCAAGGAACTGCGCCAGTCGCTCACGGAAGAAGAGCTGGATGGCACCAGTTGGGCCATTGCGATGCTTGGACACAATCACCTCGGCGATGTTCGGCTGATCGGTATCGGGATTGTACATCTCATCACGATAGATGAACATCACGATGTCGGCGTCCTGCTCCAAGCTGCCGCTAGCTCTCAAGTCTGCCAGAATAGGCCGTTTCTCGGAACGCTGCTCGACGGCGCGAGAGAGCTGCGAGATAGCCACTAGGGGAACGTCCAGCTCGCGAGCCAAACCCTTTAGCGAGCGCGAGATATATGAGACCTCCTGCACGCGGCTTTCACTCCTCATGGCGCCAGCCGTCATCAGCTGAAGATAATCAACCAGGATCAGATCAATGCCGTGCTCGGCATGGAGGCGTCGAGCCTTGGTACGCATCTGAAGAACCGAGATGGAGGGCGTGTCGTCAATATACAAGGGCAGGTCAGAAAGTCGCCCCGTCGCCTGGACAAACAGGGGCCACTCTCGCTCACGCAGCTCACCAAGACGCAGGCGCTGGGCATCGATCCCTGTCTCGGCGGACACCATGCGTTGCACTACCTGCTCGCTGGACATCTCCAGGCTGAAAATGGCCACGTGCTGGCCCAGATCCGCCGCGTGCCGCGCGATGGAAATGCCCAATGACGTCTTACCGACGGAGGGACGGGCTGCGATGAGGATCAGATCAGAACGTTGCAGGCCGCCCAGCAATCGATCCAGATCAACGAAGCCCGTAGGCACGCCAAGGGGCTCGTCCTGATGATCGTAGAGATACTCAATCCGGTCGTAGTACCTCCGGATGATCTCCTGGACAGGCGCCAGATCGCGGGTGATGCGACGCTCGGAGACGCTGAAGAGCGCCTGCTCGGCACGATCAACCGTCTGGTCAATGTCTTGATCTTCCTGATAAGCAAGCTGAGCGATGCGGCTCGCCGCGTTAATCAAGCGCCGGCGTATGGCATCCTGCTCGACAATGTGGCCATAAGCCTCGATATGTATGGCGCTTGGGACAGCGTTGATCAGATGCGTGACATAGGCCGCACCTCCGATCTCCTCAAGACGGCCTTGACGCTCTAGCTCGTCACACAGCGTGACAAAGTCGACCGGCTCACGCCGCTCGTGCAACATGAGGATCGCTTCATAGATCCAGCCGTTCTTACGGATGTAGAAGTCGTCCGGCTTCAGGAAAGGGGAAACGCGAAATAACGCTTCGGGGTCAATGAGAAGGGAGCCGAGAACCGCTTCCTCGGCCTCAACGTTGCTGGGAACAAGCTTATCTGGCGCTGCCATCCGTTACCTTCGTCGCCCCTGGGCCACGCCCTCTCTAGGACGACAGGTCATCCAGATCGAGCCCCTCGACGAAGTCGCGGAAGGCCGAGAGATCCTCCTCTTCCTCGTCGGCCCCCTCCCCGCCCTCCGTGATGTCCTCCTCAGGCGTGATGCTGGCTCGATCCATAACGCCCTCTGCCACAAAGATGGGAACGCCCGCACGCACGGCCAGAGCAATAGCATCAGAGGGTCGCGAGTCGATCTCTAGCATAGCCCCGTTCACGTCGACGGTGATCAGCGCGTAGAAGGTGTCGTCACGCAAGTCATTCACGAGGATGTGGGAGATGTCGCCACCCATCTCGCCAATCACGTTGTTCAGCAGGTCGTGGGTGAGAGGACGAGATATGTCGACGTTCTTCAGCCGTATGGCGATGGCCTCAGCCTCGTAAGGGCCGATCCAGATCGGGAGATAGAGCTCCTCCTCAATCGCCTTGAGAACGATGACCCGATGCTCCGACATCAAGCTAACCCGAATACTATCGATCTCCACTTCAATCATCTTATCCTCCTGACAGGGCGTTACCCAATCAAGATTATACCTGAGCGATTCAGGTTGGCAAATAACGCCCCAGCCGATCAATCCTCTGAAACGCTCCAGAGGATTGCTTCGCCCCGCCTCTCACTTTCTGATAGTCACTGTCGTCACAGGAATGGCGTCAGCGCCATCGGCGGTGGATAGGCGCCCACCCTCAGACGTATAGAGGCCCGCATAAAGCACGTAACGGCGGTCGTCGCCCGTCGACGCGTCGGCGGGGATATCGAGGACGCGCACGTCGGTGATGATCTCGCCACCCAACCAGCCGGTGGTGGGGCGCGTCCAGCCACCGGGAACACCGTCGGATTGGGCGACCAGCGCACCATCCGGTCCAACGAGGTGGAGAAAGACCCGATACGAGATATCGGTCTCCGCGTCGGCACGCCAGACGAGAGTAACGGTGAGGGTCGTTCCAGGTTTCATAGGCGAGGTTTCGGCTATCAGGTCGGCACCAACGAGAGTGGCGACGTTGTCCAGGCGGACGTTCGTCTCAATATCCACCGGTGGCGGTGTGAAAGCGCGGTCTGGAGCCTCGACCGCCAGCTCTCCGATCGGGTAACTGGACGAGGAGCTCCACTCTACGGTCCACGTATAGACACCTGTCTCCAAAGCGGCAGGGAGGCTCAACCGGTGTTGGCTGCGCCATACGTCACCCTCTTTCCAAGAAGAGACCGGTGGAGGCAGCTTGTAGGTGGCAGCTTCGGTCCCATCAGGTTTCAAGAGAACGAGAGATCGCTCACCATGAGACGATGTCGAGCGATGGGAATCATCATCGGCCCGCCACATAAGCGTAAGATAGACAGCATCTCCCGGAGCCGCCTTTTCGCGATCGAAGTCAGCGGTCAAGAGCGTGAAGGTCATCAACGGCAGATCCAGTCGCTCATCCTCGGGTAACACCACTGGGCGGCGAGGGCGGGTCAGTGTCACCTGTCCCAGCGTCAAATCCGGCGCGGCGGGCTGCCCCTGCTCGTTCAACACCGAGAGTGGCGCCAGCGTCTCTCGGTCGAAGACGGTCAGAACCACGTCATAGCGGCCTGGCGGCGTGCCGGGCAGCGGCTCAACCTCCTGGCTGTCCAAGGCGTAACGATCTGGGGTCCAAGCGTAGGTGGGAGGCGCATCTTGGTAATCCCGGGGGCGAAAGCTGTCATCCCGGCTCCACCGGAATCCATCCGGCCCCACCAGATGGACAACAGTCTGGTAGCGACGCGTGGGCTGCTTCCGCACGGTCCAGTAGAGATCGACGCGCAGTGTCCCGTCGGCCGGCATCTGGCCCGCGCTCTGACCGTAACCTATCAGGTGCAATCCATCGGCGTACGACTGGCCCATTGGATGCTCGATGCGGGGCAGGGTGCCGCCGGGCTGCAGTTCGGGATGACGGAAAAGGGTGGATATCCGATCCACGACGGCCAGCTTAAGGATCAACAGCAGAGCAGCGGCGAGAAGAAAGCCCGCCAAGCCTGAAAAACCCGTCCATTCGCGGCAGTCCGGCCCCAACCATGCCCGTTCACGGCTGGTCCCCCAGCCGCGATGCTCCGAGTTGGACCTCGTGCTTAGGATAGTCGAGAGGACGAGCGCAAGGAGTGCCAGCGCCGAGACCCCGTCAGCCACCAGACGCAGCGGCGTCTCGCCGAAGCGGATCTGGATGGTGTGTCGGCCGGCCGGCACATCGAAGGTAATCAGCCCCTGGGGATCAGAAGGAGTGATCGTCGTCCGTTCGCCGTCCACGCGCGCCCTCCAGCCAGGGAAGTAGAAGCTCAAGTAGCGAGCCTGGAAAGGCTCCGGTGATTCAACCACCACGCGAGCGCGATTGGGCCCATAGTCAGCCTCCAGAACCTCGGCCCCCTCGGGCAGAGCAGCTTCGTCAAAGCGCCTGGGCCGGGAGCCAATGCTGTCGTACTGATCCTCCAGCGGCGACTGCTCGGGGCGTTGTTCGATCCACACCGGGAAGTACGAGCCCTCCGGGTCCACGCCTACCAGCCCGGACTGGTGCTCGTAGGCAAAGACGTCGTGGATGGTGGGATGAGGGGACTGCGGGCAATAGCCCTGTGGCGGATAGGTGGACGGTAGAGCGGAGAGGACGAGTGTCACAGCGATGATAAGCGGAAGGAAATGTGAGAGATGAGACGCGAGACGCTCAGCATCACTATCCTGCAGAAGAGTCATCGGGTAATAGGCGGAAGCGCCGGCGAGAAGAGCAACAGGAAGCGCAGCGCGGCCCACGAGACGCCACGGAAACTGTACAAAGGACAGCAGCGGCACGTGCTCCCAAATCCACTCGGAGGCCGGTGTGGTTATGAAGAGATAGAGCACAGCGAAGGCAGCAGAGAGGATCAAGCTGACCACTCGTTCCAGCTCACGCGGGCGACGGGCCCCCGAGCTGGAGCTGGACGCAGCCTTGGATCCCGACCCCGCCTGTTCATAGCTGGCCCCCCAGCCGCGGTGTTTCATCCTACGCACGGTTAGGACAAGCCCCATGATCAAGCCCAAGCCCCCCAGAAGAGCCTGAGCCATCCCCAGGTGAATGCGCATCGGGGGGTTCATCAATGACGTGTCCACCGCAGCAGGCGGGGCGAGTATCTCCGCCAGCCCAAGGAAATTGTAGTGAAAGTCGTTGTTGCGGGTGGTGCGTGCCATGTCCAGCTGGACATATCCCTTCTCCCCCAGCGCCGGGAGCCAGAGGAAGGCGCTCAACCCCAAAGCCAAACCGAACGCCAAAGCAACGCGCGTCCAATGTCCGCTTCGCGGGTAGACCCACCTCAGCACCACCAAATAGGCTAGCAGAAGAGGTGTAAAGAGCAAGCTGGAGATGTTATGGCTCAGATAGAGGGTCGCCAGCGATCCCACCGCCGCCAGGAACCACCGCCTTCCACCCTGCAGCGCCAAGCGGCGAAAGGCCCACAACACAAATGGCATCAAGGCCAAGGCCACCGACTCGGGCATGTTGCCCCGTAAAAGTGCGTCTAGGAATTGGTAGGGGGCATAGGCATAGGCCACCGCCGCCACGAGGCCGGCTTTCACGCCAAACAGGTCTCGGGCCAGGAGATACATACCCACCGCGCTGCCCAGGATGCTCAGCACGTAGACTAGATTAAGCGCCCACGGCACCGTCAAGCCGATCGCCTGCAGCCCCAAAGCCAGATAGTGACAGACCGGACCGCGATAGTTGAACAGTGGATAGCCGTAGCCGAACGCCAGGTCAGGCAGCCAGCGGGAGAATAGAATGCCCTGCTTGAAAGTGTGCTTCAAAGTCGCGGCGTAATGGTAATACAGACCGCCATCGTGAGTGCAGGGGCTCGCACCGCGGAGTAGGGGCGTGATGGCGACGCCACACAACAGTAGAACGACCAAAGAACCGAGGGCCACCTGTCTGATTCGGCATTCGGTCATGTCACAGCCCAAAGACTCATCCCCTTCATCGTCAGGAAGCACCAAGTGCCCAAGGATGCCGTCTATGCTCCCACCTTTGCATACCAACCTACCTGACCTGAACCGGCGTGGGCAAGAGAATACGATCCCCGACGTCCTCTCCCTGCTCGTCCCGAATCCGGAGCCGCTCTCCATCGGTGGGGTCGTACATGCCAACTTCGAGCACATATCGACCCACTGGAGCATCTGGGGGAAGTATGAGACGGTGCAAATCGCGGATCACCTCGCCGGCCACCCAGCCGGTGGTCGGACGAGTCCCCAGAGCCGGCACCCGGTCGCTCTGAGCACAGATCTGCTCTTCCTGATTGAGGAGATGGACGAAGACGACGTGACCGGCTATCCCCGTGGCCTCCGCACGCCAGATGAGCGTGACCGTGAACGACCGACCAGGTGCAACCTCTTGGTCGGACAAGGCGTAGCCCAGCAGCGATACCTGGTTGCCCAACGTGGTAGAGATGGCGTGTTGCATCGCGGGAACCTCGAAGCTGCGCTTTGGGGCTCGAACGGACACGTCCATCAGCACGGCTGACTCCTCCAGAGCTTCGCCCTCCTGATTCAGCAACTCCACGGTCAGGGCGTAATCGTCACCTGGCACCGTAGCTGGCACGAGCAAACTGCGTCCATCGCGCACCACGTCTCCCTCAACCCAATTAGAGGTGAGGTAGCTGGCCCTGCCAGGGACCGACCGCTCCTCAGCAACCCGCGCGCCGTCGGGTGCGACGAGCAACAGATGCGCCTGGTAGTCGATCGTTGGCCTCGTCGTCGCCTGCCAGTAGAGCGTGAGCGGCAAGCGACCGCCAGCGTCCACCTCTGATGGAGGCGGATCGAAGCCGAGCAGCCGAATGGCGTCGCTCAGATCGACCTTCACCTCACGGGCTATCTTCATAGCTCCATCGTCGAGGTCTAGCGGACGGGCGCGGTGAGTGACCTGCACATCGGTAAGCGAATACGTCGTGCCAAGAGGAGAACCATTGGCATCTCGAACCTCCAGATGGTCTCCTGTGGTCACGTCGTAAACGCCGATCAGGAGCGTGTACTCACCAGGTGGCGTCCCTGGCCAAGGCGCGAGCCGATGCCGGTCACGGGCATACGCACCTAACTCCCAACGGGAGGTCGGGTAGCCTCCCGGATGCTGACTGTCGTCCTGACCATAGCGCCGACCTTGATCGTCCACCAGATGGGCCGCAACGCTGTAATCAGTATTGAGCGGCTGTGCCGCTTTCCAGTACAAATCAAGATCCAGCAGCCCATCGGCGCGGACCGCGGCAGACTCAAGATCATATCCCAACAGCGCGAGTTTGTCGCCGAAGTTGACGTACAGCGGGGTCTGGACACCTGCAACACTCGTGCCGTCGAAACGAGTGCGTCGCAGGATGGTCTCATGTCGGTCCAAGTAGAGGGGCTTGAGCCCGAAGAGGATGAGTGCAACAGCGACACAAGGCACCCAGGGGATGCCGTCTATCCCCTGCCTAAGCCATTGTGCTGAGAGCAGGCTTCTATCCCCCTTACCGGAGGAATCCGGCTCCTTTCCACCTCGCCAAAGCCCCAGGCTGATGAAGAGGACGATGAGGCTGACAATAGACACGACAGAGGCCCAGCGTCGCAAGGGGGTGGCTCCAAAGCTGATCTGCAGACGGTGATGACCGGCGGGGACATCGACGCCAAGCAGCCCGTAGTCGCCCACCGGATACAGCCTCTCCGTTCGGCCATCCAACTCTGCGTGCCAGCCGGGGAAGAAGTACCAGTTGAACGTAGCCGTGAAGTCAACCGGGGTCTCCAACACCAGCTCGGCCGTTGTCAGTCCATAGCAAGCCTCCAGGACGCGAGCGCCGCTTGGGAGGCTGGCCTGGTTCAGTCGTGGGATGATAAAGTCTGACCCCGCATCCCTGTAGACCGGAAGCAGGCGATCCACAGGGGGCACTTCCTGCACCCAGATCGGCAGATAGTCCCCGGCGGAGGTCGTGCCCAAGGCACCCGTCTCCTTTTCGAAGCTGATCAGACGTACCGGATTGGGCTCGGGCTGCGCGGGGTAGTAGTCGGGGAACAACCAGGTCAGGGCAAATATCATCATCAGCGCCATGATGAATGGCAGGAGGAGCCCATCGTGATTGCGACGGAGCCCAACGCGCAGCCTCTTGACGCCCGCGCCTGCAAGGACAGCCAGAAACAGGCTGGTCGGGCCCAGAAACCGCCAGGGAAACTGGACGAATCGCAGCAAAGGTAGCATGGCCCATATGCCGCTGGAGAGGGGGAACATCATCACCGTCAACGCCAGCAATCCGAGACCGAGCAGAGCTAGATGCCAGGCTTGCGAAGCTAGGCCGCTCTCCTCTCGGCGATCAATGCGTCGGGCGCCAAGCAGAGCGACCAGGGCCAGGGCGACTTGAGGCCAACCGAAGCTGAGCGGAACCGACGCGTTGATAAGCGCCGGATCCACCGGCCGAGGGGCAGCCAAGAGCTCTCTCAGCGTGATGAAGTTGTTGCGATAGTCCAGATTGGCCGGGGCATAGAGTTGATGAATTTGGACGTATCCTCTCTCGAAGAAGGCCGGGACCCAGAAGAAGGCCGCCAGTCCCAACCCCAGCGCCAGCGCCCCCACCAGGCGAAGAGGGAGATGGGCGGCATTTCGGGGGGGCCGTCCATCACCGGGCAGTCTAGCTCGAGCATGCATGCCCCACAAGGCAACAGCATAAAAGATAAGCAGCGGCGTCGAAACGAGCGCCAAGATGTTATGCGTGAGGAGCAAAGCGGCATAGAGGAGGCCAGTCAGGGCGAGGTCGATGCGACGTCCGTAGACAGCCAAGCACTTCACAGCCCAGAACGTGAAGGGCAGCCAAGCGAGCCCCCAGGCTTCGGCCAGCGCGCCTCGATGGATCACGTTGAACAGGAGATAGGGCGCGTAGGCGTACGAGACGGCGGTGATGAATCCCGCTCGCGCTCCAAAGAGGTCGCGACCAAGCAGGTAGGCACCGATGGAAGCAGCGAAGACCGCCAGAACGAAGGCGGCAAGTATCGCGGCCTGATGGCTTACTCCGAGCAGGCGGAGAGGCTCAGCCAAGTAGTAACTGAGGGGCGCGTAGTAGTTGAACAGAGGGAACCCAAAGCCGAACCCCATGTCTGGTGCCCAGCGAGGAAAGAGAATGCCGTGTCGCAGTGAGCGATCCAACTGGGCCAGGCGGTGGAAATGCAGCAGACCATCGGCGCGCCAGGGCAGTTCGCCCTTCAATAGAGGTTGAACGGCCGGCAACGTGACGACGAGGAGCAGCAACCCGATGCCAAGTTGCCGGAGTCGCCGCGTCATAGGAGATCGAAACAAACCATTCGTCTCCCCATGTGCGTTGCCAAGTGCTTTGCAGCGACTGCTAGGGCGAGTCACCTGACCACACCTCCACGCGTCCCAGCATCAGGGCGTCTTGGCCGTCAGTGCCGACGATCGGCAGACGCACCCCATCCGATGCACGATAGAGTCCCACTCGGACCTGGTAGCGACCGGGAGGGACAGTCTCCGGCAGCAAGAGGGCATGTCGATCCACGACTGTATCGCCCGCGGCCCACGTGGCGGTAGGAGCCAGGTTGTTGCGGGGTCGACTATCCTCCTGCACAAGCGGGGGCCGGTCGGGCAAGCCCAGATGGACGAAGACCTTGTAGTCCTCGTCGAGTTCGGCCAGCGCCTGCCACGTCAACGGCAAAGCCAACACGTCACCAGGTTTGAGCTGTGCCTCGACCGTCGGATAGGTCAGCTTGATCCGCTTCCCAAAGGACGCAGTTCCCTGGTTCACCTTCACACCCGGTGTCTGGAAGCTCGGCGACACGTACAGCGCGAGGTAGTGGTGGCCCCACGTTCTGCTCTCCACTCGATAGACATCAAGCTCGGTGACGGCTTCCAGCCAGGACCTGGCGAGGGCAGGACTGTGGCTTCCCGGGCGGTAGCCTAGGCGCCAGAGCCGTGAGTGCGAGTCGAATATCCCCTCCAGCCCCTGCCTCACAGTCCCAGGGGTATAGTGCGCTCGGTAGAAGACCAGCTCGTTCTGAGGATAATAGGCGTGTATGTACCCCACCTGCCAGATGTAGACGTAGGCCAGGGCATCGTTGGGCCTTGCCAATTGGCGGAGCTGAACGATTGCCGGGCGGGGGTCCTCAGCCTTGCTTATCCGTCCAATGTCGGGCGCAGCAGGCGGTTGGGTGTATAGGTGATAGAGAGAGCCCCCCCACACCCCGAGAATTACAGCGATCAGCGCTACAAATCCGACCGCTCGGACGCGTTGGCCCACAGCCAGCACCCCCGCTGCCGCAAGTAGGTAGATGGGCGGTCCTAGATGGAGCAAGAAGCGCGGGGTGAAGAAGGAAAAGGCCGACTGAAGAGCATACGCCGCCGCTATTGGCACAGCGATCCAGGTGAACACAAAGGCGCGTCTATGGCTGGACGTGATATGAAACAGCCCAAGTAGACCGAGACCAGCGAGGATCAGGCCCAGTATCAGAGAGACTGTACCATCTTCCCCTGGCCCCGCACCAAACGCCTTGCCCACTTCGACCAGATAGCCCCCCAAAGACAGCGGCTCACCCTCAGAGACACTCGTCACCATCTCCGTCGTGGTATCGAACACGACCAGAACCCAGGGTGCCAGGAGCAGCGCCACCGCTGTCACCGCCAGCGCCCAACGCAGCAGGTGCCTGACCGCAGCGTGAAAGCCCTCCCAACTACTGTGGATGTAGGCCCACAAGCATCCACCAACGACCCAGAGACCCTGCCACAACAGCAGAAGGCTGAGATAGTAGTGCGTCCCAATAGCCGCCGCTGTGCTGATCACGTAGACGCACCACCATTGAATCTCACTCCGAGACCGCTCGGAGCTTCCAAAGTAACCCAGCTTCCGCGCCCACACATAGGTCGATACCATCGCGAGCACGGCTGCGAAAGCATAGCTCTTGGCCTCGCGCCCATAATAGACCTGCATAGGAGCCAAAGCGACAAAGAGGGCTCCAAGGAGAGCTGCCCTCTGGCTCAACAGCCACCTTCCCAGCGTCAAAGCCAGGGCCACGGTACTCACGCCCATGACGACCGACAACAGACGCAGTGTGAATGCCGTGCTGCCGACGAGATCGATCCATTGGCCCAGGGTCAGGCGGTACAGAGGCGGGTTGGCATCATGGGTGATGCGCGTTTCGGCGACAAGGTCAGTCAGGCTCTGATGGGCGAAGTAGACGTTCAGGCCTTCATCCCACCACAGCGCGTGGCGATCTAGCCAGGTCACCCGCGCGGCAAAGGCGACCAGCAGGATGGCCGTCGATGCCAGAAGCCACTGCCTACGATCTTGCGCCCACTTCACAAGTATCTCCCCGGAGACCCTGCTCCACACCCTCCGCATTCAGGCTTTTGGGGCGACGTTGGTCCCCTCGCGAGAGCTGTCATCCAGACCCTTACAGCAGGACCGCGATCCGGCGAACTGCGGGATCGAGATCAAGCCCCAGAATTGGAGCTTGTACAACAGGAGGAGCCACAGGATTTGCAGCCCGTAGAAGGTACTCGCGACAAAGCCAGCCGAGGACGCCTCTGGGAAATATCGAACCGGAACCGATATCTCCGCTATGCGATAGTTGGTAAGAACGATCTGCGCGATAATCTCCTGGTCAAATATGAATCCGTCGGAATTGCTGTGGAAGCTGATATTGCTCAGCACGTCCCGGGTGTAGGCGCGATAGCCAGTATGGTACTCACTGAGTTTCAGACCAAAAGCCCTGTTCTCCAGCCACGTCAGGAACCGATTGGCAAGGTACTTCCACCAGGGCATTCCCTGCCACAGAGCTGATCCCGCCAGCATCCTGGATCCCAATACAACATCAGCTCGACCTTCAATGATCGGTTGGACCATATCGGGTAAGAGCTTTGGATCATACTGATAGTCTGGATGGACCATGACCACAATCGTGGCGCCTGCTCTGAGCGCCTCCCTGTAGCACGTCTTCTGGTTGGCGCCATAGCCATAGTTTCGATTGTGGACGTAGACCTCCAATCCCAGCTCCTGCGCGATCTCAACCGTAGCGTCCTGGCTGTGATCGTCGACCAGAATGACGTGATCGATGTGGTCGTGGGG
Organism: uncultured Anaerolineales bacterium; assembly: GCA_964575455.1. Lineage (GTDB taxonomy): Bacteria > Chloroflexota > Anaerolineae > B4-G1 > B4-G1 > SKLM01. The sequence goes on along the minus strand of CAZNRX010000010.1, from coordinate 7,620 downwards.
CAGGTCGGCATAGGTGAGCTTCAACGTCTTCTCCGCATTATACGCGGGCATGACCACGACAACTTTCCTTTCGGCGTCCATACTCACACCTTCAAGTCACGCTACGGCGTCTCGTAAATTGTCTCAACGCATAGCCAATCATAAGCCGCCGTCAGCGGACGGCGGTCAGAACTCCCCCCAGAGCTGACATCAAAGGGTGATTCCGCTCTGGCGTGGGCGAAAGCCAGGGTCATGACTGGGGCCGACGCGGCGGCGTCGGCCGGAAGCGGCATATCGAACTCCGTCCAAGCTTGAGGCAGTGAGAGCTCGCCTATGGTCCAGTCAGCGACCTGGATACGCATCACCTGGCTCGATGGGAAAGCCAACGCACGGCCTCGCAGTCGATAGGTTCGACTCGTAGTGACAACGTCAGTCGCTACTGCCGCGGGGGGGAGCACCAGTCGCACTGTTGAGGTCAGGCTACCACCGGCCCATCGTCCTCGCGCGCCACCGATGGTCTCCGGGCGGAACCAACCCGCCCCCAGATAACGCCCATCGTCCTCCCCTCCGAGGTCGATGCAGCCGTCATTGGGGAGTCGCAAGGCTTGCGTCGGCACCTGAGACGGCGAAGCGAGCACTTGGACGCGCACTTGGTCATGCTGTGCATGGACGCGACGATCGCGGGCAAAGGTCCGATCCTCCAGCGTGACCCATCGTCCATCGTGGCTCAGCGCCGCCACAGACTTCGGTGGGAACTTGTCGCGGTCGAATATCACGACGTAACGCATCTCCGAGAGCACGTCCTGCACCGCTTCCGCATCGAAGCGGTAGAGGTAGACCAGCGGATAGGCCGACAACTCGACCTGCACCGCGCGGAACGAGCCGGCCGCCGCGATCAACGTCGCCTCGGGTGGATAGCGAGCAGCCACATAGGCCGTCGCCTGAGCCGGCGGTGAGGGCACTGTAGCGATCTTCGCAACCAGTGGGACGCCCTGAACCAACAGAGCCAAGCAGGTGACGGCCACGACCAAAGGGCCGAGCCACCGGGGCCGACGAACACGGGCCCATCCACTCGCCGTCAGCAGCGCCAGCGGCGGCAAGAGCGGCAGCATCAATCGCGGACGATCCAGCGTCTCATAGAGGAAGATTTGTGTTGCTACGACCACCGTCCACAGGGCTAGCCCACACGTTGCACGACGGCGCCAATCCGCCCGCGCAAGGCCCACGCCAATGATGAGGATCAACGCCCCTAAGCGCAGACCGCCGGATAGGGAAACCGGGGTGACGGGCCCGGGCGCCCGTGCACCCGCCGTGAAAAGCCCCACCCCCACCAGCGAGCTGAGGAGCGTATCACCGAATGCCAGCAGGCGATAGCGCAGAGCGGTCACCGGAGGAACGCTCATCGACCACAGCGAGTCAGCCTGGCCCACGTGAGCCGCGTGTTCTTGGATCAGCGACGAGTAGGTCGCCAGCCCCCCCACTGTCCACGCCGTGGGCACCAACCAGATCAACACGCCGCAGAGCCCCAACACCCCAGCGATGAGCCAAGGCAGGTCCATCTTCCCTGGCGCCCACCTCTGCCGCGGCAGGCTGTGAGCGAGCAGAACGTAGAGGAGATAGAGGAAGAGGGGCAGCCCGTTCTGCGGGCGAATGCCGAGCGCGATGCCACTCGTCAGGGCCGCCGCCGCCATCCAGCGGAGATCCTCAGGCTTGCGGTGCCAGCGCGCCCATAGCCACAGAGGGAGCAATATCCCTGCCAGGCCGGCGGTGTCACTGAGCGCCTTCTCGGCCGTGAGCCAGCCCAGCGGCGTCAGGCCCATCCACAAGGCAGCTGCGAGGCCGGTCAGCGGGTGTGCAGGGTCGAGCTGCCGTCCGATGGCGTAGACGAGGAGGAGAGCTGCGGCGCCACTGAACGCGCTCAGCCAGGTAAGCGCCCCGACCACGTCCCCGGTGAGGCAATGGAGGCACCGCGCCAGGCCCACATAGGCGGGGAAGCCTGGCGGCTGCGGCTGCTGCAAGGCCAGATCGAACTCGGACAAGGCAAGGGCGAAGCTGTAGCCATCGAAGTCATCCAGGGAGACACTACGGAAGGGCACATACAGGCACAGCCCGACGATCAGCAACGTCAAGCCTATCCATTCGGACTTGAGACAGCGGGTCATGGTTGGCTTCCTGAAAAGCATACCCGGTCGAGAATCAGCCAGTCCTCGCCGCCCGCGCGCTCCAGTGGAACCCCGCCATCCCTCTCGTACACACGCACAACCACCTTGTAGGTCCCCGGAGACACCTGCGGGTTCGTGTTGACGTCGAAATCCCAGCGAACGACCTCGCCAGGCCGCCATTGCAGCGGGGCATAGAAGGCGCGCAAGTCCTTCTCCCGCGGTAATTCCCCTCCCCACACGTTGCCCTGTTCGTCCTCCAGGGAAACCGAGATGTCGACCTCCGCGCTCAACGGCTGGGTCACAGACCAGTAGAGCGTGACGGGCACCCAGGTGCTCGGGGGGTGAAACCAACGATCGCGCGAGGGGAGACCACGCATCGGCAGGTGGTAGCCGACCAGCGTCAAACCGTTTGAATAGACCGCACGCACCGGCGTCGCCTCGTCCGGCAGGGATTTGAAGCGATAACGAGTGGCATATCCCCATACATCGACCCCTTTCGGAAAGACGGCTGTGACGACGGGGTAGCGCTCAGACAGCCAGTGCTGTACCCGGTGATCGGGGTCACCAGCTGATCCCGCGAGATCGACGCCTGTCTGCACCAACCACAGCACATTGGCATCGAGGTAGGGCTGCAAGATGTCTCCAACTGGCGTGCTTGAATCCACGTTGTTGGGAAAGGGATGGACGAACTCCTCATTGTAGTAGTGTCCGAACACGAAGCGCGCCCAGGAGACGTGCACCAAAACCCTGTCCTCTGGCGCGGCACGTGCCTGCAGGAACTGGGCAGCGTGACGAAAATCCTCCCTTCCGCGCTCTCCGCGCCACTGAACCAACAGGCCACAGAGCGCGAGACAGACCACAACCAAGGCCGGCAGCGTGCCGTACCACCTGAACGTCCCCGATTCGCCAAACGCCGCGAGCGCTGTGAGGAAAGCGAATGGAACCGCGCTGAACACGAAGACCTTCGGCTGGAAGAAATCGATTCGCAGCGTGACGAAGATGGTCAGCGCCAAGATAGAGACGAACCAGAGTGCGATCATAACACCGTGCCGTCTGGAGCGCCACACGCCCACGATGACGATCAGATATAGAAGCCCCAACAGACACCATGCTTGACCCGGGAAGTCCACCACCGCCTGGTAATCTATGAGCGTTCGCACCGCACCCAGACTTGTCCTCAACCAAGCACCGGGCGACGCTCCTCCGCTTCCACTGCCTCCCTTACGGAAGATGTTGACCACGTACGGCCCATACGCCACAGCGCTCACGCCGAGGGTGCCCATCCCGTAAATCGCTGCCCGACGATGATCGAATCCAGCACGACAAAACGTCCAGATCAAGCTCAAACCCAGAGCAGGGAACAACGTCGCAGCAATCACGTGGGTATATCCCGCCAGGGTGAGAGCGACGCAGAGGATGGCGGCGACGGCCAGTTTCGGGTCGTGGGGGCCGTACCCCAACAGCTCCCAGAAGGCCCCCATAGCCAACGTAGCGAAAAGCAACGCCGGTGCATACATGCGCGCGTCTTGATGCTGGTAGACAACCAACGGGCTAAGCACGATCAGCAGGGCAGCGAACCCGGCTGCAGCCTCGCCCAATCGTCGTCGCCCAATCTCGTAGACCAACGCAACTGTCAGGATGCCTGCAAAGGCCGACGGTAAACGCAGCATCACGTCCGAATCGCCGGCAACCTGTCGCCATGCCTTGAGCAGGATGTAGTACAGCAGGGGATGACGGTCGACGCTCAAATCGGCAAAATGCGCAAACAGCTCTTGATACGACGCATCAGAGAAATGTAGACTGGCACCCTCATCGAAGTTCAGGCTGTGCCAGGTGAGGGTGGGCAAACGCACGAGGCAGGCCAGGGCGATGATGGCGACGCCCAGCCAGAAAGCTCTTGAGCGCGAAGGGACGCCGTCTACCACCGGTACGTCGTCTCCCCCCACCCCAGAGCCAACGCAGTCAGCGGGTCGACAGTGGTCACCGAGAGAAGAGCTCCTTCGGATGCCCATTATCCACTCATGGAGTTGTCGCAGGAATGCCAGCTCTTCCTCAGCCCAGGTAGCCCAGAGACCGCAGGCGTCTCTCCACCTCGGAGGCCTCCTCGGCGGAGAGTACCTCCTCGGCGTCAAGTTCGCCCGTCTCCACCCGCGCGTACTCGACAGATCGATCCAGGGTGAGCACAGAGGTCAACACCTGACCATCCATGTCACCCGGCACCCGGAGCCCCATCAGGTGTAGAATGGTGGGCGTCAGGTCCATGATGTGGGCATTGTTCGCCGTTTCGCCGGGACGTATGCCGGCACCCCAAGCGATGAGGATGCCGTGCCGACGGTGGCAGCCTGAATCGCCTCGGATCTGTCGGGTCACAATGCGACGATCAGCGGCAAACAGCGGAAACGCGATGGCCCGATAGCCATCAAGGACGAGATGGAGATCGGCGCCACGATCAGCGTAGGGGCCATGAACCACCCTATCACCGGGGATGACCTCGTCAACCATAGGCTCACCCGTCCGGGGATGGCGAAGCTCTTGCAGCGCATCTATGACACGCTGACGCACGGCCCTGTACTCGGCCCCGGGCTCGACGATTCCCTCAGGCTCACGGCCTTTCAGATTGATGTAGATCTGACCCACGTGACCGATGGAGTAGGCCAGGGTCCGAGACCAGTCGACGTCATCGAAGGAGAGAAACTTGCTCACGATCTTGTTGCGCATCGATTTCGAGACCTGCCAGACGTAGTTCTGGAGACCGACGCGCTCAATCAAGTGCCAGATCGAAGCAGGGGTAAGACCGGCCCTGAAGAGGCCTGTCTTGAGCCGCGTCCAGGCCCCACGCTTGAGCTGCAGCAAGCCCTGATCCAACAAGAATAGGTTCAGGTTGACCGAGTGCTGGAGTGGCCCGAAGCCGTGATCGGACATCACGATGAGAGTAGTGTCATCGTCTGGCTCAACAACGCGCTCCAGCATCCGACCGATGGCATCGTCGATACTCTGATAAACCCGCTTGAACGCGGGGGCAAAGCGAGCAGCAGCCGCGGCATCGTAGCGAGGATACGACGGATCGATGACCTTCCACAGCGCGTGCTGGAGAACGTCAGTGGCCTGGAAATGGAACATCAAGAAATCGTAAGAGGCATGATCCTCCATCAGTCGCAGCGCATACTGCCCACGACGGTCAACGAGATCCAGCAGGTCCGCCGTAAAGGCCTCCTCGTTGCCCTCCTTGTACTGGACGCTGGGAGCGATGTGGTATGGTCCTAGCTTATCAGCGTACTGGTCGAGGAAGTCGGATGGATAGGTGAAAGCCCCCGTCATGGGCGACAACATGCCGCCGATGACGAACCCGTTGACCGGCTTGGGGGGATAGGTGACGGGCACATTCATGATACCCACTCTGCGTCCAGCCTTGGACAGGATCTCCCAGAGCGTCGGGGCACGGAGTGAAGAAGCGTTGATCAAGTCGAACTTTCCCCCCAACGGACGGATGAAATCGAAAACCCCGTGCTTGCCCGGGTTCTTTCCGGTGGCGAACGTCGGCCAGGCCGGCGAGGTCACCGGAGGAAGCGTCGACGTCAACGGGCCATGCACTCCTTCGGACATCAGGCGAGCCAGGTTAGGCAGATCGCCCTTCTCCGTCCATGGGCGGATCAGGTCGAAGGTCGCACCGTCGATGCCAATGACCAGGACGCGGCTCATGCTTCGTCACCTCCTACAGGGATCTCTGATGAATCTCCTCCTTCCAGCACGCGACGGACGACGTAGATCGGCTTCTCCTGCGCTTCATGGTACGTGCGAGTGAGGATCTCGCCCAACAGGCCCATCATCAGGAACTGAACACCGAGCACAATCAACAACACAGACAGCATCGTCCACGGGCTGGTGCCGATTCGAAAGCGGCGAAACGCCTCCTCACCGTAGAGAAGACCCCGGAGGATCTTCGCTGTGACGAGATAGAGCCCGATAAGCCCTCCGATCCCGCCGCTCAAGAGGCCGAAAGAGCCAAAAAGCTGCATGGGACGCTTGGAGTAGCTCAGCAGGAAGGAGACTGTTACAAGATCAAGCAGCACCCTCGGCATGCGAGCCAGAGCCCCATACTTCGACCTGCCGGCCCGTCGCGGGCGATCGGCTACCGGCACCTCGGCCACCCGCACGCCGATCAAGCTGGCTATCTCCGGAATGAAGCGGTGAAGCTCGCCATAGAGATTCATCTGCTTCACAAGATCGCGACGCATAGCCTTCAAAGAGCAGCCACGGTCGTGAAGATGAATGTCGCTGGCGCTGGCAATCAGCCAGTTGGCAACTGTCGAGGGTAATCTGCGCGTGAGAAAGGGCTCCTTCCGATCCTTGCGCCATCCGTTGACCAGATCGTAGTCCCCCTCCTCCATCGCTTTCAGCAACCGCGGGATGTCGGCCGGGTCGTTCTGACCATCGGCATCCATGGTCACGATGATCTCGCCACGGGCGTAGTCGAACCCAGCATCGAAGGCCGCCGTCTGACCGAAGTTACGGCGGAACTCCACAATGCGCAAGTGAGGATCGCCTTCCTGTAACCTCTGCAGAATCCACAGGCTATCGTCGGAGCTGCCATCATCGACCGCGATGATCTCGTATGGCCGCTCCAGGTGCCCAAGCACCCGGGTGATATCCGCAATCAGATCTGGCAGCGAGCCAGCTTCGTTATAGACCGGGAGCACTACAGAGATATCAACGACAGCTTCTGGTGATTCCATTCTGTGCCTTGGCTCACGACAGCGTGGATCAAGCTCCTAACTCAAGCTCCTGACGGATGACACACGTTGCGATACACCTTACCGGTGCGTTGTACCTCAATCAACGTCACGCACACCATCGCCGCAGTCGATTATAGCACACTGCCTTGGTGGGTCAACGGGCCCTCGGCACACGAGGATGGACAGCACCCCGCAACAGCTCCTCCATCGCCCCCCGGTCGACGCGGGACGTGAGATCGTAGCTCAAGGGAGCAACAGAGACCACGTGGTCGACCGCCAGGGCGTAGATATCGGAATCGGGCTCGGTGCGCTCGGGGTGAGGAAGGGCCTCGTAGTCAATCCGCGCAGGCTGCGCCAAGTCATCGCGCCCGGGCGGGAGCGGGACGAAATACGTGTGGCGAGAAACACGCGTCAGTCGCCAGGCCGCGTCGGGCGTGACATCTGAGGGTAGATCCACCTTGAGTACATCCACGTCGAACGGCAGCGAGATCTCAAGCAGATAGCAGGCGAAGAGGTTAGTGAAGTGTACAGCAGCAGCGAAATCTACCTCCTCGGAGGGGGATGTATGCATCCTCTTGGGCGTCTGGAGAGAGACGGCCAGGGCAGGCAACCCGTTCGCTGCTCCCTCAAGCGCGGCCCCCACTGTGCCAGAGACAGTGATGTCTGCCCCGACGTTCTCCCCATAGTTGATACGCATTAAGGTAAAAGTCGCACGTTAACAATTCAAGACAGCTTCATCCCAGGCA
>CAZNRX010000009.1:71998-84783 GCA_964575455.1 uncultured Anaerolineales bacterium | reverse complement strand
ACTCGACTGACTTCTGCCCCAGAGCTTTCGACCTTCCGCTGCTCGTTATCGCTGGAGCATTCAGCTCTGTCTGGACTGTAGAGCGAAACTGTGTTAGAATAGCGGATCGGCACCTTACGGAGAACGAGCATGCGTCGCTTTCTACTGATAGCACTTACTCTGCTGACCTTGTTGGCTCTTAGAGCCCGGACTGCTGCCGCTTCGGCCCGGCAGGATCCGGGGATACCGAAGCGTGCCTCTGCCCGCTACGTCTGTGTCCCCACCGTCGTCTGGCAAGACCGCGCGATGTGTCCTTCACACGGTCCCGGCACGACCGCCTATCGCATCGCGTCCATCAGGCTCCCGGACGCGCTTCCCGAGCTGCCGGCTCAGGAGCTTCCTGTGGACGAGGACGACGATCTCCTGCCGCACGCGTACGCTCACGTCAACACGTTGCCGCTTAACATCTACCGTCATCCGATGGAGGCCGCTCAGGGCCTGCCCCCTGTGCGGACCATGCTCTCCGGCGACTGGTGGGTCAGCGTGGAGGGCTTGGTCGAGTTCGAGGGACAGAGATGGTACAGGATCAACGAAGATGAGTTCGTCCCCGCCGACGCGCTGGGCTTTGCCAGCCCCTCGAGATTCCAAGGCGTCTATCTTCGCGAGCAGCCACAGCATCCCTTTGCCTGGATCAACCGCTGGACCGAGCCGTCCGTTGTACCCCAGGGAGCGGTGAACGGCTCCGCGCCCACGCTCCAGCGCTACCAGAGGGTGACGATCTTCGCCGAGGAGCGTCGCGGGAGCGACCAGCTGTGGTACCTGGTCGGGCACGACCAGTGGGTCGAACAGAGCCATGTATCTCGGGTGGACGTCGATCCCCCGCCGCCGGACGTCGGTCTGGGTGAGAAGTGGATTGAGATCGACCTGTTCGAGCAGACCATAGCTGCCTACAAGGGCACGCGTATGGTCTATGCAACCATGATCTCGGGCGGGCGGACGGCGACCGCGACGCCGACGGGCTTGTATCGCGTCTACTACAAGCTTCGCGAGGGCAAGATGAGCAACCCCGACGTGGAGGATGGAAGCGCGGCGTGGTACTACATCGAGGACGTGCCCTGGACGCTCTACTTCCACCAGGGATACTCCATCCACGCTGCTTTCTGGCATGACGCCTTTGGCTTCCTGCGCAGCCACGGCTGTGTGAACCTGGCGCCCCGAGATGCGGAGTGGTTCTTCCACTGGGCTGATCCAGCCATGTCTGAGGGGCAGGATGCGCTCCACGTCGGCTCGAGCGAGCCGAGCACCTGGGTTTGGGCGCACTACAGTCCCCCTTTTGAGTAGGTCGTGGCGCCTTTCTGACCTTCTGATGGCAACCACGTCCCCGTCCCACAGGTGGCTGCCCACCCGTGCGCTTTGGCTGGCGGTGCTCGTCGCGCTTACCCTGACGGCAGTGTTTTTCGTGGCTTGTGGCGTCGTGTCCGAGCCGGATGTCACGCCGACGCCCACGCGCACGCCCCGTCCCCCGACCGCCACGCCAACGCCGGTTCCTTCGCCGACGCCGCTTCCCTCACCGACGCCGACGCCCGCGTGGCCCGTCACGGCGAGCTGCGGGGGGCAGGTGCCCCAGGACGTCTGCGTCCACCTCCGGGAGGCGGTCGAGCAGGATCCTGAGCACTTCGCCTGGGTCGATGACCCGGCGCTGACCGACGTTCAGTTGGGGACGGGCGCTCTTCCGAATCGGCGTCCCTTTGGGACCTGGTTCTACTCTCTCGTGGCTCCCTTCTTCACCCTGGAGGATGGCGTCTCCCTGGTCGACCTGGAGGCCACGTGGACGGGCGAGCCGTCCGGCGTGTTCAGCCAGCACGCCTTGCTGGTCTCTGCGGATACGCAGGCGGCCCTTCGGTGGGGTCCGCCTACGGGTGACGTGCACGTTGTCGAGGCGTCTCGGGTGCTGACCGAGGCGATTGAGCGCGACGCTTGGGCCATTGTCCCCTTCGATGAACTGGAGCCGCGCTGGAAGGTGCTCCGCATCGACGGTCAGTCTCCACTGGACCAGGGGCTGGACGTGGACGCCTATCCACTGGCGACATCTTTCTATCTGGGCACCGAGCGTCGCGTCGACGCTCTCTCCATGCTGCCTGAGGCAGTCACGAACCGCGGGGAGGAGAGGATGACGGTGCTGATGATGACGGGGGTCACAGCCCTCACCCGGGGCACCGCCAGGACGATGGAGCGGGAGGGGGTGACCTATCCCGCCCAGGATGTGCGGGGATGGCTGATGGAGCCCGACATCACCCATATCAGCAACGAGGTCTCCTTCGCCGAGGACTGCCCGACCCCCACGGCCGAGTCGACCATGGTCTTCTGTTCCGATCCGGCCTATTTCGGGCTGCTGGAGCACGTGGACGCCGACGTCCTGGAGTTGACGGGCAATCATCTGCTCGATTGGGGCGTGAGCGCGATGGAGAGCTCACTCCAGCTGTACGAGGAGCGAGGCCTGCCCGTGTTTGGGGGTGGGTGGACCCTGGAGGAGGCCCGGCAGCCGTTGACGCTGACGCACGGCGTGCACACGTTTGGTTTCGTCGGCTGCAATCCCATCGGGCCCTCGTATACGTGGGCCACCGCTGAGCGTCCAGGCGCGGCTTCCTGCGACTATGGCCTGCTGGTCGCTCAGGTGCGAGGTCTGCGCGAGCGAGGTGTCATTCCCATCGTGACTCTCCAATACTGGGAGTTCAACCAGTATGCTCCCACCACGCGCCAGCGGGTGGATTTTCGCGCGCTGGCGGAGGCGGGGGCGGCCGTCGTCAGCGGCAGCCAGGCCCATTGGCCCCAGGGCTTCGACTTCTACGCTGGCTCCTTCATTCACTATGGGCTGGGCAATCTGTTCTTCGATCAGATGCAGCGTCTCGAGTACCGTCAGGAGTTTCTGGACCGACATGTCTTCTATGATGGACGGCACATCAGCACGGAGCTGCTGACTGCGATGTTGGAGGACTATGCGCGCCCGCGGCCGATGACGCCGGAGGAGCGTAGGGCCCTCTTGGAGGCGACATTCGGGGTGAGCGAATGGTGATTAGGAGCAGGGGCACGGAGGAGCGGAGGTGCGGGTGAGCGGCAAGAGTCGGAGAGATGGTGAGAGGGAGAGGGAGCAAGCGAGGTGTTCTGGGCACGATGTGTGGGGTGATGGTGCCTCAATGAAGGAGGGAGCACCATCCCCTATGGAGCTTAGTTCAATGCCGCTTGACCCTATTTACGCTTGGGGGATCGTGCTTGAGCCAGTCGAGACGATGATTGAGTGCACCTCCGACTTCGTCACCCAGCTGGCCAAAGAGACCTATCGGCGCGGCGAGCCCTTCAGCGACGAGGAACTGGAGGAGCGTTTTCTCGATTTCTTCGACCACCTGGTGGAGGAGGGCACGCTCCGGCGACTGCCCGACGCGCCGCCGGAGATGGGGCGCCGCATTCTGGGGCCTCGTCGCTGGCTGGAGGCCCAGCGTATACGCGTGGAGCAGCTGATCGAGCATTGGCAGGAGGAGGATTCCCCCTCATCTGACGTTTCCCCTGAGCTGTGAAGGCGACGGCGAGGGCTAGGCGGTGGACGCAGCGCGGCGTTGACGCCAGGCGTGCCACACCATGCCCAGGAAGCGGGCCGAGTCCTTAAGCGGGTGGAAGTAGCTGGTCTTGTCGACGTGGTAGATGGTCCGGATCTCGACCCAGCCGATGCGCATATCTCGACAGACGGCTTGGATGATCACCTCGACCTCCAGCTCGAAGCCCGTGGTGGTCAGCTCGAGGGTCTCAAGAAGCCTCCGATCGTGCATCCGGAAGCCGCTCTGATTATCCGGGATGCGCTCTCCCAGCGCCAGCGACAGCAGCCAGGAGCCGAAGGGGTTGGTGTAACCGCGAGGGAAGGGCATCTTGGTGAAGTCCCGTTTCCCGATGATCAGATCCCAGCTCCCGCTCTGATAGGCCGAGAGGAACTTGGGGATGTCGTCGGGATCGTGCTGCCCATCGGCGTCGAGGGTGAGGACGGCCTGGTATCCGCGTGACAGAGCCCAGTCGAAACCGGTCATCAGCGCCACGCCCTTGCCCTGATTCTGGCTGTGGCTGATGACGGTGCTCCCGGCCCGCCTGGCGACGGCGGCGGTATCGTCCTGGGAACCGTCGTCCACGACCAGGACCGGCAGGTGCTGCCGCGTCGCTTCGACCACCGGGCCAAGGCGGGCCCTCTCGTTCCAGGCCGGAATGAGAGCCACAATCGATGACTGGTTCATAACTTCCTCGACAGTCTTCCCAAGCAACAAAAAAGCCAAGAGGCGGAGGGGAGCCCCTCGTTCCCTTGGTTTCGATCTGAGCGCTATGCGATGGGTGATGGAAGAGCGGGCGACGGGACTCGAACCCGTAACCTTTTCCTTGGCAAGGAAACGTTCCACCAATTGAACTACGCCCGCTCGACGGCGGTTATTATAGCACAGGTTTCGGGGGATGCAAGTCGGAGCGCCGGGGCTTGATGTGGGCGCAGAGAGTGTCCAACAGCAGTTGACTTCGGGCCCCGTTTGACGTATCATTGGTGTCAGGGAGGAGTGAGGTGGCATATCGGAGGAGCGAGCACGCGTCAGTCGTTCATAAGGGCGCCGGTGGCGCCGGCCCCAGCGCCTTGCGTGCGATCGTGATCATAACCTGCGTGGCGGCCATCGTGGCGATGGTTCGAGGGTCCAGAGAGCCTACCGCCACGGCCGAGTCCGTGCACACTCCGACCGCCACTCCCTCCGAGACTGCCCCCACGAATTCAGATGCTTCTTCATCTTCTTCTTCGGCTCCCGCCCCTTCCGACGCGGAGACGTCCGAGGACGCGACCGGCGCGTCCGCTGTACCGCGTATCGGCATCGTCGCCGGGCATTCGGGGCACGACGATGGCGCGTCCTGCCCGGATGGCCTGACGGAGGTCGAGGTCAACCTCGATGTCGCGGAGATCGTGGTTCAATCACTGCGCGGCCTGGGATACCAGGTTGACTTGCTGGAGGAGTACGACGACCGTTTATCAGGTTTCCTGGCGGATGCCCTGGTCTCCATTCACGCCGACTCCTGCCAGTACCTCCCCAACGCCACGCCCCCACCCACCGGCTTCAAGGTCGCCAGCGTCGTGGGCAGCGTGGTCCCTCAGGAGGAGGAGCGCCTGGTCGAGTGCCTGAACGAAGCGTATGCGGCACGTACCGGCCTCGTGATTCACGAAAACAGCATCACGGGCCACATGACCGGCTATCACACCTTCTACACTATTGATGGTCGGACGCCGGGCGCGATCATCGAGACGGGGTTCCTGTGGCTCGATCGCGAGCTGTTGACCCAGCATCCCGACGTTGTGGCGCAGGGCATCGTCGACGGCATCGTCTGTTTTGTGGAGGGTGGATGAGACGTCACGGAGCTGCCCTCTGGTCGATCAGAAGCCCATGGCCTCCCGGGCGGCGCGCCAGAGGTTGGTGCGAATCTGCTCCTGTTGAGGGCCGAACTGGCGGAGAAAGGCCTTGACCTCCGCCCGCTTTGATGTCAGACCCTGGGGACACGGCGCACGGTCGGAGTAGCCGGCGGCCTTTGCATAGCGAATGATCTCCTTCTCCGGAAGGAGGACCAAGGGGCGGATGACGGTTACCGCGCCGTCGAAGAAGACCACCTGCGGCTCCATCGTCTCCAGCTGGCTGTTGAACATCAGGTTCATCAGCGTCGTCACCGCTGCGTCGTCAGCGTGGTGTCCGAACGCCAGCTTCTGACAGCCGTGTTCGACGCTGGCGGTGAAGAGGGTCTTGCGGCGGAGCCAGGAGCAGCGGAAGCAGTCGAGAGGCAGGGGCTCGTCCGGCGGCAGATCCAGGGGGACGAACGCGTAGTCCACGCCCAGGTCCCGGAACCAGGGCTCGAGTTCAGGTCGTAGATCTGGCAGGCCGGCCTCGCTGCCGTCGACGTGTAGCGCCAACAGATCGTAGTCGTACCGCACCTTGCGCCGGTGGCGGAGAAGGAGATCGAGCATCGTCCGGCTATCCTTGCCGCCGGAGACTGCCACGGCGACGCGGTCGCCGGGGGCGATGAGCTCGAACTCGCCGATGGCGCGGGTGACCTCCTTCAGGAGGAAGTGTGCGATGCGATCAGGGTCGCTCCCGTTCAAACCGAGCACGTGCACCGCGAAGTGGAAGTAGTCTGGCGGAGTGGATCATCGCTCATCTGCGACTTGGGATTTGTGATTTGTCGTTTGGCCATTTGTCATTCCACTTCGCGCCCCTCGTACTGCCGCCGGTAATAGGCCTGGTAGTGCTCGCCGCTCTTGATCGGGCGCCACCACCACTCGTTCTCCACGTACCAGCGTACCGTCTTCTCGATGGCCTCCTCGCAGGTGTGGGCCGGCTCCCAGCCCAGGCCCTGGATCCTGCTCACATCGAGCGAGTAGCGGCGGTCGTGACCGGCACGGTCGCGGACCGGCTGGATGAGGCTCTCCGGCTTGTCGAGCAGCTTCAGGATCAGGCGCGTCATCTCGATGTTGGCCATCTCCGTGCCCGTGCCGACGTTGTAGACCCCCCCGATCTCCCCTTCGTGCAGCACCAGGTCGATGGCCTCGCAGTGGTCGAGCACGTAGTGGTAGTCGCGCACCTGGAGGCCGTCGCCGTAGAGGGGCAGCGGCTGATCGTCCATGGCGTTGGTGGTGAAGAGCGGCACCACCTTCTCCGGGTACTGATAGGGGCCGATGTTGTTGGCACCGCGGGTGGTGGTGACAGGAAGGCCGTAGGTGACGTGATAGGCGTTGACCATCATGTCGGCGCTGGCCTTGCTGGCGGCGTAGGGGCTGCGCGGGGCGATGGGGTCGGTCTCCTTCGAGGAGCCCTCCGGGACGTGACCGTAGACCTCGTCGGTGCTGACCTGGTGGTAGCGCTCCAGCTCGAACTGGCGGGCTGCCTCCAGCAGCGTGTAGGTGCCGTAGACGTCGGTCTTGATGAACGCGTCCGGCTCCATGATGGACCGGTCGACGTGGGTCTCGGCGGCGAAGTTGATGATGGTGTCGACGTCGTGATCCCGGATCGTCTTTTCCACCATGTCGGCATCGGCGATGTCCCCCCGTACGAAGACGTAGCGATCGCCGAAGTCGTTTGCCACGTCCTTCAGGTTGTCCAGGTTCCCCGCGTACGTCAGCTTGTCATAGACCACAATGCGGTAGCCGGGGTACTTCTTCAGCATGCTGCGGGTGAAGTTGGAGCCGATGAATCCAGCGCCACCGGTGACCATCAGATTGCGCACAGAGCACCTCCTCTATGTCGGGCTGCGGGACAGGATGACCTACTCTCGAACTCGCGGGGGATTCTACCATAAGCTCTGGGTGCGACAACCTTGACTTGGCCCATCGACGTGTTATCATTGGCCCGCAACTAGAGAGACACTGCATGTATCTGGGATCACGACCAAAAAGACGCCGTTCTTCTCCTTGGCGGGTGCTGGTTCTTCTAGCCTTAATCGGCTTCGGCATCTACGTCCTGATTCAGGTCAGGCAAGAGCGCGTTGGGACGCCCTTTGTCCCTACCCCGACGCCGACGCGCACGGCCTCCTCGTACGTCTTCGAGGCGGAGGACCTGTACTGGGAGGGGGATCTAGAGAAGGCCATTGCGACCTATGAGCGGGCGATTGAGCTGGGGGCCGACTCCGTGGAGCCGTATATCGCGATGGCCAGGCTGTTGGCGCTTGAGGGCCGGACCCTCGAGGCCGTGCAGCGTGCGGAGGAAGCGGTGGACAGAGCGCCGGAGAATGCGCGGGCCTGGGCCGTCTTGGGGATGGTCTACGACTGGCACGGCCAGATCGAGAAGGCCATCGAGGCTTGTGAGCACGCCGTTGAGCTGGCGCCCGACTACGCCGAAGCCTATGCCTACCTGGCCGAGGCCTATGTCGATGATCAGAGGTGGGCCAAGGCCACGGAGAGCGCCGAGACAGCCTTGTCGTTGGACGATCAGAGCGTGGACGTCCAACGAAATTACGGCTATGTGATGGAGGTGCAGGGGAACTACACCCGGGCGGTGGAGGCGTACAAACAGGCCCTGGCGATCCATCCGAAGCTGGCCTATCTGCACATCGCGGTCGGGGAGAACTATCTGGCTTTGGGCAACTATGACGCGGCGATGGAGAGCTTTGAGAGGGCCGCTGAGGTTGACCCGGACAGCGTAGAGGCCCTCTACAGATTGGGCCGCGCTTACTACGACCGAGGGGACCCTCAACAGGCTCAGGAATACCTCCAGAGGGCAACGGAGGTCGACCCTCGATTTGGGCCGGCGTTTGGATATCTGGCGTTCACGTACTGGAATCGTCGGAACTATGAGGACACCATCCCAAATCTGCAGCGTGCGATCATGCTCGAATCCTGGGAGGCTCGGCGGCAGGCGCGAGGGTTCATGGTCTCGCTTGAGAATCGCCAGGGAGACCTGGTCAGCCCTTCATCAGACGTGGTTATGAGTGGGGTCTTTGCCCCCGTTTCGCTGGAGGACACGGACACGCTGCGGGCTGCCCTCACCCCCTCCGCCATGGGTGAGGCGTGGGAGGGAGCCCATGGCTCCGTGATCATGGACACGCGGACGGGCGTCTACACGGTCACCCTGGAAGCGATGCCCGCCACGAGGTACGATCAAGCCTACGTCGGATGGTTCGAGGGTCTCAGGACCCTGTCCGGCGCCCCGGTCAACACGGGGCGGTTGAGCGTCTCCGGCGGGAGCCTTAAGGCGCAGTTTGAGGCTGTTTGGGTCCGGGGGCCGCGCATCGACTATTTCTACACCTTGGGATTGGCCTACTTCTTCCTCGATGAGTGCGAGAAGGCTTACCCGCTCTTCGATGCTGCGTTGCAGATCGATCCGGAGGATCAAAACGCGCTCAGGGGGGTCCAGCTCTGCAACGAGGCCGAGTCGGAGTGAGGGCTCCATAAAGGGGGTGCTATGTGGATCGTCTTTTTTGCCTTCTTGCTGGGGGTCGCAGTCGGTGGCCTGGTCAATCAGCTTGGGTCTGATCTGCCCGGGCGAGGAAGCCCGACGGAGCCCCATTGTCCATACTGTGGTCGCGAGCGCCCCTGGTGGCAGTGGCTTGGTGTGCTGGCCTATGTGACGGGACATTCTCAGTGTCCCTCCTGCGGCGCGCCGATGCGGTTTCGTCGTCCCCTGGTGGAGATCGGCCTGGGGCTCACGTATGGCTATCTATGGATCGTCTTTGGCCCATTGCCGGAGCTGTTGTTCTACGGTCTCTACAGCGCCATCCTCGCGCTCGTGCTCATCACAGATTTCGAGCATCGCCTGATCCTGGACGTGGTGACCTATCCGGCTATGGTTCTCGGCTTTGTGGGCAGCTTCTTTGTGCCGGGCGTGACCTGGTGGAGTGCGCTGATCGGCGGTGGCATCGGTCTGGCCTTCTTCTTCCTCGCGGCCCTGATCGGTCACGCCGTGTTCGGCGCTGGGGCGATGGGAGGGGGCGACGTCAAGCTGGCGGCCTTTGTCGGTATCATCACCGGTTACCCGATGGTGATCGAGGCTATTGTGCTGACCATCCTCATTGGCGCGGCGGTCAGCCTGGTTCTCCTGATCACCGGGGTTCGCAGCCTGCGCGATCACGTTCCCTACGGGCCGTTTCTGGTCGCCGGGGCTGCGGTCACGCTCCTATGGGGCTATCGTATCGCCGAATGGTTCCTGATGTAGGCGAGCCTGGCTTGCCCGACGGGACGCTGGCGTGGCTCCTCGAGCCGAGCAGTCCCTCGGCGCGCTACCTGACGCTGACCCGGGTTCTTGGGCTGCGAGAGGACGCGCCAGAGGTTCGAGCCAGCCGCGCCGCCATCCCTCAGGCCGCTCCTGCGCAGGACATTCTCTTCGC
This sequence comes from uncultured Anaerolineales bacterium, assembly GCA_964575455.1. Taxonomy (GTDB): domain Bacteria; phylum Chloroflexota; class Anaerolineae; order B4-G1; family B4-G1; genus SKLM01. The sequence goes on along the minus strand of CAZNRX010000009.1, from coordinate 74,931 downwards.
CCAATACCCACAGGGCTATTGGATGCATCCCGGCATTGGGCTCAGCCCGCGGTATCGGGCCACGGTCTGGCAGATCCTCATCCTGGCCCAGCTGGGGATGCCCCGCTGTGGCGAGCTCGACCGGGCTGCGGAGCACCTGTTTGAGGCGAATCAGCGGGAGGACGGTGCGTTTCGCGCCAGTAAGGAGCCGGGCGATGCCCCGATTGGCCTCAACGGCAGCCTGCTCTGGGCGCTGGAGACGCTGGGCTACGGCGACGCGCCGCGGGTGAGGGCGTGCTGGTCGTGGCTCGTCGAGGAGGTGGAGAGGCACGGCCTGGGGACGATGGACTGCGACGAGGCGGCCCCTCCGTGGGGGGCGGTCAAGGTGCTCTGGGCGGCGAACGCTGCGCTCTCACGTCGGCGTGATGACGCGCTGGAGCGTGTCGGGCGCGCCGCTGCCGCATCGTTGCTGGAAAGGCCGCCGGATCGAGCGGAAAGCGACCCTCGTTGGTTCCGGCTCACCTTCCCGCTGACCTATGCAGCCGATCTGCTGCAGTGGATGGAGGTGCTCGTAGGTGCGGGATATGGCGACGATCCACGTCTCGCTTTCGCCAGGTCGTGGCTCGCGGACAAGAGAGGGCCCTCCGGCGCCTGGACGCTGGAGCGGATACCTGGGGGCGACGCGTCCACCCGCAAGCTGTGGGCCGACTTCGGGGAGCTGGGCAAGCCGAGCAAATGGGTCACCATTCGGGCGCTGGCTGTCGACCGTTAGCCAGCAGGTGATGGCCTTGGGTAAGCGCGCGCTTCTGCGTGTAGCTTTGCGGCGGGTGCGATGTGCCTTTCCATGCGGCGCCCGCCGCCTGCAATCCCCGGTCCGCCCGCTCATCGGGCTGGCGCTGCTCCTGGTCGTCGCCGCGGGTATGTGGGCTCTCCTCTCCGCGCATCGAGCGCGCGTCAGGGGCATGCCTCGCGGCTTCCCAGCGCCTGTGAGCGAGGCCAACGTGCCCGCCCTCGGAGTCAACGTCGCGCTGGATCGCTACGATGACCAGGAGCTGGCCTCGGCGCTGGCGCGAGTGGCCGACGGGGGGTTTGTCTGGGTGCGCCAGTCGTTCGCCTGGAGCCAGGTCAGGGGGCAGCGCTCCTCCACTGGGTTCGACTGGTCTGACGTCGACCGCGTCGTGGATGCCCTGAGCCGCCATCCGCAGTTACGTCTGGTGGCCGTCCTCGGTGATGACCCCGCGGTCCCTCCGGACGATTCCGAGCCGTTCGCTGCGTTTGCCGGCGCTTTTGCAGAGCGGTACGGCGACCAGGTCGATCATTACCAGGTCTGGGACGAGCCGAACCTCGCGGCGCACTGGGGTGGCGGCCCGGTCAGCCCATCCGCCTATGCCGACTTACTTGCGCGGACGGCCTCGGCTATCCGGGCTGCTGACCCCGACGCCCGCATTCTGCTGGCCGGTCTGGCGCCCACCACGGAGACCGGCCGACAGAACCTGAGCGACGTGCGCTACCTGGAGCGGCTCTATCAAGCAGGCGCTGCGCCCTATTTCGACGTCGTGGCGGCCAAGCCCTACGGCTTCGACACCGGCCCTGACGACCGGCGCGTCGACGCGTCGCTTCTGAACGTCTCGCGTGTCCTGTTGCTGCGCGAGGTGATGGTCGAGCATGAGGACGCTGAAAAGGCCATCTGGGCCAGCCATTGGGGGTGGAACGCCCTCCCCGAGGGCTGGGAGGGCGCGCCGTCGATCTGGGGGCAGACCGACGAGGCGACCCAGGCGGCGTACAGCGTGGCGATGCTGGAGCGCGCGCGGAATGAGTGGCCCTGGATGGGGGCGATGATCATCGAGACGCTCCGACCTGACGCGCCATCGACGCCCGATGGCGACTTGGAGGACCCGCGTTGGGGCTTCTCCCTCTTGGCTCCCGACGGAGCGCCGCGCCCGGTCTATCGCGCCCTGGCCGACTGGGCACATGCTCTTCCCGCTGCCGCACCGGTCGGTGGCTATCCGCCCGGCAACCGCTGGGCCACGTACGGGAGAACCTGGCGGGTGGGGCCGCTGGGGGCGGACGTCGGTCGCCCGCCCATCTCCGAGGACGCCACGGGCGGCCCGATTGGTGACCGGGCCAGCTTCCGTTTCGATGGGACGCGCGTGGCGCTGACGGTGCGGCGTGAGCCGTATCGGGCCTTTCTCTACGTCACGGTGGACGGGAGGCCGGCCAATGCCTTGCCCCGAGACGAGCACAGGCGGGCGTACGTGGTGCTCTACGATGAGCAGTCGAGGGTCGCCACCGTACCGCTGGCAACCGACCTTGATCCCGGCGTGCACACGGTCGAGGTGGTGGCCGAGGGTGGGCAAGGGGAGTGGCCCCTTGTCGACTGGCGCGTGGGGGCGACGCCCGTGCGCGACGGCACATCCTGGAGGGTCGCAGCGCTGGGCGCCCTGGCCCTGCTCCTTCTGGCGCTTCTCGTCTGCGACGTGCGGCGGGTCACGTGGGCCTCTCTGGCGGAGGCATTCCTGGGGCTGCCGCCGGGGGCGCAGACCGGGCTCGTGATGGGACTGACCGGGCTGGTGTGGGCCACGGCTGCCCTCAGTTGGGGGCGCCTGGCGCCTGGTGATCTCCTTTGGGTCACCTGTCTGATCCTCAGCCTGTTGGCGCTATCCCCGCTGACGTTTCTGTTGGCTCTGCGCCTCGATCTGGGCCTGACGCTGGTTGCCTTCGCAGCCCCCTTCTATCTGGTACCTGAGGCCACGTTCTATCGCGTGTTGAGCTTTCCGGAGATCCTGGTGGTGTTGTGCTTCGTCGCCTACGCCGCCCGGCGGGTGGCGGGTGCAGGCTGGCCTGCTGCTCTGCCGGACAGGGCGTCTCAGCATAGCCAAATCTGCTTGGGCCGGATCGTGGGTCGACGCGGTCCCGCGAGATCCGGGCCAGCAGCGGGGATTTGGCAATCCCCT
>CAZNRX010000009.1:0-71898 GCA_964575455.1 uncultured Anaerolineales bacterium | reverse complement strand
GAGCGACTCTAGGAGCGATCTTGGGTCTGCTGGGACTACGGGTCGACGCGGTCCCGCGAGATCCGGGCCAGCAGCGGGGATTTGGCAATCCCCTGAGAGCGACTCTAGGAGCGATCTTGGGTCTGCTGGGACTACGGGTCGACGCGGTCCCCCGAGATCCAGGCCAACAGCGGGGATTTGGCAATCCCCTGAGAGCGACTCTAGGAGCGATCCTGGGTCTGCTGGGACTACGGGGCGACGCCGCGCAGTACCCACTGGGCTAGACGCCGCCGTCGCGCTGCTGCTCCTGGCGGCGCTGGTCAGCAGCGCTACCGCGGGCGACCGCCTCGCGGCTCTGTTCGAGCTGCGGTCGGTGTTCCTCCTCCCGGCGCTCTACTACGCGCTGCTGCGGCTGATCCCTTTGGACCGGCGCACGTGGCGGCAGATCGTGGATGGCTTCCTCCTGGGGGGCGTGGGCGTGGCGCTGATCGGTCTGTGGCAGGTTGCGCTGGGGAGGAACCTCGTTCCGGCCGAGGGAGGTCTGCTGCGCCTCCAGAGCGTCTACCACTCTCCCAACAGCGTGGGGCTCTATCTGGGCCGCGTCTGGCCGTTTCTCGCGGCTGGGGCATGGTGGGGGCGGGACGGGCGCCGGCGTGTGCTCTCCCTCCTGGCGCTGCTGCTGGTCACGGCCGCCATCGCGCTCAGCTTCTCGCGCGGGGCGCTGCTCTTGGCCCTGCCGGCCTCCGTGCTGGCCATGGGGTGGTGGGCCGGTGGACGCTCTCGCTGGGTGGCCCTGGCCCTGGTTCTGGTGGGGGGACTGGGCCTGATCCCGCTGCTTCGCCTGCCGCGTTTCGCTGCCCTCCTCGACCTGCGGCAGGGAACCACCTTCTTCCGGCTGAAGCTGTGGCGAAGCAGCCTGCGCATGATCCGCGACCATCCTCTGCTCGGCGTTGGGCCGGGCAACTTCCTGCGCGTCTATCGGACCCGCTACGTCCTGCCTGCTGCCTGGGAGGAGTTCAACCTGGGGCATGCGCACAGTTTTCTGTTGGATCACTGGACGCGTCTGGGGGTGCTGGGCGTCGCGGCGGCGCTGGCCGTGCAAGTGGCGTTCTGGCGGGCTCTGTGGCGGTGGGAGGGGCGTCAGGCGCTGGCGTTGGGCCTGGTGGGGGGCATGGCGGCCCTGCTGGCGCACGGGCTGGTGGACAACGCCGTCTTCTCTCCCGATCTGGCGCTGACGTACCTCCTGATGCTGGCGGTGGCTGAGGGCGGACGATCCAGACGCTAGAAGCTCAGCCCTCTGCGCTAGCGATTCTCGCTCGTTGTCTTCACAGATACGGCTGCAGCAGGCTCAGGATCCTCTCCAGCGGGGGGATGTCGTCCGCGTTGAACTGGTGCAGGTCATCGGCGTCGACGTCGAGCACGGCGATGACCTCGCCTTCCTCGCCCGACGACGACTGGCGTATCACCGGCAGGGCGATCTCGCTCTTGGAGCGGGCGTCGCAAGCGATGTGCCCGGGAAACTGCTCCACGTCGGGGACCACCACTGGCTTCTCGGTGTGGACGCAGTGGAGGCAGATGCCGCGGCCCTCCAGGACCTGGCAGGCGACCGGCCCCTGGTAGGGCCCCACGTGGAGCTGATCCTCGGAGGCCACCAGGTAGAAGCCGGTCCAGAAGTGGTGCGGCATCTTGTGGTGGAGCACGGCGCAGATCGTCGCCATCGCCGCCGTGAGATTGGGCGACTTCCCCTCGATCAGCCCCTCTAGTTGGGCGTAGATCCGCTCGTAGCGTCCGGCTCTTCTCCGGTCAATCATGCGTGCTGCCCTCTCGGGGCAACTGGGCGCTTCTGGAAGGCGCGATGCGCTATCGTGCCCCTCCCGATGAGAGAGGGGCACCGTTGTGTGCTAGTCGCAGGCCGGCAGCCTGCAGAAGCGGGAGTCCTCCAAGGTCAGGCCCAGCTCCTCCATAGCCTCAACCAATGCGTCTTGATCGGCATCCTCCTCAACCCTGATCGTGACCAGGTACTCGCTGGGGTCCTCTCCCCTGATGGTGCTCAGGGCGGTGACGTTGATGCCCATATCGGAGATCTTGCCCGTGATCTTGGCCAGCATCCCCTCCTCGTCGGGGACGAACATGCTGACGCGCACGCCCTCCTCGCGCCCCCCCAGCATCTCCAGGAAGGTCTTAAAGAGATCGGTCTCGGTGATCATGCCCACCACTTTGCCATCTCGCATCACCGGCAGGCCGCCGATCTTGTTGTCGGCCATCACGCGGGCAGCCTCCTCCAGCGGGGTGTCCTCGTGGACCGTGACGACGTCCTCGGTCATCACGTCCTCCATCTTGACCTTGGCCAGCAGGTACGGGATCTCATAGACGCTCAGCGACGTCGCGGGTGAGGGGGAGACCTTCAGCAGGTCGAGCTCGGAGACGATGCCCACCATCTTCCCGTGCTTGCCCACCACCGGGAGCCGCCGGATGTCCTCGTTGTGCATCAGGCGCAGCGCATCCTCGACACCGACGTTCTTGCGCACCGTGATGGGGGGCTTGCTCATGCGGTCTTTCACTAGCATAGTCAACCTCCTTGGTATAGTGATTGGGTAACTGTTCGTCAGGAGTACCAGTTGAACAGTTAAGGAATTGAGATCGAATCCGATAATCAAGAGATCAATCTACAATATTATACCCGGATTGCTGAGAGGGGCCAGCCGAGGCTTGCCCCCTAAATCCGGTTCCAGACGTCGGCCGCCAGCTCTCGGGATCGGGCGGTGATGGCCTCTTCGTCCAGCGTCAAGAGCTCTCGATCGCGCATCAACACCTGCCCCGCGCACACGGTGCTGGTGATCATGGAGGCCTCAACGCCGAACAGGATGTGCCATGGCAGATTGTCCGCGGAGAGCGGCGTTGTGGGGTGGTAGTCGACGAAGACCAGGTCGGCCATGGCGCCCTCACTCAGCTCCCCCAGGCGCTGCTCGGGCCAGAAGACGCGGGCCAGGCGGGCGTTGTTGGCGTAGGCTAGGTCCATGGCCAGGTTGCCGGGCATGGCCTGAGGATCGCGCTGGTCCAGCTTGTGCACGAAATAGGCGGTCTTCATCTCGGCGAACATCTGGTTGGAGAACCCGTCGTTGCCCAGGCCCACGCTGACCCCTGCATCTACCATCGCCTCCACCGGCGCCACGCCCACGGCGTTGTTCATGTTCGAGCGGGGCTGGTGGGTGACCCACGTCTCCGTGTCCGCCAGCCGTTCGATCTCGCTCTCGTCGACGTGGACGCAGTGAACGGTGATGGTCCGCGGCCCAAGGATGCCCGCGTCACCCAGCCGGTGGATGACGCGCTTCCCGCTCTTCCGGAGGGCGTCCTTCTGATCGGAGATGCCCTCGGCTGCGTGGACGTGGAAGCCCAGCCCCAGCTCATCCGCGGCCGCCACGCAGTCCGCCAGCGTCTCATCGGAGAGGGTGAGCGAGGCGTGAAGGCCGAAGGAGGCGGCCAACTGCGGATCTCCGCCGGGCGGAGTCTCGCCCAGGCGTTTCGCGAATCGCACGTTCTCCCTGATGCCGGCGCGGGTCCGCTCCTCCCCGTCCCGGTCCGTGACCTCGTAGCACAGGCTGGCGCGCAGCCCGGCCTCCTGCACGGCCGCGGCGATCAGGTCGAGGCTGCCGTCGATGGCGTTGGGGCTGGCGTGATGGTCGATGAGCGTGGTCGTGCCGTGGCGAATGGCGTCGACCAGGCAGACCAGGGCCGAGTACCGTACGTCCTCCAGGGTGAGCGCCTTATCCAGCCGCCACCAGAGCCGTTCGAGAATCTGGGGGAAGGTCTCAGGGGGCTGGCCAGGGATTCCCATGCCGCGGGAGAAGGCCCCGTAGAAGTGCGTGTGCGCGCAGATCGAGGCGGGGAGCACCAGTTGTCCCCCGGCATCCCACCGTTCCAGGTCTGGAAAGCGCATCGTCAGCTCCGCGGTCGTGCCCAGCGCCGTGATGCGCCTCCCCTCGAGAGCGAGCGCACCGTCCTCGATCACCCGCGGCTCACTGCCAAGCGTGGCCACCCAAGCGTGTGTGATAAGCATAGGGTTTCTCCTTTCCTACTTCGCTATGGCTCTCCCAGTATACGCCTCTCGCACGCAGTTGTCAAACTGCTTGCTTATGGTACACTTCCGGCGAAAGGAGTTCCTTATGACCCTCATTGTTGACGCTCATGAAGACATTGCCTGGAACGCGCTGGCTCTCGGTCGCGACGTCCGGCGCAGTGCCCTTGAGACCCGCCGTCTGGAGCGGGAGTCCGACGTTCCTGGACGCAACGGGGTCTGTATGGTGGGCCTGCCGGAGTGGCTGGAGGGGCGCGTGGCTCTGGTGTTCGCTACCATCTACGTCGCGCCCGAGCGGCGGGGAAGGAGGCGGGGGCCTCAGACCTACGGCAACGCCGAGGAGGCTCACGCTCTTGGTCAGAAGCAACTCGAGTACTATCGCCGTCTGGCGGATCAAGAGGAGCAGATAGCGCTGGTCGGCAGTCAGGGAGATCTCGAGGGGGTGCTCGAATCGTGGAAGGGTGGGTCGCCCACAGTGGGGATGGTCCCCCTGATGGAGGGCGCCGATCCGATTCGTGAGCCCGCCGAGGCCGAGCTGTGGTTCGAGCGCGGCGTCCGTCTGGTCGGGCTCTCCTGGAAGGCTGGGACGCGGTACGCCGGTGGCGATGCGGCGCAGGGACCGCTGACCGACCTGGGGCGCGAGCTGCTGGAGGTCATGGCGGAGCTGGGTATGATGCTGGACGTCAGTCACCTGGCGGAGGCGTCGTTCTTCGAGGCGGTGGGACGCTTCGAGGGGCCGGTCGTGGCCACCCACGCCAACCCTCGCGCCCTCGTCCCGGGCGCGCGTCAGCTTTCCGACGAGATGATTCGACGCCTGGCCGGCCGCGATGGCGTCGTTGGCATCGTCCCCGCCAACTACTTCCTGCGCCTCGATTGGAAGACGAGCCAGGTCACGCTGGATGACGTGGTCGCGGCTGTCGATCACGTCTGCCAGGTGGTCGGCGATGCTGCTCACGTGGGCTTGGGCTCGGACTTCGACGGGGGCTTTGGCGCCGATGACACGCCGCCGGCGTTGGACACCGTGGCCGACCTGCAGCGCATTGGGCCGGCGCTCGCCGAAGCTGGCTACGATGAGGAGCACGTCGAGGCGATCCTGGGCGGCAACTGGCTGCGCGTTCTTGAGGGCGCCCTGCCAAGCTGATGGGGCTATCATCCTCTCGCCCGGTGGGCGCCGGGCGGTCCGAGTTGCACGTTACCTCGATCTCCTTCGACGTCTTCACCCTGTTCCCGGAGATGTTCCACAGTCCCCTGGATGAGAGCATCCTCAAGCGGGCTCAGGAGGATGACGCGCTCTCGGTGCGGCTGCACGACATCCGTCGGCACGCCACCGACAAGCACCACGTCACCGATGAACCGCCCTATGGCGGCGGGGGTGGGATGGTGATGAAGGTAGAGCCGATCTTCAACGCCGTGGAAGCGGCCCTTGGGCCGTCTGAGATCAGCGATGGCGATGTGCCGGTGATCCTGCTGACGCCTCAGGGTCGACTGTTCTCTCAAGAGATTGCCCAGGAGCTCTCGGCCCACCCGCGTATCGCCCTGATCTGTGGGCGGTATGAGGGAGTGGATGAGCGCGTGCGCCAGCACCTGGCGACGGATGAGCTCTCCATCGGCGACTACGTGCTCACCGGCGGTGAGCTGGCGGCCATGGTGATCATCGACGCTGTGACGCGTCTGCTGCCTGGCGTTCTGGGCGACCCGACGGCGGCTGTGAAGGATTCCCACGCGCGCGGCGTGTTGGAGGGCCCGCACTACACCCGCCCGCGCGTCTTCCGCGGCTGGGAGGTGCCCGAGGTTCTGCTCTCCGGCGATCACGCCGCCGTGGCGCGCTGGCGTCGTGAGCAGGCGCTGCGCCGCACCTTAGAGCGTCGCCCTGACCTCCTGGCGGAGGCCGACTTGACCCCCCAGGATCGGGAAGCTCTGGCGCGGTTGGGGGAGGACGAGGTGGTTGCCGAACGCGATTGAACCAACCAGAACGTGGTGAAGTATACTGCATGCAACGTGGCACTCTGTCGATTGCTCGGGCGGGAGGCCGAGGAGCCGCGTCACAGAGCTGGCTCCGCGAGCGTGTGTGATTCAATTTGCGCCCTTTTTTGGGTTCGAGTATAATATTGAGGCCGCTTAACACTTATGGGTCGGGTCCTGTACCTATCGTTGCATCTTGCCGGACCTTCCCATACCACAAACCAGGTTCGATCCTACGAAAGGGGGTGGCGCCAGGAGAGAAACCACAGGTAATCCCAGGGGAGTTCGATGCTACGTTTTCTTAAGCTTCACATTTAGGGAGGAGAACAAATGTACAGCAAGAAGTGGTTTGCCCTGCTCAGCCTGGTTGTGGTCGCGGCTTTCGTGATCACGGCCTGCCAACCGCAGGAGGTGGTAAAGACCGTCGAGGTGACCAAGGTCGTCACGGAGAAGGAGGAGGTCGAGGTCACCCAGGTGGTCGAGAAGGAGGTCGAGAAGGAGGTCGAGAAAGAGGTCGAGGTCGAGGTCGTGGTCACGGCCACACCGGAACCGGTGACGCGCACGGGCGCCTGGGTGGACACCGTGATTATGTCCGAGGAGCCCTCTTCGGACTCTGCGGTCACCCGGCTCGAGGCCGGCGATCTTGACGTCTACGCCTACAACATCGCCGAGCCGGCCATCGCCCAGAGGATTATCGGTTCGGAGACGCTGGAATCGCAGAAAGCCTACGGCAACTACAATGAGATCACGTTGAACCCGGCCGGACCGGAGCTTGAGGACGGCAGTCTCAACCCCTTCGCCGTGCCGAGAATTCGCGAGGCCATGAACTGGCTGATCGACCGCACCTACATCGCCGAGGAGATCAGCGGCGGGCTGGCCCGGTCGCGCTTCGTCCCCATCAACTTCGCCTCCAAGGACTCGGCGCTCCTGGCTGCCGAGATCGCGGCCATTGAGCTGAAGTACGCCCACAACCCCGAGATGGCGGAGGAAGTCATCACCGAGGAGATGGAGAACCTTGGCGCCGAGATGGTCGACGGCGTCTGGCAGTACAACGGCGAGCCGGTCGAGCTCATCGCCCTCATCCGCACCGAGGACGAGCGGCTCGAGATCGGCGACTACGTCTCCAACCTGCTGGAGGACATCGGCTTCACCGTCACGCGCGACTACAAGACGTCCGCAGAGGCGTCCCCCTGCTGGATCTCGTCGGATCCGATGGGCGGCTGCTTCCATTTCTACACCGGCGGCTGGGTGTCCACCGCCATCAGCCGTGACGCCGGTGGCAACTTCTCGTTCTTCTACACCCAGGATGGCCTGCCCTTCCCCTTGTGGCAGGCGTACACGCCGACGGATGAGTTCTATGAGCTGTCCCAGGACCTGGCCAACAACAACTTCGACACCATGGATGAGCGCGCTGACATGATGGCACAGGCGCTCGACATGTGTCTGAAGGACTCGGTGCGCATCTGGCTGAAGGATGACGTCGGCATCGCGCCGCACGCGGCGGACGTTCAGGTTGCCAGCGACCTCTCGGGCTCCATCTACGGCTCGTGGATGTGGGGCCACACCATCCGCTTCGCGGACGACGTCGGTGGCGCGATGAACATCGCCATGCCCAGCATCATGACCGAGCCCTGGAACCCCATCGCGGGCACCAACTGGGTCTACGATATGATGCCCATCCGCGGTACGCAGCGCATGGCCGTCATCCCCGACCCCTTCACTGGCGTGATGCTGCCGATGGGTCTCGCCTCGGCCGAGGTCCAGATTCTGGAGGGCCTCCCGGTGGCGCAGAACCTCGACTGGGCGAGCCTGGAGTTCGTGGACGAGATCACGGTTCCGGACGAAGCCTGGGCTGATTGGGACGCCGAGAACCAGGTCTGGATCACCGCCGGCGAGAAGTACACCGAGACGCAGACTGTGAAGAGCAAGGTGGTCATGCACTACGAGGATGACTTCTTCGACACCGTGAAGTGGCACGACGGCAGCCCCTTCACCATCGGAGACTTCGTCATGTTCATGATCATGCAGTTCGACCGGGCGAAGGAGGCGAGCCCGATCTTTGACGAGGCCTCGGTGCCCTCGTTCAACTCGTTCATGCAGGCCTTCAGGGGCTGGCACATCGTCTCCGAGGATCCCTTCGTCATCGAGTACTACACCGACGCCTACTCGCTCGACCTGGAGAACAACGTCAGCAACTTCAGGGCGGCTCACCCTTCGTCTTACGGCAACGGCGCTGAGGCTCCGTGGCACACGGTCCTCCTGGGCTGGATGGCGGAGGCGAACGGCGAGGCGGCCTTCTCCAGCGACAAGGCCGATTCGCTCGAGGTTGAGTGGATGAGCTACATCTCTGGGCCCACCCTGGAGATCTTGAAGTCGAACCTCGACACGGCTCAGGAAGAGGGGATCATCCCCTACGAGTCGACGCTGGGCGACTACATCACGGCCGAGGAGGCCGAGGCCCGGTACGCAAACCTGCAGGAGTGGCACCGTCGCTACAACCACTTCTGGGTGGCCACCGGCCCGCTCTTCTTGCAGAAGGCGTTCCCCGTCGAGGGCACGCTGATCCTGCAGCGGAACCCGAACTACGCGGACTCGGCAGCCCGGTGGGCCCGCTTCACGGGCGGTGCGCCGGTTCCGCAGGTGGTCATGGACGGCCCGGGTGAGGTGGCCATCGGCGAGGAGGCGGTCTTCGACGTCTTCGTCGACCTGGCCGAGGACGTCCCCTATCCCGTCGACGACATGGGCCAGGCCAGGTTCCTGGTCTTCGACGCCACCGGAGCGCTGGCCTTCACCGGTGACGCCGAGGCCGTTGAGGATGGCTACTGGCAGGTCACCCTCACCGCGGACATGACCGGCGAGCTGGAGGCTGGCTCGAACGAGCTGGCTGCCATTATGGTCTCCGAGCGCGCCCTCGTCCCGGTGCGCGAGACCATCCAGTTCGTGACGCAGTAGACGTTAGCCAACGATCTCGGAGAGATGGTCTATATCTCTCCGAGATCGCTAAGAGCTTGTCGGACCATGATGTATGAAGTCCGGAGGGGCGAAGCCGCACTCGCCCCTCCGTGGTGCCAAGTAATAGAAAGCGAGTAGGTATCATGAGTGATGCAACACTGACGATGGGCGCGAAGGAGAAGCCCCGGGAGAGGTCGAGCTCCAGATCCAGCACGGCCGCTCGGGTCGCCAAGTACGCCGGCGTCCGGTTGGTGGTCCTGTTCCTGACTGTCATTGTCGGCATCTACCTGGTGGTGTTGGTCGCCAATATGGGCGGCTACGTCGACGAGATTCGCAAGGGGGCGATCAAAGAGCAGGTGTCGATCGCCATCTTCGCCGACGAGAGTCCGGAGATGCGCGAGAAGACCGCTGAGGAGAAGCAGGAGTTGATTGAGCAACGGGTCGCCCTTGAGGTCAAGCGGGTTGGGCTGGACAGGCCCTTCATTGTACGGAGCTTCGGTTTCCTCAAGAACGCCATCACCCTCGACCTCGGGTTTGCGACCGATATGGTCAGCGACAGCGGGTCGAAGCTGGTGAGGCTGATCCTCCTGGAGCGGCTTCCGCCCACGCTGCTGCTGTGGGGGGCGGCAAACATCACGCTCTTCTTCGTCTCCCTTTTCTTGGGGCTGTTTCTCTCTAGGAAATACGGCAGTCTCTTGGACAGAGTGGTCATTGCCCTGGCGCCGACCTCCTCGGCCCCGGCCTGGTTCTACGGCCTTTTCTTGATCCTTATCTTTGCCGCAGCGCTGCGCTTGCTTCCTTTCGGGGGCATGGTGGTCGCGCCGCCGCCAGAATCGAAGGTTATGTACGCGCTCAGCGTACTCAAGCACCTGATCCTGCCGGCGTCGGCCATTATCGTCAGCTCTATCTTCCTCCAGGCCTACAGCTTCCGCACCTTCTTCTTGATCTACTCCAGCGAGGACTACGTGGAGATGGCCAAGGCGAAGGGGCTTACTGACCGGGACATCGAGCGGCGTTACGTGCTCAGGCCGGTCCTGCCTACCATCATCACCCGCTTCGCGCTTCTTCTGATCTACGTCTGGATGGGCGCTACGATTCTTGAGACCGTCTTCAACTGGCCTGGCCTGGGTCGCACCCTCTTTAAGGCCATCGGCCTCTACGACACCCCCGTGATCGTGGGGTCTCAGGTGATCTTTGCTTATCTTCTGGCGGTGACGGTCTTTCTATTGGACGTTGTTTACGCCCTGGTCGATCCCAGGGTGCGCATTGGTGGAGAGGACAGAACACGATGAAGACCCTTCGTGAGCTTTTGCGGTACCCGACGGCTATTATTGGGCTGGTCATCATCCTTGGGCTGATCGGCGTGTCGGTCTACGCTGTGGTCGCTCTGCCCTACAGCGAGGCCGTCCGGCTCTGGCGTGGCGGCGAGAACGTCTGGGCCAAGAACCCCAAGACCGCCGCCCCCGTCTGGATCAATCTATTCAGGCGCAACGACCTTCCTGCGACAGTCGTTATCGACAGCAAGGACCCGGCGGTGGAGAAGACCCGGGAGGTTGTCTCGGAGGACATGACGGATGTCGACTTTTCATTCACCTTTGATTACCCTTATCACGGCTTCCCCCAGGAGATCTCCATCTTCTTCGACGCCGAGTACGAGGAGAAGCAGCCCCACCTCTCACTCTCGTGGCTGACGCCGGACGGGCGGGAGATTCGGCTCGGCTCCATGGCGCTGGACTCCTCATCGATGACGTATCGCGTCTCCCAGGACGACAGGCTGGAGCGCCGACTGCGCACCGATCTCCCGGCACACCAAGCGCTGTTCGTAGCCGATCCATCAGCCGACACCTTGCAGCTGGTCCAGGGAACGTATACGCTCCAGGTCAACGCCAAGGTCTTCGAGCCCGACGCCGACGTGGACGCGGAATTGGTCATCTATGGGCAGGTGCACGGCTTGGCGGGGACAGACCACCGTCGGCGCGACCTGTCGGTGGCGCTGCTGTGGGGAACGCCCATCGCCCTCGCCTTTGGGCTTCTGGCTGCCCTCGGCACCAGCCTCACCACCATGATCATCGCCGGCGTGGGCACCTGGTTTGGCGGCTGGATTGATGGCGTGATCCAGCGCATCACCGAGGTCAACCTGATCCTGCCCACCCTTCCCATTCTCGTCATGGTTGGGACGTTCTACTCGAAAAGCATCTGGTTGATGCTGGGGGTTCTGATTGCGCTATCCATCTTCGGCGGCGGGATCAAGACCTATCGCGCCATCTTCATCCAGGTGAAGGAGTCACCCTACATCGAGGCCGCCCAGGCCTACGGCGCCAGTGACGCCCGCTTGATCTTCCGCTATCTGATCCCGCGCATCATCCCCACGCTGCTACCCAATCTGGTCACCCTCGTTCCCAGCTTCGTCTTTACGGAAGCGGCGCTCGCCCTGCTGGGGCTGGGCGATCCCATCCTTCCTACCTGGGGCAAGGTGATCAACGACGCTCGCTTCAACGGCGCCCTCTATCAGGGCAACTACTACTGGATGCTGGAGCCATCTGTCCTGCTGATGATCACGGGGCTGGCCTTCTCCCTACTGGGTTTCTCCTTGGACCGCATCTTCAATCCTAGACTGAGAGGTATGTAGCACCGATGTCAGAGAATAACACACTGCTGCGCGTCGAGGACCTGCGTCTCTACTTCCGCACCCAGCAGGGGGTCGTGCAGGCCGTCGATGGCGTGGACTTCAGGCTCGGCTACAATGAGGCGGTGGTGGTGCTCGGCGAGTCCGGCTGTGGGAAGACCTCGCTGGCCAGGGCTGTCCTGCGGCTCCTGCCCCGCAATGTGGACACCTACTCCGGCAAAGTCTATCTGAACGGCACGGAGCTCATGCGGATGGGCGATGAGGAGTTCCGCCGCAACGTCCGGTGGGTCAAGATGTCGATGGTGCCCCAGGCGGCTATGAATGCCCTGAACCCCGTTCTCAGGGTAGGGGATCAGGTGGCCGAGCCCATGACGGCTCACTATTTGGCGGACAAGGAGGAGGCTCTATCGCAGGCTCGTCGGATGTTCCAGCACGTGGGCGTCCCGACGGATTTCCTGAACCGGTACGCCTTCGAGCTGAGCGGCGGCATGCGGCAGCGCGCTGCCCTGGCCATGGCCTTGGTTACCATGCCAAACCTGGTCTTCCTCGACGAGCCGACGTCGGCCCTGGACGTGCTGACCCAAGCCAACATCTTCAACGTGCTCAAGCGCATCAAGAAGGAGTTGGAGGTCAGCTTCATCCTCATCACGCACGATATCTCCACGTCCAGCGAGCTGGCGGACCGGGTGGCGGTGATGTATGCTGGTCAGATCGTGGAGGTGAGCGACGCGCGCCGCTTCTTCAGCGATTCACTCCATCCCTACTCGAAGATGCTTATGGCAAGCGTGCCAAGGCTGAAGGTGGATCAGGAGCCGACGTTCATCACGGGTCACCCCCCGAGCCTGCTCGGCCCTCCGTCGGGCTGTCGGTTTGCTGATCGTTGTCCCTCGCGGTTTGACAAGTGTGTGGAGGAGCCGCCCATGGTAGAGGAACAGGGACACGAGGTCAAGTGCTGGTTGTACGCGTGAGGCTAGGAGTCTGGCATGTCTGTTGACGTGAAGGGAGAAAGAGTGAAGGACGAGGTGCCGTTGAGTGGAGATGGGCGTGAAAGGCGCGATGGAGCGCTGCTTTCGGTCAAGGATCTGCGCGTCTGGTTCGAGTTGAAACGGTGGGGCTTCCTCCACGCTGGTTACGTCCGGGCCGTGGATGGCGTGAACTTCGATCTTCACCAGCGAGAGGCGATTGGCATCGTCGGTGAGAGTGGGTGTGGGAAGACCACCTTGATGAAGACGATCCTGGGACTCTACGAGCCGACAGAGGGCGAGGTGGGTTTTGGGGGCAGCGAGGTCGATGCCTTTGGATCGCGGCAGATGCGATCCTACCGCGGGGACGTGGGATACGTGCAGCAGGACCCCTACGGCGCGCTGCCTCCCTTCATGGATGTGCAGGGCATCCTTGAGGAGCCCATGAAGATCCACGGGGTGAGGGACAGGCACGAACGGGAGCAGCGAGCTCGCGACGTCATGGCCGAGGTCAAGCTGACACCCGTCGAGGACTACTTCGATAAGTTCCCACACATGCTGAGCGGTGGTCAGCAGCAGCGCGTGGTCATCGCCCGGGCCATGATCCTGGAGCCACGGCTGATCGTGGCCGACGAGCCGGTCTCCATGCTGGATGCCTCCGTGAGAGTGGAGATCCTGCGGCTGCTGCAGGGTCTGCAGACCTCCCATGATCTTGCCGTCATCTACATCACCCACGATCTCTCAACGGTGCGATACTTCTCGGAGTGCATCTTCGTGATGTACGCCGGCAAGCTGGTCGAAAGAGCGAGGGTGGAGGAGCTTCTCGCCAACCCTCTTCACCCGTACACGGAGGCGCTGCTGGCGGCGACCCCGGATCCTGATTATCGGAACGCCCTCACCCAGAAGGCGGTTCCACCCGGAGAGCCGCCCAGCCTGGTCAATCCCCCGTCGGGATGCCGCTTCCATCCTCGGTGCCCGCATATGATCGAGGGTTTGTGTGAGGTGGAGGAGCCGCCGGATTTCGAGCCGGAACCGGAGCACTTCGCGGCGTGTTGGCTTCGCCGATAGCGACGGCGAACACTGCCGGACGGGCTGAACCCTTTCGTCACGCACTCATCCTTGGAAGGATTTGGTTTGGAGGTCTCGATGGGACGCGTAACGCCTTTGCGGCTGATTCTCATTGGTTTCTTTCTGGTTCTGTTTGGCTTCGTGGGCCCGCTGTTGATGGTGATAGGGATTGTGGAGGCGAGCTTAGCCTTTAGCTTCCTCTCTCACGCCGCGTCGGTTAGCGGTCTGTTTCTCGGCCTCATCGGCACGGCCATGTACACCGCTGCTCGCAAGAAGTGAGTCACGATGGGTAGGCTCGCGAAGCTCCTCGAAAGCCCGGCTCGACCGCTGGGCGTGCTTCTATTTTCGGTCGCCCTTCTTCTGGGCATGGGCCTGTTCGGAGCGACGATCTGGGCCGATTTCGAGGCTGTGCTGTTCAACCCGGGTCTGAGTCAGGACGCTCCGCTGCGGAGTTTGCGATGTCCTGTCATGATCACGACATCGGAGACGGGTACGGTGACCGCTTCGCTGACCAACCCCCTCGACCGCTCTACGGAGCGGTACGTGCGGGCCCACATCACCGATGGCTACGTCACGTTGATGCGGGAGATCAACAGGAGCGTTCCCCTCGCCCCAGGCGAGAAGCAGCGGCTCCAATGGTCCGTGACAGCAGATGATGCGGCCTTCGGTCGCTTCATACTTGTCAAGATCATTTTGCGGGGCAGATATCCGCTGCCCGGTCGCCAGGGGACGTGTGGCATCTTGGTGGTGGACGCGCCGCTTCTGAACGGTCGCCAGGTCTTCGGTCTTATATTTGCCGCCAGTCTGCTCGGTATGGGTGCTGGGTACGGACTGTGGTTCAGGGCCAGCCAGCCCCTGGATCGGCGGCGGCAGCGAGTGGCCCGCGCGATGGTTGCGCTGGCCGCAAGCGTTGTGGTGGGAACCATTATGGGGTGGCTGGGGTGGTGGCTGCCGGGGCTCATCATTTTCGTGGTCACGCTGTTGGGGATTGGCGTCATTGTAGGGTATCTCTTGAACGGAGTCTGAGATGGGTCCTATCCTACATGAGGTTGAGAAAAAAGGCTTCCTGGCTCCATCCCGGTTCATCCATCAGCTCTGAAGGGGTCTATGACCCCGGCTGAAACGTCGCCAGGCCCGCGGTCCTCCTCCTCCTCGCCGTCGACGCGGGTCACAGACCCGCTATGAGCTATCGGAGAGAAGGCCTCTTCCCCTCAGGGTGGGGACTCCCACGTCCCTGCCCCAGGCGCGCCCTGATCTTGCATGGTTCCCAAGTCGGTGCTACAATGGCTCTTGGTTGAGAGTGGGCTACAGGGCAAGGCTGACGAGGTCATCCCGTTCCGTAATGGACAAGCTTGCACCGGTGGCGTCTAGAAGCGTGCACAGCGGGGCAATGGCACGGGTCGTGCCAATCGGGTGAACCACGGTAGGGGTCCGAGGGTACATACATGATGATGGAATCTGAAGAGGCGAGGTTGTCTGTCCAAGAGGAGGACAGCCTGCTCGTTGCTCGGGTTAGCGACGGCGACATCGATGCTCTGGGCAAGCTCTACCAGCGATATGGGTCCCAGGTCTATCGAACGGCGACCGCGATCACGCACGACGAGCGCATGGCCGAGGACATCCTGCAGGAGGTCTTTCTGCGCGTCAACCGCTATGCCGATAGCTTCGATCAGACGCAGCCCTTCGAGCCGTGGCTCTACCGCATCACGGTGAACCTGTCCTACAGCTGGGTGAACAGGGCAAAACGCTGGGTCGGCTTCTTTCAGGATGCGCTTGAGCGTCTGCGGGCACCCTCTAAGCGCAATCCCGAAAGGGTCGCCGAGGCCCGCGAGCAGCGCGAGTTGCTCGGGCGAGCGATCGATGGTCTCCCGGATTCGCATCGCGTTGTGGTCATTCTGTACTATCTGGAGGGCCTGAGCGTGAGCGATGTCGCTTATGCTTTGGGCGTTCCGGAGGGGACGGTTAAGTCACGGCTTTACTACGCCCGTGAGAAGCTGAGACAGGCCATCGCGGAGCAGGAAGAGGGATTACTGTCCGAGGTGGTGTATGACTTCACCTGACGTGTCGCGGAGAAGGTCGGATGGTCTATTGGACGCCATGATCCGCTGGGTCCTGCGCGAGAGGGTGGGCGACGCCACGCCACCGCCAGGGGTTTGGGAACGGATCGATGAACGTCTGAACCGGCCGGCCAGCGCGGATGGAGGGGCATGGCGGCGGGGATTTCGGCTAGCCGCCGAGCCTGTGGCGCCTTGGCTGGTCGCCGTCTTAGTTGTGGGTGCCCGGGCTGAGCTTCCCCACTACGGTCTCGGGGTGGGTAGTGCGTGGCAGGGGGACCCTTTCTACCTGTCCGACCAATATGAGATCTTGTTGCGCAGGTTGGCTGTGCTATAATACGGGAACAAGGGCTAATGGGACGGTTGCCTTATGCTTTGTGGTGAAGCCCGTAATCATGGATCAAGGGGTATTACATGACTAATCATCAGGATCGTCGGGATGGGAATCTCCTTCTCGACCTCAACAACCTCGTCACTCGCTTCTACACGGACGATGGCACAGTGCACGCTGTGAACGGCATCTCCTATACCCTTGAAGAAGGTGAGACGCTGGGTGTCGTCGGAGAGAGCGGGTGCGGAAAGACGGTGCACGCCCTCTCGATCATGCGCCTTATTCCCAGCCCACCGGGCAAGATCGAGGCGGGGGAGGTGATCTTCGGCGGGCGTGATCTGCTGAAGATCAGCGATCGGGAGATGCGCCACGTCCGGGGAGCTGACATCGCGATGGTCTTCCAGGACCCCATGACGTCTTTGAATCCAGTGCATACGGTCGGCTTCCAGATCATGGAGGCGCTCAAGCTGCATCAGGGCATGGGGGAGAGGGCGGCGCGCAATCGGGCCGCGGAGCTGTTGGACCTGGTGGGCATTCCGGATGCCGATCAGCGCCTGGATGACTATCCCCATCAGTTCTCGGGAGGGATGCGCCAGCGAGCGATGATCGCCATGGCGCTCTCGTGCAACCCGCAGCTTCTGATAGCGGACGAGCCCACCACGGCGCTGGACGTGACCATCCAGGCCCAGATCATAGAGCTGGTCAAGCAGCTTCAGGAGCGGCTGGGGATGGCGGTGATGTGGATCACACACGACCTGGGCGTGGTGGCCGGCATGGCGGAGACGGTCAACGTGATGTACGCTGGCTACATCGTGGAGCGAGGATCGGTCAAGCAGATCTACGGCGAGCCGCGGCATCCGTACACCATTGGGCTGCTGGGGTCGCTGCCGCGTTTGGATGAGGCGCCGGGGACGGAGCTGGTGTCGGTGCCCGGGCTGCCGCCGGACCTGCTGGAGCTGCCGCCGGGATGCCCGTTCGCTGAGCGATGCGCCTACGCGGAGGATCAGTGCGTTGAGGCTATGCCGCCGCTGGAGGAGGCCGATCGAGAGGAGCACACCGTGGCGTGCTGGCGGTGGGAGTTCGTCGCTGGGAGAACGGAGTGATGGCTGAGCAAAACGAAATCTTGGTTCAAGTACGTAATCTCAAGAAGTACTTCCCCATCACGCGAGGCGTGTTTCAGCGCCACGTAGGAGACGTGAAGGCCGTGGATGGGGTCAGCTTCAACATCCACCGGGGGGAGACGCTGGGGCTGGTGGGGGAGAGCGGCAGCGGGAAGACGACGGTCGGTCGCACCATGCTGCGGCTGTACGAGCCGACGGACGGCGAGATCATCTTCGAGGACAGGGATCTGGCCAAGTTGTCCAGCGGGGAGCTGCGCAACACCCGGCAGCGCATGCAGATCATCTTTCAGGATCCGTACGCTTCCCTTAACCCGCGCATGACGGTGGGAGGGATCGTGGGGGAGCCTCTGGAGGTGCACCGCATCGCCCGGGGCAGGGAGAAACGAGAGCGGGTGCAGGAGCTGCTCCGGCTGGTGGGGCTCAATCCCTATTTCGTGAATCGATATCCCCATGAGTTCTCCGGTGGGCAGCGACAGCGTATCGGCGTCGCGCGCGCCCTGGCGCTGAATCCGGATCTGATCGTCTGTGATGAGCCGATCTCATCGTTGGACGTCTCCATCCAGGCGCAGGTGGTGAACCTGCTGGAGGAGTTGCAGGAGCAGATGGGGCTGACGTACCTGTTCATCGCCCACGACCTGAGCATGGTGCGGCACATCAGCGACCGCGTGGCGGTGATGTACCTGGGCAAGATCATGGAGCTGACGGATCGCGACGAGCTGTATATGAACCCCCTCAATCCTTACACGCAGGCTTTGATGTCGGCGGTGCCGGTGCCGGACCCGGTGGTGGAGGAGGATCGACGGCGCATCATCCTGGAGGGGGATATACCGAGTCCGTCGACCCCGCCAAAAGGGTGCAACTTCAACACGCGCTGTCCGGTTGCGCGGGATATCTGCTTCGAGGAGGATCCCACGTTCTTCGAGGTCGAGCCAGGCCACTACTGCGCCTGTCACGTCGTCGAGCAAGAGGGAAAGGCCGAGATCGGCTAGCGAGATCGACCAGGTATTCGCCTCTGTTTTCACTCGTTAGGTCGATGCCGGGAGCTATGTAAAGGAGGTGATGAACCGGCGAAGCGTAGGAGCAGCTTGTAGACGTTCGAGAATCGAAGATTACGCAGAATGGAGAAACTCACTTAGGAGGAGAAATGCTTAACAAGAAGTGGTCTATTGCATTCGCGATCGTGGTGATTGGCAGTGTGCTTCTGGCAGCTTGCGCGCAGCCAACGCCGGAAGTGGTCGAGAAAGAGGTGACCCGGGTGGTGACCGAGAAGGAGGAGGTCGTGGTCACCCAGATCGTGGAGAAGGAGGGCGAGACGGTCGTCGAGGAGGTCGTCGTCACCGCTACACCGGAGCCGGAGGCGCCCGCCCCAGAGCCGACGCAGTTGGACGGCCTGTGGTATCCTATCACGACTGAGCCGCCAACGCTGGATATGCAGCTGGCGACAGACACCACGTCGCATCTGATCATCCACCAGTGCATCGATGGACTGTTCGAGTACCGAGGCGACGGCTCCATCGAGCCCCGCGGGGCCACCGACTACGATATCTCGGAGGACGGGCTGGTATACACGATCAACCTGCGAGAGGACGGCATGTGGTCGGACGGGGTACCCCTGACCGCCCAGCACTACTATGACGGGATTATGCGCTTGCTCGATCCCGAGACGGCCGCCGAGTACGCATGGCTGATGTACGATATCGAGGGCGCAGAGGCGTTCAACACGGGGGAGATGGACGACCCGGAGGCGGTGGGTGTGGAGGTCGTAGACGACTACACCCTGGCAATCACCCTCGCGCGGCCGACGTCGTACTTCGAGACGGTGCTGCCCTTCTCGACCTTCCACCCGGTGCGCCTAGACCTCATCGAGGAGTATGGCGATGAGTGGACCGAGGCGGGCAACTACGTCAGCACCGGTCCGTATCTGCTCGAGGCTTGGGAGCACGAGGCTGAGCTGGTGCTGGTCAAGAACCCCGACTACTGGAATGCGGACAACGTCTCGATTGAGAAGATCACCATTCCCATCATCCAAGAGGACTCGACGATCCTCGCTCTGTATGAGAACGGTGAGCTTCACGTCGGCGCCCTGCCGTCCGAGGACATACCGCGCATCTTGGAGGATCCGGTCCTCAGCGAGGAGCTCCGCATTCTGCCGCGGCCCGGCGTGTACTACGTTGGCTTGAACACGCTGCGCGAACCGACGGACAACCCCCTATTCCGCAAGGCTCTGGCGTCGGCGATTGATCGCAAGGCGATCATCGAGAACGTTGTGCAGCGACCCTGGCTGTCCGCTCTGTCGTGCACCACACCGCCGAATATCCTGGGCCATCAGGAATGGGGCACCTGCGGCCACACGTTTGATCCCGAGCAGGCGCAGGCCTACCTCGACCAGTACTTGGCCGAGGAAGGTTATGAGTCGGTGGACGAGCTTCCCATCGTCAGCTTCTGGTTCAACCGGGCGGACTACAACGAGGACGTCATCGAGGCCGCGGCCGCCATGTGGGAGGAGAACCTGGGGATCAACGTGGAGCTGCGCACCAATGAGTGGGCGGTCTACCTGGACTACCTGGATGCGTGCAACAACTCCAAGGATGAGCTGGCAGCCTGTGAGTTCAACGCTTACCGTATGGGCTGGGTGATGGACTATGGCGATCCGCAGAACCAGCTTCAGGTCGTCTTTGCGCCTGACTCGACCTTCCAGTACACCGGTTGGGAGAGCGAGCGCTTTGACGAGCTGATGGATCTGGCGGGTGGAGAGTTCGACACGGACACCCGTGAGGAATACTACATGGAGGCTGACAGAATCCTCTGTGAGGAGGAAGTGGCGATCATTCCCATCCACGGTTACGAGCAGAATGCGCTAGTCAAGACAGGCGTGACGTTCGAGTACCCGCCCTTCGGTTCGCCCCCGCTGTACCACTGGGAGCTGCCGTAGGCTAGACGTACTGAACTATGTGGCTCCCCCTTGGGGGAGCCACATAGCCCCAGCACTTATCGCGATGTCGGTCTGACATCGAATGCTTGGCCTGTTCCCGCCCTCTGTGTGTCACAATGCAGGAGGGTTGGAGAGTAGTGAGTAGGAAGTGATATGACCACGTACATTCTGCGAAGGTTTCTGTGGCTGATCCCTGTCATGCTGACGGTCACTATGGTGGTCTTCGGTGCCATGAAGATGGTTCCCGGTGGGCCTTTTAGCACCGGGGGGCGACCGATGTCACCGGAGATTCGAGCCAATTTCGAGGCTCGCTATCATCTCGACGAGCCGGTCTGGAAGCAGTACGTGCGCTATATGGTGGGAGATATCGTTGACACCGGGAGGCTGCGGGATTTTGGGCGAAACGGCCTGCTGGGTTTTGACTTCGGCCCATCGTACAAATACCGTGGGCGGACCATCAACGACGTGTTGTTTCAGGGCGGGCTCTTGAAGGCCCCTGTCGCAGTTTCCGCGCAGCTGGGATTGGTAGCCACGCTCATCGCAGTGGGGTTCGGGATTCCGCTGGGCCTGATCTCCGCGCTGAAGCAGGACACCTGGATGGACTATGGCGCCATGTTCCTGAGCTTGATCGGTGTGTCCATTCCTAACTTTGTCATTGGTCTGATGTTGATGTTGGCCATGCTCTGGCTCAGCCTCAATGATTTGCCAGCCCTGCCGTTGGCCCGCTGGGGCACCGATAGCTTCTGGGATTGGCTAAGCCACATGATTCTGCCTGCGATTACTCTGGGTAGCGGTGGGTTGGCCATCATCGCCCGGCTGACGCGTGCCAGTATGCTAGAGGTTATCCGTCAGGACTACATCCGCACGGCTCGGGCCAAGGGTCTGCGTGAACAGGTGGTGGTCCTCCGTCACGCGCTCAAGAACTCATTGATTCCGGTGACAACGGTGATTGGCCCGCTCATAGCCGCGTGGTTGACAGGTTCTTTCATCATTGAGACTGTTTTCGCGGTGCCAGGGATAGGTCGTTTCTTCGTGACGAGCATAGCCGACCGTGACTACACCCTAATCATGGGCGTCTTTCTGATCTACGCTCTCGTGTTGGCCGTGATGAATATCCTGGTGGATATCTCTTACGCCTTCCTGGATCCGCGCATACGTTATGATTAGTACGCGGCTGGCTCTGGAATGGAGCTGGCTACGTTTGGGGGAGACATAGTATGGCTGAAAGGGCTGTGGCAAGGGAACGGGTGGAAGACCGCGCGGTCACCGGGGGGATTGACTTGGAGCGTCCACCAGAGAGCCTCTGGCGGGATGCCTGGCGTCGGCTGACGCGCAACCGGGCGGCCGTGGCTGGCGGCGTCCTCATCCTTATCGTCCTGGTGGCTGCCATCTTTGCCGATGATGGTATCGTGGCCTGGGCGCTGGAGCGCGATGCTAAACCGCTGCTCGCCCCATACGGCTTCAAGGAGACCGACTTTGCAAACACAAGATCCGGTCCCAGTTTCCAGCGGACAGAGGAGGGAAGATTCCCGCATCTTATGGGAACTGACAAGTATGGGCGGGATGTCTTCAGCCGGATCGTCTACGGGAGCCGGGTCTCGATTGCCATCGGGGTACTGGGGTCCGCTGTGATTCTGCTGTTCGGGCTGGTCTACGGGTCTATTTCCGGCTATCTGGGCGGTCGGGTGGATACGTTGATGATGCGGTTCGTCGATCTCATGTATGCGTTTCCCACGCTCCTCTTTATCATCTTGCTGATGGTCATCCTCGGTTCCACCTCCGGCCTTCCGGCTGTTCGTAACCTAGTGGGGGCTATTGGGCTCGTCAGTTGGATGGGTACGGCACGTCTCGTGCGCGGTCAATATCTGTCACTGAAGGAGAAGGAGTTCGTGTTGGCTGCGCGCATGATTGGGGCCGGAGATTTCACCATCATAGCGCGACATCTGTTGCCTAACGCTCTGGGTCCCCTCATCGTGTCGCTGACGCTCGGTATTCCCCAGCTGATCATGTTTGAAGCCACGTTGAGTTTCATCGGTTTGGGCGTGCCGCCGCCCTTCCCGAGTTGGGGTCAGATGCTGAGTGAGGGTTGGCGTGCCATGAGGTCCGACCCCCACTTGATCGTCTTCCCAGCTGTAACGCTCTCATCGGTGATGCTAGCCTTCAACTTCTTGGGTGACGGGCTGCGGGATGCCCTGGACCCCCAGATGCGGGGCACCATGTAGACGGTTTGGGGTGATCGATCATAGGGGGTACGCAGGCGGAGAACTCAGTTCTCCGCCTGCGTCGTCTAGGGGCGTGGAGAAGGGTAGAAGCAAGCGAGATGATACGATTCAGTAACTGGGTCTCCCGGTCACTTCTGTCCGCGGTGGTCGTGTTGACGATCCTGGGGCCAGTGATCGCAGGATGCGGTGTCACCGCCAGCCGTACGCCGCGCGCGTCAGATGAGTGGAGCAACGGCAAGGTGGTGGGCACTGCCATTTTGAACAACCCGGTGGCGCTAGAGGTGGGCGATGAAGGGAGTACCTTCCTGGTCTGGGTCGGTTCTGATCACGCTCTGAGATTCGCGCGCTTGGATGAGACCGCCGAGACCGTTGTGCAGAGGACGTTGGAGTTGCGTAGTGACCTGGCACAGAAGCCGCAGCTCGCCATGGACAGTGAAGGACGGCTGCATCTGGTCTGGCTAGACAAATGGGAGCAGAATACGCAGGTGTTTTACGCCCGTCTGTCCGCGGATGGCGAGGTGGTTCAGGAGGCACTGGCTGTGACGCCTCCCGAACAGCGGGCGACCCATAGTTCGATGGTGCTCGATTCGGTGGCGCGAACCGTAGAGGTCTTCTGGTCTGACAGCGTCCCCAGCCGGCCTGGTTGCTACCACGCTGCGTTAGACTGGTCGGGAAGGGTAGTCCGCCCTCCGGAGATGCTGATCCCAGATGGACTGTTTCCTGCGGCTCAGATGGACCGTCTGGGCTACGTTCACCTGGCTTGGAGAGTAGATGTGGGGACGACGCCCCAGTTCCGGTATGCCGTATACGATCCTGAGCGCGGGACGTTGGGCGAGGATGTGGTCGCGGGTCGACCGTCGATCCAGATGGCTACGCTCGGCGGACCAACGGCTGGCACCCAGTTCGACGGGCCACGCCTGGGGCTAGACGACGATTCCGTCTATCTGGCATGGGTGCTACAGATGCGGGAAAGGGAGAGACGTGACTTTACTTTCTACGTCGCGTTTCCTGTTCCGGAACTACCCGATCGAGGGGGCACGGGTCTGTTTAGGTATACGCCCCCAGAGGTTGTCGATAGGGCAGTTCGTGTGCAAGCCGGAGAACCGGCTGTGACTGGTCATCCGCGGTTCCTAGACGGGCAACCGGCGCGTCAGGTCTTGGCTTGCTTCACACAGGTCTCCAGCCGCCAAAGCATGGATATGCTCCAGATCGCGGCCGTGGAACCATTGCCGGATCACATCGGGCGGCAAGAGATCGTCAATCTGAGTCGCGGAGCGTCGCTGCGGCCCAGTTCGGCCCGTGACGGAGGGGGTCAACTGCACGTGGTCTGGATTGACACAGCTGGTTTTGAGCGCTACAATGTTGTCTACGCCAGCACCTCACCCCAAGTGAGGGCGATGCTCAACCGCGTCACCGTGTACGACGTCGTAGACTCAGTCCTCAGCGTGGTCATGTCTGTGATCACGTCTCTCTTCTTTGCGCCGTTGGCCCTGATCTGGGTGCTTGTGCCCGTGGTATGGCTGGCGGTCTTCTCACTCGCGACCAACGTGGTCGAGGTCAGTGATGGGCGCGGTGTCCTGGGTCTCGCGGTGGCCATGCTCCTGCAGCTGGGGGTCAAGGTCTTGTTCTTCGGTGATCTACTGTCCCGCTTTCCTTTCGCGTTCCCGGCTGCGCCCTCCCTCAATCTTCTGATAGGACGATGGCTTGGTCCAGTGCTCTTGGCTTCCCTATCTGCCGGCTTGGTCTGGCTCTGCCTTCAGCGCTCTCGCGGTCGATCTGTCTTTGCCACGTACTTCCTCTACGCAGCTATCGACTCCCTCCTCACCTTGGTCATCTACGTGGCCGTCCCCATGGTTTGGTAGCGAGTGAGCCCTGGTTCCATGACTGCGTGTTCTGAACGGCTCAGGGTGAGAGTGGATGCGACTCTGAACCAGTTTGCCGTTCTTCTATGCCTGGTCGGCTGCTCGTGCACAGGCCACCGGGCCCCACCGAAAACTGCTGGCATGAAGATCGAGGTGGCAGAGAAGCCGCGGAGGGCGTCCGTTCGCTATGCCAGCTCCTACCCCATTGAGAGCCACGTGTTCCAGGCTGAGTCGGTGCTCATCACCCTCGCTGTGGCTCGGACTGTCGCGAGGATTGAACCCATTATGACCGGCGGCTTAAACTTGTCCGTGATGCCTGGGGGCGATGGCGAAGTGGGGCTCAGGGTGACGATCATCGAGCATTCGAGCCTGAAGGCCTGGAGCCAGGGGGCCATCTCCGATCGAGAGTTTGTGAGTGAGTGGACCATTGCGGCTGTGACCAAGGAATGAAGATCGCATTGCGGTTGACCACGGTGGCTCAGGGCATGCGGGAGGCCCGTCGACTCGTGTATCGGGCCCAGCGCTTCGATCCTGACCCTGTGCATCTTGAGCGCAGAGCAGATTCGATGCGCTCTCACATTGTCGATCGTCGGGAAGAAAAGCCCCTCGATGAGGCTAAGCGCGGGCGGTCTCGCAGGCAGCTGCCTGCGGTTCCTCCGCAGGCAGCTCGTGAGGGCTGCGCCACCTTCTACGCTGGAAGCCGTCTGCCAGGCAGAGCGGCGGCACTGCTTCTCGATGTGGCTTGGCGGGCTCTGTCTGTCGTTTTGGTCGCGGTCGCTTTGATCTTCTTGGTCGCTCTGCTGGTGGGTCTGGGCCGAATGGCGGACTTGGGCGGGCTGGCCGAGGTAGTCCGCGGCGCGGGCACCTTCACCGTCGGCTATCTGAGAGGGTTGGCTCGCGGTGATCTGGGCGTCGTTGCGTCCAGTCACCCTTCTGTGGCAGGCGCACCTGTCGTCGAGGAATTACGCCGTGCTCTCCCTCTCTCTCTGGGGCTTCTGGCGACAGCCTTGAGCTTGGCGGCAGCGACGGGTCTCGCTTTGGGGACTGGAGCCGCTGTCCTGCGCGGGAGTCGTATCTCCGGCGGTCTCCTCTTCGCCTCGGTGCTGGGGATCTCCACGCCCAGTTTCTTCGCCGCTATGCTCTTGATCTGGCTTGGTGTGTGGCTGTACAAGAATACCGGCGTGCACTTCTTCCCCATCGCCGGCTTTGGCTGGGACGCTCACCTGATTCTGCCCGCTCTTGTTCTGGCGGCCCGTCCTGCCGCTGCGGTCACGCGTCTTAGCTACCACGCGCTGGCGGAGGTTCTGGAGGCCGACTACACTCGAACTGCGACGGCCAAGGGATTGGGGCCGCGCGTGGTTCTACTGCAGCACGTGGTGCGTAGCGCGGGAGTACCTTTGCTCACGACCATAGCGGTTTCTCTGCGTTTCAGCTTGGAGATTCTGCCCATCGTCGAGTACATCTTCAACTGGCCGGGAATTGGCCGGATCCTTCTGACTGCCATAGAGATTCAAGATACTGTCACTCTGGTAGGCATGACACTGCCTCTTGTTCTCCTGTTTTTTCTGGTCAACCTTCTATTGGAGATTCTGTACCCACTGGTAGATCCACGACACCGCGGCTCGGAGGCTAGTGCGGTATGAGAGCTCAGACCTTGTGGCAACGGCTGGGTCGTGGAGTGCGCGATGGCTACTTCATTGTGGGCGCCGCGTTCGTCGTTTGTCTGGTCTTGGTGGCCGTCCTGGGGC
This sequence comes from uncultured Anaerolineales bacterium, assembly GCA_964575455.1. Lineage (GTDB taxonomy): Bacteria > Chloroflexota > Anaerolineae > B4-G1 > B4-G1 > SKLM01. Next base: position 46,004 of record CAZNRX010000009.1, on the reverse strand, counting down.
CCGAACTGGCCCCGCACAATCCGTATTTGGTGAAGCGTCTGCAGTGGATTGACGGGGAGTTGCACAAAGCCCCGTTCCCTCCCAGCGACCTGTATCCGCTGGGGACTGACGATCTGGGCCGCGATCAGCTGTCCCTTCTCCTCTACGGAGCACGGACGACCCTGGTCATGGCTTTCGTCGCCACCATCGCGCGGATGCTGTTCGGGCTGATCTTGGGCACGCTCGCCGGTTGGTGGCCAGGAAGCCTCTTCGACCGAGCCATCCGCGCCATCATTGACTTCTTGGCCGCCATCCCCGGCCTCATCCTGGCCATGCTTCTGGTCTATGCAGTGGGCATTCAGCGGGGTCATGTTGCCTTCGTTGTGGCTCTGTCGCTGGTAGGTTGGGGTGAAGTCGCCCAAATTGTCCGGGGCCACGTCCTGACCATCCGCCACAAGCTCTACATTATGGCCGCACGCTCCTTAGGGCTCAGTCCATTGAACATTCTCAGCCGGCACGTCTTGCCCAACCTTTTGGCGACCTTCTTGGCGCTGGCAGCGCTGGAGATGGGAGGCGTGCTGCTTCTGCTCGGCGAGCTGGGATTCGTGAACGTATTCGTCGGCGGTGGGCGTGTCGGATTCGAGATGGCGACATCCGAGACACGCCACTACTTCGATGTCCCCGATTGGGGGGCGATGCTCGGGACGTCATGGCGCTGGTTCCGTTCGTATCCCTGGTATCCAATGGTCCCGGCTGCGGCTTTCTTCGTCAGCATCGTGGGCTTCAACTTGTTTGGCCACGGCATGCAGCGATTCGTCGACCTAGGACGCTTTCATCCCAGTGGTTGGTCGGTAGTCCGCTTTCTTCTGGTCGTCGCCCTCATCCTCGTGGGTGCCCGCGCCGTGTTGCGAAGCGGTGGCATTGAAGCACAGTTTGCACAACAGGTTCGGCAATTCGATGCCGCCCGGGCCTGGGACGACGTTGCCTATCTGGTCCGGCCGGAGCTGAGAGACGGCCCCGCCGGGTCTGCTGCCGCGGCTGAGGCCGCTGGCTACATAGCCTCCGAATTTGAGCAGGCGGGGCTGACGCCTAGCACACGGGAGGGAAGCTACTTTCAGCATTACACGGCGGTGTGCGGTCAAATCACCGCTGAGCCGAGGCTCGAGGTGCTGGGCGCAGACGGCGCATCCCAGCTGTTGCTCAGCGACGGCATCTCGTTTGATCCGCTACAGGCCTTTGACGCGACGGGGAGTATCGAGGCCGAACTCGTGGTCGCCAGCAATGGGGGACGCGGCACGATACTGGGGTTGGAGGGAGCGGGCCTGCTGCTCCTCGATCCCGACGCCGATATGTATGTCCCTTGGAGCGGGCGCGTGCCCTGTGCGGGCATCATTCGCATCGTGCCGGACGCGGATCTGCCTTACGGCGACTCGCCCCCCGTCTTTGACCTGAGCGCGTACGGGACCAGGGAGCGTCTGCCGAGATTCCCCAATCTGCTAGTTGGGGAATCCGCTGCCCGGCAGCTGCTGGCGCAGGCAGGCCTGGATCTTGAGGAACTGCAGGCTGCGATGGAAGCTGGGAAGCCGGTTGAGTTGCACACTGGTCTGCGGATCCGGCTGATGTATGGTCTGACCTACGAAGAGGTCCCGGCGATCAATGTTGTGGGCTACATCCCGGGCCTGGACCGGGAGAGTGAGGGACAGCGCGTTCTCCTGACCGCCACCTACAGCAGTCCGCATCCCCAGGAGGGGACGTCTTATCCCGGAGCGGACGAGCATGCGAGCTCTGTGGCGGTCTTGCTGGAGACTGCGCGACTGTTTCGCGAACTGGATCTGGTTCCGAAGCGAACGGTGGTGTTTGCGGCGTTTGGCGAGCTCGGCGGCAGCCACTTCGTCAACAGTCCTGTCCTTCCAACTAGGCGATCTAACACCTGGACGACCGTAGTACTTCACGGATTGGGGGCAGGCCAACCAAGCCTCGCTCGCTTAGAGTCGGGATCCGGCTTCGCCCGGGCCTTTGATCAGAGTGCTCGCTGGTTTGGGGTGTCCACGGAGAAGATGGATGCGTGGCAGTTCTTCTTCACATCCAACTATAGCCGGCTGGCCTGGGGGGATCCAACAGTGTCCGAGTCTTACCAAGGTCTCGTGGTGACCCGCCCTGGCGACAGTCTTTCGGGTAGACCCGGCGAAACGGTGGATCACCTCGATTTAGAGCTGCTGGCCGAGGCAGGCTGTGCTGTGGCGCATTATGTGCTGGTACTCAGCTCTCGCTGATGTCCGGCCCTTCAAGTACGCACCAGGCGCATGCAGTGCTCATCTGAATGACGGGCGGACGAGACGAGCGCCCTGATCAGTCCACCCGCTCTTCCTTCCTCGCAGCACATGGGCGCGGCTGCACAAGCGGCCTTGACTGGTAGTCCAGCTCAGCGCGCATTTGACCACCAGGTCAGGCGCGATCTTGCTCTCGTCAACCCGTTGTTTTCGTTTGCTGAGGCCCCAAGAACGGGCTGGCGGCCGCACGTTATGCTGGCGGAAGCAGCCCTACGCTGGTAGAATTGGTCTAGGAGTTAAGCGTGACTACGTCGCTGCGGATTGTGTTGATTCTGCTGCTTCTCAGCCTGGTTGCCCTGGCCCTGACCGGGCTGACCGTTTACGCTCGCCTGAGCTATCTCTGGGCCTTCTTGCTCGCGGCGAGCTGGATCTGGTCGCGGGTGTCGCTGCGGGGCGTCGAGCTGGAGCGCACCACGCGCACGCTGCGCGCTGACGTCGGGCAGATCTTCGAGGAGCGCTTCACGATCAAGAACCAGGGGCGTCTGCCCCGACTCTGGGTCCAGGTGCAAGATCGATCCGCTCTCCCGGGCTCACGAGGGTCTCGCGTGCTCACCCTGATCGGGGCGGGTGAGCATCGTACGTACCGGGCGCGGACGCGCCTGGTGCAGCGGGGCATCTTCCCCCTCGGCCCGACGGACGTCATATCCGGTGATCTCTTCGGTCTCTTCCCGGTCAGCCGGGCGGTGCCATCCGAAGGCTCCCTGTTGGTCTATCCTATGATGGTGGACGTGGGGGCTTTTCCCAGTCCCCCCGGCTTGTTGCCCGGGGGCGAGGCGCTCCAGCTCCGCACCCATCAGGTGACGCCCAACGCGTCTGGTGTGCGGGAGTACGTCCCCGGCGACCCGCTGAACCGGACCCATTGGTTGAGTTCAGCGCGGAGAGGACAGTTGATCGTCAAGGAGTTCGAGCTCGATCCGCTGGCCGAGGTCTGGATCTTCCTCGATGCCGAGACTCGGGTTCAGGCCGAGAGGCCCTACTCCCCGCCCGACCAGGCTGTGGAGGCGATCTGGTCGCCCTGGAAGGAGGTGACGCTCCCTCCCTCCACCGAGGAGTACGGGATCAGTATCGTGGCTTCTCTGGCGCGCCACTTCCTCCGTCGAGACCGGGCGGTGGGCCTGATTAGCTACCATCAGGCGTCCCAGAGGACGCCGGATGTCCTGCCTCCAGACCGCGGGGGACGCCAGCTGGGCAAGATCCTGGAGCTTCTCGCGCCCCTGTACGCGCAGGGCGATCTCTCCATATCGGCCTTGATGGCGGGGCACGCTCAGCACATGCCGCGAGGCAGCACCGTGATCGTCGTCACGCCCTCTACGGACGATGACGTGGCGCTGGCTGCGGACCTGCTGTCGCAGCGCGGCTTGCGGCCGGTGGTCGTGCTCATCGACGCCGGGTCCTTCGGTGGCCCCCCGGGGACGGGGGGGCTAGCGGACGCCATCACGGCTGTCGGCGTGCCTGTCTGCCAGGTTAGGAACGGCGATGATCTGACCACTGCGTTGAGTCTCCAGCTCGGCGCGGCAGGCTGGAGGAGCTCAGGGCTCAGTCGGGCGCAGATCACGCAGCGCATGGTGAGGAGCTGACGCGTTATGCGAACGTCGCGCTGGTGGGACCTGCCGGCCGCGCTCTTGCTTACGGCGGCCCTGCTGACCGCTGCCGGGCGTCTGGTCGCCACCCGGTGGGTGGACCACCTGAGCCTGGTGCAGACGTTGGTGCTCTTGGGGATGGCGGTCGGGCTGGCCCTGGGACAGAGCACCTTCCCCTCTGGACTGACCGCTCTCTTCGGTGTGCTCTACGGTCTGTTTCTCGTTCCCTGGCAACTGGGTCTTGTAGCTGGTCGCTTGTCAGAGGACGCGCTGTGGAGCGACCGGCTGACCGTGTTGGCCTATCGTCTGGTGCAGGCCCTGACCGAGCTTGCCCAGCAGGAACCGGTACAGGATCCGATTCTCTTCCTGTCTGCGGTGGGCGTGCTCGCTTGGGGGCTCAGCCTACATGCCGGGTACGCCCTGACCCGGCGAGCGAGCCCCTGGCGTGTCATCCTCCCTCCCGGCCTGGCGGTTTTGCTGATTCAGGCCTCTGACCTTTACAGGCCGAGAGGTATGTGGTACTTGGCGACTTATCTCTTCTTCTCCCTCTTGCTGCTGGCCCGTCTGACGTTCCTGCGGCTCCGCAGACGATGGGTCGAACACGACGCGCGCATACCGCCCCTGGTCGGCCTGGACCTGAGCTACGCCACAGCGGCGGTCGTCGTGCTGCTGATTCTGCTCGCCTGGACAGTGCCGGCCATGGCGGATATTCTCCCTTCGGCCAGGCGGATCTGGGATCTTGCCACCAGCCCGTGGGAGGAGCGCACGGAGAAGCTATTCGCGTCCCTCAGGCGGCGGGGTGCGACGATTCCGGCTGCCAGCTATTACGACGATGATTTCCGCCTGGGGCGGGGGCGCGAGCTCTCCGATGCGCTTGTGGTGTCCGTCCAGGTGCCGGAGGAGCCTTACGCCGGGCGCTACTACTGGCGGGCCAGGGTCTACGATCATTATGCCGATGGTGATTGGACCACCGTGGCTCTCACCGCAACCCAGACCGTTGGGCCGGGCCTGTCCGGGCTTGACTTCCCGGAGCTGGAGGGGCGCCGCGGGGTTACCTTCACGTTCACCTCTCCTCGGCCGATGGTGACACTCTACGTCGCGTCTCAGCCCCACTGGGTGAGCCGGCGTGTCGACGTGAATCTCGCGGAGAACCTGGATGGCACCGTCGACGTGGCCTCTCTCCACGCCGTGCCTCCGCTGGGCGCCGGGGAGACCTACGTGGCTCGCTCCTCCATCGCCGATGTGACGATCTCGCAGCTGCGTGACGCGGGCACCGACTATCCGCCGTGGATCGTGGAGCGGTATCTGCAGCTGCCGGACACGATGACGGTTCGTACACGAGAGCTGGCGGAGCAGATTGGCGAGGGGCAGGAGACGCCTTACGGTGTCGTGGCCGCCGTCACGCAGTATCTGCGTGACACCATCCGCTACAGCGATACGATCAATGAAACGCCCGCCCCCGGTCAGGAGCCTCTGGATTGGTTCCTCTTCGACCTGCGCGTTGGTTTCTGTAACTACTATGCCTCGTCAGAGGTGATCCTGCTCCGTGCGTTGGGCATCCCGGCGAGGCTGGCCGTCGGCTTCACGGAGGGCGAGTATCAGCGTGGAACGAACACCACCCTGGTCTATGAGAGGAACGCCCACGCTTGGCCCGAGGTCTACTTCCCGGGCCTGGGTTGGGTCGAGTTCGAACCAACTGTCTCTGAGGACCTTATCTATCGGCCACCGGGGGAGCTTGGAGCTGAGGATGAGGGCCGCTTGCGCGTACCGATGCGCGGCGACATGGAGGAGCGCTGGCGAGAGCGACTGGATAGGCTTGAGGGGGTGGACGATACAGCCTCTGGCGGGGATGTCTCAGTCCCGTCGCGCAGCCTGTGGAGTAGAATTCGGTCTCTTTTCGGGGCGCTGTCGATCCTGCTGGGCGTGATTCTGGTTGTTCTGGCCTGGCGCGCCCGGCGTCGGCGCGATATTCCTCCCTTCCCGGTCCTCTTGGAGAGGGGCGTGCGCCGCCTTGGTTGGAGACCTCCGGCCTTTCTCCGCCGCTGGGCGCAGCGTGCTATGCTCAGTCCGGTGGAGCGGGCCTACGATGAGGTCGATCGGGCACTGAGACGGCTTGGGGCTTCTCCGGAGCCCGTCGACACGCCGGCGGAGCGTGCAGCTGCGTTGGCCGATCTCCTGCCTCCGGCCTCTCAATCGACGTATCTTCTCCTCGCTGAATACCAGGCTGCCACCTACAGCTCCCATCGTCATAACGCCTGGCTCGCAGAGGATGCCGCTCGCAGCATACGCAGCCTCTCCTGGAGGGCCAAGCTGCGCCGGCTTCTCAGGTGACCGGCACTTGTGCTGACATCGAAAGAGCCGACGGTAAGTGCAGTTTGAAGCCAGTTTGGCCTCTGGAACGAAGCTCCTAAGTGCCGGTCACCTTGAATTACCTTGAGAATGATAGAGCCCTGGATCCTGAGGGCGGCGAGTTGCGCGTGAGAAGCGGTGGTGATATACTCACCATGGAGACTGTGATGAAACCATGGCGCTTTCCCTTTTCGGCGCTTGCTGTGCTAGCTCTGCTGTTGGGCGCGTGTGCTCCTCGCGTGGTCACGGTCACCGTGACGTCGCCCCCGGAGACGGTGGTGGTCACTGCCACGCCGCGCAGCACCACGACGCCATCACCGTCGCCTGCCCCGGAGGAGCCGAAGGTGCTCAACGTCTGCCTGGTTGGTGAGCCCGATACCCTCTATCTCTACGGTGGCTCGCAGCTGCCGGCCACGCAGCACGTCATGGAGGCGCTCTACGACGGCCCAGTTGATCACCGCAGCTACGCCTATCAGCCCGTTATCCTCCAGAAGATCCCCAGCCTGGCCGATGGCGATGCCGTGAGGCGCAGGGTATATGTGCGCCAGGGTGAGCGCGTGGTCGATGCCGCTGGTCAGGTGGTCGAGCTTGACGAGGGCGTGCGGGTTCGGCCCTCCCGCTGCTACACCACCGGCTGCGAGGTCACGTTTGAGAGTGGCATGCTGGCAATGGACCGCTTGGAGGTCACGTTTGCGCTGCGCCAGGACGTGACCTGGTCGGACGGTGAGCCCCTCACGGCTGAGGATTCGGAATTCGCCTTCGAGGTCGCTTCCGACCCTGCCACACCGGGTTACCGGTACCTGACGGAGCGCACCGCCCGCTATCGGGCCTTGGATCAATGGCGCACCAAATGGATTGGCGTACCGGGCTTCTTCGATTCATTCTATGCCCTCCGTTTCTTTCCCCCCCTGCCGCGCCATCAGCTGGAGGACCTTACCCCCAGTCAGCTGCCGGGCTACGATGGCACGCGACGTGCGCCCCTGGGCTGGGGCGCCTTCGTCGTCGACGAATGGGTGCGGGGGGATCACATCACGCTATCGCGGAATCCTGAGTACTTCCGCGCGGACGAAGGGCTGCCTTATCTGGACGAGGTGGTTTTCAAGGTCAGGGCTGATGCGGAGGATGTGACGGCAGCCTTGCTCTCCGGATCCTGCGACATCGGTACGCACGACGCCGACTTCTCCTCCCTCATGCCCTTGCTCATACGCCTGGAGGAACGGGATCTGCTGGAGGTGGCCTCGGCCCCCGGTGGGAGCTTGGCGCTTCTGAGCTTTGGCATCCAAACCAGCGGGGACTATGAGCGTCCAGACTTCTTCGCCGAGCCGCGGGTCCGGCAGGCCATTGCTATGTGTGTCGATCGCCAGGCCCTTCTGGATGAGGTGACGTATGGTCGAAGCGTGCCTCCCGATAGCTACCTCCCGCCAGGTCATCCGCAGTACCCCGCAGGAGAGCTCACGCGCTGGACACACGATCTGGCAGGCGGGCGGACGCTGCTGGATGAGATTGGTTGGCGGGACGTGGATGACGACGGCGTGCGAGAGGCCCAGGGCATCGAGGGTATCCCCGATGGCGAGCCGTTCGAGGTAACGTTGATGGCCTCCGCGGACAGCGAGGTCTCCGAGGAGACGGCACGTGTGCTGCGCGCTCAGCTGGCGGACTGCGGCATTCGCGTCGCGCTAGATGTGCGTCCTCGCTGGGAGCTCTTCGCTGACGGGCCAGAGGGGCCTCTCTTCGGCCGCCGGTTTGATCTGGTCGTGGGCACCCGGGGGCTGGGGGATCGACCCCACTGCGAGCGGTATCTGTCCTCGGAGATGCCGGAGGACGACGTGTGGAGCGGCGCCAACATCACGGGCTACGAGAGCTCAAGCTACGACGCTGCGTGTCGTTCGGCCCGGCAGGCGCTTCCGGGCTCGCTGGCCTATGATCGCTACCATGAGGAAGCGCAGGTCATCTTCTCGCAGGATCTCCCTGCCTTGCCGCTCTTCGTGCCTCTACGTGTCGCTCTTGTTCGTCCGCTGGTGGAGAACTTCGAGATGGATGCCACGGCCGAGAGCGAGCTATGGAGCTTGGAGTCTTTGGATGTCGGGTCTGCGGTGAGTTCGTCGAATCTGAGGAGGACGGTATCTCCGTGATGGATGACGTCTCCGGGGATGGCACATCCTCTCTGATTGGATCGGCGTCTCGACGATCCCTTGTCAGGTCAGTGAGTCATCATGGTTGGACGTGAGAGAGTGGATTGGGGTCCGCTTGGGCGGTCAGCCCGTCTCCTGATCGTTGAGGACGACCCGGAGATGCTGGATCTGATGCGGGCGATGCTCAGCCAGGCGAACAGCGTGGCCGAGGCTGTGTTGGTTGCCTATTCCGGTGAGGAGGCGCTGGAGACACTACGTCGAGAGCAGAGGGCCGGGCACGCTGTTGATTTGGTCCTGCTAGATATCATGATGCCCCGTATGGACGGGTACGAGGTCATCGCTCGCGTCAAGGCCGATCCCGATCTGCGACACACGTCGTTCATCGTCACCACCGCTCTCGATTCCGTCAGCAGCAAGACCCTGGGCCTCGGCATAGGCGCCGATGACTATCTCACCAAGCCCTTCGATCCCCGCGAACTGTTGGCCCGGATCGATGCGGTGATGCGCATACGGCGCAGTGAGCAGGCGCTGAGGCGCCGCAACCAGGAGCTGGGTGCTCTGATCGAGATCAACCGGGTGGTCACCTCCAGCCTCGACCTCGACGAGGTCCTGGAGGCGACGATGGAGGGGATTCGCGCGATCATGCGGGTGGAGGCCGGCTCCCTGGTGTTGTTGGACGAGGAGACCGGCGAGTTGACCTATCGAAAGACGTTGAGCTTCGCCCCCGACCGTATAGAGGGGCAACCTGTGCGGCCCGACAGGGGGTTGGTGGGACACGTCATCGCTTCGGGCGAGGCGAAGTTGGTGAATGACGTCGAGCGAGACCCCCATTTCTCTGGCGAGCTGGGGGAGGCGATGGAGGGCTTGGAGCCCGATGCGATTCTCTGCGTACCGCTCACCATTCATGATAGCACCATCGGCGCTATTGAGCTGATCAACAAGCTGGACGGTGCGTTTGATGAGCAAGATCTGGACTTGCTCACAGCTATGGCCGCTTCAGTGGCCGTCGCGGTGGAGAACGCCGACCTCTATGCGGAGCTTGCCGACTTTGCGGAGGAGTTGGAGCGCTCTCAGGCGAAGCTCGTACAGGCGGAGAAGATGGCCGCCATTGGTCGGTTGGCCGCCTCCCTGGCTCATGAGGTCAACAATCCACTCCAGGCGATCCACAATAGCCTCCATCTGAGCCTGCACGAGGGGCTTGAGCAGCAGAGGCGCGGGCAGTACCTGGAGATGGCCCAGGGCGAGGTCGAGCGGCTGATTGAGATCGTGCAGCGCATGCTGGATTTCTACCGTCCCTCGCGTGGTGGGGTGGAGTGCGCCGACCTGAATCAGGTGGTGGATAACGTCCTGGCTCTGGCCCACAAGCGGTTTCAGCATGGTGACATCCGGGTGCACGCCCAACTGGCGACCGACCTGCCGCGGATACCGATTGTTCCCGACCAGATCAGCCAAGTCCTTTTGAACCTGGTGATTAATGCCGTCGAAGCGCTGCCCGAGGGGGGCGATCTGTGGCTGCGGACGGAGCTGTCCGACCGGGGTGACGAAGTGTTGCTCAGCGTTCGAGACAGCGGGGTTGGTATGCCGTCCGAACAGGTGAGCAATCTCTTTGAGCCTTTCTACACGACCAAGCCGGAGGGAACCGGGCTGGGACTGGCCATAAGCTATGGCATTGTCGAACGTCATGGAGGGATCATTGAGGTCTCAAGCCAACGCGGTCGGGGCACCGAATTCGTGGTCAGGCTTCCGGTTCAGCTTGTGGGGTGAGGTCTCGCTGCGCGAGGAGGGGGCGTGATGAAGCAAGATCACACGACGCACATCATGGTGGTTGATGACGAGGCTGTGACGCGTGTTTCCCTCTTGGATGCCTTACGTTTGGAGGGATATGACGTCGCTACTGCTGCCAGCGGCGAGGAGGCGATCAGCTTGCTCAGTAAGCGAGGCCCGTTCGACCTCGTGGTCCTGGACCTGAAGATGCCTGGCATGGATGGATTGGAGGTGGCTGAGCGGATTCACGCAAGCTCCTCCGACACGGTGATCATCCTGTTGACGGCCTTTGGCACGATGGAGACCGCCATCGAAGCTATTCGGAAGGGCGCGCACGATTACCTGCTGAAACCCTGTCCCATTCCCCATATTCTGAAGAGCGTGCGTGAGGGCCTGGTCAAGCATCGTCAGAAGCAGAAGCGGTACCGGCTGGTGGAGCAGTTGAAGGAGACCGTGGCCCAGTTGGACGCTGCAGAGGAGCACGAGGGCATCGACAGGCTTGACGTTGAGGAGCGAGAGCGCTTCCTTCGGGTGCGGGATGTGGTCATCGATCACCAGAGGCACGTCGCCACGCGCCAGGGCGAGCCTCTTGACCTGACCCCAACGGAGTTTAAGGTGCTCTCCTGCTTGCTGGAGACGCCCGACGAGGTCTGGAGTCCCAGGCAACTGGTGCAGCGCGCGAGGGGGTATGAGGCTGACGCGGAGGGGGCCCGGGCCATCATCCGCGTTCACATTCGCCGCCTGCGCAAGAAGCTGGAGCCGGATCCCGCTCATCCCACCTACGTGCTCAACGTCCGCGGTGTTGGATACATGTTCGCATCTGAATCTCGACCTGCGGACTGAGGGTTTCGTTTCTCCACGGTTCATCGTCCGTCCCCACGCTCCTCGTAACAGAGTTGTAATCTCTTTGCAACGTCAACAGCCGTCACCCTGTGGTATCCTATAGCGTAGTAAGCTTCCGCTGGCCGACGCCTTCAACCGTTTCTAGGAAGAAGTTGGCTCGCGGCATGGTGAGGCTCCGTGGACCCAATTTGCTTGCCCTGGATCGCCAGATCCCCTTAGAGCAATCTTGGATCTACTGAGACTCTGTGGCATGGAGTGGTCAGGGGGCGGATGGAGGATTGATGGCCTGGGCTGACAAGGCGAGAGTGTGCTTCGACTGGCGTGAGGGGGACCAAGCTAGGCTTGCCGAGCTGCGAAGGTGGCTTAAGTCGGAACAGGAGGAGATGGTTGAGGAGTTCGCGGACCGTCTGATCAGGTCCAATGGGGCGCAGCCCTTGATGAGGAACGCCCGCTTCGTCCAACGTCTACACGATGTGCTTCGTGAATGGTTGACGGGCCTCGTGAAGGGGCCCTTCGACGATGGTCGTGCGGAGAGACGTCTTGCGCTGGGGCAGAGGCTGGCTAACGTCGATCTGACGTTTGAGGACGTCATCCTTCTGGAGGCGATGACGCATCAGCGGCTGTTCGCCCTGGCAGAGAGGCGACTTGGTGAGCAGCCTCATGAGCTCTCCTCGACGATGCGCACGTTGAATAAAGTGATGACGTATGATCGGGGCCTTGTCTATGCCGGCTGCCTCGACCTCCACGATGCAGAGCTAGAGGACAGCCTATTGGATCGCTTTCTGACGGTCACTGGGTTCAGCCCCACGCTCTACGAGAGCCTCGTCGAGGCCTGGCGCTGGAATCAGAAGCGCATCGGTCAAAGACGGGTGTAGGTCCGGTTCGCTGCCCGACGAAGACGGAGACACATTTAGCTTGAGGGCTTGACGTTCATCTTCTTCATGGTAGAATAGCCGCCAGACGCCCCCATCGTCTAGCCTGGTTAGGACACGGGCCTTTCAAGCCCGCGACAGGGGTTCGAATCCCCTTGGGGGTACTCCATAGAGCGTGTGTGTTGGAATCATTGAGGCGTGCATGTGTCGCTTCCCGGGCCACGGCACGTTGGGACCCCACCAACTCGGTGGGGTTTTGGTTTGTGGGGCGACGGATCCTGGAGGGCTGCTGGCCCCGACCGACTGGGAGGCGTCGATGCCACCAACTGAGCGTGATCTTGAGGTCATCGTGGGGCGATTGCTCGCCACGAGGGGGCTGACCCTGGCCGTGGCCGAATCGTGCACCGGCGGCCTGGTTGGGCACCGCATCACGAACGTGCCTGGCAGCTCAGACTACTACCGCGGCTCTATCACGGCCTACGCCAACAACGTCAAGGAAGCGCTGCTTGATGTGCGAGGCGAGAGTCTCGATAGATATGGCGCTGTGAGTGAACAGACAGCGCGGGAGATGGCGGAGGGCGTGAGGCAGGTTATGGAAGCCGACCTCGGCGTTTCCGTGACGGGGATCGCTGGCCCGACCGGGGGCACGCCAGGGAAGCCGGTGGGCCTGGTCTACGTTGGGCTCGCCACGCCAAGCGGTGGGTGGGTAGAGAAGCATGTCTTCGAGGGAGACCGTTGGGAGAACAAATCGTGGTCGGCGGAGGCGGCCCTCGATATGGTGCGACGGTATATGGAGGGTGTGTTATGAGCGGGGAACCGACGGCGGTCGAGGCCGCCTTCACAGCCCAGGGCAGGATCACGCCGCGGCGCTTCGACTGGCAGGGCAGCTCGCTTGCCGTCGAGGGCATTGGACGGCGCTGGACGGAGGCCGGACAGCGGTGCTTCAATGTGATGGCGATGGGGGGACGCCTCTTCGAGCTGCGACTCGATCTTGAGACCCTCCGCTGGTCGATTGCCCGTGGCCCGATACCGAGGCTGGCAGCGTAGCGGCACGGGGTGGTGCTGCACGTTGTATTGGGGGAGCGGCTGCAGGTGGAGGTGAGGGCCTGCCGATGAGAGGTGGGTCATGACCGCTGCCACTCAGACGCCACGAGCTGAGGGCCGCATTCGCCCTCTAGATCCATTCCGCGATCTTGAGTCGGTGGTTGATTTGATCAGCGTCGCTTTCGGGGATCGCCTGGATCCGGCCGGCGAGGCGACGCTGGCCCGTATGCGGCACTTCGCCCGTGGCGGGCCGCTCTTACAGTGGCTGTGGGCCTTTCTGGGAAAGGCTACGGTGGCGCCCGGCTTGGTGTGGGTGATGGATGGTCACATCGTGGGCAACCTCTCTATGCGGCGAACGCGGGGCCTGGGTGGGTATCTGATCGGCAACGTGGTCGTTCACCCTCACCAACGTGGCAAGGGCATCGCCAGCGCCCTAATGAAGGCGGCCATCAAGGCGATTCGAAGGCGCGGGGCCCATTGGGTGGGCCTGGAGGTTCGCGCCGACAACGAGGTGGCGCGGGGGCTGTACGAGCGGCTGGGCTTCCAGGAGGTGGGGCGGACCCATCACTTTCTGCGCGCGGGTGGCTTGAAGGGGTCCGGTCGTCCTCCCCAATCTGGGCTGATGAAGCGGGGGCGACGGCGCGATAGCGATGCTCTGGTGCGGCTCATGCGCGCTGTGGTCCCCGAGGAGCAGCGTCCCCTGCTCGAGATACAAGAGGACGACTACCGTCCTGGTTGGCGGCGCAGGGTTGAGCATTGGCTCAGGTGTGAGGATGAGGTATGGTGGGTCGTTCCAGGGGATGGTGGAGCTAAGATAGAAGGGGCGGTTCGGACGGTGCAGAGGCGCGGGGTCTTTCCCAATCGAATGGAGGTGCTCGTTCGACCCGGAGACAGCGCTGGCCTTGGAGATGATCTGGTGAGGCAGGGCGTGGCCAATCTGGGGCGATCGTCGCGTAAGCCGATCGAGACCTCATTGCCGGAGGCCACGGATTCGTTGGTCACGGCGTTGAGGGAAGAGGATTTCAGGGAGTTACGCGTTCTCATTCAGATGAAGCGGAGCCTCAGGCGTAGCTTCTCTGTGCCTGTGAACTGATGATCAGCCGTTCACGTCATCAACGTTGAAGGCGCTGAAACGCGCAAGTGACGAGTGGAGGAGGGGGCCTAGCCGGCTCGAAACAAAAGAAGGCAGGCCCCCTGAGAACCAGAGGGCCTGCCGCCAAGGAAAGGAGGAGAGGTGTCGTGTACTGATTGTTTCAGTCACTCACCTCGCCTATCATGATACTGCAACGGTGGGATTCAGCCAGTGATTGATGATACCTTCCGAGGGTGACAGTTTGCACCCCTTTCATATCAGGGCCCGGCGGCGACGCGTGGTATGATAGTGACGTCCAGAGTTGGGGGCGACGTATCTGAGACCTTTGTGCCGATAGTTGACATTATCCTGTTCTTTGGTAGAATAATAAGTCTGCGTGTTAAGCCTTAGAGAATCTGGGGAGGAATGAGTTAAAGAATGTCCTACACGGCGAGTAAGTCCTATGCGCGAATAACTGACGCAAAGGCACTGCCACCGCTGCTTCAGATCCAGTTCAAGTTCTTCAACTGGCTCCAAGAAGAGGGTCTGTCTCAGCTGTTCGATGAGATTTCCCCCATTGAGAGTTACAACGGCAATCTTAAGATGTATCTGCCGAGCTCTGCGGCTCGGGAGGCTCAGTTTGATCTTCACTATCGTTTTCAGGAGCCGCGCTATTCGAGGGAGCAGTGTATTGTACGCGACATCACGTTCGCTGCCCCGCTCTACGTAGACGTGGCTCTCAGTAACCGTGAGACGGGCGAGATCATCCAATCGGAGGTCTTCTTCGGCGACTTCCCGTTGATGACCGACAACGGTACGTTCATCATCAACGGCACAGAGCGTGTGGTCGTCAGTCAGCTCATACGCTCGCCCGGTGTCTACTTCGACCTTGAGGAGGACCGGTCGACCGGCGTGCGGCTCTGTACCGCCAAGTTGATTCCCGATCGTGGCGCCTGGTTGGAGTTTGGATCCCGCAAGACCGGCTACTTGACGCTCCGCTTCAATCGGAAGCGCATTCTGCCTGTCACCATCCCCTTGCGGGCTCTGGCGGCGGTGGATGATGGGACCGGAGAGGACGTCCTGCAGGATGGCAGCGACGAGACGCTGCTGGCGCTGTTCGAGGATTCCGACAGCAACCCGAATCACCAGTACATCCCGGCAACCTTCCGGCAGGAACCGGACTGGAAGCCGAAAGATGGGCGCACCTTGGCTGAGGAGGCTCTGCTGGAGTTCTACCGCCGAATGCGTCCTGGCGATCCTGCCACGCTCGATAACGCTCGTGAATATCTGGAGGAACAGCTGTTCGATTCTCGCCGCTACGATCTGAAGCGCGTGGGACGATACAAGCTGAATCAGCGGCTCAACTTCGACGTCGACCTCGACCATCGTATGGTCACCAAGAAGGACCTGGTCGCTATCGTGCGGCACATGATCCGCATCAACAACGGCATCGAGGATGCCGACGACATCGATCACCTGGGTAACCGTCGCATCAAGACGGTCGGCGAGTTGGTGCAGAACAAGCTTCGCGTCGGTCTGCGCCGCATGGAGCGTATCGTGGTCGACCGCATGTCGAGCCGGGACTCGGAATCGATGACGCCCGTCAATCTGATCAACATCCGCCCCTTTGTGGCCGCCATTCGGCAGTTCTTCGGGTCGAGCCGCCTGTCGCAGTTCATGGAGCAGACAAACCCGCTGGCGGAGTTGACCCATAAGCGTACGCTTTCGGCGCTCGGTCCTGGCGGCCTCAAGCGCGAGTACGCTGGCTTTGAGGTGCGCGATGTGCATTACACGCACTACGGGCGTGTCTGCCCCGTCGAGACGCCCGAGGGCCCCAACATCGGTCTGATTGTCCGGCTGGCGACGCATGCCCGCATCAATCCGTTCGGCTTCATCGAGACGCCCTACCGTAAGGTGCTCCGTCTGGTGGAGCCCACCGCCGATGCGCTCGTTGGTCATACGCTGCGAAAGGACGTGCTTGATCCGGACAGCGGTGAGGTGATCGGTGAGGCCGGTGTTAAGATCGACGCTGAGTTGGCGGACAAGATCGCCGCGCTCGATCTTCGGGAGCAGGTGCCGGTCGAGCCCATGGTCACCGACACGGTGGAGTATCTGTCGGCCGACCGTGAGGATCGCTGTTGGGTCGCTCAGTCGAACGTCGAGTTGGACGATGAGGGGCACTTCCTGGAGGATCGAGTCACTGTGCGTCATGCTGGCGATTTCCGAACGGTGTCCCCACGGCGCGTCGATTACATCGACGTCGCTCCCAACCAGGTTGTGGGTGTATCAGCGGCGCTGATTCCTTTCCTGGAGCACGATGACGCCAACCGCGCGCTGATGGGGTCCAACATGCAGCGGCAGGCCGTGCCGCTTCTGGAACCTGAGGCCCCGATCGTGGGCACCGGCGTCGAGGGCCCAGCGGCGCGCGATTCGGGTCAGGTCGTGCTGGCCGAGGACGACGGCGAGGTCATCAGTGTCACCGGCAGGGGGGTCATCGTTCGTCACGCCGACGGTCCCAAGACGTACAGGCTACGCAAGTTCGAGCGTTCGAACCAGAGCTCGTGTATCAATCAGAGGCCTGTGGTTCGTAAGGGCCAATATGTCAAGAAGGGGACTCCCCTCGCCGATAGTTCGTCCACAAAGGGCGGTCTGCTGGGCATGGGCCAGAACGTGCTGTGTGCCTTCCTCTCCTGGGAGGGTGGCAACTTTGAGGACGCGATCCTGATCAGCGAACATCTGGTCCATGATGACAAGTTCACCTCCATTCACATTGAGGAGCACGAGGTCGAGGCCCGAAACACCAAACTCGGGCCGGAGGAGATCACCCGGGATATCCCCCACGTGGGCGACTCGGCCCTGCGAGAGTTGGATGAGAAGGGCATTGTCCGGGTCGGGGCCGAGGTCGGGCCGTTGGACATCCTGGTCGGTAAGATCACGCCTAAGGGCGAGAAGGAGCTCAGCCCTGAGGAGAAGCTGCTGCGCGCGATCTTTGGCGAGAAGGCGCGAGACGTCAAGGACTCTAGTTTGCGCATGCCGCACGGCGAGCGAGGGACGGTCGTTGACGTGAAGTCCTTTGACCGTGAGGAGCATCGCGATCTGCCGACGGGTGTGGAAGAGCGGGTTCGTGTCAACGTTGCGCAGCTTCGCAAGCTGACGGAAGGGGACAAGATGGCGGGGCGTCATGGCAACAAGGGCGTCGTCTCGAAGGTGGTACCTGTCGAGGATATGCCCTTCTTGGAGGACGGCACCCCGGTCGACATCTTGCTCAATCCCCTCGGTGTTCCGGGACGCATGAACATTGGTCAGATTCTGGAGACACATCTCGGGTGGGCAGCCTCTCGCCTTGGCTTCCGTGCTGTCTCACCGACGTTTGACGGAGCGACGGAGACCCAGATTGAGGCCGATCTGGCACGCGCCTGGCTCACGGATCGCGCCTGGGAGGAGATTACGGAGCGCGCTTGGGCTTGGTTGAAGGCGCAGGAGTATCCGTTGGAGTCCTTGGAGTCTGAGGACGAGGCTCGGATGCTGTACGTCCTGGGCTGGCTGGAGGGGCACGACTACGGTCCTGATCGACTGCTGAGAGATCGGAGATACGCCCGGCGGGTGGTGCTCCACGAGTGGCTTCATGAACAAGGATACAGTCCCGGTGACTCGTTGATCTACGAGGAAGACTCGCTTTCGACAAGCGAGAAGGATACGGCTGATCGTCTAGTGCGGATCATCTGCTTGAAGATCTGGCTCCAGGATCACGGTCAAGATACCGCCGATCTGGACGAGGAGGAGGTGGAGTACCTGGCCAATCGGGTCAGTCTTGAATCCGGTGACCCGCTGCCCATCCTGGGGAAGATGACGCTCTACGACGGCAAGACGGGCGCACCGCTCGATCGGCCGGTGACGGTGGGCTACCGGCATATCATGAAGTTGCATCACCTGGTTGAGGATAAGGCGCACGCGCGATCCACCGGGCCGTACAGTCTGGTCACCCAGCAGCCGCTGGGAGGGAAGGCGCGCTTCGGTGGTCAGCGCTTTGGTGAGATGGAGGTGTGGGCTCTTGAGGCCTACGGTGCTGCACACTCACTCCAGGAGATGCTCACGGTCAAGTCGGATGATGTGCAGGGTCGCGTCGAGGTTTACGAATCGATTGTCAAGGGTGAGCCCGTCAAGGAAGTCGGCGTTCCGGCATCGTTCAAGGTGCTGGTGAAGGAGATGCAGAGTCTGGGCCTCGGCGTGGAAGCAATTACCCGCGACGGGGAGGTGCTCCGCTTTGGCAAGGACGAGGAGAAGACGAGACCACCTCGGATTGGCATGGGGCTCCTTGACCTTCGGCGGTAGCTAGCGCCGGAAGCGCGTCCGGGGAGTCGGTGAGAGGGTAAGAGGTTCAAGACGCGTTTTGTCATCGGCACGGGCTTGAGGCCTCGTTTGTTTATTTGACTTCTGTTCTCTTTGTGGTAGAATATGTGCTCGCTGGATGGGCAGCAGCCTGATGTTCTGTTGCCTTTGACAGTCTAAGTCGTTTTGTGATCACGAAGAGGGCCATCGATACGGGTGGATGGCCCTTTTCTCTGAGTTTGCCAAACGTTGAGAACAGGTCGTGTTAGAAGTCGAGTTGATGGAGGATAGTGGTGCCTACGATCAATCAGTTGGTACGCAATGGACGAGAGGCGAAAGAGGATAAGCCGAGAGCGCCGGCACTTCATTATCGATACAATTCGCTCAAGCAGAAGCGCACGAAGCAGCCTGATGGTGCGCCTCAGAAACGGGGCGTGTGCACGCAGGTCCGCACCATGACGCCCAAGAAGCCTAACTCGGCACTGCGGAAGATCGCCCGCGTGCGGCTGACCAACGGCATCGAGGTGACCGCCTACATCCCGGGGGAGGGCCACTCGCTGCAGGAGCACTCGGTGGTTCTGGTTCGTGGAGGGCGCGTGAAGGATCTCCCTGGCGTTCGGTATCACATTGTGCGGGGCGTTCTGGATGCACAGGGTGTGGAGGGACGCGAGCAGCAGCGATCCAAGTACGGCACCAAGAAGTCTGAGTAGTTAGAGCAAGGGTCTAGATCATGCCTCGAAAGTATAAGCAACCGAAGCAGCAGGTTCAGCCAGATGTGCGCTTTGACAGCATGTTGGTCTCTCACTTTATCAACAGAATCATGATGGGGGGCAAGAAGAGTGTTGCTCAGCGCATCATGTATGAGACGCTGGACCGTGTCAATGAGCGGACCGGTAAGCCTCCTTTGGAGATCTTGGAGAAGGCCGTGGGTAACGTCAGGCCCTCGCTGGAGGTGAAGGCCCGGCGTGTTGGCGGATCCACGTATCAGATCCCGGTGGAGGTGCCCCGCGGGCGGCAGGCCAGCCTGGCCATGCGTTGGCTGCTGGAGGCTGCTCACTCCCGACCCGGTCACTCAATGTCGGAGAAACTGGCTGCCGAGTTGATGGATGCAGCCAATGAGACCGGCCTGGCATACCGGAAGAAAGAAGAGATGCACAGAATGGCGCAAGCCAATCGTGCCTTTGCTCATTATCGCTGGTAGATAGTCGCTTTTCGCTTCAGAACATTTACAAGATTGTGTGGTCAGTGAGGGTGTTTGAAGGCTGCAGGCAGGGAACCGAACGATGACGAATCGACACCCACTGAACCGCGTACGAAATATTGGGATTATCGCCCACATTGACGCAGGTAAGACGACCACCACTGAGCGTATTCTCTTCTACACTGGTCGCACCCATCGGATGGGAAGCGTGGATGAGGGTACCACGGTCACGGATTGGATGGACCAGGAGCGCGAGCGAGGCATCACCATCACAGCAGCTGCTGTGACGTGCTTCTGGAAGAATCATCAGATCAACATCGTCGATACCCCTGGTCACATCGATTTTACGGCGGAGGTCCAGCGCAGTCTGCGGGTGTTGGACGGCGGCGTTGTCGTGTTCGATGCTATGGCTGGCGTGGAGCCTCAGTCTGAGACAGTGTGGCGACAGGCGCAGGAGTTTGGCGTCCCACTGGTCGCGTTCATCAACAAGATGGACCGATTAGGGGCGGACTTCTCTCGCGCTGTCGGCACCATGCGAGAGAATCTGGCTGCCAACCCCGTCGCCATTCAGTGGCCCATCGGTCGCGAAGAGGATTTCTGCGGCGTGGTGGATCTTCTTGAGATGCAGGGGATCGTCTGGTCGGATGAGCTAGACGCCAAGCCTGAGAAGGTGGACGTTCCATCGGAGATCAAGGATGCGGCCTACGAGGCCCGGGAGCGGGCAGTGGAGCAGATCGTTGAGACAGATGACGAGTTGATGATGCTCTATCTGGAGGGCGAGGAGATATCGCCCCCCCAGCTGCGAAGAGCGTTGCGTCAGGCCACCCTTTCCGGGGAGCTTCAGCCGGTGTTGTGTGGTTCGGCGCTGCGAAATAAGGGCATCCAGCCGCTCCTCGATGCCGTGGCGTACTATCTGCCCTCACCCGTAGACGTCCCGCCGGTGGAGGGGGTCAATCCATACACGGAAAACTTGGAGGCCCGGCCGGCGGATTCGGACACGCCGCTGGCAGCGCTGGTCTTCAAGATCGCCACCGATCCTTACGTGGGCCGGCTGGCTTACTTCCGCGTCTATTCCGGCGAGATCGAGGCGGGGTCGCGGGTGATGAACTCGGTGAAGGAGCGCAAGGAACGGGTCGGTAGATTGCTCCGTATGTTCGCTGATCGCCGCGAGGAGATCGATGTCTTGCAGGCTGGAGATATTGGCGCCACGCTGGGGTTGAAGCATACGTTCACTGGGGAAACGCTCTGCGCGCCCAGCGCGCCAATTGTGCTTGAGTCGATCACGTTCCCGGAACCGGTCATTTCGGTAGCTGTTGAGCCGAAATCAGCGGCTGATGAGGAACGGTTGAACGACGGGTTGCAGTCCCTGGCCGAGGAGGACCCCACGTTTGTGGTGGAGACGGACCCGGATACAGGGCAGACGTTGATCAAGGGCATGGGGGAGTTGCACCTGGAGATCCTCACTGATCGCCTCAAGCGGGAGTTTGGCGTGGAGGGGCGGATTAGTCGACCACGGGTCAGCTATCGGGAGACCATCACAGAGACAGCGACCAGTGAGGGGCTCTTTGATCGGGAGACAGGTGGCAGGGTCCATTTCGCTGAGGTGAAGCTTGAGGTTGCGCCTCTGCCCGCAGGAGAGGGATTCGCCTTTGATAGCGCGCTGCATGAGGAGGCGTTGGCGGAGGAGTTCGTTGATGCCGTTCGGGAGGGTTGTCGTGAGGCGATGGAGAGCGGCATTCTGGTCGGCTATACGTTGGTCGACGTGAGAGCTCGCCTGCTCGATGCGAAGGTGGTGGAAGAGACTGCATCAGAGTTGGCCTTCAAGGTTGCGGGTACGAAGGCCTTCAACGATGCGGTAGAGCGGGCGGAGCCTGTGCTCCTGGAGCCGCTCATGGATCTGGAGGCTGTGGTGCCGGAGGATTACACCGGTGATGTGATGGCCGACTTAAACGCGCGCGGCGCCGAGATCAGGGAGATGGCCTCGCGGGCGGGAGATATACGGGCGATACGTGCCTTTGTCCCACTGGCGAAGATGTTTGGTTATGCAACTTCGTTGCGGAGCCTGACGCAGGGACGAGGAATGTTCACTATGGAATTTGAACGGTATGCACAAGTTGACCAGCAGCGAATGAACGCACTTATTGAAGGCGGAGGCTGGTAGGGAGTACTAGAAGTCACTAGCAAAAAGGAGTGAGACATGGCGAAGGAAGTATTTGAACGCGAGAAGCCCCACGTAAATGTGGGTACCATCGGTCACATTGATCACGGTAAGACGACGCTCACAGCGGCTATCACCAAGGTTCTTGGTCTCGAGGGTCTGGCCGATTTCCAGGCCTACGACGAGGTGGCGAAGGCCGATGCAAAGATGTTCCGTCGTGACGCGACGAAGATCTTGACAGTGGCTATTGCCCACGTTGAGTACGAGACAGAGAAGCGCCACTACGCCCATATCGATTGCCCTGGTCACCGGGACTATATCAAGAACATGATCACCGGGGCGGCGCAGATGGACGGGTCGATACTCGTCATCTCCGCGGCGGATGGGCCGATGCCTCAGACGCGTGAGCACGTGCTTCTAGCTCGCCAGGTTGACGTGCCGGCCATCGTTGTCTTCTTGAACAAGGCCGACCTGATGGATGATCCCGAGCTGCTGGAGCTGGTCGAGCTCGAGACGCGAGAGCTGCTCGACGGCTACGGCTTCCCCGGCGATGAGATTCCTATCGTTCGCGGGAGCGCCCTGGAGGCGTTGCAGTCGGAGAGCACGGATCCGGAGGCGCCTGAGTACAAGCCCATCTGGGAACTGATGCACGCGATTGACGAGTACATCCCCACCCCGGTGCGAGATGAGGACAAGCCGTTCCTTATGCCGATTGAGGACATCTTTTCGATCAAGGGGCGGGGTACGGTTGTGACCGGGCGTGTCTCGCGTGGCGCCATGGAGCCTATGACCGACGTCGAGATCGTCGGGCTCCAGGATGACCCTATCGAGACCGTGGTCACCGACATGGAGATGTTCCACAAGAAGCTCGAGAGCGTGATCGCAGGCGACAACGCCGGGCTGCTGTTGCGCGGCGTGGATCGAGACGAGGTGCAGCGCGGCCAGGTCGTCGCGGCGCCGGGCAGCATTGAGCCTCACGACCACTTCATGAGCGAGGTCTATGTGCTTCGCAAGGACGAGGGCGGCCGTCACAAGGCGTTCTTCACTGGCTATCGTCCCCAGTTCTACATTCGGACCATGGACGTGACTGGTGAGATCACGCTGCCGGAGGGTGTCGAGATGGTGATGCCTGGTGATCGGGTGAACTTGGAGGTTAGGTTGATTGAGCCCGTCGCCGTGGAGAAGGGAATGCGCTTCGCCATCCGCGAGGGCGGTCTGACGGTCGGCGCTGGCGCTGTATCTGAGATATTGGACTAGGTTAAGGCATGGCGACGCAGGAGAAAATCCGCATCCGGCTGAAAGCATATGATCATCGCGTGCTTGATGAATCCGCCAAGCGGATCGTCGAGACCGCTGAGCGGACGGGGGCGAAGGTTTCTGGCCCCGTTCCTCTGCCGACGAAAATCGAGCGTTTTACCGTTCGACGGTCGACCTTTGTTCACAAGGACTCGCACGAGCATTTCGAGATCCGCACACACAAACGACTTATCGACGTGATCGAGCCCGATGATAAGACGATCGATTCGTTGATGCGACTTAATCTGCCAGCCGGTGTAGATATCGAGATCAAGCTCTAGAGAGAGTCGGGGCTGGACGGAAGGTAATGGAGGAGGGAGCGACGTTCTTACTCCCTCCTCCAGGGTTGTACTGCCAAGGGAGCACCCCCTGGCGTGCCTCCCCGCCCATGTCGGGATGTGCAGGACGTGCGTGTCGGGGCGTGGGCAGGGTCCCGCCGGCGACTGATTTGGCTGACAGGTTTCAACTTGATTGACAGGAAGGTAGTATCGTGAAGGCAATTCTTGGTAAGAAAGTCGGCATGACGCAGATATTCAATGAGAGCGGCGAGGCCATCCCCGTGACTGTCATTGAGGCGGGGCCCTGCTACGTGACTCAAGTGAAGACGGTCGAGAAGGATGGGTATCGCGCTGCCCAGCTGGGTTTCGAGGAGGTTGAGGCCCGGAAGTTGACGGGCGGCGAGAAGGGGCATCTCGGTCGGAATGACTTGCCCTTCTTGCGCCATCTGCGAGAGGTGCATCTTGGCCAAGATGACGACGTTGAGGAGGGACAGCAGATCCTCGTTGACGTGTTCGAGGCCGGGGATTACGTCGACATTGTCGGTGTATCGAAGGGGCGCGGCTTTGCCGGAGGTGTCAAGCGCTACGGGTTCGCCGGTGGCCCGAAGACACACGGTCAGTCGGATCGACACCGTGCGCCGGGCTCCATTGGCGGGACCACTCACACGTCCAAGGTCTGGAAGGGGCAGCGCATGCCGGGTCGCATGGGGAACGAACGCGTGACGGCCCAGAACTTGCGGGTTGAGTTGGTTGATCCCGAGCGCAACCTGCTGGCGGTTCACGGCAGCGTGCCCGGTGCCAGAGGTGGGCTTGTAGAGATTAAGCAAGCGCGCAAGTCAGCTGAGTTGCGCAAGATGCGTGGGTCGAGCTGAAGGGTCTCAAAGGGATGCGGCGGGTTTGGAAACCCGCCCTACATCTTTTGACCCAGTCAGTTTGCCCCAGGAGTAGAGGCAAGGTTCATGATGTT
Source organism: uncultured Anaerolineales bacterium (assembly GCA_964575455.1). Lineage (GTDB taxonomy): Bacteria > Chloroflexota > Anaerolineae > B4-G1 > B4-G1 > SKLM01. The sequence continues at coordinate 21,810 of CAZNRX010000009.1, read as the reverse complement.
TGTACCGATCTATAACATGAAGGGTGAGAAGACCGGAGATGTCGAGTTGTGCCCCGACATCTTTGAAGCATCGATTAACGTGCCGCTCATGCATCAGGCGTTTGAGCGGCAGAGGGCGAATGCTCGCCTGGGTACCCATAAGGCGCAGACACGCAGCGAGGTGAACCGGACGACGCGTAAGTGGTATCGCCAGAAGGGAACGGGGCGGGCGCGGCATGGTAGCCGCAGTGCCAACCTTTTCGTCGGTGGTGGCGTCGCCCATGGGCCGAAGGTGCGTGATTATCCAAAGAAGATGCCGCGCAAGATGCGGCAGGCTGCTCTCCGTGCTGCACTCTCGGCCAAGGCCAAGGAAGAGGAGATCATCGTCGTGGGTGGGTTGGAGATGGACGTGCCCAAGACGAAGCACATGGCCTCGACGTTGGAGAGCTTAGGAGCGGATGGAAGCGTCCTGCTTCTGTTACCAGAACGGGATGAAATCGTGGAGAAGAGCGCTCGTAACTTGCCGAACGTGAAGGTATTAAACGCCAATTATCTCAACATCCGTGATCTGTTGTCATACGACAAGATCGTGATGACGATGGATTCCTTGCAAGTTATCGAGCGCATTCTGGCTGGGCAAAGGCAGGGTGAGCGATGAATCCTTATGAGATCATCATTCGGCCGATTGATACTGAGAAGACCCGCTTTCAGGCCTCGGAGCTGGGTAAGTACGCTTTCGAGGTGCACCCCGGGGCTAACAAGATGGAGATCAAACAGGCGGTCGAGGCCATTTTTGAGGTAGAGGTGTCCGACGTCAATACCTTGATCATGCCGGCTAAGCGCGGGTGGCGTTCATACCGTGGTCCGTGGAAGAAGGCCATCGTCACTGTCGCTGAAGGGGAGCGCATAGACGTATTTGAGGGAGCGATATAGCATGGCAGTTAAGGCATATAATCCCACGTCGCCCGGTCGGCGTGGACGAACTGACCCGACGTTTGAGGAGATCACACGCACCGAGCCCGAACGTAGTCTGTTGCGGCCGTTGCACAAGAGGGCCGGTCGGAATGTCCACGGGCGAATCACGGTCCGCCATCGCGGCGGGGGGCACAAACGAAAATACCGACTGATCGACTTCAAGCGCGACAAGATGGATGTTCCCGCGGTTGTGGACAGCATTGAGTATGATCCGAACCGCTCGGCTCGCATCGCGCTGCTGGTCTACAGCGACGGCGAGAAGAGGTACATCATCGCCCCACTGGGGCTTCAGGTGGGCGATCGGGTGATGAGTGGCGAGGATGCTGAGATCGATCTCGGGAATGCGCTGTCATTGGAGCGGATCCCTACCGGTACCATGGTTCATAACGTCGAGTTGACGCCCGGAAAGGGTGGTCAGATCGCGCGATCGGCGGGTACCTCGGCGCAGGTCATCGCCAAGGAGGGGAAGTATGTGACCCTGCGTCTTCCTAGTGGCGAGGTCCGCCAGTTCCAGCGTAAGTGTATGGCGACGATCGGTCAGGTAGGCAACATCGAGCACGGTAATGTTAAGCTGGGCAAGGCTGGTCGCAAGCGCTGGCGAGGATGGCGCCCGACGGTGCGCGGCTCTGTTATGTCGCCGCGCGATCATCCCCACGGTGGTGGCGAGGGTCGCGTAGGCATCGGTATGCCTAGCCCGAAGACGCCTTGGGGTCAGAGAACGATGGGCAAGAAGACCCGTACTCGCAGCAAGAAGTCCGATAAGTACATCGTGCGTCGGCGCGGTAAGCGACGCCGGTAGCGTATGGGGCTTCGAGGCGTAAGGAGGAACTAGTATGGCACGTTATCCGTTTATCAGTGCGAAACTCCTGAAGAAAATCGAGGAGATGAATCGAAGGGGAGAGAAGACGGTCATTCGTACCTGGTCCCGGTCTTCGACGATCTACCCTCAGATGGTCGGACATACCATCGCGATACACGATGGGCGGCGACACGTCCCGACCTATATCACTGAGGACATGGTGGGGCACAAGCTAGGTGAGTTCGCTCCCACACGTACGTTCCGAGGACATCGTAGGCGGGAGAAGAAAGGCCGAGTGATGAAGAGGTCCAGGGAGTAGGGAGGAAGATGGGTACGGAAGTAGTCGCTCGGGCGAAGCATATTCACATGTCGCCACGTAAGGTCCGCCGGGTGATCGATCAGGTGCGCGGTCTGGATGTCGACGAGGCGCTGAACGTACTGCACTTTCTTCCCCAGGCTGCAACGCGCCCTGTGACGAAGGTGATCAGGTCGGCCATTGCAAACGCGGAGGAGAATCTCGGTATTCCGCGTGAGGAGCTGTACGTGGCGAAGATCGTGGCCGATGAGGGGCCGGGCGTGATGCCTGGAAAGGGACGTCGGCGGCGCTATGGGGCGCGCGGCCGTGCAAAGATGATTCGTAAGCGTTCTTCACACATCACTGTGGTGCTGGAAGAGAGAGAGTAAGGAGGAGGGATTTGGGGCGCAAGGTTCATCCTTATGGGTTTAGGATTGGGGTCATCCGAGATTGGAAGTCACGCTGGTATGCGGAAGGCGACGAGTATGCGGATCTTCTGCACGAGGATCTGGATATCCGAGGCTACATTGAGGAGACCGCCACGCGGCGGGCTGCTATCTCGCGGATAGAGATCGAGCGTTTCCCCAACCAGGTTTCCATAACTGTTTGGACGGCTAAACCTGGTATTGTTATCGGCCGTCGAGGCTCGAATGTCAAGAAGGTGCGGCGTGAGCTCGAAGATATGACCGGCAAGCGCACATCGATTGACGTGCAGGAGATCGAGCAGCCTGAGCTGGATGCCAGATTGGTGGCCAACAACATCGCTTCTCAGTTGGAGAGGCGAATCTACCACGGACGTGCGATGCAGCGTGCAGTGAGTTCGGCGATGGATGCCGGTGCCGAGGGCATAAAGGTCGAATGCAAAGGGCGCCTGTCTGGGTCTCAGATGGCTCGCCGCGAGTGGCGACACGAGGGGCAGGTACCCCTCCAGACCCTTCGCGCCAATATCGATTTTGCCCGGGATGAGGCTGCCACGACCTATGGTAACATTGGGATCAAGGTCTGGATCTACAAGGGCGAGATTCTTTCCGAGGAAGAGGCAGAGGAACAGCCCTTTGTCGTTTAGGCGGATCCGCCCATAGACGATGTGTTTGATTGGGAGTTAAGACGATGTTGATGCCAAAACGTGTGAAGTATCGCAAGCGATTTCGTGGTCGCATGAAGGGCAAGGCCACACGAGGGAACGAGGTCTCGTTTGGAGAATATGGCCTTCAAGCCCTGGAGCCAAGCTGGATCACGGCGCGCCAGATTGAGGCTGCACGGACAGCCGTCGTCCGGCACGTCCGGCGCCGAGGGAAGCACTGGATCAGGATATTCCCCGACAAGCCAGTGACGGCGAAGCCGGCAGAGACGCGTATGGGCAAGGGGAAGGGTGAGGTCGATCACTGGGTGGCTGTGGTTCGTCCCGGTCGGATTATGTTTGAGCTCAGCGGCGTATCTGAGGAGATGGCACGTGAGGCATTCCGTCTGGCTTCCCACAAGCTACCTATCGATTGTCAGTTCGTGAAGCGCGAGGATGTCCTTGGTGGAGAGTGATAGATGGTAGAGGCGCGAGAAATTCGAGATTGGACGACCGACGAGATAGAGCTTCGACTGGACGAATCTCATCGGGAGCTCTTCAGCCTGCGCCGCCAGTTGGATCTAGGGACTCTGGAGGATTTCAATCAGGTCAGGCGGGTGAAGCGGGACATTGCTCGCATGAAGACGATTCTTAGAGAGCGAGAGTTGATCGCCGAGATGATGGAGGAGGGATGGTGAAAGCGCGGGGCAGAGAGTTGGTTGGAAGCGTTGTAAGCGCGAAGATGGACAAGACAGCGGTGGTGGAGGTTGAACGTTTGGCCCGCCATCCGATGTATGAGAAGGTCATGCGCTTGCGCAAGAAGTACAAGGCCCACGACGAAGAAAACGCTTGCCGTGCCGGTGACATCGTCCGCATCGTAGAGTCTCGGCCCTTGAGTCGTGAGAAGCGCTGGCGCGTCGAGGAGATACTGGAACGATCTGAGATGCCGGAGGTAGGGCGATGATCCAGCAGGAGAGCAAGATCCGGGCTGCCGATAACACCGGGGCGCGAGAGCTCAACGTTGTGCGTGTTACCGGAGGGTCGGCCCGCAGGTACGGCGGCGTCGGCGATATCGTCATCGCCAGTGTCAGGACGGCTGCCGCGCGATCCCAGGTGGAGAAAGGCGAGATTGTGCGAGCAGTGATTGTGCGCACCGCCAAGGAGCATCGCCGCTCCGATGGGTCCAGCATCCGCTTCGACGATAACGCAGCGGTGATTCTGGAGGGAGCAAGCGGCAACCCCCTGGGCACGCGTATCTTCGGACCTGTCGCTCGCGAGCTACGGGAGAAGGGGTTCATGAAGATCGTCTCGCTGGCTCCTGAGGTAGTCTAGGTAGGATGTTTGAGAGGTGCTAGGGTGAATCGAATCAAGAAAGGTGATACAGTAGAGGTCATCTCTGGGGATGGTCGAGGGCTTCGTGGCAAGGTGCAGCAGGTTAAGCCTGGTAAGAATCAGGTGGTTGTCTCTGGAGTCAATATTGTGAAGAAGCACCAGCGCCCGATGCGCGCTGGGCGTCGTGATGTCCAACCCGGAATTATCGAGTTTGAGGCTCCAATTGACAGCTCTAACGTGATGCTCGTTTGCCCTGGCTGCAATCAGCGCACACGCGTCGGGTTCGAGCGAGAGGGCGGGCGTAAGGTGCGGGTTTGCAAGAAGTGCGGCGAGAGGATTCCGAGCTAGAGGGGTAGATAGATGCAGCGATTGAAGAAGCGGTATCGCGATGAGATCCGGCCCAGCATGGTGGAGGAGTTCGGATACGACAATATCATGGAAGTGCCTCGCCTGTGGAAGGTCGTCGTCAACGTCGGTGTGGGCGAAGGCTTGGATGATCCGAAGGCGCTGGATCACACGGTACAGGACGTCACGACGATCACGGGACAGCGACCGGTCGTTACGCGAGCGAAACGGTCGATCTCAGCTTTCAAGATCCGCGAGGGCGATCCGATCGGTGTCAAGGTGACCCTGCGTGGTGAGCGGATGTGGGCTTTCGTGGATCGGTTGTGCAACGTGGCGCTGGCGCGTCAGCGCGATTTCCGCGGGGTGAAGGACAAGCTGGACGGGCGCGGAAACTACACCGTGGGATTGACGGAGCAGCTGGTCTTCCCCGAGATCGACATTGAGTCCATCGATCAGGTGCGGGGGATGGAGATAACCCTGGTCACGACGGCGGAGACGGATGAGGAAGGGCGTCGGCTGTTGGAGTTGCTCGGCATGCCGTTCCGTCGCTCAAGTCAGTAGGAGCGCCAAGTTGTTGTGAGGGCGGCCGCCCTTTGCAGTGAAGAGGAGTGAGTATGACGAGAAAAGCATTGATCGAGCGAGAGAAGGACCGCAAGTATGAGGTGCGTGAGGTGAATCGTTGCAAACGTTGTGGCCGACCACGGGGCTATATGCGCCGCTTTCAGCTATGCCGTATCTGCTTCCGGGAGTTGGCCCTCAAAGGCGAGATTCCCGGTGTGAGGAAAGCAAGCTGGTAGTGAAAAGCGGCGTCCTGGAAGTTTGCCGCGAGGAGATCTTATCTAATGACGATTTCTGATCCAATATCTGATATGTTAGCACGCGTTCGCAATGGCTTGATAGTGGGCTATGAGCAGGTCACTATGCCCTCGTCCAAGATGCGGGTAGCGGTTGCCAATATCCTCAAAGAAGAGGGATTCATTGAGGACTATCATGTGGTGGACAGTCACCCACAGCCAGACCTGGTTATTGACATCAAGTACGTCGGCAGGAGGAAGGAGCGCCATCCAGTCATCAGGGAGATGAAGCGCGTCAGTAAACCTGGACAGCGTATCTACCGGGGTGCCTCGGACTTGCCATGGGTGAAGAGCGGTATGGGCATCGCTATCGTGACGACATCCAAGGGCGTGATGACCGCGCAGCAGGCCCGTCGTTTGGGCGTGGGCGGCGAAGTGTTGTGTTACGTTTGGTAGCTGGTTGGAGGAGGACATAAGATGTCACGAGTGGGAAAAATGCCTGTCCCTCTGCCCGAGGGTATGCAGGTGGATATTCAGGGGAATTGTGTGACCGTTTCGGGGCCGAAAGGAACGCTTACGCGCGAGTTTCACCATGATATGGAGATCGTGCTCGAGGATGGTCAATTGAGGGTGCTTCGCCCAACGGACCAGCGGCGCCATCGAGAGTTGCATGGTCTGACGCGATCCCTGCTGAACAACATGGTGGTCGGTGTGACGGAGGGCTACGAGAAGAAGCTGGAGATCCGTGGGGTCGGCTATCGGGTGGAACTTGAGGACGGAGACCTGGATCTGCAGCTTGGGTTCTCTCACCCTCTGCGGGTCAGCCCGCCAGAGGGCATTGAGTTCGATGTTCAGCCCCGTAAGAAGATCATCACGGTGAGCGGGGCCAGCAAAGAGGTGGTTGGGCGAGTGGCTGCCGAGATTCGTGCTTGGCGGCCGCCCGAGCCATATCAGGGCAAGGGCGTTCGCTACGTCGGCGAGTACGTACCCCGCAAGGCTGGTAAGGCTGGCAAGATCGGTGCTGGCACCTACTAGGCTAGACAGTGAGGGTTAGAGGACTGACGTCCCTACTACAATGTTGAAGGTGAGATATGCCAGGAGTTGATCGCGAAGCGGCTCGACGCAAACGACACATGCGTATACGAAGGAACGTCTTCGGTACGCAGGAGCGTCCGCGTCTGAACATCTTCCGCAGCTTGCAGCACATCTATGTGCAGATTATTGATGATTGGGCAGGCCATACGTTGGTCTCTGCATCGACCGTCGATTCGGAGGTCAGAGATCAGACGAACGGTCTGTCTAAGACCGAACAGGCTCGGATTGTGGGTGAGGTCGTGGCAGAACGGGCGCTGGACGAAGGTATTGAGAAGGTAGTCTTGGATCGCGGCGGATACAAGTATCATGGCCGCGTTAAGGCCCTGGCGGAAGCAGCCCGCGAGAAAGGGCTTAGGTTCTAGGTTACGGAGGCAGCATGGCGAGGCAAAAAGAACTGGACGAACATGTCGTAGACATCACGCGGGTTGCGAATGTGGTCAAAGGCGGTCGTCGATTTGCGTTCCGTGTCGTGGCGGTTGTGGGTGACAATCATGGACGGGTCGGCATGGGGATCGGTAAGGCACGTGGCGTGCCCGATGCGATTCACAAAGCCATGGATCGAGCACGAGATGATATGATCAGCGTGCCACGTCTGGGGAGCACCATCCCCCACGAGGTGACGGGCATCTGCGGCGGAGCTCGTGTGCTATTGAAGCCCGCAGCTCCTGGTACAGGCGTTATCGCCGCCGGCAATGTGCGTGCCGTGATGAAAGCAGCTGGCATAGACGATGTCCTTACCAAGTCCTTGAACAGCACCAATGCGCTCAGCGTTGTGCGAGCGACGATGGATGGCCTTCAGAGGCTGCGCAGCGTTGAAGAGGTGGCTCGCGAGCGCGGTGTGCCGCAGGAGAGGGTGAAGCCGTTCTGGAGTCGGGGACAATGACCGAGAGGCTGCGCATCACACTCACCAAGAGCCCGATTGGTTACCCGCGCCACCAGAAGCAGACGGTGCGCGCTCTCGGGCTGCGAAAGATGAACCAGACAGTGGAGCTCGGCAACACGCCAACCATTCGTGGGATGGTAGAAAGAGTCGGGCATCTGGTGTCGGTTGAGGTATTTGATGACGAAGAGTAGTTGTTGGAGGCGGTTATGAAGCTGCATGAGCTGAAACCAGCAAGAGGGGCCAAGAAGAAAAAGAAGCGTGTGGGGCGTGGCACTGGATCTGGCTACGGCAAGACCGCCGGGCGTGGCACCAAGGGACAGAATGCCCGCAGCGGTGGCGGCGTTCGGCCTGGCTTTGAGGGGGGGCAGAACCCGCTCTGGAAGCGCGTTCCCAGTCCGCGTGGCACGGGTTTTCGCGATCCCTGGCGGGTTGAGTTCACGCCGGTCAATATCAAGCGGCTTGTGCTTGCGGGTTTTGAGGAGGGCGACGAGATAACGCCGGAGACGCTGGCGGAGGCGGGCGTGATCAAGACCTCTGACGAGTTGATCGCGATCTTGGGACGTGGGGATGTCGACTATCCCCTTATTGTGAAGGCTCATCGATTCTCCAAGAGCGCCCGCGCCAAGATTGAGGAGGCTGGGGGTGTCGTGGAGGAGCTTCCCTGGCAGCGCGGCGGCCACCGTACGCGGTAACTGCAGGGCACGAAAACACGACGCGAAGGGCGCAAGAAAAAGACGCGAGGGATAGAGGACTGAAACGATGATTGAAGCTTTGAAGAATGCCATGACGTTGCCCGATCTGCGGCGTAAGATGTTGTACACGCTGCTTATCCTCATTATCTACCGTCTGGCGGCGCACGTGCCGGTTCCGGGTGTGGATCAGGCGGCACTGCAGCAGCTGTTGGCGGGCACTGGCGGCACCACCCGGCTGTTCAACCTGCTGGATATGCTCTCCGGCGGTGCGGTGGCTCGCTTCTCGGTCATGGCAAATGGCGTCTATCCTTACGTGACGGCATCCATCATCCTCCAGCTCCTGATCCCTATCGTCCCCAGCTTGGAACGCCTGGCTGAGGAGGGGGAGGCTGGTCAGGAGAAGATGAACCAGTGGACCTACTACATCACGGTTCCCCTGGGATTGTTGCAGGCGCTGGGCCAGATTCGGCTGGTTAACGCCGGTAGCGCCACGCCTGTGCTGCCCAACTTCGGGTTTGGCACGCCAGAGAACATCGTCTCGACGATGGCTGTGTTGGTGGCTATGACGGCGGGTACGATGTTTGCTATCTGGCTCGGTGAGCTGATCTCGGAGCAGGGCATCGGCAACGGCTTGTCCTTGATCATCTTCAGCGGTATCGTGGCTCGCGTGCCCCAGAACCTGCTTAGCACCTGGACGCAGGCTCAGACCGCGGGCGCGGGCGGCGTTGGCATGGGGATTCTGATGATTGGGATCTTCCTCGTTATCACCGCCCTCACGATGTTCGTCATCGTCGTGATTCAGGAGGGCGAGCGTCGTATTCCGGTTCGGTACGGGAAGCGCGTGCGCGGGATGAAGATGTACGGTGGACAGAGCACTCACATCCCGCTGCGCATCAACACAGCCGGCATGATTCCGCTGATTTTCGCTCAGTCGATTTTGACGTTCCCGGCTGTGATTGCCCAGTTTTTCACCGGTGCTGAGAGCGCTGTGGTGGCCAATCTTGCGACCACGGTGATGAACTTCTTCAGCGCGCAGAGCCCGTACTACGGTGGGCTCTATTTCCTGGCCGTTGTCGGGTTCACTTATTTCTATACGGACGTGATGGTCCAGCAGCAGGATCTGCCGGGCACATTGAAGCGCCAGGGGGGCTTCATTCCCGGGATCCGTCCCGGCCGCAGGACCGCTGAGTACATCAACGCCATCTATCGACGCATCACCCTCGTTGGTGCGCTCTTCTTGGGTGGGGTGGCCGTGCTGCCGTACATCGTCGATCTGTTCTTTCAGACCAGGTTGCTCATCACCTCGTCTGGGTTGCTGATCGTGGTCGGCACGGTGCTGGATACCATGCGTCAGCTGGAAGCGCAGCTCCTGATGCGCCACTACGAGGGATTCATAAAGTAGCGCGAAGGACACGAATGAGAGGCGTTATGAGCACCGTGCTTGTGTTGTTGGGGCCGCCTGGATCGGGAAAGGGCACCCAGGCGAAGCGTCTGGTTGAGGTGTTGGGCGCGCCGCACGTCTCGAGCGGTGATCTATTTCGCCATCATCTGAGCCGGGAGACTGAGCTGGGCCTGATGGCCAAGTCCTACATGGAGCAGGGTGAGCTCGTCCCGGATGACGTAACCGTCAAGATGGTGATAGATCGCATCGGCCGCCCCGACTGCGAGGACGGCGTGGTCTTGGATGGGTTCCCGCGCACGCTGACGCAGGCAGAAGCACTGGATCGGGCGCTGGAAAGCCGGGGGCAGGAGGTGACGCTCGTCCCGCTCATTGAGGTGAGCGACGAGGAGGTCATGCGGCGGCTCACCGCGCGGCGTGTCTGTGAGGAGTGTGGGGCAGTCTACAATCTGCTCTTCAACCCGCCCGAGAAGGACGGGGTCTGTGATATGTGCGAGGGGAATCTGTACCAGCGGGATGACGACAATCCAGAGACGGTGCGCCACAGGCTGTACACGTACTACAAGGAGACATCCCCTCTGATTGGCTATTACTTCGCCAAAGGTCTCCTGGTGGAGATCGACGGCGAGCAGTCGGTGGAGGAGGTCCACGAGGATCTGAGGGAAGCGATTGAGACGGCCAGCACGAAGGGCGCGAAAGGGCGGCAAGCGTGATCGCCCTCAAGTCGGAGGCTGAGATTGAGAAGATGCGGCGAGCCAATGCCATCGTGGCCGAGGTGCTGACGAGGATGCGAGAGTGGGTCGTGCCAGGTGTGACCACGGCGGAATTGGACGAAAAGGCAGAGGCCCTGATCAGAGACCATGGGGCTATTCCCTCTTTCAAGGGATATCCTCCTGGCAGTGCGAATCCGTTTCCGGCGACGATCTGTGCTTCCGTGAACGACGAGTTGGTGCATGGGATTCCCAAGCAGCGCGCTCTGGAGGAGGGCGATGTCATCAGCGTTGACGTTGGCACCATCTTGGATGGCTATCACGGGGACGGTGCTGTCACACTCCCCGTGGGGAGGGTGAGCCGAGAGGCGAGGGATCTGATGGCGGTGACGGAAGGTTCGCTTGAGGCAGGCATAGCTGCGGCGCGGGCGGGTGGCCGCTCCGGCGATATCTCCTCGGCGATTCAGACCCACGCTGAGGAGCGGGGTTATGAGGTGGTGCGCGAATACACCGGCCATGGCATTGGGCGCAAGATGCACGAGGATCCGCAGGTGCCCAATCACGGCAAGCCAGGGCAGGGTGTCCTCCTGCGCAAGGGTATGACGATTGCCTTGGAGCCCATGGTGTTGACATCGAGTCCCCGTGTGCGGGTCTTGGATGATCATTGGACAGTTGTTTCTCGGAATGGCAAATTGACAGCGCACTACGAACGCACGATTGCCATTACCGAGGGAGATGCAGATATTCTGACGCGATGGTGACCGTCCGCCGGGCGCTCATCACGGGCTGTTGTCCGTTTGTTGGGCGCTCTGTCGGCGGGTCGGCCGTCGCCGGAGCGTGATGTGCGCGCCGGTAGGCGTAGAAGGTGGAGGGAGAACGATGAAGGTTAGAGCTTCTGTGAAGAAGATGTGCCCGAAGTGCAAGATTGTTCGAAGGCGGGGCACGGTGTACGTTATCTGTGAAAACCCCAAGCATAAGCAGCGTCAGGGGTAGCTATTATCTTGGCTGCGATGTCGTGGGTTTCGCAAGCCAATACTGAGTTTTGACGGAGGTTGACAGGTTATGGCACGTATTGCAGGCGTTGACTTGCCCAGGGATAAGCGTGTTGAGATCGGTTTGACTTACATCTATGGTATTGGGCGCACCCGAAGCAATGAGATTCTGGATGAGGTGGGTGTCGATCCTGATAAGCGTGTTAGGGAGCTCACGGAGTCCGAGGTCAGTGGGCTGCGTCAAACGATCGATCGAGAGTATCAGGTCGAGGGTGATCTGCGGCGTCAGGTGCAGCAGAATATTCGCCGCTTGAAGGACATTCGATGCTACCGCGGCATTCGTCACATTCGCGGCTTGCCGGTTCGAGGGCAGCGCACTCGCACGAATGCTCGGACCCGCAAAGGCCCGAAGAAGACGGTAGCTGGCCAGGGACGCCGACGCGGTCTCAAGAAGACGTAGCACGAAGGGTAAGCACGAAGAGCACGTAATCCGAGGGGGAGTGCATGGCGAGAAAACGATTCAGAAAACGGGTCTCAAGAGGTCAGGCCCACATTCACTCGACGTTCAACAACACGATTGTGACGTTGACCGATAGACAAGGAAACGTTCTCACATGGGCCAGCGGTGGTTCGGTGGGTTTCCGGGGGGCGCGGAGAAGCACGTCCTTTGCGGCCCGGCAGGCGGCGAGAACGGCCGCCGGGGAAGCTATGGACAACGGTATGACGCAGGTTGACGTCTTTGTCAACGGTCCTGGCCCGGGGCGCGAAGCAGCTATTCGAGCTATTCAGTCAGCGGGGATTGAGGTGCTGTCCATTACGGATGTAACGCCGATTCCCCACAACGGTTGCCGCCCGCCCAAGAGACGGCGAACCTAGTATTGAGCGAGTGAAGTAACGGAGGATTTGGAAGTATGGCAAGATATACCGGCCCGGTTTGTAAGCTGTGCCGTCGCGAAGGTGAGAAGCTGTTCCTTAAGGGGGCGCGCTGTTTCTCCCCTAAGTGCCCGTTTGAGCGCAAGAAGGGGTACCCGCCTGGTGAGCACGGCTGGGTGGCTCGTTTCCGCCGCCGCCGACAGTCCGACTACGCGAATCAGCTGCGTGAAAAGCAGAAGGCGAAGAGGATCTACGGGCTGCTGGAACGGCAGATGAGACGCTTCTACAGCAAGGCGGAGGGCCGTCCGGGTATCACTGGCGAGAACTTGCTCTCGCTGCTGGAGAGGCGCCTGGACAACGTAGTCTACCGCATGGGGTTTGCCGATTCGCGTGCACAGGCCCGGCAGCTGGTTACTCATGGTCACTTCTCCGTCAACGGGAGGCGCTTGAAGGTCCCTTCCTACTTGGTCAAGCCGGAGGACATAATCTCTGTTCGAGAAGCCAGCCGCAAGCGCACCTACTTCAAGGAGCGCGCTCAGGAGCTGGGTGACGGGGCTGTGGGTGACTGGCTCACGCTCGATCCACAGACGATGTCTGGGCGGATGCTCAGGGAGCCTGGCCGTGGGGACATCGAGACGGTGCTGAACGAGCAGCTGATCGTAGAATACTATTCGCGGTAGGGAGTAAGGTGTCCCAGGTCGGTTCTCCCTTCGATTTGACGGGAATCTCTGGTTTCATCACCTGATAGCATGTATTGACGCGGCCGGAGGTTGAGCACTTGTTTGTTGGCAACGTGGGGGCAGGAGGAACAGAACCACAGAGGTGTGGCTGAGGTGACATCGCTCCGCTTACAGCCAACTCGTTGTCTTTCAACAAGTACCTAGATAGCTAAGGAGGCGCCGCTTGTCAGTTCAAGTGTTGCCGAGAATTGAAACAGACGTGATCTCCAAGAAGTACGGGCGATTCGTGATCGGCCCGTTGGAGAGGGGTTTTGGCATTACGATAGGTAACGCGCTTCGGCGCGTGCTGCTCTCATCGTTGAGCGGCGCGGCTGTGACCCGGGTCCATATCTCCGATGTGCCGCACGAGTTCACCACGGTTCCCGGCGCTCAAGAGGACGTCCTGCGTTTCATTCTTCAGGTCAAGCAGCTGAGGCTGAAGATGGAGGGTGAGGAAGCGATGCATATGTCCCTCCACACGTCGGGTGAAGGCACGGTGACCGCGGGCGATATCGTCGCCCCGCCGGAGATCGAGATTCTGAACCCGGATCTACACCTTTTGACGATTGACAACGAGGATTCCACCATCGACGTCGATTTTACGGTTGAGCAGGGTTGGGGATACAGGCCAGCCGAGGATGGGGAGACTGGCATCATCGGCGAGATGCCGATAGATGCTGTGTTCAGCCCCATTCGGCGCGTTGCCTTCGACGTGGATCGGGCGCGGGTTGGACAAATCACGGATTACGATCGTCTCACGCTGGAGATCTGGACTGACAGCCGCGTTGGGCCGTTTGACGCTCTCAAGGAAGCCGCTCGTATTCTGCTGAAGCATCTGCGCTTGATTGCGGGCTTCACGTTGGAAGAGGAAGGAATGGAACCCGCCGAGGAGGAGGAAGCCGAGGAGGGCCTGCCCAGCGAAGTTTATGATATGCCCCTCGATCAACTGGATTTGAGTACGCGCGTGTTCAACGCTCTCCGTCGCGCTGGCGTGAAGAACGTCGGTGAGGTCATGGAGATGTTGGAGGAGGGGGGCGAGGACGCGCTGCTCGCGGTGCGGAACGTAGGCGCCAAGTCGCTGGAGGAGATCAAGGAATCCCTCGATGAGGCGGAGTTGTTAGACAAGATTGGAGGATCGTGATGCGTCATCGCGTCGCAGGCAAGAAACTAGGTCGTTCCAGCGCGCATCGCAAGTCCTTGCGTCGCAACCTGGTGACGTCCTTGTTCTATAATGGGTACATTGAGACCACAGAGGCCAAAGCCAAGGCCATCCGTGGCTATGCTGAGAAGCTGATCACGCTGGCAAAGCGAGGGCTGGTCGCGGCTGATGAGGATCCGAGCCGAGGCGTTCACGCCCGGCGTCTTGCCGAAAAGCGCATGCATCGCTGGGTGAAGGACGAGGACGGCTATTGGGTCGACGTTCTGGCCATTCTGTTTGAGGAGATCGCGCCGCGCTATCTGGATCGACCCGGCGGTTATACTCGCATCTACAAGCTAGGGCCTCGCAAGGGCGACGCAGCGCCAATGGTGCTCTTGGAGTTGGTCTAGAGGTTAGACGACGACGCCGACGGCATCAATGCGGGTACGGGCGATCGTTTCCTACGACGGAACGGACTACGCTGGTTTCCAGCGACAGGTGGATGTTCCGACGGTTCAGGAGGCCTTTGAGTCGGCCCTGCGACAGGTAACTCAGGAGACGATCACGATCCTGGCAGCTGGTCGTACAGACGCTGGTGTGCACGCATTGGGCCAGGTTATCGTCTTCGACACGTCGTGGCGTTCCAGTGTGGGCGAGTTGCAGAGGGCGATGAACGCAGTACTCCCATCTGATGTCGCTGTTTGTCAGCTGGAGGAGGCCGCGTCAGATTTCCATCCGCGCTTCGATGCGCGCAGTCGACATTATCGGTATAGGGTTTACAACGCTTCGATACGGTCGCCGTTGGCCCGCAGGTACAGCCTGCATATGCCCTATCCTCTGGATATGGAGGTGATGGAGGAGGCGGCCCAGATCATGGTGGGTGAACACGATTTCGCCACCTTCGGGCAGCCGCCGCAGGGAGAGGTCACGGTGCGACGTGTGTTCCGAACGGGTTGGGCCAGAGAGTCCGGTTGTGGCGGCCCCTTTCAGTGTGAACGGAAGCGAAGCGGCTCCTTCGATTCGAGCCAGGATAGAACGTCGTTTCTGAGGTTTGACATTGAGGCGAATGCGTTCTTGTACCGAATGGTGCGCAGCATTGTCGGCACATTATTGGACGTCGGCCAGGGTAGGATGAGTATCGGCGCGTTTGAAGAAGCATTCTCGTCGTGCGAGCGTGGCCGCGCTGGAAAGACCGCCGCGCCGCACGGTCTGTGTCTAATCGAAGTGACCTACTAAGTAGGTTGTGCTTATCAGCATTTGCTTGTCAGCGTTTATGGATTGATTAGGAGTTATGAGACTGTGAAGAGAACCTACGTGACGAAACCGGAGGATATCCAACGGGATTGGTACGTTGTGGATGCCAGTGGGCAGACCCTTGGTCGGTTGGCGAGCAAGGTGGCACAGGTCGTGCGTGGCAAGCACAAGCCGATCTACTCGCCTTCCGCCGACGTCGGCGATTACGTGATCGTTGTGAATGCCGACAAGGTGCGCGTGACCGGCCGCAAGCTGGATCAGAAGAAGTACTACCGTCATTCTGGCTACCCCGGCGGCTTGAAGGAGGTCTCGCTGCGCAGGATGCTTGAGGAGCATCCCACGCGTGTGATCGAGCATGCGGTGCGGGGTATGCTGCCGAAGAACCGGCTGGGCCGGAAGATGCTGAAGAAGCTGAAGGTCTACGCCGGGGCAGGGCATCCGCACGAAGCTCAGCAGCCCAAGCCGTTGGAACTGTAGTTGGAAGGAGAGTATGATGGCGACGAAATACTATGAGGGCATTGGAAGACGTAAGGCAGCGACGGCGCGCGTACGGCTCTATCCCGGTGGCGATGGCAACATTGTGATCAACGACCGGCCTTTAGATGACTATTTCTGTCGGATGATGGACGTCATCCTTCTCAAGAAGCCCCTTGAGGTAACGGATACCATGGGGCAGTATGACGTCAGCGTGCTGGTCGAGGGAGGGGGCATCAAGGGACAGGCCGGTGCGGTTCAACTGGGCATTGCGCGCGCGCTGTTGGAGGTGGACCCGGACCTGCGTCCGCCGCTGCGGCACGGGGGATACTTGACCCGCGATTCGCGCGTCAAGGAGCGCAAGAAGCCAGGGCTGAAGAAAGCCCGCAAGGCTCCGCAGTACACCAAGCGCTAGACCAAGCTGGCAGCTGCCGGATCCGCGATCCGCTGGGAGCGGTGAGGACGTCCAGACGTGAAGGTGACTGCGTCGACCCGTGGAGCCAGGTTAACCGTTGCGGCTGACAGTTCAGCATATGCAGGGGCAGGGCAGCAGGGTGACCGCGGTCGACCCGTTGCCTTGCCCTTTTGCTTGTTGTACGTTACAGGGAGGCTCACATGGGGACCATCACCATCGTCGGCCTTGGCCCCGGCGATCTGCACCACCTGACCTGTGAAGCGTGGGACGTTCTCCAGGAAGGACATGAGATCTGGCTGCGCACCAAGCGTCATCCCACGGTGGTCGGCCTGCCGGCTCACCCTGACATCCATTCCTTCGATTACCTCTACGAAGAGGCTGATGATTTCTCTCAAGTTTACGGAACGATCGCTGACCGGGTCCTAGAGCTTGGACGACGGCCGGAGGGCGTGATCTACGCTGTACCGGGCCATCCCCTGGTGGGGGAGGCGACGGTCAGCGCGATTCTGTCGTCGGTGGAGCCGGCGGGTCCGGAGGTCCGTGTCGTCGAGGGGTTGAGCTTTGTGGAAGCGACGCTGACGGCCCTGCGCCTGGACGCGCTGGATGGTCTTCAGGTCTTTGATGCCATCCAGCTGGCGGCCCGTCATCATCCTCCCATCAATCCGGACGTTCCCGCGCTGTTGGGACAGCTGTACAGCCGGTCACTGGCCAGCGCGGTCAAGCTGACCCTGATGAACCAGTATCCAGATGAACACGAGGTCGTCTTGGTGCACGCGGCGGGGACGCCCGACCAGCGCGTTGTGCGCCGCCTGCTCTACCAGCTGGATCGCCGGGATGAGGCCGCTGCGCCTCTCGCCCACCTGACCACGCTGTACGTCCCTCCCTTCGAGCGCGTCACGAGCTTCGAGGCCTTACAGAATACCGTCGCACGCTTGCGCTCGCCGGGGGGCTGTCCCTGGGACCGAGAGCAGACTCACGAGAGCCTGCGGGCTGGGCTACTCGAGGAGGCCTATGAGTCGTTGATGGCCATCGATCAGGGCGACGTAGAGAGCCTCCAGGAGGAGCTCGGCGATCTGCTGCTGCAGATACTTCTTCAGACGCAGATCGCGACGGAGGCTGGTGCGTTCAAGATGCCGGACGTCATCGGCGGCATTGATGCAAAGCTGAAGCATCGTCATCCTCACGTCTGGGGAGGGGTGGCGGTCGAGGGTGTCGACGAGGTGCTCCACAACTGGGAGGACCTGAAGCGGGAGGAGAAGGAGGAGCGGCAGTCCGTGCTGGATGGCGTGCCAGCGGCGCTGCCGGCGCTCCAGCAGGCCCATACCTACGGCCAGCGGGTGGCTCGTGTGGGCTTCGACTGGTCCGACATAGCAGGGGTGGTGAACAAGGTGCGGGAGGAGATCGCCGAGCTGGAGGCCAGCTCCACGCTGGAGCAGCAGGAAGCAGAGCTGGGTGATCTGTTGTTTGCGGTGGCGAACTGGGCGCGCTGGCTTGACGTGGATCCGGAGACGGCGCTGCGAAAGGCGAACGCGCGCTTCGCTCGCAGGTTTCGTCATTTGGAGCGGGAAGCTTGCAAAGGTGACGGCGCTCCACCTACGGGTCGACACAGTCACCCAGCCGACCGGCGCGGCTCCGACATCTCCGATCTCTCCATCGACGAACTGGAGTTGCTCTGGCAAGCGGCGAAGGAGAGCGAGGGCGACCTGTGATGTCAGGCCGACGACGACCGGGACAGCGCCTATCACCGGGCCGCGATGCCCACATAGCAAACGAGGGCACCTCCCTGCCGGATGTGCCCCCTTCGTGACTGTGCTCTGTCGGGGCGCCGGGATTTGAACCCGGGACCTCAGCATCCCGATTGCTGCGCGCTGGCCTGGCTGCGCTACGCCCCGCACAACCAATATTATACCCTATTCAGTGCTCTTGACAAGTTCGGGATAGCTGTCTCCACCGTTCTGAAGACGCTTGCTCTTCAGAGCGGGAAGCCGCGCAGTGGCTCTGGACGAGGGCCGTAGGGATGGGAGAAGGGGATTGAGGGTGACGTCGCTACGCTTACGGGTCGACACAGTCAACCACTCGTCCCGTGGACTATGAGATATTTGTGGGACCGCGAAGCTGAACGACGGGCGAGGCCGTGTACGCTTACCGACTGGGCCCGTGCGCGGGCCAGGGTGGTCCTCATCCCCGTCGCGCGCCTGCTGGGTCGTCTTGGTGTCCGGGCCAACACCGTCACTGTGGTGGGTTTCGTCCTGCAGATTGGCGTCGGTCTGTTGTTCCTCCTGGGCCGCGTGCGCCTTGGGGGGGCGCTGCTACTCGTCGTGGCGCCGCTGGATGCGCTGGATGGTGCGGTGGCCCGCGCGACCGGCACGGGCGACCTGTTCGGGGCCTTCCTCGACTCGACGCTCGACCGGCTTTCTGACGTTGCTCTCATCCTGGGTCTGGCCGGATATCGCTTCCAGCAGGGTGCGTTCCTTGAGGTCACGCTGTTGCTGGTCGCTTTGGTGTTCGCGCTCATGGTGAGCTACGCACGCGCGCGAGCCGAGTCCCTCGGCACCTGCTGTAAGGTGGGCTTGATGACTCGGTTGGAGCGCGTCTTGCTCATCGGTATGCTTTCTGCGCTCAAGCTGACGACCCTGTTGGCTTGGACCCTCGCTGTCCTCTCGATCGTCACGTTCCTCCAGCGGGTGGTGCACGTCTACCTGGCCTGCTCGCATCAGGAGTAGCCGTCCTCTGGCCCTCTGGTTCCAGCCGGTGACCGTGTCTTCCTTGGCCTTTCTCCCCCTTAGCCACTTTTCCCAAAAGATATCCCAACTCGGCCATGTGCGATTGCCCTTGTAGTACTGAATGGTCATTGCCATTCCGGTGTGGAGTTGGTATAATCCATGCCGATGATGAGCACACGTTCTGAGCCGGGGCGGCCTGCCGCCGGCGCGATGGTTGAGCTGAGAGGTCTGACGAAGCAGTTCGACGGTTTCACGGCCGTCGATGACGTCACGTTCTCGGTGAGTGCGGGCGAGATTCTGGCCCTCTTGGGGCCAAACGGCGCCGGCAAGACCACCACAGTTCGCATGCTGGCGGCCATTCTTGCTCCGAGCTCTGGACACGCCTTTGTCGATGGCTGCAGCGTGGTTGGGGCGCCGCGTGAGGTGCGCCGTCGCGTGGGCCTGTTGACGGAGCATCCGGGGCTCTATCTGCGAATGCGCGGCGACAATTACCTCGATTTCTTTGGACGCCTGATGGGCTTGTCTCGCGAGGAGCGAGAGAGGCGAACCGAGGCCTTGCTGGATCAGTTCGGGATGCTGGGTGCGGCGGAACGTCGCATCGGCACCTACTCCAAAGGCATGCGGCAGAAGATGGCCTTGGCTCGTGCTATGTTGCACGATCCGGCGGTCCTGCTTTTGGATGAGCCGACCTCGGCGATGGACCCGCACAGCGCCAAGCTCGTTCGTGATGCGATCCTGGGGCTGCGCCATCACCAGCGAGCGATCATCATCTGCACTCACAACCTGGCCGTGGCCGAGGCTCTGGCCGATCGGGTCGCCATCATTCAGCGAGGACGCATCATCGCTGAGGGGACGCTGCCGGAGCTGAGGAGGCGTTTGCTGGGGCCTCCGCTGATGGAGCTGCGCGTGAGCCAGGCAATCGATGGGATGCTCGATTCACTGTCGGATCTGGTTCAGATTGAGGGCCATGGCCGAGATTGGCTTCGCTATTCGACCCCCAATCCGCGGAGGACGAACCCGCTGGTTCTCCAAGCCCTGGCGGAGCAGGACGTTCGCGTGGTCACCTTGAGCAAGGTGCCGCGTAGCCTGGAGGACGTCTATCTGAGCGCGGTCCGCATGACGGCTCGAGGGCGAGCTGGTGAGGACGAGATGCACGTTGTGGATGGACATAAGCTGGTGGACCAGCGGTTCGAGGACGAGCTTGATCAAACAGAGGTGGTTGAGGCATCGTGACATTGACTGATGGTGAGAAGGCGGGTCGCTGGTCCCCCAGCCAGCGCGGACGCGCCGTGGTGGGGCCATTACGCTTCCGGTGGGAGCCGCTTAGGCTTGTGCTAGCCCTGGTTCAGCGCGAGATTCGCGATACGCTGCGTGACTGGCGGATGGTTGTCCCTATCCTGATCCTCACCCTCATCTTCCCCGCCCTGATGAGCTTCGTGGCGGATATGGCGCTGAATTGGGTCGCCAGATACGGTGCGTCCGTTGTCGGTGACCGCCTGATGCCCTTCCTTCTGATGGTGGTGGGCTTCTTTCCCATCTCCTTCTCGCTCGTCATCGCGCTGGAGACGTTTGTGGGTGAGAAGGAGCGCAGGAGCCTTGAGCCGCTCCTGGCCACGCCCCTCTCCGACGCCCAGCTCTACCTGGGCAAGACGCTGGCGGCTATGATCCCGCCCCTGCTGGCCGCGTATCTGGGTATCACGGTCTACCTGATTGGACTATACTTCTTCGAGGGGTGGGTGCCTTCGCTCACGCTTCTGGTTCTGATCCTGCTTCTCACCACGGCCGAGGGCTTGGTCATGGTCTCGGGCGCGGTGGTCGTCTCCAGTCAGACGACGTCGGTGCGAGCCGCGAATCTGCTGGCCAGTTTCATCATCATTCCGATGGCGTTCCTGATGCAAGGCGAGGCCCTGATCATGTTCTGGGCTAACTACAGCGTGCTCTGGCTGATTGTCATCTTCTTGATCGTGGTCGATGCTGTCCTGATCCGTATGGGGATACACATGTTCAATCGTGAGTCCCTGCTGGGGCGTGAGATCGATGAGCTGAATGTCCCCTACCTATGGCGTACCTTCTGGGGCCATATGCGGTGGAAGAGCTGGGCCTTTGGCCTTGACCAGGAGGAGCTGCCGCCGTGGCTATCCCAGAACCGTCTGTTCAGGACGGTGTTGGACGGGATAGGTGCGATTGGGGGGCTCTATCGTCATCGCATCCCGGGTATTCTGCGTCGTTCCTGGTTGGCGATTGTGACGGTGCTGATCGGGCTGGGGCTCTCCGCTCTGGTCGGCTTCAACTTCGCAGCTCGCTATCCGCTTCCAACCCAGATCCTGCAGTTCGATCAGATCTCGCCCGAGATGTTCACCGAGCTGCCTGCGATCGACTGGCTCCCCTCCTTCACGGTCTGGGGGGTGCTGGCGAACAACGTTCGTGCCCTGGTCGGGGCCACGTTGCTGGCCGTCTTCTCCTTTGGCACGCTGGCGATCGCGCTGCTGATGGCGCCGATGGCCATCATCTTCTTCTTTGTGCTGCAGGCTGCTCAGGCTGGGTACAGCCCCTTGCTCTTCTTCAGCACCTTTGTGCTGCCGCACGGGGTGCTGGAGTTGCCGGCCGCTATCATCGCCACGGCTCTGGCTGTGCGTTTGGGGGCGGCCTTCATGTCCCCGCCGGAGGGTATGACGGTTGGCGAGGGATGGCTGCAGGCCCTGGCCGAGTTTGTCACGGTATTCATCGCTCTGGTTGTGCCCCTTCTGGCTCTTGCCGCCGCTGTTGAGGTTCACGTCACGCCGGCGATCGTCGTCTGGGCCTACGGCGGCTAGACGTGCATTCCATAAGTTTTTAGGGTAAAATGAGGCCATCCTAGAGAAGGA
>CAZNRX010000008.1:0-87490 GCA_964575455.1 uncultured Anaerolineales bacterium | reverse complement strand
CACTGATTATCTAATAGGAAAGCATGTCTTTCAACTCATTTTAGCCAGACTCAATTGCAACGGCGAATCGCGTCCAGGATGACGTCCGGCTTGTGGATATCGCCGCCAGGATGGGTCACAGGGACCGTCATCGCCTGGCCGGCCGCGCAGCGCTCGACCTCGAGCACGATCTGGCCCATGTTGATCTCTGGCACGACGAAGGCATCGACGCGGGGAGCCAGCTCGCGAATGCGGTCCTCAGCGAAGGGCCAGACGGTCACCAGCTTGAGCATCCCCACGCTGAGGCCCTCCTCACGGGCCAGCTGCACCGCGCGCAGGGAGGGGCGGGCCGAGATGCCATACGAGACGACCACCACGTCCGTCTCCTCTAAGGGGCGACGCTCGCCCCCGCCCGTCGGACCGCCGTCCTCATCAAGATCGATGATGTCGTCCCGGTTGTTCTTGATCTTGCCGATGAGGCGCGGGATAAGCTTCTCCTGCTGCTCCGCCGTGACCACCGGGTAGCCCCGCTCGTCGTGGGTCAGGCCGGTCACGTGGATCCGATAGCCGGTCCCGGCCACGGGGAAGGGCGGCACGCCGTCCTCCTCGGCCTTGTAGGGCAGGAAGTCCTCGCCGGGCGGCTGCTTCGGCTTTCGCCAGGGATAGATGGGGATCTGATCCAGCGGCGGGATGACCACACGCTCGAACATGTGCCCCACGCTCTCATCGGCCAACAAGAAGACGGGCGTGCGATACTTCTCGGCCAGGTTGAAGGCACGGATGGTCAGATCGAAGGCCTCCTGCGGGCTGGCCGGGGCGAGGGCGATGATGGCGTAATCGCCGTGGGAGCCCCAGCGCGCCTGCATGACATCGCTCTGGCTCGTCGCCGTGGGGAGCCCTGTGGAGGGGCCGCCGCGCTGGATGTTGACGACGACGCAGGGAGTCTCCGTCATCACCGCCAGGCCAATGTTCTCCAGCATGAGGCTGATGCCAGGGCCGGAGGTGGCGGTCATAGCACGGGCTCCGCCCCACGCAGCGCCGACGACGGCGTTCATCGACCCCAGCTCATCCTCCATCTGGATGAAGACGCCGCCCACCTCTGGCAGGCGCTCCGACATGCGCTCGGCGATCTCGCTCGCCGGCGTGATGGGATAGCCACCGAAGAAGCGGCAGCCGGCACAGATAGCCCCCTCGGCGATAGCGGTATCGCCATCGAAGAAGAACGCGCCTTCCAGTACGCCCGCTTTACTCATGTTGTACCTGCTCCCCTGCCCCCACCGCTTTCTCCCCTCTCCTCGCGGGGGGGTCCGAGGAGGGGGCGCCTTCCTCTGCTTCCTCCTCTGCCTTTACCGTGTAGATGCAGAACTCAGGACACAGCAACTCGCATAGACGACAGACCACGCAGCGCTCCGGAGCGACCGCGATGGGCGGGTGGTAGCCCTTCTCGTTCATCTCATCAGAGACGGCCAGCACGTCACGCGGGCAGTACTCCACACACAGCTTGCACCCCTTACAGCGCGCCGAGATGATGTGCACGTCCCCGTGCGGTGTGGTGAACTTATCGACGTCCAATGGCGTGCGCCATAGTTTCAAATTCGACTCCTAGCGGCTCATTCGAGCGTTGGATCGTTGCGAGTTGGCGTGTTTGAGCGTCTGACCGTTGGTCTGTTCATTTGCTCATCGGCCACCGGCTGTCATCTGCTGCAGAGCGGCCTTCGACAGCGCCGCGACCTCGTCGTGGATGCTCCGTCCGTGCGTGTCCATGGTGACGACGACGGGAAAATCCGAGACGCGGACGACCCAGAAGGCCTCCGGCACGCCAAAGGCATCCTTCTTGTAGACGGCGAGGACCTCCTCGACCGCGTCGGCGATGAGGGAGGCCGCTCCACCAACGGCGTGGAAGTAGACGGCGCCGTGCCTCTCACAGGCGCGTAAGGTGTCGGGGCCCATGCCGCCCTTGCCGATAACGCCGCGCAGCCCGAAGTGCGCAATGACCCGCGGCTCGTAGACCTCCTCACGGATGGAGGTCGTGGGGCCAGCGGCGACGAACTCCCACGCCCCGTCGGGCCGCTCTTTCGTGCCCTTCGTGTGACGGACGACGGGACCGCAGTGGTAGATGACGCCCTCGTGGAGCACCTCCTTCAGCGCCTCATAGACCTCCCGCTCGTCCTCGGGCACGGGGGAAGAGGGCTCAATGAAGGTCTCGATCATGTACTTGTGGGCGGTATCGCGGCCGGTGGTCATCACGCCAGAGAGGAAGACGGTATCACCAACTCTGAGCGAGCGAACGGCCTCCTCGGAGATAGGAAGGGTCATATCGTAGGTACTCATCGGAAGCTCACCTCCTCTCCCTCCACGACCATGGTGGCGCGTCGCAGCGCCCAGCAGTTGTAGGCGATGCTGACGAAGTAGCAGGCCGGCAGGCGATGGTAGGCGCCGACCTTAACGCCGAAGAGGGTGGTCTCCCCGCCGAAGCCCATAGGGCCGATGCCCAAGGCGTTGGCGTCGCGCAGAAGCGTCTCCTCCAGCTCGGCCAGCGCAGGCTCCGGATTGACGTCGTCCAGGGGGCGGAAGAGCTGTTCCTTAGCGTGGACGTAGCCGCTGCCGCGATCGCCGCCGACGGCGACGCCCAGCACGCCCGGCGCGCAGCCCTTGCCCTGGGCCCTGTAGACCGCATCCAGCACCACCTTGCGCACGCCATCCAGATCGCGCCCGGCCTCAAACTGCGCCGTGGCAGCGGTGTCGCTGGGTGACTGCGTCGACCTGTGGGGTAGCTTGTACTGGGCGCCGACGTTCTCGCTCCCGCCGCCCTTCAGCAGTAAGTCCACCTTCAAGTCCGTTCGGGTTTGATCCTCGCCCCATTCCTCAAAGTGGAAGGTGGGAAAACCGCGCCCCAGGTTGTTGCCGCTGTTGCGACCGGTGAGGGGATCGACGGCGTTGGGACGAAGATAGGAACGCTCGGTGGCCTCAACGACGGCCGCCATGATCTGCTGCTGCAACTGGCGGGGACTGAGGCCTAGACGATAGCGAACGTTGAAGATGGGGACGCCGGTGTCCTGACAGATGGGCGTAGCATTCTGACGGGCGATGGACACGTTCTCCAGGACCGTGTCCAGCGCCCCCTCGGCCGCTGAGCCCGCCGCCTCCCGGTCGCGGGCCTGGCGCAGGGCCGCCTCCACGTCCACAGGCAGGTCGGTAGCGGCCCTGCGAATCAGCTCGACGAACGATTCATTCAGGTCGGTCAATGTGATCCTCCTTGGGACAGCATACTCCATCCCCTTTCACCGCCAATACGCTCTCATTTCTCATTCTTGGGCTCGCTGCGCTACGGCTGCGCTACGGCTGCGGGATGGCCAGATCCTCCGCTCCCAACGCCGAGAGCTTCAGCTCCGGGTAGTTGTCCTGGATGATCTCGTGGAGAATCTGGGCATACTTGACCTTCACCCGGCCCCACTCGGCGAGCATGTCCCCATCCACCCACGGCTTGTAGAGAGCGGCACCGGTCGCCGCGCACGCCGGTCCGGGCTCGATCTTGAAGTAGCAGGGCGCGCTGACGCGAGCCATCTCCGGGGCGTCGTAGAAGCGCATGTAGCCCCCAAACGATTCGGTGATGATGACGTGAACGTCGAGGGGGATATCGATCGCCTGTCGAATCGCGGCGAACTGGGGCAGCGTCAGATCAGCGACCGGGTTGAAGGTCCCTGCCCCCAGCATCTCCAGCACCTTGCCACCGGCGGGGTTGGCATGTCCGGCGTAGATGCTCACCTTGAAGATGACATCCTCGGGGATGTCGCCGTTCTTCTTCATCTCGTTGAGCAGCCACAGCTCGCCCTCATCCACCACGAGAAACCCGCGGAAACCGAGCTCAATGCAGGCCATGATGTCGGCGATGGTCTGGTTGAGACCCTTACACCCCCGACAACGGATGCCCGACAGGGCCCCCTCTGGGGTGGCTAGCTGACGCCCGATGTCCCACCCGGCGCGCGGGCCTGGCGTGAGGATCACCTCCATCTCCGCCTCGGCCGCCATCTGAGCGAAATCCTTCAGCTCGGCCTTGTCCAGCAACGTGGCACCCATCACCACAGAGATGAGGCGATGAATGGGCACGTTGCGCTTCTGTGACTCATCAATCACCGCCTCTAGCACCTTGGGGCGCTCTACGCCGGAGACCTCCATACGGTAGTGAGCCCCATCGGGGAACGTCTTCGTGCTGCTGGGCAGATCGTGGGCATCTCGCCCGGGAATGCCAGCAGCCTCCATCATCCTAGAGACTTCCTGCATAGTGACCATAGCTCTTCCTCCTGTTCTTACGTGTTTTTCCAGCCCGCGAGCGGGAACCGGGGGTTACCCCCCCCTCTGAGCGAGGAATGATACGTGATGCGTAATGCGTGATGCGCTCGAGCGCTCCAACCTTCCAACCCACAAACCTGCAAAACCACAACGTCCTTCCATCATCGCGGGACGACGCTCCATCGTCCATCGACGACGAACTGCCAACCTGCGGAGCCACCATCGACCTCCTTCATCCGCCAGGTGCGCTCCAAGCTCGTACCCGGACCGGGCTGCGTGAGGGGGCCGTCCACCGTGACGGCCATGTGGTCGAGCTGGTCCCAGGCAGGGATGAAGGCCTCATAGGAGAAAACCTTCGTCCCCCCGTCGTAGGCGTCCACCAGCATGAGACCGCCCTCGTCATAGCCAACGGCGATGAAGGTGTGCTGCCACTGGACCACCGTTGACGTCTCTCCATCCGACGACACCCAGGTCTGGACACCCGGCAACTGCATGTCGTAGGTAGCCCAGACGATGACTGGCCGCTGAGCGGCCAGTTCACGCTTCAAGATGTCGAGCGTCATAGGAGTGTCTTCCATCCCCGCGCGGTGCGCACCAGCGTCAAGCCCGAAGCTGCGCAGGGTGGCCGCGACGGGCTCGGCGTAGACGCCGTAGCCAATGGGAGGCATGCTTCCCGGCGGCATGTCGACGTCACCCACGAACCCGCGCTGCGGGTTATCCGACTTGGGCAGCCGGCGGAAGAACGCCTCCTCTGTGAAGTCGGCGCCCCAATAGGCAGCCAGATCGGTCGCCGAGCGCGACTCGCAGCTCAGATTGCGCTGCTGGGGGTGACCGACCACGCCCTCGACCATGGCCGACGGCGGCAGCTCCTCCACCAGCCTATGCTCGCCAGGGATCGCCAGATCCCGGCCCCGCGCGACGACAATCGCCCCAAGACGGGTGTTCGGACGGCGATCTGGGTGACTGCGTCGACCTGGGTGACTGGGTCGACCCAGGTGACTGTGTCGACCCGCGATCCCCCCTCGAGCGCAAACTGATGGCACACTTCCGCCGAGCCGTACCAGGCACAGCGCGATCGCCACAGACAAGAGACCCAAGCGTCTCACGCGCCCTCCAACGCCGTCACCAGCCCTGCTCCCTACTCCCGCCGTTCCGCCGTTCCGCCTTCCACGTCCTCCAAAGCTGCCACGAGCTGGCGGATCTCCTGCACAGACTGGGGCGCCTCCTGGTAGATCCCCACACCTCGCATGTCGGCGTCCCTCAGTTCACGATTGGTGGAGAGATAACCGAGGGCCGGCACGGGGCTCTGCTCCCGCAGGAACGCCCAGTCACGCTCGTCGCGCACCTTGTTGCCCACGGCGTAGACGTGCTTGATGCCGATGTCCTCGGCCAGAACCCGCACGCGCTCCGCGGTGGTCAGACTGCGGCGCCCGGGCTCCAGGACGACCAAGAAGGCGTCCACGGCCTGGGCGGTGGCCCGGCCAAGGTGCTCCACGCCGGCCTCCATATCGAGAATGAGCATCTCGTCGCGATAGAGCAGGAGATGCGTCACGAGCGCCCTCAGAAGAGCGCTCTCGGGGCAAATGCATCCACTGCCTCCGGTCTCGATGGTGCCCAGGCGGAGGAAACGAATGCCCTGGTGCGAGATGCTGAAGCGCTCGGGGATATCGTCCACCCGAGGGTTCATACTGAAGAACCCGCCCGAGGTGCCGGGCTTGGCACCGGTACGCTCGTAGATCAGCTCGTCCATCTCCGAGACGGGCGTCACCTTCGCCACCAGCTCGTCGGGGAAGCCCAGCGCCTGGGCCAGGCCGCCAACCGGGTCGGCATCAATGACGGTGACGTCTCGTTCCCGTTCCGCGTAGATGTGAGCCAACAGGGCGGAAAGGGTGGTCTTGCCCACCCCGCCTTTGCCGCTGACGGCGATTTTACTCAGTTTCGTGCCCTTCGTGTCCGGGGTCATCGTGTCCCTCTAATCAGCCATTTGGGTAGCGGGCGGTATGCTGCTTATCCGCGGGATGCCCCCACCCTGGCCCTCCCCCCGTGGGGGAGGGGATATGGTAGGGGCTCGGGCCCGCCCAGTTTAGCTTGTGCTTTCGAGCAGGTAGCCCGACATAGATCAGACGGTGGGGCGCGGCAACAGGCCGGCCTTCTCGGCGATGACGGACACGGCAGGCTCCCACTCGATAGCCATGATGTGCACGCCACTCACGCCCGGCATCTCCTGCATCTGCTGGATGGTCTCGACGCAGATTTCAATGCCCTTCTCGCGCTGGGCCTTGCTGCGCGCTTTCTTGTTCTCCTTGGGGATATCGCTGACGACGGCCCGCATGCGGTCGACCACCTCCTCGGGGACATCGAGCCCCGGCACCTTGTTGGCCATGTACCAGGCCATCCCGGTGCTCTTGAGCGGCGTCACGCCGGCCATGATGTAGACATCGTCCAGAAGTCCCATGTCGCCAGCCTGCTGTATGTACTCCTTGAAGCGCGGGATATTGTAGATGCACTGCGTCTGGATGAACTTGGCACCAGCCTGTACCTTCTTCGCCAGGCGATAGGGTCGATACTCATAGGGCGGGGCAAACGGGTTAGCCGCCGCGCCCAAGAAGAAGGTGGGGGCACCCTCAAGCTCATCTCCGCACTGGGCGATGCCCTTCTCGCCCATTTCTCGCATCATATGGAGGAACTGGATGGAATCCATGTCGTAGACGCCCTTGGCCTCGGGGTGATTCCCAAACGTCATATGATCGCCCGTGAGACATAGCAAGTTACGAGCACCCAGTGCCCAGGCGCCGAATAGGTCGGCCTGGATGGCGATGCGATTGCGATCGCGAACCGTCATCTGAACGACAGGTTCCAGCCCCAAGTCCACCAGCATGGCTCCGACAGAGATGGACGACATGCGCGCCACGGCTGTCTGGTTGTCAGTGATGTTGACGGCGTCCACAATGCCCTTGAGGTGAGCCGCCTTCTCCGCGATCACGTCTCGACCAGCACCCGCAGGCGGGCCGAGCTCGCCCGTGACGGCAAAGTGACCGGCACGCAGCATCTTCTCCAGGTTACTTACAGCGATCATTTCCTTTTCATGACCTTCGTGTTCGTTGTTGCCTGCCATAATATTACTCCCAGAACCTTTTGTCGTCTATGTCGAGCTTCTCCGGCATAGATTCTTCGTAAGTGCCATCCTGCTCGCGAAGCATATTGATCCAGGCAGACTCGTCCTCACGCTCCCAGTTATGCATCGGCTCGATATCGAGGATCTCCTCGCCGTAGAGAGGCATCCTCTGTGAGCGTTCAAACGCGTCGACCCAGACGCATTTCATGTCCTCGTGGACCTCGCAGTTGCCGTTAAGGCGCGTACCCCCGCAAGGGCCGTTGCGCAGCTGCTTGGGGCAGTTCATCGGGCAGGTCATGCCCGTGTAATGGAGTACGCACTGCCCACACTCATTGCAGTCGAAGATGAGGCTTTTGAAGAGATCCTCGCCAGGCTTAAGCAGTTTCTCGGACGTATCGTAGCCGATAGCCGACCAGAGCGGATCCAGGCTGAGGAAAACACCCTCGGCGAATTTGTACAGTTTCTCCAGGAAACTAGGATGGTTCTGAACCCAACTTCCCTTCTTCATACGATTGCTCCTTTCTCTTACGTAGGTGTCAACGTAGCGACACCCGTAGACTACCTTTGGGCACCACGTGCCGTCTCGCCAAACGAGACGACGTGGTGTTCGATTTCGATTGTGTCCGGTCTCCTGACCAGACACCACAATGGGTCAACGCGGTCACCGGGTCGACGCGGTCACTTGGGCCGACGCTGACCTAGGTGTGCCGTGTATAATCCGGCAGAAGGATCGGCGAGATGACACCGGTATCCACGCCGTTCTCCTCCAGTTCCTGATTCCAGGCTTCTACGTGCGACAGATGAGACTGGCCCAGCGCGACGTCTTGAGCATAGAGAGCCGCCGAACGGCCCGACCGGCGCCCGTAGACGGTGACCTCTAACAGCGAGTTGCCCATGAGACGGTTGTGCCCATGCACCCCTCCACTGACCTCACCTGCGATAAACAGCCCCGGGATGTCTGTGGAGCTATCTGGTTCTAATCGAACACCGCCGTTCTGATAGTGGAGCGTGGGATAGACCAACATGGGCTGCTTGATGATATCAATATCGAAGCGCTTGAACTGGCGCACCATGGCGGGCAGGTTCGCCTCCACCGTGCCAGGGCCGTGGATGATGTCGATCATGGGCGAATCGAGCCAAACGCCCGGCTGCCCCGTCGGAGTGACCAACCCGTTGCCATGCTCCTCACACTCCCGAATGAAGGCAGCCGCCTCCACATCCCGAGGCTCCAGCGGGAAGACGAACTGCTCGCCGTGCCTGTTGACTGGCTGAGCGCCAAGGCCGCGCGTCTTCTCCGTCACCAACTGACCCAGGATCTGCTGCGGGAACGCCGCTCCAGTGGGATGATACTGCATCGACTCCAAATAGCCAAGCTCTACACGAGCGCGATAGGCCATCACTACCCCATCGGCCGTCGCCCCGTAGTGATTCGTCGTGGGGAAACCCTGGAAGTGAAGCCGACCGCCACCGCCCGTAGCCATCACCACCGCCTTGGCCCTGATGTAGGCGTAGGCCTGGGTCTCGAGGTTCATCACGATCGCGCCAGCGACCTGACCTTTGTCGTCCAGCACCAGCTCGACGGCCGGTGAGAACTCGACGACGCGGATGTCGTCCTCGCGGTTGCGGACCTCGTCGCGCACGGTGCGCATGATCTCGGCGCCGGAGTAGTCACGCGCGGAGTGCATGCGCATGCGGCTGGTGCCGCCGCCATGGCGCTCCACCATTGTCCCATCCGGCTCCTTATCGAACATCATCCCCAGATCCTCGAGCCACTTGATGACAAAGGGCGCATCCATGACCAGAGCCTCGACCAGGTCGGGGTCGTTGGTGAAGTGACCGCCGCCAATGACGTCCAGGTAGTGGATAGCCGGGCTGTCATTGGGCCGATCGGCAGCCTGGATGCCCCCCTGCGCCATCATGGTGTTGGCGTCACCAAAGCGCAGCTTCGTGGTGACGATCACCTGGGCGCCGTTCTCCTGAGCCAGTAGGGCTGCCGACGCACCAGCACCCCCTCCGCCGATGACGAGCACGTCTGTCTCGGCCTTTGGATCGCTCACATCGAACTCATGGCCGATGTGCGGACGGCCCTCGACGATATCTGCCAGCTCAAGCGGCATGCGCTGCCCCTTGCTCACCCCGACGCGTATGGCACGCATCTTCTCCTCGATATAGTCGGGATGGTAATCATTGAGCACCCGCTTGCTCTCCTCCATCGACATCCGTGGGTGCGTCTCATCGAGGCGCCGCATGCGGGTTGCTTCGACCTTCTTGATCGACTCCCGCATCTCGGCCGGATAACCATTCATTGTTTCACAATCCTCCCCTATGAAGGCTTGAACGTTGAGTTGCCAGGCACTGCTGAACGTCAAGGTGCCAGGCACCGTTAGTCGCTTTCGCGCTCTTCGCGTTCCGGCTCGATGTCGCGGGCTTCGTACCGCTCCACCAGCTCGTCGCCGCTCAGCTGCTTCAACGCCTCAAGCTGGTCGTCGAACTCACCCGCTTCGATCTCCCCCAAGCGCTCTTGCAGATGTTCGGATCGGGGTGCCATGTAGCGCCCATACAGCCGTCGAGAAAGAATGGCAATGTTGTACTGGGCCTCCTCCGCGGGACAGCGGGCCGCGCAAAGCCCACACATAATGCAGTCGAAGGAGAGATCCGCCATCTCGGCGATGTCGCCCTTCATCCCGGCCGCCATGTAGGCCCGGACGTCAATATCCTGAGGACACGCTTTGGTGCAAGCACCGCACCCTAGACAGCGCAGCAGCTCCGGGTACGCAGAGAAAAGGGTGGTAGGCGTGGGTTCCATCTCGCTGATGTCGTAGCTCGACCGCTGAGCAGGGAAGAAAGGAATCTGCGCCAGGTACATGTTTGGCTGCACCACCGTCTGACATGCGAGGCCGAAGTAGAGCTTAGGGTCGCCCTTGATGCGATAGGTAGTGGCGCAGGCCCCGCAGAACCCGCCGCGGCATCCGACGCCGCGGATGAGCTTGTAGCCAGCGTACTCCATCGCGTCCATGATGGTCACCGTGGGCGGTACCATATAGCGTTTGCCCATGATGTAGACGGGAATTAGGTCCTCTTGTTGTTCTTCCATAGCGTTTACTCCTCCCCAACGTCCATCCACTCGTCCTCTTGGAAGGTGATCAATGGCAAGGGCTCGTCGACGTCAAGCCCCGGCTCGTAGTCGAAGACGGCCTGTGTCTCGTGCCCGATAGCGCGGAAGACGTCACCAACCGGCAGGTCCGCAGGGCAGTCGCTGGTGCACATGCCACAGCCAATGCAGGAAAGCACCATATGGTTCAAGCGAGTCAGGTGAAAAAGCATGGTGTCCGCCGGCATACGGTAGGCTCCCTTGCGCCTTGCCCAGTTCGCGTACTGAATCGGCTCATGGTCGAAGACCTGGCTATTGAACAGACAGGTCTTGCAATAGCAGATGGGACAGACAGTCATACAGTTGTGACAGCGGATGCAGGAAGCAAAGACCCCCTCAATGCCCTCCTCATCAAGCCGCTCGTGAATCTCGGCGAAGCGATCGTCGCGCAACTCGATGCGAGCTGCAACCACCTTCTCGATGACCTCCGCCCGCTGCTCCTCGATGCCTTGCACCTGCCGTTGGTGCGAGGCACCTTCCTCTCCGCCACCCAACGCAGCGACATCGTCGGGTAACGAAACAGGAATAGCGGCGCTCAGGTTGGCACCAAAGAGCTCAAGCGTGATATCAGCGTCCTCAACGTGGGGCTTCTCGCACATCTGGCACCCTTCGCGAAAAGCATATCCTTCCTGGGCGGCCAACTCGCCGCTCTGGGCCGTGGCCAGATAGGCCGCCATATCCAAGGGCTGACGTCCATCTCCCATCGCCTCGTAGACGGCCACATCGTAGGTACCCAAGCAGTCCACGCCGATGGTCACCAGGTCGTCGAGGCTGGCCTGCTGAAGCTTGACCAGCTCCACCAGCGCCCGCAACTCGCACGGACGCAAGACCACACCGACGCGCTGCCGAGGCTCGCGGACGGAGATCCGCCCGGCCAGGCGCGCGGCGTTCAACCCCATGACAGGCGCAAGGGGGTTAGCTCTCTCGATCAGCTCGGGATCGGACACCAAAGCCGGCGTGATCGACCCGTGGGGCGTCTCCATCGGGAGCAGGAGCGTATCCACGACATCGGCCTCCAGAAGCCGCTTAAGAAACCCTTGCACAGCGGCCAGCGTGTCCTTGTTCTCAACCGGAATCAATGTTCTCATCACATCTCCCTAGACAGCCCACTCCCGACGCTTCGGGTTGGGCCCTTTTTCCTTCAGAAACTCGGTCATCTCGGTGACGGTGTTGGCGAACCGCTGCCCCTCGGAAGCAGAGATCCAGCGCAGCCAGACGCGGTCCTGGTCGATACCAGCGTTCTTCAGGATCTCCTTGAGCGCCACGACGCGCCGGCGAGCCTTGTAGTTCCCCGACTGATAGTGACAGTCCCCCGGGTGGCAACCACCGATGAGCACGCCATCAGCGCCATCCAACAAGGGCTTAAGCACGTAGGTAGGGTCAACCGAGCCGGAGCACATCAATCGGATGATCCGCACGTTGGGCGGATACTGGATTCGCGAGGTACCCGCGAGGTCGGCCCCCGTGTACGTGCACCAGTTGCAAAGGAAAGCAACGATCTTAGGTTCGAAATCGCTCTCAGCCATACTGTCTCCTCAACACCACAATATCCGTCTTTCGCGCCCTTACTGTTTTTTCGTGTCCTTCGTGTTTCGTGACCTTCGTGTTAAATGAGCGCATCGACCTGCGCCAACACCTGCTGCGCGGTGAAATGCTGCAGCCGAATGGCCTTGGAGGGACAGGTGACGGCACAAGCGCCGCATCCCTCGCACAGCACCGCGTTGATCCTTGAGACCCCCCAGAGGGGGTCGAGCGCCGGCGCGTCATAGGGACAGACGTCGACGCACATGCCACAACCCGCGCACAGCTCCTCGTCCACCACCGCCGTGGCGGACTCCACCGGCACCGAGCCGCGGATCAGCGGTATCAGCGCGGAGGATGCCGCCGCCTTCGCCTGCGCAATGGTGTCCGGAATGTCCTTCGGGCCCTGACAACAGCCTGCGAGGAAGATGCCCGCCATGGCCGTGTCCACAGGCCGCAGCTTGGGATGAGCCTCCAGGAAGAACCCATCGGCGGAACGCGGCAGCTTCAGAAGCTGCGAGATCCGGTCGGCGCCCGCTCGGGGCTCCATTCCGACAGCGAGCACGACCAGATCGGCCTCGAACTCGATGGGCTGACCCAGCAAGGTATCCTCCGCCACCAGCACCACGTGTTCAGACTCGCCCGGCTCACGGGCATCTCGACGCCGGTAAATCTCCGAAACGTTGCCCCGCCGATAGCGAACACCCTTGCTGCGCGCCTCGTCATAGAACTCCTCGGCGCCCTTGCCGAAGGTGCGCACATCAATGTAGAAGACGGTCACCTCGGCGTCGGGGAGGAGCTCTCGAACCAAACGCGATTGTTTGGCCGTATACATGCAGCAGACGCGCGAGCAGTGGGGATTGCCCAATTGGATATCCCGCGATCCGACACACTGGATGAAGGCCACCCGCTCTGGCTCGCGACCATCGATCGTCAGATCGCCCTCCACCAAGCGCTCCTCCATCTGCAGCGACGTGATCACATTAGAATACTGCTCGTAGCCGAACTCCGGCTTACGATTCGGATCGAACACGTCGTAGCCAGTAGCCACGATGATCGTCCCCGCCTGGAGAAGGGCCACATGGGAGCCCGGATCATCAACCCCGTTCCCTGGGCCATCCGACTCCTCGCCCGTCCTAACCTCCACCTCGAAGTTGCCCACGTAACCATCGACCTTGGAAACGCGGGAGTTGAGGAAGACCTGGATGTTGGGGTGTTCCTGGACCCGCTCGATCATCGGGGGCAAGAGGTCCGACACGGCCTCCAGGGTGGGGAAGGTCCGGTTCAGTTCGGCCACACGCCCGCCGAGGTGATCCTCCTTCTCGATGATGGTGGCCGGCAAGCCGGTATCGGCCACGTCGAGTGCGGCCGCCATCCCCGCAACGCCTCCGCCGATGACGACGACGCCGGGCGTCACGTCGACCTCGCGCTCCTCCAGAGCCGAAAGGCGGGCTGCCTTGGCCACCGCCGAGGCTATCAGGGACTTGGCCTTCTCCGTGGCCTGAGCTTTGTCCTTGTGAACCCAGGAGCACTGCTCGCGGATGTTGGCCATCTCGACCTGATAGGGATTCACCCCCGCCTGCTGAGCAGCGGCTCGGAAGGTAGGCTCGTGCATACGTGGAGAACAAGAGGCCACGACGACCCTGTTCAGCTCATACTCCCGAATGTCCTGCTTGATCAACACCTGCCCCGGGTCGGAGCACATGTAGGCGTAGTCGCGCGCCACGACAACCCCGGGCAAATGCGCTGCCGCCTCGGCCACCTCCTCCACGTCCACAGTGGCGGCGATGTTCACGCCGCAGTGGCAGACATAAACGCCGACACGGGGTTCTTGTTCCATAGTCCTGTTCACCTAGCCACGAAGCCTACGTGCAAAGACGCTGAGATAATGCATCTCCCCTACTCCTCTGCCGGGTCCGCTGTAGGCGAAGCGGGCTCCTCTTCCAACGTCATGTCGACCAGCTCCATAATGTCTCTCACCTGCAACTGCTCGTCGAGACCTTGCACCTTGACCGCATCCTCAAGCGTGAGCAGGCAGAAGGGACAGGCTACGGCGAGAATGTCGGCACCGGTCTCGGCGGCCTCGTGCACGCGCTGGAAGGCGAGCCGCTCCTCCAGATTGGTGCCCTCGACCCACATGCGGCCGCCGCCCCCTTCGCAGCAGAGGCTGCGCTCGCGGTTTCGATCCATCTCCACCAGTTTCGCCCCGGGCAGCGCCTGGATAATTGCACGCGGTTCGTCGAAGACGTGATTCTGCTTGCCCAGGAAACATGGATCGTGATAGGTGATGACGGCTTCATCCCCTTCCGCAGAGGCCAGGCTTCCGCCGAACGTCAGCTTACCCTCCTCGATCAAACGGGCAATGAGCTGGGTGTAATGGAGTGTTTCTATCGGTTCCCCGCCATCGGCCGTGTCCAGGCCATACTCGTTCTTGAACGTATTGAAGCAATGGGGGGAGGTGGTCACTATCTGAGGAGCGCCGACGCCGCGAAGCATCTCTCCGTTTTCCTCGACCAGCATCTCAAAAAGACCCACCTCCCCCATCCGGCGCACCTCGTTGCCGCAGCACGTTTCGTCGGTGCCCAGCGTGCCCACGGTCAAGCCAGCGGACTCGAACGCGCGCAGCAGAGCGCGCGCGACGGGCTGCACGCGCCCGTCATACGAGGGGATGCAGCCCACGAAGTAGAGGAGGTCGCACCCCTCCTGGGCGGCCCTCTTGGCCTGCTCCAGACTCGCCTTCATACCCTCGGCCCAGAGCTCTCGGTCCTCACGAGCCATGCTGCTCGGATTGCCCTGGCGGAAGATGCTCATCAAGGCCGTCCCTATAGTCTCAGGGATTCGACCGCTCTCCACGAGCTCACCGCGCAAGGCGATGATCAGCTCCGCCGGTTGCACATCCTTGGGACAGCGTTCCACGCAGGTGAAGCAGGAGGTGCAATCCCACAGCTCCTCGTGGGTCTTCACGTCCATGTTCGAATCGACCAGCATGTGGTAGATCAGGGTGCGAATATTGAGGGTGGTCTTCCGCGCCACCGGGCATCCACCCGTGCACTTCCCACATTGAATGCAGCCGAAAAGCTCCAGCTGTTCGGCCATTTTTGCCGTCTTCAGTGCCATTCCGCTCTCCTCTACCGCTTAGGCGGGGGCCGCCGCCTTCCGGGTAGCGTTCCTAGCTTTGACCAACATACGCAGCGCCGATGATGAAGCTGCCTTCGCCTGAGCCACAGTATCCGGGATGTCCTTGGGGCCTTGACAACAGCCAGCCACAAAGACTCCTTCTACGTTCGTGTCGACCGGGCGCATCTTCGCACCAGCTTCTTGGAAGAAACCATCGGGTGAGCGCCCGAGCCCGAGCAAGCCCGCCACGTCCTCGATGTCGTTTCGCGGGACGATGGCTGTCGCCAGCACGACGAGATCGGCCTCGACCTCGATAGGCTCGCCCAACAGGGTGTCCTCAGCCAGCACAACCAAGGGCCGATGGTCATCCCCCTTCTTCCCACTCCGATAGATCTCCGAGGGTTCACCTCGTCGATAGGTCACACGTTCGTGCTTTACGCGGTCATAGAATTCCTCATAGCCCTTGCCAAAGGCCCGCACATCCATATAGAATACGGTGATGTTGGCATCCGGAATCCTGTCCCGCACCAGGTGCGCGTGCTTGGCCGTGTACATACAACAGACCCGCGAGCAGTACGGCACACCGGTGTGAGGGTCTCGCGAGCCGACGCACTTGATGAACACGACATCCTTCGGCGTGCCGCCGTTGATCGATATCTCACCCTTAGTGGGGCCAGAGGCGTCGCAGAGCCGCTCAAACTCGAGGCCTGTCATCACCTCGGGATAGACGCCATAACCGTATTCCGGCTTCGTCTTTGGATCGATCATGTCGAAGCCCGTGGCAACGATGATCGTGCTGACGTCGAGATCGACCATCTCCTCTTCCTGCTCGAAGTCGATAGCGTCGGCCGGGCAGGCATCCTTACATAGAAACGTCCGACCGCACACACCTCGCGTCAGATAGAGACACGCGTCGGGGTCGACGGTGTACTTAAGGGGCACCGCCTGCGGGAAGGGCACGTAGATAGCGGATCGGTTGGCAATGCCCTCGTCGAAGTCGCTCACGATACGACCCTTCATGCGGCATGCCTCCGCACAGTCCCCACAGCCCCTGCACGTCTCGACGTCTACGTAACGGGGCTTCTGGCGCACGCGCACGCGGAAACCGTTCCCATCCCGCGTTACCGAATCGACCTCAGCATACGTCATCAGCTCGATATTAGGATGCTGGCCCGCATCGACCATCTTGGGCGTCAGAATGCAGGACGAGCAATCCAGGGTCGGAAACGTCTTGTCGAGCTGGGCCATGCGCCCGCCGATAGAGGGCTCCCGCTCAACCAGATAGACAGGGAACCCGGCATCGGCGATATCAAGCGCGGCCTGGATACCGGCAATGCCACCGCCGATGACCAGCGCTGCTGGCTTGTTTCGATCCACGGCCTCGATCTCCTATTCCTCGATCCCCACAGCTTCCAGCATGCTGTATATCTGGGGCATCTCGAATCCTTTCTGTTGGCTGGCCTTGTTGGGACAGGCGACGATGCACGCACCACATCCCTGGCACAGCACCTCGATGACCTCGGCGCACTCCGCGTCCGGCTCCAGCACCCGGGCAGAATAGGGGCAGACCTCGACGCACAGCCCGCACGCCGAGCACAGACGGGGGTTGACGCTGGCGATGATCGGCGTCGCCTCCAGCTCGTCCTGGGAGAGCAGGCTGGCGGCCCGCACAGCCGCCCCTTTGGCCTGGGCGATAGTCTCCTCGAGGAAGAGCGGTGAGTGGGCCATGCCGCACAGGTACACGCCATCCGCCGCGAAGTCCAGGGGACGGAGCTTGACGTGCGCCTCCAGGAAGAAGGCGTCCTCGCTGAGCGGGACCTTGACCATCTGGGCCAGGGTCTCGTTGTCCACGTTCGGCTCGATGCCCGCAGCCAGCACCACCCGGTCGGCGTCCAGGGTGAACGTCTCGCCTTCCGGTTGGACCACCACGTCCACGCGCAGCTGCCCATCCTCCGTCTTGACCTCCGGCTTCTGCTCCTTGTCCCATTGGAGGAACACGACGCCCAGCTCCCGCGCCTGGCGGTAATACCGTTCCTTGAACCCAAAGGTGCGGATATCCCGGTATAGGATGTACACCTCGGTCTCCGGATTGCGTTCCTTGATCGCCAGCCCATTCTTGATCGCCTCGGTGCAGCAGATGCGCGAGCAGTAGGGGTGCTCCTCGTCACGGGAGCCAACGCACTGGATCATCACCACCGACTCGACCCCGTCCAGCCCGTCGCCCTTGATCTGTTCTTCCAGTTGGCGTTGGGTGATTACCCGCTCGTCCTGGCCGTAGAGGTACTCCTG
This sequence comes from uncultured Anaerolineales bacterium, assembly GCA_964575455.1. GTDB lineage: Bacteria > Chloroflexota > Anaerolineae > B4-G1 > B4-G1 > SKLM01. Next base: position 70,028 of record CAZNRX010000008.1, on the reverse strand, counting down.
GGGCTCCATCTCCCGGGCCCCCGTGGCCACGACGATGGCGCCGTGTTGGATCTCTTCCTGTTGGCCGTCGGAAAGCTTGACGATCGTCTGGTACTGGCCCAGATAGCCGCCTATCTGGGTCACCTCGGCCCCAGTCAGGACGGAGATGCGTGGGTCAGCCGACACGGCCTCAATGGTCCGCTGGAGAAGGTTCTGCGGGTCACCGGCGTCGCCGGTGTCCGACAACCCCACCAGGATGTGTTGCAGGTTGCCGCCCAGGCTTTCCTCCCGCTCGAGCAGCGAGACGGGGAAGCCCTGCTCGGCGATGGTCAGGGCGGCGGTCATTCCCGCCAACCCCCCGCCGATGACCAGGGCCCGGTTGTTGACGTCGAAGGTGCCGGTCTGGATGGGGCGCTGCTTGCGCACCCGGGCCACGGTCATGGCCACCAACTCCTTGGCCTTTTCCGTCGCCACCTCAGGGTCGTTGCGATGGACCCACGAGTCCTGCTCGCGGATGTTGGCCATCTGGAATAGGTGGGGGTTCAGCCCGGCTCCGCGGATCGTTTCCTGGAAGAGCGGTTCGTGGGTCCGCGGCGTGCAGGAGGCCACCACGACCCGGTTCAACCCGTACTCCTCGATCCGCTCCCGGATGCGGTCCTGGGTGTCCTGGGAGCAGGTGTAAAGATTGCGCTCGGCGTAGGCCACGCCGGGGAGGGTGGCAGCGTACTCGACGACGTCTGGCACGTCGACCACCGAGCCAATGTTGATGCCGCAGTGGCAGATGAAAACGCCGACTCTCTCTTCCTCGTCGCTGACGTCCTTTTCCTCGGGCCACACCTGTTTCTCGGTCATGGTGTTGCGGGCGCCGGCCAGCAGCGCCGAAGCCTGAGCCGCCGCACAGGATGCCTCGATCACCGTCTCGGGGATGTCCTTCGGCTCGCTGTACGCGCCAGCGACGAAGATGCCCGGCCGATTGGTCTGGCACGGGGCCAGGGGAGGCGGCTCGGCGAATCCGTACTCGTTGACCTCGATGCCCAGCCGCTCAGCCATTTCTCGGCTGCCCTCCGGTGGCCTCAAGCCAACCGACAGAACCAGGAGATCGAATTCCTCCTCGACGTTCTTGCCGTCAGGTGTGGCATACCGCACCCGCACGTCCCCCGTCTCCGGTACCTCGGTGGCCATGCTCACCATGCTGCGCACGTAGCGCACGCCGTACTCCTCCTCGGCCCGGTTGATGTACTGCTCGAATCCCTTGCCGAAGGAGCGGATGTCCATGTAGAAGATGGTCGGCTCGACCTGGGGATCGTGTTCCTTGGCGATGATGGCCTCCTTGGTGGCGTACATGCAGCACACCGAGGAGCAGTATCCCTGGTCACACGCGACGTCCCGCGAACCGACACACTGGATGAATCCAATCCTGTGGGGGTGTTTGCCGTCGGATGGCCGTTGTACCACGCCGCCCCAGGGGCCGGAGGCGCTGAGCATCCGCTCCAGTTCGATGCTGGTCACCACGTTGGGCACCCGCCCATACCCCAGCTCGGGTCGGATGTCGCCGGGTATCGTATCCAACCCCGGCACCAGCACGACCGAGCCGACCTGCAGTTCGAGGATCTCCTCTTGCATATCGTGGTCGATGCAGTGCTTCTGACAGGCATAGACACACTGGAGACACTCGGAGCAGACGCCGCAGGTCAGGCACCGTTCCGCCTCCGCCTGGGCCTCCTCCTCCGTGATCTCTCCGTAGATCTCGTCGAATCCCTTGACCCGCTCCGCTGCCGGCAGTTTGGGCGCCACGTGGCGCGGCGCCGGCGAGGCCTGGCCCGAGGCCACCTTGGCCTGGGCCTCTTCCTCGGTCAGTTCGGCTACCGGGACCTCCGGTTCTGGCTCGGGCAACGGCTCGCCGTATAGATAGGTTTGAATCGAGCGGGCGGCCCTGTGTCCCGCCGCGATGGCGTCCACCACCACGCCAGGACCCGAGGTGACGACGCCACCGGCGAACAGACCGGGTACCTCGGTCGCGTGGGTCACCGGGTCGGCCGCCATCCAGCGCCCACGCACCGTGACCTCTTTGGGCACGCAGGAGACGTCGGCCCGCTGGCCGATGGCGAAGATCACCACGTCAGCCTCCAGGACGTGCTCGGAATCGGGGAGCTCGTCGAAATCGGGGCGACCCTCCACGAACCCACGGAAATCGATCTCGGTGCAGCGCACGCCGGTCACGTGGCCCTCCCCGGACGTGATCTCCTTGAAGGTGCGGGAGGGGAAGATCCCAATGCCCTCCTCTTTGGCGTCCAGGATCTCCCATTCGTGGGCTGGCATCGTCTCGCGGCTCTCCAGGCAGGTCATGCCCACCCAGGAGGCGCCCAGGCGAACGGCGGTCATCGCTGCGTCCACAGCGACGCTGCCGCCTCCGAGAACCAGGACGCGCTTCCCCTCTATCGTCTGCTCGGGCGGCTGCTCGAGGGCCACGTCGCGCAACAGCTCGACGGCGCCGACGACCTCTGGCAGGTCCACCCCCTCGATGGGCAGGCGGGCGGCCTGGTGGGCGCCCACCGCGACGAACACGGCATCGTACCCGTCGTCCAGCAGGGCCTGAACGTCGTCGATCCGCCGGTTGCACTTCAGTTCGACGCCCAACGCCAGGATGTCATCGATCTCCCGCTGCACCAGGTCGTAGGGCAACCGGTAGGAGGGGATGCCCACCCGCATCATGCCGCCGGGGACCGGCAGCGCCTCGAAGACGGTCACGCCGTGGCCCTGGAGGGCCAGATCCTGGGCGCAGGTCAGGCCGGCCGGCCCGGAACCGATCACCGCCACCAGCTTGCCGGTCGGCTCGACCTCTTCGCGGGGGATCGATATCTCGTCGGGATGGGCGAAGGCCCAATCGGTGACGAACCGCTTGAGCCGCATGATGCTCACCGGCTCGTCCACCTTGCCCCGCGAGCAGTCGTCCTCGCACTTGTGATCGCAGACCCGCCCGCAGATGGAGGGGAACGGGTTGTCCTCACGGATGGTACGGTACGCGTCGGCGTACCGTCCCTCGCGGATCAGGGCGACGTATCCCTGGGCCCGCTGGTGGATCGGGCAGGTGTTGCGGCAAGGCGCCCGTCCGACCTTGTCGATGACGAAGGCGTTAGGGATCGCCTGGGGGTAGAGCTTGTAGGCCGCCCGCCGCTCCGATAGGCCCACGTTGAACTGATCGGGATAAACGACGGGGCAGGCCTCGGCGCAGTCACCACAGCCGGTACATTCGTCCACCACCACGTAGCGGGGTTTCTGTCGCACCCGGGCGGTGAAGTTGCCCGGCTCTCCCTCGACGGTTTCCAGCTCGGCGTAGGTCATGACTTCGACGTTCAGGTGCCGGCCGCAATCCACCAGTTTGGGGGACAGGATGCACATCGCGCAGTCGTTGGTGGGGAAGGTCTTGTCCAGTTGGGCCATGACGCCACCGATGGCCGGGCTCTTGTCCAGCAGGTAGACCTTGAATCCGGCCTCCGCCAGGTCGAGGGAGGCCTGGATACCGCCGATGCCGGCTCCCACGACCAGCACAGCGCCGGTCAACTCTTTTCTATCCGGTTTTTCTGTCGCCATATTGTCCCCACGTCTTGAATACGATGCTCGATCGCTCGTTTCTCAGCACGTCCGTTGGTTGTTCGATTACTCCTCAGAGCTTCCGTTGGAAGCACGCTCCATGGCCTGCAGGACAAGCTCCGTCACGTCCGCCACCTTGATCCGGGCGCGGCGGGCCTCCTCGTGGCGGCGCACGCCCGAAGTCAGGGTGCGCTCGCACTGCTGGCAGGCCGAGAGGATCATCTGGGCCTCTACCTCGCACGCCCGGTCGATCCGTTGGGAGCTGACCTCGAAGAGCACGTCTGGTTCGAAGCTCTCCAGGTTGCCTCCACCACCGCAGCATTCGGAGATGCTTCCACTGGAGCGCATCTCGACGAAGGTCACGCCCGGGATGGACTGTACCACCCGACGGGGAGCGTCGAATACACCGCCCTTCCGCCCCAGGTCGCACGGATCGTGGTAGGTGACCCGTACGTCGTCCAGGGCGCCCAATTCGATGGCTCCGCTGGAGATGAGTTCGTCCAGCACCTCGGTGGCGTGGAGCACTTCCAGGTCGATCTCTTCCTCCAACACCTCCGGGTAGATGTGTTTCCACATGTGAAAGCAGGAGGGGCAGGAGAAAGTCACCCGCGAGCCGCCCAGTGCCTTGACCTGCTCGACGTTGTGCCGAATCAGCTCCCGGGCCTCGTCCAGCCGGCCCATGGAGAGCAGGGGATAGCCACAGCACCATTCCTGCCCGCCCAGCGTGGTGAAGTCGGCACCACTTCTTTCCATAATCGTGACGAAGGCCTGAGGAACGCTGTAACTGCGGGGGAAGAAGGAAGCGACACACCCGACGAAGTAAACGATCTCAGCCCCTTGTTTCCGCTCCAGTCCCGGGGGAATCTTCTCCAGGTTCTGGCTCCAGATCAACCGCTCCTGGTTGTCGTCGCCGGTGATGTTGTGTTCTGCCGCGATGGTCTGGCCCAGGTTGTTCAGCCGGGAGATGCCCTCGCACAACCGGTCGTCGATGACCGCCTCAGGCCGTTCCGTCAAGTAATCGGCCAGAAGCTCGCGCAGTTTCTGACAGTCCTCGACCCGGTAGCCGGATTCGCCGGCGATCTCCTTGAGGGCGATCATGACCTCACCGATGTCGATGTCGTTGGGGCAATGAGCGCCGCACATCTCGCAACCCAGGCACAGCCAGGCGTCCCGGCTGGAGAGCACCCGCTCCAGTTGTCCAAACTGGATCAGGCGCAGCAAGCGGTCGGGCCCATACTCCATGGCAAAGGCGGCGGGACAGCCGGCGGTGCATTTGTGACAATGGTAGCACAATTCGATAGTCTGTTTGCTCAAACTGTCTACCTGTTTCGTGAAACTAGCTTCCATAAAGAACCTCCGCAGGGGACTTCTTTCCCTTGAGTGGGTGAAACGGCCGCCTGTTCCTGCGGCTAGAATTCGCCTGAGTGATCCACCAGTCGGAGGACCATGATGGCCATGTCCAGCGTCTCGCCGTCATCGGCGATGAAGTAATCCTCCAGCGTGACCTCGTGACGGAAGCCCAGGTTCTCGAAAGCTTTGACGACCTGAGGCTGCGTGAGCACCACCTCCGCGTAGAGCTGCTGCAGCCCCACCCGGCGCGCGACATCAATCAGGCAGCGCAACATCAGCGTGCCGATGCCCTGCCGACGGTAGTCACGGTCGAGGAAGATGCGCACCCAGGCCAGGTGACGATGGAAGTGCTCGCCAAAATGAAGCGTCGCCTCCCCCACCATCGTGTCGTTCACCATGGCCACGAGAGGGAAGACACGCCTCAGATCGAGATCGTCGACCCAACTCCTCACCACATCTGGGTCACCCGCGTCGCTGCGGAAGTACTGGAGATCCTGCTCCGACGCTCGAGCAAAGAGGTCCACCAAGCTCTGCTTGTCCTCCTTTGACAACGGACGCAGCAGAAGCCGCTTGCCGGAGGGCAATGTCTTCAATTTCCTGTAGTTTTCCAACTGCTTCCAGACTTCTGACATGTCTTTCCTCCCCACTTCCTACTCCGGGGGTGGCACACCCCCTTTGAGCTTGTTTGCCCCGCTTTGAGCTTGTTTGCCCTGCTTTGAGCTTGTTTGCCCCGCTTTCTACGGTAGTCCTCTCTCCCTACTCTCTACTCCCGCTGTTCAACCCATCACCGCATCGGCCATCGCCAGGATCTGCTCTGGCGTCCAGTTACGTATACGGCTTGCCTTGTTGGGACAGGCGACCAGACAAGCGCCGCAGTTCTGGCACAAGGCCGCGTTGACCGTGGCAATACGGCCCGACCCCGGACCATGCACCGATTCAAGCACACGCGCTTCATAGGGGCACACCTCCACACAGATGCCGCAGCCGGAGCAGAGCTCCTCCACGACGTACGCCACGGTGGGCTCCTGCGTCATCGCATCGTGCGAGAAGAGCTGCAGCACCTTCGCGGCGGCGCCCGAGGCCTGAGAGACAGTCTCCGGGATGTCCTTGGGACCCTGTGCCGCCCCGGCCAGGAAGACGCCGGCCGTCAAGCTCTCGACCGGACGCAGTTTGGGATGCGCTTCGTTGAAGAAGCCGTACTCATCGGTGCTGACGCGGAGCATCTGAGCCACGTCGAAGGCCTCAGAGCTGGGCAGCATGGGCGTGGCGAGCACGACCAAGTCGGCCGCGACCTCAATGGGCTGATTGCTCAAGGTGTCGACGCCCCACACCCGCACACTCCTACCGTCGTTGAAGATCTTGCTCACCTTCCCCCGCAGGTAGAGGATATCCTGCTCCTCCATGGCCTCCTGCACATACTCCTCGTAGCCCTTCCCAGCCGAGCGGATGTCGATGTAGAAAACGTAGGCCTGTCCTTCTGGCACCTGCTCCTTGAACATCATAGCCTGCTTGGCCACGACCATGCAGCAGACCTTGGAACAATAAGCGACGCCCCGCTCTGGATCGCGCGACCCCGCGCATTGCACAAAGACGACCTCCCGGGGCTGCCGTCCATCCGAAGGGCGGCGCAGCTTACCATCTCGAAGCATCGTCTCAAAGGTGAGGCCGTCCACGACATCCTCTACCTCGCCGCCCCCATACTCAGGCAATCGATCCAGCGGATAGGCATCCCAGCCGGTAGCAATGATGACGGCCCCCACCTCGAACTGATGCGTAGCAACTGCCCGTTCCCCTTCGCGCCTTTCGTGCCCTTCGTGTCCTTCGTGTTGCCCTTCGTGTTCAACCCCCACCTCGAAGTTTCCCACATACCCCTCGACGTCGGTCACCTCTAATCCGGTCAGCACCTCGATGTTCGGATGGGCGAGGACCTGGTCGACCCTTCGCCGCAGCAGATCGGCCGCAGCCCGAAAATTGAGGTACGTACCGCTGAGCCGGGCCATCTTGCCTCCGAGATGATCCTCCCGCTCGACCAGCACGACGGGAAATCCGGCGTTGGCGACATCCAGCGCCGCCTGTATGCCCGCGATACCGCCCCCGATCACCAGCGCCCGCTTGGTCAGCGATAACTGGAAGGGCTCCAGCTCCTCATCCCGCTTGACCTTCTCCACGACGGTCCGCACGATCTCCACCGCCTTCTCCGTCGCTGAAGCGGGCTCGTGCTGATGGACCCAGGAGCACTGTTCGCGAATGTTGGCAATCTCCAACCGGTAGGGATTCAGTCCCTCGGAGGAGGCAGCGCGGCGAAACGTCGCCTCGTGCATGGAAGGCGAGCAAGCAGCAACGACCACAGCGTCCAGCTTGTGCTCCCTGATCGCATCCCGCATCAATTGCTGACCCGGATCAGAGCACATATAGCTGTAGTCCGTCGCGAAGGCGACATCTGGATGGCGACCCATCTGCTCGGCCACCAACTCCACGTCCACGGTGCCCGCGATGTTGATCCCGCAGTGACAGACGAACACACCGATGCGACTCACGCCACCTCCGCCACAGGCACCTTCTCCGACTCGCTCGCTTCCTCACTCACTTCGGCCGCCTGGAACATCGAGAGCACCTTGGCTGCAGCCCCGGAGGCCTGCGCCACGGTCTCTGGGATATCCTGAGGCCCCAGACCTGTTCCGGCCAAGAAGACGCCCAGCACGCCGCTTTCGACCGGCGTCATCTCGGTGTTGTCCGCGTCGTAGAATCCGAAGTCATCCACATCGATATTGAGCATGCGGGCGATCTGTCGACTCCCCGCCGAGGGTATGATGGCCGACGCCACGACGACGAGATCAGCCGTGATCTCTACCTTACGGCCGGTGAGCGTGTCCACCCCCCACACCATCACGTTGTCGTCCGTCGGAAAGACCTTGGAGACGCGACCTCGGATGTAGACGGTATCATCCTCCTCCATGGCGCGGTTGACGAACTCCTCGTACCCCTTGCCGCCAGCCCGGATGTCCATATAGAAGACGTAGACCTGCCCATCGGGGACGCGATGCTTGTAGAGGATGGCGTGCTTGGCGGTGTACATGCAGCAGATCTTGGAGCAGTAAGGCACGCCGTGCTCTGGATTGCGGGAACCAGCGCACTGGATGAAGACCACCTCCTTGGGGACTTTACGGTCGGACGGACGAACGACCTTACCCCCAGTCGGGCCCGTGGCGGAGAGGATGCGTTCGAACTCCAACCCATCCATGACGTTGGGATGGGACATATACTCGTAGGCCGCCACCGCCTCGTCCTGATAGAGCTCGTAGCCCGTGGCCACGACGATGGCCTCCACCTCCTCCTCAATGATCTCGGGCTGCATATCGTAGTCGATGGCACTGACACCACATGCCTCGGCGCACTTGCCACAGGCCAGGGGAAAAAGACCCAGACAAGCGTCTGGGTCAAGCCGGTAGACCGCGGGCACCGACTGTGGTGAAGGGATATATATGGCACGACGAGCAGCAAGCCCCCGATCGAACTCGTTTGGCACCACGACAGGACAGACGTCGGCGCAGTCACCGCAGGCGGTGCATTTGTCCTCCCGCACGTAGCGCGGATGCCGCTTGATGCGGACGCGGAACTTCGTGAGCGATTCGCGCCCTTCGTGTTCACCTTCGTGCCTTTCGTGCCATTCGTGTTGTCCTTCGTGTTTAGCGTCGACCCCCACCACCTCGCTGAGCGTCAGCAACTTGATGTTGGGATGCTGTCCCACCTCAACGGTGCGTGGCGTCAGAATGCACTGCGAGCAATCCAGAGTGGGAAAGGTCTCTGAGAGCTGAGCCATGTGACCGCCAATGGCGGGCTCCTTCTCGACCAGGAGGACCTCGTATCCGCTATTGGCGATGTCCAGCGCAGCCTGCATGCCGCTGATCCCGGCCCCAATCACCAAGGCTCTGTATGTCACAAGTGATTCCTCACACGAAGGTGGGGCTTGGATCCACATAATGGTCCTCGAAGCCCCACGTCTCCTCCGGCAGGCCAAACGCCACAGCCATAAGCTGCGTGAAATAGAGCACAGGCACCCTCTCACCAGCACGTCTGACCTCGGACTCGCGCTGAGGATAGTCCAGGTTGAACTGACACAACGGACAGGCTGTGATGATCAGGTCGGCACCGTGCTCCCTGGCCGAAGCGATGATGTCCTCGGCAAGCGATCGGGTGACCTCCGGCTCTTTGACCACCAGATAGGAACCACAGCACTCAACGTTGTACGGGAAATCGACCGGTTCAGCGCCGAGGGCCCGCACCAGATCGTGCAGGATGTGCGGATCCTCCGGATCGTCAAGGCCTATCTCCTCGTAGGGACGGAGAAGAAGACAACCGTAATAGGGAGCGACCTTCAGGCCAGCCAGGGGCCGCTTCACGTGCTCCGCCACCGTCTGGTGACTGGCACCTGTCGAAGACGCGTTCTCGGTGTCTGATGCCCCCGACGCGGGGTCGGGTTCCTCGCCCCATCCAACGTCGTCACGAAGGATCTCCAAGAAATGTGCCACGTGCACGTCGCCCTCGTAGTCCTGCTCGGTGAACCAGTTGATGCGATCCAACATCTCCTCGTCACGCCCCAAGAGCGCCTGAGAACGACGGAGAACGTTGAAGCAGATGGAACAGAGCGTCGTGACGCGTTCACCGGCCTCCTGAGCCTGATAGAGGATCCGGGTCGGCGCGATGAGGGCCATCGAATCATCCAGCATCAGCGGGAACGTTGCGCCACAGCATTGCCACTCCGGGAGCTCCTCCAGGGGCAACCCAAGCGCTTCCGCCACCGCTCGTCCTGAACGGTCGTAGTTCTTCGCTTTCGTGGAGAGCGTGCAGCCTGGAAAGTAAGGAATGCCCATTAGCTAGCTCCAACCTACCTCATATACTTTCGACACCCACCTATAACGGCCAGCTGTGGCAGCTCCTGCAGAAGGTCCTCCGGGAGGTCATTCAATTCCAGCTTAGCCACCCCTTTGCGCAAGGAGACCTGGCGCAGGGCTTCCATCAGTCGAGGCAGATCGACGCCCTTGGGACAGCGCGCCACACAGGTCAGGCAGGAAGCACAGATCCAGATGGTGTTGGTCTCCAACACCTCCTCCATCCCGAGCTGTGCCATGCGGATGACCTGGCTGGGCAGGATATCCATCTCGGCCACGATGGGGCAGCCCGCGCTGCACTTACCGCATTGGTTACACGCCAGGAGATCCTGACCGCTGATCTCCTCCACCTGTTGCACGAAACGCCCCCGTACTTTCTCAACGGATATCTCGGTTCTCAACGGTCCTCCCAAGGACTGACGTCCTTATACAACAACCTCTCCAACCCTCTGCCGAACGACCGCCATGGGATGCCTTCTATCCCCCGTTAGTACCGTTCAGGCAGCACGCTTGGCCGACAGCAGCGTGTTCTGGAGCAGCATGGCGATAGTCATGGGACCGGTACCGCCAGGCACCGGCGTGATGTAGCCCGCAACCTGCTCCACCTCGTCGAAATCGACGTTGCCCACGACGCGATAGCCCTCTCCATCCTCATCCTTCACGCGACTCCACCCGACGTCGATGACAGCCGCTCCTGGCTTGACCCAATCGCCCTTCACCATCCCCGGCTCGTCAATAGCGGCGACGAGGATGTCGGCGCGCCTGCTAACGACAGGCAGGTCCTCAGTATGCGGATGGCACACACTCAGTGTGGCACCGCGGTGGAGGAGCAGCAGAGCAGTGGGCAGACCAACGATGTTGCTGGGGCCAAGCACGACGGCCTCCTCGCCCTTGATGTCCACACTGTAACGATCGAGTAACTCGATGCAGCCTAGAGGCATGCAGGGCGCAAAGGTGGGCTCCGTGCCCTGCAAGGTCAGTCGAGCGATATTGACCGGATGAAAGCCATCCACGTCCTTCTCTAGCGCGATGGCAGACAAGGTCTCATCCTCATCCAAGTGATCAGGAAGAGGAAGCTGCACCAGAATACCGTGCACCTCAGGATCGGCATTCAGAGCCGCAATCTCCGCCAGCAGGTCGTCCTGACTGATGTCACCAGGGAGATGGTGACCGAAAGCGCGCATGCCAGCCTGCTCACACTGCTTCTCCTTCAGGCTAACGTAGGTCTGCGAGGCCGGATTCTCCCCCACCAAAACGGTGGCCAAGCCAGGGACGACGTCATGCTCGGCCTGAAGCTGCTCCACCTCGGCCTTGACCTCCTGGCGAATGGTAGACGACGTGGCCCTTCCGTCCAATAGCTTTGCTGTCATATGTTCTCCTAAGGAATGAAGTCTCTACTACAACGACCGGCGTAAAACGTAAAGCGTAACCAACCTACACACGCAGATAGGAGTCGGTGTAAATGATGTCGTTCTGTAGCACCTGCACCGTCTTCCAGATCGCCTCCTGCTGTGGATCGTCCATGTCGAAGTCCGCCGGCTGGGGATCCTCCATCGCGGCGATGCGATCGTGAAGCTTGACGAGCGACTGGCCCAACGGTGTGGAGTCGTCCCGCTCCTCGACGATGCGGATGAACTCCATCAAGTCCTCATCGAAGGGGTCAGCGATGATCATATCGATGCCAGCTCCCATGATCATGACCTGATAGACTCGATTGAGCAAGGGGCGCATCTCGTTCGGCACGGCGTTAGAGACGTTGGACAGCCCGGCGTTCGTCTTTGGCGCTGGATCCCAGGCTACCTTGAGCATCCGGACGGCATCAAGGAACGGCGGGCAATACTCCTGGCAACCAGAGACGGTGAGGACGAGTGGATCAATGATGAAGTCCTCCATCGGGAAGCCGATTTCCAGCATGCGGGGTATCAGGTTCTCGATAGCGATGGTGACGCGCTCCTCGGCGCTGACAGGGATCATGCCCGATTCCATCGTCAGCCCAATGAGGCGCGTGTTGTACTCCGCGGCCACCAGGGGGACACTCTCCAGCGACTCCTCCTTGGCGGAGACTGAGTTGATGATGGGCTGAGCCTTGGAGACGACCTGGCAGGCCGCCTTGATGGCATCCAGGTTGGTGGTGTCAAAGACCAAGGGCACATCGACGACCTCCTCGACGGCCTCGACCAGCCAAGGCAGGATCTCCTCACCCTCTCTCTTCTGAGGGCCGATGTTCAGGTCGACGGCGCTGGCGCCAGCATCCACCTGGCGCACCGCCATGTCCTGGAAGAACTTAGCATCTCGCTCCTCAATAGCTCGCGCTACCTTAGGGGAGACAACGTGGATATTCTCTCCAATGATGTACATCTTTAGTCCTCCTATTGTTGGCACATTTGAACGTTGGAACGTTGGAACGAAAACACCCGGTCCTAGCGCCTTCCGTTTGGCAGGATGTCGTCGGCGATCTCCCGCACCGCCTGATAGAGGCCGGTGTCTGCGGGGAGCTCCACGAGCGGTCGTCCTGTGAACTCGAACTCCGCCATAGATGACTCCTCAGGCAGGGTGCCTATCAAATCGAGGTCGGCCTCGTCAATGGCCTCAGCCAAGGGTCTCGGCATTGTACCATCGTCCTCGCTCCTCCCACCGCGCAGTCGATTGACGATCAAATAGACGTGGCCCACGCCGATCTCAAGCTCGGGTACCATATCCTGCATCCGTTTCGCCGTGATCAGACCGCGCTGGGTAGGATCAGTGACGAGCAAGAGCACGTCGACATCTCGCGTTGTGCGCCGGCTGAGGTGCTCCATCCCAGCCTCATTGTCGATCACGACATAGTCGTACTGCTTCTCCAGTCGGTCGAGGATCACCCGGAGCATCTGGTTGGCAGCGCAATAGCAGCCAGGCCCTTCAGGACGTCCCATAGCCAGCAGATCGACCCGCTCACCCTCCACCAGCGACATCTGGACATGGTAGTCCAGGTACTCCTGTTTGCTCATGCCACCCGGCATCGAGCCAGCCAATGCACCGCTGCTCTGGACCTGATCGAGCATGTCCTCACGGATCTCGCCAATGGTCTGATAGAGCTCCATCCCGAGGACGAAATTGAGGTTGCTGGCCGGGTCTGCATCGATGGCAAGGATAGCCCCAGACCGCTCCTCCACCAGGTAGCGAATGAGAAGCGCCGAGACCGTGGTCTTGCCCGTGCCGCCCTTACCAGCTAACGCGATAGTCGTTGTCATAGTGTCTACTCATCATCCTCCGGGCCAAGTGCCAGGCACCCAAACTGCAGCTTCGCCAGGTGCCAGGCACTGTGTCGTGCGATGCGGCCAAGTGCCAGGCACTGCACGTCACCCCATCACGCCGGTCACCGACGGGAACTTGTCCGCGTCTGTGTGAGGCAGGAAGAGGGCAGCGTTGAACTCGTCGAAGAACGTGTTATCGGCTGAGAGCTCAAGATAGGTCATCATGTGGCCCACCTCCGCCACGCGGTCACGCATCTCCTCGGAAATGAGGGCCATATAGGCACCCCGCACCGAGGTGTTGCCAAGGAAGTGGAAGCTGTCATAGGGCATATCAGGCAGCATGCCGATCTGGATGGCGTTCTCCACGTTGATGTACTGGCCGAAGGCGCCGCCGATCAGCACGCGCTCCACCACGTCCAAGGTCAGGCCAACGCTGCGAGCCAAGATAGAGAAGCCGGCGTAGATGGCAGCTTTGGCGCGCATGAGGTTATCGAGATCCACGTTCGTAATGACGATATCCTGACCGGATTCGGTCTGGTCGCCCCAGACGACCACGTATTCAGAACCGTGTTCGCCCTCTCGCACGCGATCTGTAGGCAGTTCAAGGTTCACGTTGCCGCTCTTGTCGATCACGCCAGACGTGAACATCTCCGCCATGAGAGAGATGAGGCCCGAACCGCAGAGCCCGCGCGGTCTCTCGTCGCCAATGACGCGATAGGTCGTCTCATACGTCTCCCGATCGACCCAGATTTCCTCGATGGCACCAGCCGTGGCGCGCATACCGTCCACAACGCCGGCCCCTTCGAAGGCAGGCCCAGCCGAGCAGGCGCAAGCGATGAGCCAGGAGCAATCGCCCAGCACCATCTCGCCGTTGGTCCCGACATCGACGAACAGGGTCAGCTTCTCGTCCTCCTCGCACATCCCGGAGCTGATCACGCCCGACGTGATATCCGCGCCGACGTAGGAAGCGATGCCGGGTAGACAATCGATGGTCGCCGCTGGGTTGATCCCCAGGCCAACCTCGCGAGCCTGGAAGGCAGGAAGCTGATTGACCACGGTGATGAAGGGCATGAGACGAATGGTCTCCGGTGGGACACCAGCGAAGAGATGAATCATGGTGCTGTTGCCGGCCACCACGGCCTTGTAGATCTCGTCGGTGCTGATGCCGCGCTCCTGCGCCGCCTGCTTCAGCAGGCCATTGAAGGTCTCCACGACCAGACGCTGGAGTTCCTCAACGCCGTTCTCGTTCTTGGAGGCGTAGATGATGCGCGAGATGACATCCTCACCGCGGGCGATCTGACCGTTATAGTCCGCCTGCTGGCTCATCACTTCGCCACTGATCAAGTCGACGAGCCAGACGACGTTGCTGGTGGTGCCGATGTCCATTGCCACGGCCCAGAGGCTCTCCAGACGCTCGCCCGGCAGCACGTCAATCAGACGAGGCGGTCCCTCTGGTCGCCACCAGTTGCTTAGCTCAACGACCACCGTGACGGTCCAATCGCCCTCTCGGAGGGCCGTTCCCAGCTCGCGCAAGACCGGCAAGGAGACGCTCACATCCTCTAGATCATAGCGCCGAGACAGCTCGTGCTCTAGGCGGGACCAATCGTCGGTCTGATCCTGGAGACTGGGTGGATCCAGGGTCACGACGTACTTGCGCAGCGGCTGGTCGTGGACGCTGTAGGGAAAGGGCAACTCGACCTTGGCGGCCCGCTTGCTGGTATCCAGCCGCCGCTCGATCTTCTCCTGCGGCGGCACGGTGACGACAACGTCTCCCTCAACCGCGGTCTGACAGGCAAGCGCATAGCTGGACGCCACGTCATCGGGCGAGAGTCGTTCCGTGGAGTGACGGCGGATCGGTCCCTCCTCCACGATGACAGCGCAACGGCCACAGCGCCCCTGACCCCCGCAAGGCATGTTGATGTCGACGCCAATCTCCTGAGCAGCGTCACTCAGAAGCGTGCCAGTCGATACCTCGACCTCGCGGTCAGCAGGCAGAAATCGGACGCGGCAAGTTGACGTTGTTTCGGCTGGGCTCACCATAGTCGCAGAACCTCAAGGACTGAACGTCCTCACTACAACGGTCTCCCAAGGACTGTCCCCGCTACAACAGCCCCTCTTAGTCAGCGCTCCAAATCTTCAGATAGCCCGGCAGGTCAACGGCTTCGCGCGGGCCGACGAGGATCTCCCAATCGGGCAGCTCCTCCTCCAGTTCACCCAGGAGCACCGCCACGTGCCCAGGGATGACCAGCTTGCGGTGGTCGATCTTATCGGCGACGTTGGTCCCCTTGACGATCTTGGCGATGCGCTCGGCGTCGAATTCACCTGCCGCCCATGCGGTCAGCACACTCATGCCCTCGGCGGCCGCGACCAGCAGCCAGCTGGGGACACCACTGCCGTCGACCTCGTTCGCCACCGAGAAATAGGTGATGGAGAAGTTGGTGGTGACCATAACCGGAGAATCCGGCCCAGGATCGTTGACCTCGTACAGGCCAGGCTCCACCTGGATCGGCTCCTGCGGGTTGGTATAGATATTGGCCCGCAGCACCAGCAGCGGATAGGCCGTTGCCGGGCTAAAACCATCGAGCACGACAAACCCAGCGTACTTGCAGATGGCATGAGTCGCCGCCACGGGGACCATATCTGGCTCATCCACGCACTCCGCAGGGAAGCTGATGATGGGGAACCCCAAGGGGCGGAACATCTTGTCGATGGCCAAGCGTCGAATCAGCGTGTTCAGCGCCAACCCTGAATGCATGTCAGAGACTGCAGGATCCAGCACGACGCGAGCAACGCCAGCTGCCTTGGCCTTGTTCACCAAATCGGCCAGGGCGCTCATCGTTTCAGCTTGAACCGCAAGCGGCGCCTCGTACTCGTTGGCCAGATCGACAAAGGCCTCCCAGTTGTCAGCGGTTGCAGCGTAGATCAACGGTTTCGTACCGCTGGCGGCCTCCAAGCCCTTCGCCATGATGTCTGCGTCATCGGCGATGAGGATCAGCGGCACCTGGGCGGTCTCAAGGACGGCCGCGACGGCCTCACCAAAGGCATCAGCGGAGGCGGGGTCGTCAGGGTCACCCGCAGCTTGGACCGCCATACCGTCCAGGGCCAGGTCCATACCAACATACTCAACCGCGTAGCTCATGGCCTCATCGGTCTGTTCCTTGATCCTGTCCAAGGGTTGGTCATCGTAGACACGGATGAAGATGCCGGCCGGATTGAAGAAGCGCTTCTCGTGACGGAACAACACGATCTCGTTGCCCGCCTCCGCCTTCCGTCCATTGGATGCAAGGCTCACCAGTCGAATGGGCGGTGCGCTGGACTCGGCGAGCTTCTCCCTGGCCTCATCATCGACGTGGGGGCAGTCGTCCAGGTCGGCCTGCTTGGCCGCCAGCTTCATGGCGAAGGCCAGACAGGTGGGATAGCCACAGTCCTGACAGTTGGTCTGAGGCAAGAGTTTGTAGATCTGAATACCCGAAAGTGCCATTGTGTTCGCTTTCTCCTTTAAGGCTGATCAGGGAGCCGAGGCGCCGGACGACAACGTGTCCAGCGCCCAAGCTCCCAGGTCACATGCTATGCCTCACCCCACAGCTCATCGATCATCTTGTGCGTCCGCCGCGCCGTCTCCGGGTGGCGCAATACCAGTATATCGGCGGCTGACTCGACCAGTGTGGCGGCCGTCACCGTCTCCCAGTTGATGGCTCGCTCGGCGAAGTCGCCCCAGGCCTCGGGGACATCCTCGTCCACCTTGGCCTCCTTCTGGCGCCAGGCCTCCTTGCCGACGATGACGATCATGGGCAGCTGACACATGGCGTCGCCCTGCAGGGCAGCCAATCGCAGCCGCTCCATCACGGAGTAGCCATACTCCATGCCGTAGCCCACGCCGGCGCAGGTCGGATCCATCAGGATCTGTTCCAGCGGGAGCCCCATGTCGCTGACCAGGATATTGAGCTGCTTGGCAAGGTTGACGTCCATCGCCGTGCTGGCGACCACCATCTGATCGTGCGCCAGCGCCGCGGCCACAATGGTGCGGTAGTTCTTCTCCTCGCACAGTCCCAGGACAACTCGCTCACCGGACGCTTCCTCTGCCACCGGAACGAGAAGCTCGTTATCCGCCTCCACCTGCCCAGGGCCGAGCACGATGAGGGGAAGTCCAGTGGCCCCCAGCACCTTGCGAACGGTGTCACGAGCCTTCTGTGGCGTGTTAGGTTCTCCATCGGCATCCTGCAAGCTCAACTGAAGCATGATCAGGTCCGCGCCCCGCTCCTCGGCTGCCTTGGCCCATTCGCCGGGGTCGTTCATCACGTCGCCCCAGGCCTCGAGCAAGACTGGGGACCAGTCTTCAGGTCTCTTGTCCTGGATCTCGATCGCGATGGCCGGGCGGCGGCCGACGTCTCCCTCGAAACCGAGGAAGGGCAGGGTGGTCTGCCCCCCCACAGTGACCGTCTTGGTACGCGTGCCGCCGTCGGCCTCAGTAGCGCCCAGGGTGATCTCCCGGACTTTTCCGGTCCACTTCTTCTTGGGTATCTCTACGCTGTCCTCTTTGCCCTCACTCCAGGGTTCCACCTTAGGTCGAGCACGTACGATCGGGAGCTCCGCCTCTTCCTCTCTCTCCTCCGGTTCGGGCTCCGCGACCTCCTCAGCAGCCGGCGCCTCTTCCGCCCGCAGCTCCTCCTCCACCTCTTCGGCCGGTGGGGCAGGGGCCGTCGGCGCCCTGCGGACGCGGGCTCTTGGAAGCTCCGCGGACACGTCACCGCCAAGCTCACGGAGGGCGGCGACCATAGCGTCACGGAAGCGATCAATGACGATGCCCGCGGTCATCTCCGCCAGCTGCTTCACATCGGCGGTCTCTGCCGCCCGGACACTGACCGCCGGTCTAGCGCCCTCGACTGCGCTCGGGACAGGCTCAGCTGGTGCTTCTTCCTCAGCAGGCACGGCTTCCTCAGGTTCCTCCGCTTCAGGGGCAGCGGGAGCTACCTCCTCCGCGACCGGCTTCTCCTCTGGTACCTCTTCCTCGGCCACCGGGGCGGGTCTTGCGGCTTCAGGCTCCGCGGTCATGGTCTCAAGCTCCTCAGGCGCCACCCCGACGCCTCTCTCGCGAGGATCCATGGGCCCCATCTCCAGGACGGGATGATCCTTCTCCTCGACCCACTCGACGAGCTCGGCGACCGTGTTGACGTTGCTACCGTCGGCGATGCGGTCGATCAGATCGGGCATGCCCTCGCGCTCGGCCACGGCCTGCAGCTCATCGCCCATGGTGTCCTTGAGGTACTTGGACATCCAGACGATACGTTTGAAGCCGCCGTCTGCGTGGATGAACTTGGGGCTGGTCATGTAGTACTTGCCAATGCCCATGACACCAGGGGTCTGTACGCCACCACCGGCCATCCCAGCGAGCGTGGAGAACTTCATACCGGCCGGGGTCATGTCCGGATCCTCACGGCTGATGACGATAGCGCCCTCGACCTCCGGGACGTAGACCATGATGCACTCGAAGCACCCGCAGGACGTCATGGGGTTTTCCATCATCGAGTACAGGGCGACGTTCTCGACCGTCCCCTGGGAGTTGCTCAAGGCCGTGTCCTTGGTGCCGGTCCAGTAGCCCAGCTCCCGGTCGACGCAGTCTCCCTTGGGGATGGGCTGGTTGGGTCCAGTGGGGTTGATGCGGTTTGAAGCCTTGCAATCGAGCCAGTTGTAGGCACCGCAGAGCCCCAATCGCTCGGGGGTCACGATGCAGACGTGGGTGGGGGCAAAGGACTGACAGAGGGTGCAGTCGTAGAACGTGTCCACCGACTCATCCGTCATATCGGCCAACCGCTTGTTGCGGAACTCGTAGGCCTCACGCGCCTTCGCCAACCATTCGGCGTGTAGATCCTGCTCGGTGATGATGGTCACCTGCACCTTGTCCAAGATATTGCCGAAGTCCGCGTGGAAGCGGGCGTGGAAGACCTTGCCGAAGTGCTCCAGGTCGAACCCTTTCTCGGCTGCCTTCTTGGAGATGCGAATCCAGGCGATATCTCGCTGACCAATATGCTGGATACCGGAGCCAGCGTTGGTGAAGTCGTGGATCTGGCGCTCCAGGACCGGCTCGAAGTCCTCCTCCATCTCCCGGCCAGCGACCTCCACCAGGATACCGAGATCCATCGAACCGCCCTCTTCCACCGTCTCGAGCCCCGGACCGATGACCTCGACCTTGCCGTCCTCGACCTCATCCATGGAGCGCATGGTAAGGTACTCAAAGGCGCGGCTGCCCTTGCCGCCAAACTCGATCCGCATGTCGGCGCGTCGGACGACCTCGCCCTCGAACGCGGAGCCGTAGGGTATGGGCACCGGCACCTCGGTGATACGGATCTTGACGCCGCGCACCTCGATGGCCTTCTGCACCAGCTTGGCGGCCCGCTCCTTGTCATCCTTGCCCTCAATCTCGTTCCAGGGCATGGAGATGACGTGCTCGTACTTGGTGATACCGGTCGGGCGGATCTCCGGAATGGTCGTATCCGCGATGGTGGGGAAACCATAGGAGATGGCCCCCGCAGCGGCGGCGTACTTGAGATCATCGACCTCGCCCAGGGCCAGGACGAAGGCAAAGACGCGATACTTGTTGTAGAGCAGGATGCGGCGCCAGTCGCCAGCGCTCATACCACCGAAGGTGAGCGCCGAGCGGGTGGCGAAGCCCAGGGCATAGATGGCCGAGAGGGTATCCCGGCCGAAGGGGACGATGTAGGTATCATACCCCATCTCCACGCCCTCCTCCTGCAACTGGTCGATGATGGAGCGACCATTGACATTGCCGGAGAGGAAGATGAGAATGCTACGCTGCTGAAGTTCACGCACGATGGTGACGGCGGCCTCGTTGCTGCGAGCCTTGCCGACGATAGCGGCGAAGCCGGGCATGCGGCCATCCACCAACTGGATACCCCAGGAGCGCAACTGGATGTCGTCGATGGGACCGTTGAGGTGACCATCGCCGGAGAAGCCGGGGTAGTCTGTACTTCCAGCTAGCTCCAGGCCGGGATAGGGCTCCGGCTGCTCGTCCAGGGTGAAACGGATGCCCTCAATAGCCTCGGCGGCCAGTAGTGTGGCCTGACCACTGTCCAGCGTCTCGCCTAGGTAGGGTACCCAGTGTGCGCCGTCCGGCACAGGGTGCAGGAGCATCTTGGCCCGCTCCAGCACCGGCTTGAGGTCCCCCAGCGTCTCCACCTTATGTTCCAACATGCCGTACGTGACCGGCAAGTAATAGGCCGTATTGGGGAAAGCGACCGGTGCGTCGGCCCCCTTCTCGGCCATGGCGCGATCAAGCAGAGCCTCTGCCTCGGCCACAATAGCATTGGCACCGCGCGTCGCTCGCGTCGCGATATACTTTGACATAACGTTTCTCCCTTACCCCCTACTCCTACTCCCTACTCCTGCCAGGTGACTGCGTCGACCCGTAGACGGCCTCTATCCGCTCCTCGAACGGCAGTTCGAGTAGCTCCGGCATGCGCTGGTCGCCGCTCGCGCCCCACTTGGAGGGGTCATACTCATCGAGCCCCAGCGCCTCTCGCTTACGATCGATGGCTTCGATGGCCCGCCGGACGATCTCCTCCTTCTCCATCACGAATTCCAGCCTGCCGCCGACCTTTTCCTCCCAGCCATCACTGAGGATCCTGGTGACGGTCTCGCTGCCGGAGACAGGGTCGCTGGCGCCCATGATGACGTAGGCGCCGGAAGCGACGCAGTAGGTGGCGATGGATATCGCCTTCTCGCTCATCCACTCCGGCGCCATACCGACCGCCGGGATGTCTGAGATATCCTCGCCCAGACCGGTCTCAGTGGCCATCTGTGAAAGCACGGTGAGGATGCGGGAGTTGTCGACGCAGGAGCCCATATGGAGCACCGGCGGGATACCCACCGTCTCGCAGACCTCGCGCAAACCAGGGCCGGCCAACTCTAGGGCCGTCTCGGGGGTCATATAACCAAGCTTGGCACTGGCGATGGCGCCGCAGCCTGTCTCGACCACCAGGATATCGTTCTTGATGAACTCGGTGACGACGTAGTTGTGGAACTCATCGTGACAAACGCGGGCGTTGTTGCACCCGATGTTGGCCACCACGCCCCGGATACGTCCAGCCTCGATGGCATCGTTGAGCGGGCGCAGGGACCCACGGAAAGCTCCACCAAGAGCGTAGTCGATGTACTCGTGGGAGAAACCGGGCACCATCGCGTTCTTCACGTTGGGGATCCTCGTCTCTCCCCGCTCGGGGAAGCGGTCGATAGCGCGGCGGATGATCTCCTTCGCGATCTCCAGTGCCCTGGTCTCGTCAAACTCGATGTGCATGGCGCCCTCGATCTTCGCCTTCGGCGAGGTGGTGATCAGCTCCGTGTGGTACTGATCGGCCAAGGGCGCCAGCCCCTGCATGATGCACTGGATGTCCACCACCATAGCCTCGACCGCCCCTGTGAGGAGCGCTAGCTCCTGCTGGAGGAAGTTCCCGGCCAGGGGCACGCCCTCTCGCATCAGGGTCTCGTTGGCCGTGCAGCAGACGCCAGCGAGCTGAATGCCCTCGGCACCCTTGCTCTTGGCATATTCGATGAGCTCCGGATCGAGCGAGGCAGCGACGATCATCTCGGACAACGTCGGCTCGTGGCCGTGGATGATCACGTTGACCCGGTCATCTTGGAGCACACCAAGGTTAGCGTCGGTCTGCACGGGAGCGGGCGTACCGAAGAGGACGTCGGATAGATCCGTGGCTATCATCGAGCCGCCCCAACCGTCGCCCAAGGCACAGCGCAGCGCATGATCCAGGATATGCTCCGCGTCCTGGTCGTTCCCCACGTGGGTGCGGTGGAGCATCTCGACGACCTCGCGATCGATGCTGCGCGGCTCAATATCCTGCTCGCGCCAGATCTCCTGCCGCTTGGCCGGGGCGCGCTTGAGGTTCTTGACGACACCCTGCGTCTTCCCAAACTCCGCCAGCGCGGCCAGCGCGACATCCCGGGCGAGCTCGTCGATGGGCTTGTCCTCACCCTCGCTATCCTTCGTCTCGACGTCCAGGTATCCAGCCACCTCGACCAGCTTGTGCGGATCGCGCACCCCGTAGTCGGGCGCGTGCCCCTCCGCGGCCTCCAGCAAGGTGTAGGCCAAGTCACGGCCATGATCGGAGTGAGCCGAGGCCCCTGCAGCGACTGCGCGGGCGAAGTTTCGAGCCACGATGGTGGCCACTGTGGCCCCGCAAACCCCACGGTCGGTCTTCCCTATCAGACGGCAGGGACCCATGGAGCAGTTCTTGCAGCAAAGGCCTTGAGAGCCGGTGGGACAGGCCCGCACGTCATCCGCTCTTGAGAAACACGTCTCCATCTCCAGATCGCAAGCGCACTCCAGGAGGGCGATTGAGGCCCTATCCTGACTGGCTTGTTCGGGCGCTCTCGTCTTCTTTCTTGCCATTTGATTCCTATCCTTCCTAGTACTTCCGGAACTCGCCGGACATCTCCAGGTCCACCCGGCTGGTCGTGGTGGTGCGGAAACCCAGCTTCTCCCACTGCGGGTCCCGACGTTTGTCAGTGGGCTGGACCAGCACAGGCATCTCGCCCTCGCCCACCGGGTAGCCCGCCTCCGCCAGCGCCTCCTCAACAGCCGCAGGAGAAGCGACGCCGTCATCGTAGGTCACCAGGACCTGCTTCCAGGCTGAGCTGGCGTAGACATCCTCAACTCCCTCCACGTTGACAAGCGCATCACGAACCTTGAGCGTGTGATGATCGGCCCACAGCGTGGGCACATCCAGGATCACCTTCTCCATCGTCTCACAGCCTCCTTATCAGCGTTTGAACATTCGAACGTTTTAACATTTGTTCGTGACCTTCGTGTTTAGCGTTGCTTTCCACGGCCTCCGTAAGCTCTGCCGGTGATCATTCACCTCATGTTCCCCAAGCTGCAGCCGGATCTATCATCCGGCGACTTGGCGCTCAAGCCCACGGATCGCGGATCCACTCAGAGCGTGAGGTGAACAGTTACCTTTGCGACAAGCTCCGCCATACCCTGCGCCGCCCAGCACACAGCGAACGTGGAAAGCCACTCTACCGCTGTGTCTTTCGTGTCCTTCGTGTTTCCGGCGAACCGACAGTTGGTGCCATGCTGGGACCAGCTTTGGCGCCATGCTGGTCCCAACCCCAATCCCGGCCCCCAACCACCGGCTCGCCAGCCTACTAACCTTACTTCCTACTCCCGCCGTCTACGACAGCCCCTTAACCTCACCGGTCTCCGTGTCGATGTCGATCTCGGTGAACGCGGGCCGCGTGGGCAGACCAGGCATCGTGCTCATCGTACCGCAGAGCGGGAAAATGAACCCGGCGCCTACGCTCGCTCTAACGTCCCTGATGGGCAACGTGAAGCCCTTTGGCACACCCTTGAGCTTTGGATCATGCGAGAACGAGAGGTGAGTCTTCGCCATGCAGAGCGGCAGGTGGCTCAGTCCCATCTCGGTGAACTGCTTGATCTTAGCCTCCGCTGTATCGGAGAAGTCGACGCTGTCGGCGCGATAGATCTCCTTGGCGACGGTTTCGATCTTCTCCTTGATGGACATGTCGTCCTCGTAGAGGAAGTGGAAGTTGTTCTCCTCCTCATCAATGGCCTTGACCACAGCGCGAGCCAGATCAGCTCCGCCCTCGCCGCCCTTGAGCCAGACCTCGCTGAGGACAGCATCGTAGGCGCCGGTCTCCTTGGCGCGCTTGCGGATCAACTCGACCTCAGCCTCTGTGTCGCTGTTGAAACGGTTGATGGCCACGACCACCGGGACGCCGAACTTGGTCGCATTCTCGATGTGCTGCAGCAGGTTGGGCAAGCCCTTCTCCAACAGCTCCAGGTTCTCCTCGGTATAGGCCTTGTCCAGCGGCTTGCCCGCGACGACCTTGGGGCCACCGCCGTGCATCTTCAGCGCACGAACAGTGGCGACCAAGACCACGCAGTTGGGCTTCAGCCCACTGACGCGGCTCTTGAGGTTCATGAACTTCTCCATCCCGCAGTCGGCGCCAAAGCCGGACTCGGTGACGACGTAGCCCTCGGGGCCTACCAGCTTGAGGGCGATCTTGTCGGCCATGATGGAGCTATTGCCCTGAGCGATATTCGCGAAGGGTCCGGTGTGAACGAAGGCGGGGCTGCCAGCCAAGGTCTGCATCATGTTGGGCATGATGGCATCCTTGAGCAACACCGTCATCGCACCGGCCACGTTCAGATCTTCAGCCGTGATCGGCCTGACAGGCCGGTCGACGTGCGTCTTGCCGCCCGTCTTGTTCGTGCCGATGATGATACGGCCCATGCGCTCGCGCAGATCGGCCAGGTCGCTGCACATACCCAGCGCGGCCATGATCTCAGAAGCTACCGTGATATCGTAGCCGGTCTCCCGAGGCTGGCCGTTGCCGCCGAGACCAACGATGATGTTGCGAAGCGCCGCGTCGGAGACATCCACCACGCGGTTCCACTGAATGGAGTCAGGATCGATGTTCAGACGGAACATGCTCTCCTTATCCTCGTCGCTCAAATCAGAAGGCTTTTCTGATTCGATGCCCAGTTTTTCCAGCCGCTTCCGCATAGAGTCGGTATATTCATCATCCGGGCAGAGCATCTTGGCTAAGAAGTCCGTGCTCCACCCGGCTTCCTTCGCCATGCGGTTCTCAATGGCGGCCGCCAGCAGGTTGTGAGCCGCGCTCACAGCGTGGATGTCGCCTGTCAAATGGAGGTTGAAGTCCTCCATGGGCACCACTTGAGCGTAGCCACCACCGGCGGCACCGCCCTTGATACCGAACGTCGGTCCCTGCGACGGCTGGCGAATGCAGGTGAAGACATTCTCCCCGATATAGTGAAGCCCCTGGCTGAGGCCAATGGTGGTCACCGTCTTGCCCTCGCCCAGCGGGGTGGGCGTGATGGCAGTCACGTCGATGTACCTGCCGTTCTCACGATCTGCGAATTTCTCCAGAACGTCGATGTGGACCTTGGCCTTCCACTTCCCGAACCGATCGATATCATCCTCGGACAGGCCGACGCTCTTGGCTACCTCCACGATCGGAAGCAGTTCCGCCGCGTGCGCGATCTCGATGTCGCTGGGTACAGGATAGACTTTCTCAACAGGCATGCTTTCCTCCTTACACGTCTAAATGTTTGAACGCTTGAACGTTAACCCGGATGAACCGGGGTGCTAACCAGAGTTAATCCAGCTCAGAGGGCGTGTGCCACCCGCGCCCCCGCTCCCTAATCCCTAGGTGACTGCGTCAACCCAATCCCCAAGCCTGCCCCCGGGCCGCCTGCCGCTGACAGGCATGACTCGATTGCGCCCCTGACCGCCTGTCGCATAAGCTCTCCTGCCACCTGAATCAGCGGCTCGCCCAAGCTGGGATCCACACGCATGGCGGCTGAACAGGGGGAGTGATGATGCAGAAGGCCGGCGCGCTGCACCGCGCCCTCCACAGCCTCGCCGACCAACTCGCGGGCCACAGCGCGCGCAGACCCGCACGCCGTGTCCCGCCTTACGTCGACATCCACGATCCTGCCCCCCTCACAGGCCATGCACAAGACAGGGCGACCAAAACAATGGGCAAACCCGGCAATCCAGGGGTCCTCATACGAGACTCGGTGCTCACGCACGCTGTAGGCGTCCTCCGTGAGGGAGCAGAAGGGCTTGGGAAAGACGGCCGTCACGCCCGCCTCGGACAGCTCAGATCGAAGCTGACGCGCCAGACCATCGGGCAGCCAGACCGCGTTGTCCGCGGGCACAATCGCCGAACGCGCCCCGGTTCGCTCGACTACGCTGGGCACAAGTTGAGCCACACTGGGTATCTGTGCCACGGAGAGCACGAGATCCACATCGGGAAGATCCAACGGCAGGAACGTCAGCGGAGCATCCACCACCGGGGGGAGATCGGAGGGCGCCCGCCAGGCCTCAATCGACCAGGACATAGGCGCAAAGCGTCGGACATGCTGCAGAATACGCTCGCCATAGGGTCCCTGGTAAAGGACAAAAATCCGCAAACCACTCCACCCCGGTCCCCGTCCTCGGGCTGCCCGCCCCGCCTGCCAGCTCAGAGGCTCAAGGACCTCCTCCAGCAGGTCGTCAACCCGCCGGCTCTCCCTCATCTGTTGATAGTAGATCGAGATGCGGTTGTCATCCGGCGTGAGCCCTATCACCTTCGCATCAGAAGCAGAGGCCAGGCTCTTCGTCACCAGCTGGCTCTGCTCCTCACCCCCCGACTCGATGATGATCACGTCAGGGTTCGCTTCCGACAGGCGGTCAAACACGTCGGGGCCAATAACGGCAGCACCGACGACCTCAATACCTGATCGACCAGAGAGAAGGCTTTCGACCCCTTGTGCAAAAAGGGGCTGGCTTGCGAGGATAAATACGCGTCGGGTAGGCATAACTCCTTAGCTGTTTTATCAGCCGCCGATCTGTCAGCAGATGGTTTGTCAGTTGTTTGCGGGCCAGCCCTAAACTGACTCCCGGTCAGTAAACCGCCAGGCGTTATTATACGTCCCTTGCGTCATTTCGTCTATAGCCCATGTGGGCCACCACTGGCCCATAAATAGCCAAAACGGGCTAGTCCCTGGCTCCTCTCCTGTTCGTAGTGCGGCTCGCAGCGCAGCGAAGTGCCGCGGACACATCGGGGTGAGACGCCTGGCCTGGCGATTCTGGGGTTTGAAGGTCCCGACACGGGCATTGACGGGCCATCAATCGAAGCTATCCGGAAGACAGATCAGACCATGCCCAACAGCGTACGCCGCGGCCTCTGTGCGGTTTCTAACATCCAACTTAGCATAGACGCTCCGCAGATGATTCTTCACGGTATTGCGGGCGATGCCAAGCTCCTCACCAATCTCCCGATTGGTGAAACCCTCTACCACCAGCGCCAGGACCTCACACTCGCGATTTGAGAGCACGGCGGCCGCCTTCGGTTCCGGTACCGGACGGCTTCGCTTCGGGCCCACGAGCCCTGCCAGCTGGTTGAGCAGCTTGCCGGTCATACCGTGCGAGAGGGGAGCCTCCCCCTCGCCTATCCGCCGCAACTGCTCAAACAACTCCTCCGGCTGCAGATCCTTGAGCAGGTAGCCGTCGGCACCATATTTCACCGCCGTGACCAGATCTTGCTCATCGTCAGAGACGGTGAGCATGACGACCTTCACCTCCGGCATCTGAGCCTTGATGCGCCGGGTCGCCTCCAGGCCATCACAATTCGGCATGTTAATGTCCATCAGCACCACGTCTGGCCGCAATCGCCGGGCTTCCTCGATCGCTTCCAAACCATCGCGCGCTTCGCCCACCACGCTGAAATCGGGCTGGACATCAAGGAGTCGAATCAGGCCCTTGCGGAAGAGCAGGTGATCGTCGACCAATAGAATACGTAGCGGCTCCATCTAACCGCGGATCCACATCATTCGGCTGTGCTGACCAGAGACTGACAACGATTGAGGCGAGG
This sequence comes from uncultured Anaerolineales bacterium, assembly GCA_964575455.1. Taxonomy (GTDB): domain Bacteria; phylum Chloroflexota; class Anaerolineae; order B4-G1; family B4-G1; genus SKLM01. The sequence goes on along the minus strand of CAZNRX010000008.1, from coordinate 42,553 downwards.
ATCTGTAGCTGGCCCCCAGCCCCCCTCGCCTCAGCTTGCACGACACAAGAGTTCTCCTGTCATATGATACCACAGCAGAGCACCTGGTCAACTCGTGCGTGACGCACTCAAGCCTCTTCCCTCACATATGCTGCTTCTCCATCCTATTCCTATCCTCTACGAAGAGGAGCGAAGCGACCTCATCCGTCGCTTTGCCGCCTGCAGCACGTTCCTCATGAGCATCACGTTGGTCATCGAACCGGTCCCCCCAGGCACCGGGGTGATCGCCCCAGCCACCTTCTTGACCTCATCGAAGTCGACATCCCCCACCCATTTCCCATCCTTCTTGTTGAAACCGAAGTCAATGACAATGGCGCCTGGCTTGACCATGTCTGCCTTGATCAGCTCGGGGACGCCTACGGCGACACAGAGAATGTCAGCCTCTCGGGTCACCTCGCCCAGAGGATCGGTGTGGGAGTGGCACATGCTCACCGTGGCGTGATGCTGCATCAGCAGGAACGTCATGGGACGGCCGACGATATTGGAACGGCCGACCACCACAGCGCGCGCCCCATCGATCGCTATGCCGGCGCGCTTCAATATCTCCAGCCCTCCCAGCGGCGTGGCAGGCACAAGGTAGTCCTCGGCGCCGGCTGCCCTGCCGACAGGAGCCGCCTGGGCCAGCCGCCCGGCGTTGATGGGGTTGACGCCATCAGCATCCTTCTCCGGCGCTATGGCAGCCTTGATCGCGATGTCATCGATCCCTCTCGGCAGTGGCTCCTGCACCATGATGCCGCTGACGCTGCTGTCCGCATTAAGCGTACAGACGATATCGATGATCTCCTGCTCGCTGGCCGTCTCGGGCAGGGTACGCAGCATGAACCTCATCCCGGCGTTCTCAAACGACCGTTTGATCATCTTGGCGTAGCTCACCGACGCTGGGTCATCGCCGGCGCGGACGACGGCGATGGTTGGCACGAAGCCGTATCGCTCCTCGAACGCATCCACCTCGGCGACGATCTCTTCCCTGACCTCCTCGGCCATGGCCCGCCCATCGAGAATCCTGGCAGATGCACCCTCTTCCTCCTCCCCAGACGCAGCAGGCTTCAGAAGGCCGATCCACTCGTCCGCGTGGGTAGCCACCATCTCCTCACTCCAGGCGTCCATAACGCGCTCGTCGGAGCGAATGGCATCTATGAAGGCCTCAATTCTCTCGACCTCACTACCGTCGGTGCTGACGTAGGCGAGCGTGGCCTTGGTGAGCAGGGCATTGGCGTTCTTTCGACCAAGAGCCTCAATAAGCCGCGGCCTTATCTTGGAATCAATGGTTGCTTCAATGTCCATCTACTTCCTCCCTCAATCTGGAGGCCCTATCTGGGCCACCCCGATCCCTAGACCGGGACGTTGACGACGACCTTCGTTCCCGCCCCCGGTTCTGACTTCACAGCCAGGGAGCCACCGAGCAGACGGGCGCGTTCATGCATACCAATCAGTCCCAACTTGCCCACGGCCGTCGGATGGTCCGTCAACGTTGGTGGGTTGAAGCCTTGGCCGTTGTCCTCCACCGTCATCTTCACCGCACTGTCGGTAAGCTCCACAGTGGTGACGACGTGAGTCGCATCAGCGTGCTTTCTAACGTTGTTCAACGCCTCCTGTGCGATGCGGAACAGGATTAGCTCCACCTCTGATGAGAGTCGTCGCTCTTCGCCCTTCACTCGGAACTCGGCTTGCAGGCCATCCTGCCGGTTCATGTCGGCTGACAGCTCCTCTAACGTGGGCAGCAGGCCCAGGTCGTCCAGGATGGACGGGCGAAGATCCTGACTGAACCGGCGCACGCGCTTGATGATCTCGCCGGTAGCGGCCTGCAACTCGGCGATGTCCGCAGCGATCCTTTCCTTTGTGCCCTTCGTGTCCACCTTCGTGACCTTCGTGTTCATCAGGGCTTCCAATCGACGCGACAGCGCCACCAACGACTGAATAGTGTCATCGTGAAGCTCACGCGCGATACGTCTGCGCTCACTCTCCTGCGCCTGCGTGATCTGCCGAGCGTAGAATCGCATGTTCTCATACAGATAGGCATTCTCAATGGCGATGCCAGCCTGGCGCCCGATGGCGGTAAGGAGAGCCACCTCCCGCTCTGAGAACGCCTCCGCCTTCTCAATACTGAGAACACTGAGAGCTCCGAAGATTCTCTTGCGGGCCATTCGCCCGCTCAGGATGGGCACTATGAGCACGCTGACCAGGCCAGCCTCGACGAAGGCGGGAATCGCGTTTCGATAGGTCTGATAGTCGTCGATGACAACGGGCTCACCGGTGGTCATCACCTGCCCAGACAAGCCCTCGCCCTTGGACACGGTCACGTCGGCTAGCTCGGGGGGCAAGTGGTGGAGGTACGGGTAGCGGATCACATTTCGCTCCTCGTCCAGCAGGGCGATGACACCGCCCTCCGCCCTCGCCAGATCGACGGCGATCTCCATGACCTTAGGAAGCACCCGATCCAGCTCCAGCTCAGATGTAACTTCCTCGGTCACCTCGATGACGGAGCGCTCGATCTGCAGCTGGCGCGTCCGCTCCTGGTAGAGGCGGACGTTCTCGACGAAAACGCCCATGGTGTTGCGGATGGTATCCAGGAGTTCCTCATCCTGGCGCAGAATAGGGCAGGAGCGGCGGTCGCCCACGAAGAGCAAGCCGTTGATCTCACCCTTGGCACGCAGCGGACCTGCTAGCTTACACTGAAGCTCATCGTGACGAGCAAGCATCCTGGAGGACTTGAGCCCACCGTCCTCGTCGGCGACGCTCGCCTGCACCACCTCCGGCGGCAGGTTCCGCTGAGCGACCAGGGTAAGCCCTTGCTTCTCCTTCTCGAGGAGATAGATCGCGCCAGCCCGCACCCCTACGACGTCCAGCACCCTGTCCAGGATGTCATCCAGCGTCTGTTCCAGATTGAATGACTGCGTCAAGGCTGTCGTGACCGCGTTGAGCGTCTTCAGGCGAGCAACAGCATCACGTTTCTCTACCGGATTCCCTCGTTGGGCCGCTTTCCCTATCATAAGGTGTCTTCCAATGTGATCCAGTTCTTACGCAGCGCGTGCACCACTGCTTCGGTGCGGGAGCCAACGCCCATCTTGTTGAAGATGTTGGTCAGATGGGTCTGCACTGTGCGAACACTTATGGTCAGCTCCTGTGCAATCTCGCGATTCGACATTCCCTTGGCAGCCATCTTGAGGACCTCCAGCTCTCGCTCGGTGAGTTGATCCAGGGGCATCGGCATCATACCCGCCTCCTCCTGAGGCTGGGCAAGGCGATTGATCACCTTCCGAGCGATAGCCGGGTGGAGCATGGACTCCCCCGCGTGCACAGCCCTTATGGCTTCAACTAGCTCATCGACCTGGACATCCTTGAGTAGGTAGCCCGCAGCCCCGGCCTCCAAGAAGGCGAAGATGTACTGATTGCTGTCGTAGGCGGTCAACACCAGGATGGCGATGCCGGGGGCAACGGCCTTGATCTGCCTCGTCGCCTCGATACCATTGAGCTCTGGCATCGCGAAGTCCATCACGACGACGTCAGGCCGTTCCTTGATCGCCTTCTGAACCGCTTCTTTTCCGTCGCTGGCTTCAGCGACGACTTCAATGCCTGCTTCACGGTCCAACAGCTCCCGCGTGCCCTGACGAACCACCGCATGGTCATCAGCCAAGAGAACTGTTATGGTCTCCACACCCATATCTTTGTCGCCTCCGTTGTCTGAACCGATTATATCATCCTACGATTTTCAGCGCAAGCAGTCTAGCCTATTCATGACGCCGATGACTAAGCTACACATCGTAGGGTCGACCTACGCAATATTGCCTATTTAGGACTAGACAGAAAGCCCTAGAGGAAGTAGGCAGACTCGCCGTGCGGCGCCCAGGATACCTGCGTGTTTCTCGCAGGAGTAAGTCACAGGAGGGAAATGGATACTTTAGCCGATGACAAAGATCGTTTCGCATGATAGGATATAGCCGAAGCTAAGAAAGAGGCAACTTAAAGCAGATATCGCGAGTTATATAGACACCAGGGAGGAAGAAATGAGCGCCAAGATTCTAGACGGTCGGAAAGTATCGAAGGAGATTTTGAACGAGATCAAGCAGGAAGCGCGGTCGTACGCGGCCGACTACGACGTCAAGCCGACGCTGGCGTTGGTTCGCGCTGGCGGCGATCCCGCATCGGTCAGCTACGCAGGGATGATTGAGCGCACGTGCAACAAGGTCGGCATCAACTACGTCGAACACACCCGCCCAGCGGACACGACTGAGGATGAGATGGTGCGACTTATTCGCAAGCTGAACAACGATGAGAGCGTCAACGGCGTCATCATCCAGCAGCCGATGCCCGAGGGCATTCGCCCTCAGGTGGTGATCGAAGCGCTGGATCCGGGCAAGGACATCGACGGTGCCCACCCGCTGAACGCCGGGCGGCTGGCCCGCGCGGCCTTCATCGACAGGCCCCAGAACGTGGGTCCCTACTTCGTACCCGCCACACCCCTGGGCGGCCTGGAGCTGCTGAAGCGACACAACGTCACCATCGACGGGGAGCGAGCGGTGATCGTAGGAGCCAGCAACCTGATCGGCAAGCCGCTCTCGCTTCTCCTCACGCGCCATTGGGCCACCGTAACGGTCTGCGACCTGCACACGAAGCCCCTGGCCGATATGACGAAAGAAGCGGACATTCTGGCCAGCGTCACCGGCGTCGCGCACCTGATCACAACGGACATGGTTAAGGAGGGCGCAACCGTTCTCGACTTCGGCTTCACGAAGATGGACGGCGAGTGGGTCGGCGATGTGGATTACGAGAACGTCAAAGAGGTCGCCGACGCCATCAGCCCGGTACCCGGCGGCACTGGCCCGATGACGAACGCGATGCTGATGCGCAACACCCTGACGGCTGCTCAGCGCCAGGCGCGCCTGGGCGTCAGGACGGCAAGCCGCGTCTCCGCAGTCGCCGTCAGCCCCACGCCCCTGGGCGAGGAGGCCAGCCAGCCCAGTAGCGAGACGTCAGCTTCGTAGCACAGTAGACTAGGAAACGCCGCGACAGTCTGATGCGGCGACTGATTTGAGAAGGGGTGGCCTGTCCACAACACGAGACAGGCCGCCCCCTTTCCGTTGACATGCAGCGCGAGGCAGGCGAACGAACCGACCCGCTCACCTGCACCCCACCCTCACCAGCCTCTCAGCGCACACGGGATCAACTTGCTACCCACCCACCCTGTGTTATAGTAAAGTTCGATCCACTGATGGCGATTCATTCAGAGGTGCCAGCCTCCAGCGCGTGAAGCCCGCTGGGCGCAGTCACATAGGGCCGAAGTGCCGACCGGGAGGAGGCGTATGACGCTACTAGAGAAGGCGGAGAAGAAACCAACTAAGAGCAAGGGGATCGTAGCCCTGATCGTCGCGACGCTGAGCACGATAGGCATCGTGCTCTACTTTTTCTACGGGCCTCGCGACCTGGGGGGCATGGACATGGCGATGTTGTTCGTCATCGCCGCCTTCGCCGCCTATGGCACGACGCAGTACATCATTCGCGGCCTGCTGACGGCGATTGCGGTCTATCTGACCACGGCCATAGCGGGGACCTTCTACTACGTGCTGACGCCCTACTCGCGCAGCTTCCTCAACGTGTTGGGCAGGGCCGGTCTGAGCAGCCCCCCCGCGGGGAATGTCGACACCTCCGCTCTGGCGGTGTCGTTTGCCTTCGCGGCGATACTACTGTGGCTCGTCCTGGAGTCGCTATTCCGGGCCTCCCTGCCAGAGACACACATCCCCTTCCTGGGCTTTGTAGATCGGATTGGCGGCACACTCATCTATCTGGCGCTCGGCATTGCTGTCGCCACGCTGCTGTTCAATGGCATCGGCTACGGGAGAGCGGGACGAGCCACCCATAACCGGGCCTCGCTTCGCCCAGAGTTCAATCAGGTGATGAAACTGATCTATCAGGCGCAGTCGTTCTGGTACTCGGGACGCCCCCCGGCCATTTACGCATACGATCAGAGCTTACGTGAATAAACGACATCTATCCACGCTGGAATACCCCAAGATCCTGCAAGAGCTCGCGACGCACGCCAGCTTCTCGGCCGGAAGGGAGAAGGCCCTGGCCCTCAAGCCGACGACAGACCCAGCCGAGATCAGGCATCGGCTGGAGACGACTAGCGAGGCTCGCGCCCTCCTGGAGGAAAGGCCCGCCACATCGGTCGGCGGGGCGCACGACGTACGGCCGCTGGTGGCCGAGGCAAAGCGAGGCCAGATCCTGGCCCCCCAGGACCTGCTCAACGTGCGCGACACGCTCGACGCCGGGAGGAGACTGCAGCGGGCCCTGAAGCGGCTGGAGAGCCCCTTCCCCAACCTGACGCAGATAGCGAGCCGCATTCGGCCCTGCAAGACGTTGAGCGACGAGATCAGCCGCTGCATCGGTGAGCGAGGAGAGATACAGGAAAAAGCCTCCCCAGAGCTCGCTCGCATTCGCCGGGAGGTGGAGATCGCCCACGCCAGGATTCAGGACAAGCTGAACAACATCATCAGCTCATCGCGCAACGCCTCTTACCTGCAGGAGACGATCATCACGCGGCGGGAGGGCCGCTACGTCATCCCCATCAAGGCTCAGTACAAAGACAAGATCCGAGGGGTCGTCCACGACCGCTCAGCCTCGGGCGTGACGCTCTTCATCGAGCCGCTCTCCGTCGTTGACCTGAACAACAAGTGGCGCGAGCTCCAACTGGAGGAGGAAGAGGAGATCCGGCGCATCCTGGCGGAGCTCACGCAACTAGTCGGCAAGCACGACGAGGAGATCGCTGAAACGGTGGAGACGCTGGCAACGCTAGACCTGGCGTTCGCCAAGGCGACGTATGCCGAAGCCATCGACGCCGCAAAACCTGAGATTAAGGCCTTCGCCGACCGTAAGGACAGCCATCCCGGCTCGACGGTCCGGCTGCTGGGCGCGCGCCACCCCCTGCTCGATCCGGAGGAGGTGGTACCCATCGACATGGACCTGGACGACGAGACCCACGTGCTGGTGATCACTGGCCCCAACACAGGCGGCAAGACGGTCAGTTTGAAGACGGTGGGCCTGCTGACGCTTATGGCGCAGGCAGGGCTTCACATCCCGGCCGAGGCAGGCTCTGCCCTCTCACCCTTTGAGGGCGTCTACGCGGACATCGGCGACGAGCAGTCAATCGAGCAGAGCCTCTCCACGTTCTCCTCGCACATGACGAACATCATCTTCTTCCTCAATGCAGCGGGGCGGCGCAGCCTGGTGCTGCTGGACGAGCTGGGCGCGGGCACCGATCCGGCTGAGGGATCAGCGCTAGCGCGGGCCCTTCTGGAGCACTTTCGCCAACGAGGCTCAACAACGTTCGTGGCCACGCACTACCCGGAGCTCAAGAGCTACGCCCAGCTGACGCCCAGGGTACGCAATGGGTCTGTGGAGTTCGACACGGATACGCTCAGCCCGACCTACAAGCTGACGATCGGACTGCCGGGGCGCTCGAACGCCCTGACCATCGCTCGAAGACTGAACCTTCCCGAGGGGATCGTCGAAGATGCACGGCGGATGGTCTCGGCGGAGGATCTGCGCACCCAGGATATGCTGGACGACATCCACCGCCTGCGAATGACGACAGCCCAGGAAAGGGAGGACGCCCACACCGCGCGCACCAAGGCCCAGCAGGCGGCCCGAGAGCTCCACCAACGCCTCGCCTCGATCGAGGAGGAGCGAGAGGAGGTGTTGCAGAAAGCCCGAGAGGAGGCGGAAGAGACGCTGGAGATGCTCCAGTCCGAGGTGCGCCAGCTGCGACGCCGCCTGAGGGCCGCCGCCGCGCCAGTGAAAGCGGTGGGGGCGGTCGAGGAGAAGCTGGCGTCGCTGGAAGCGCAAATGCCCAAGGCGGAGCCCCGCAAGCCGCCGCCCCCTGAGGTGAGCGAACACTTGGATGAGGCTCTGCAGAGACCGATCGACATCGGCGACACGGTCTGGGTGCGCCCCTTGAACTCGAAAGGGGAGGTTCTGAAGGTGGACGACGGCGAAGCCGAGGTGCAGGTGGGACGGGTTCGCACGCAGGTGAGCCTGTCGGCGCTGGAGCCGCGGAAGGCAGAGGAGTCGGAGCCAGCTTCGGGCGGCGTCCAGGTCAGTGTGGCGACCCCATCGTCGCCAGGCAGCAGCATCGACCTGCGAGGCCACACAGTGGACGAGACGCTGAAGCGGCTGGATCAGTACCTGGATCAGGCTATGCGCGCAGGCCTGTCCCAGGCACGGATCATCCACGGCAAGGGCACGGGCGCGCTGCGGCGCGCCGTGCGCGAGTTCCTGGCCGACCATCCCCTGGTCAGCAGCTACGAAGGCGCTGACTATCGGGAGGGCGGCGAGGGCGTCACAGTGGCTAACATCGTCCAGCGCTAACCCAAGGGCAGCGGCGCGACACACTTGGTGTTGGATGTTGTTAGCTTACTGTGCGTTGCACCTGGGCCAAGAGAGGAAACCCAGAGACGAATGGAAGAGGAGGGCCGGTTGGGCAAGCGAACCATGATCGAGGTCTGGCTCTACGGACCAATTTGCCGCTACGCGGAAGAGGTGAACGAGGACATCGTCTTGGAGCGGACGGTGGGGATTGCTCATGCCGAGCTCCACCTCAAGCTACCACAGGGAAGCACGGTGCAAGACCTACTCGACCATCTGGGCCTTCCATCGGAGGAGAAAGGGATCACGTTCATCAACGGGAAACTGGCTGCGATGCCGGGCGTCGAGGCCGACCGGAGCGTCGAGCTGCATGACGGTGACCGGGTCGGTATATCGCATCGGCGCAGCATGTGGCCGTTCCAATATCGCTTTGGGGCCAGCATGGAGGACGAGCTGCGAGAGACGTTCCGCCAGAGGAAGGATCGCGGCATCCATCACGCGTACACCGAGCCGGAGGAATAGCTTGACACGCTGCTCAATCGGGTGTATAAACGGATTGAGGTAGCAAAGAACCCATAAGAGGGTTCCATGACAAAGCCATAGTCTTCCGACTCGTCTTGTTCCTTATCAGGACGGATGAGCGATAAGGTGCAGGTAGAGATCCCTGCGCCCGCCATGATTGCAAAGGAGGCACATCGGACCTCGACGGTTACGTCAGGCCCGACCGGCCTCCTTTCTTTCGTATCTGGTCGGAGGAGATAGAGTAGTAAGGGGAGGTACCCAAGAAAATGGTCAAGATTCTCCGCGTGAACATGACGGACCGCACCGCCACCTACGAGGACGTCCCTGAGAAGTACCAGCACCTCGGAGGTCGCGGCCTTACATCCAGCATGATCTACGACGAGGTAGATCCCAACTGCCATCCCCTGGGGCCCAACAACAAGCTGGTCTTCGCTCCAGGCATCCTTTCCGGCACCGTCGCTCCCACGTCAGGCCGGATCTCCGTCGGCGGCAAGTCGCCCCTCACTGGCACGATCAAGGAGTCGAACGCCGGCACGAAGTGGGCCCAGCAACTCGCTAAGCTGGGCATCAAAGCCATCGTGGTCGAAGGCCGACCCGAGGAGGAGGGTTGGTGGGGCCTGCACATTAGCAAGGACGGCGTTGAGTTCTTCGACGCCGATGACTACGCTGGTAAGGGTCTGTACGACATGGCGCCATCGGTGTTCGAGCGCTTCGGCGATCGGGTAGGGATGATGACCATCGGCGTGGCCGGTGAACAGAAGATGACGATGGCCGGCCTCTGCTTCAACGATATGAATAACCGACCCAGTCGCTACTCCGGACGGGGCGGCCTGGGCGCGGTGGCGGGCAGCAAGGGCCTCAAGTTCATCATCATCGACGACAGCGACGCGCCAGGCGTGGAGATCGCCGACAAGGAGCTCTTCGATCAAGGGCGCAAGAAGATGTTGAACGCGCTGCGCAGCCATGACATCACCAAGCCGAAGGGTGGCCTGAACACCTATGGCACGGCCGTGCTGGTCAACATCGTCAACGAGGCCGGCGCCTACCCCACCCGCAACTTCCGCGAGGGGCGGTTCGAAGGCGCAGCGACCACCTCGGGCGAGGCGATCTTTGAGGGTAATCAGGAGCGGTTGGGCAAGGAGCTCTACAACCACGGATGCCACCCGGGCTGCGTGATCCAGTGCTCCAACACCTGGCACGATGAGGACGGTGAGGAAATTGTCTCCTGCATCGAGTATGAGACCACCTGGGCGATGGGCGCTAACTGCGGCATCGACGATCTGGACACGGTGGGCAAGCTGACCTGGCTGTGCAACGACCTGGGGCTGGACACCATCGAGGCCGGCGACACCATCGCCGTGGCTATGGACTCCGGGCTGGCGGATTTCGGCGACGGGGAGACAGCGATCAAGTGGCTGGACGAGGACATCCGCGAGGGCACGCCGCTGGGCCATATCCTGGGTCAAGGTACGGAGTTCACGGCCAACGCGTTCGGCAACGAGCGCTCGCCCACGGTCAAGGGCCAGGCTATGCCAGCCTACGAGCCCCGCGGCATCAAGGGGATCGGGATGACCTACGCCATCAGCACGATGGGCGCTGACCACACCTCGGGCTACACCATCGCCCCGGAGATTCTGGCCTGTGGCGGGGACCTGGATCAGTTCGACCGGGACAAGGCGGACGTGGTGCGCGCCTTCCAGCAGACGACGGCGTTCATTGATACCTCGGGGCACTGCCTGTTCATTGCCTTCGCCATCCTCGATATCGCGGAGGGCTTCGAGGGCATGGTGGAGGAGTGCAACGGGGTATTGGGCACCGACTGGACTGGGGACGACGTGACGCGAATCGGCCAGGAGATCCTAGACAAGGAGCTGGCCTTCAACCGGGCGGCCGGCTTTACCGAAGCAGATGACCGCATGCCGGAGTTCATGACGTACGAGAAGCTCCCGCCCCACGACGTGACGTGGGACGTGCCGAACGAGACGCTGGACGCGGTGTTCGGCGAGGCGTAGTTACCAACTGTGACAAGAGAGCCGCCAGGACACCTGACCGTCTTGGCGGCTCTTCGCATCTTGACGTCCGGCTTTCTTCGCACTATACTGCTTCCCAACGCGAGAAGACTACCAAGGGAGCGCAAAGATGGACAAGAAAGAGGACGTACAGGAACCTCGAGGTACCTACACTGCAACCTCTGGCGAAGTAAGTGAGGGAACGGACGTGGCGTCTGGGTAACCACAGCTACCTGCTGTAGACGGAGAATCCGCCGGGCCTTCCTACGGCCCGGCGGATTCTCGTTGTAGGCGTCAAGGCCTTGGGTCACTCGCTGAGCAGCCGGTAGGCCAGCGGCGCGATCAGGCCCTTCAGCGTCCGCCCCCGTAGCGCCTGACGAAGGTCTGCAATCAGGTCATCCGCATGCTCCAGCCCAATGCTGGCGCGCACGACGCCGTCACCCATCCATTCCCGGATGCGGCGTTTCTGCGCCGCGCCGAGGTAGGCGACGTCGTCGATAGTGATGTCCGTCGGGTAGTAGAAGAGCAAGCTGTGGGCGTGGCCCAGCGAGGTGGCGTACTTGAAGAGACGGATCTTCTCGGCCAGCGTGACGGCCGCGCCCAGCCCACCCTTGAGCTGAAACGTGAGCACGCCGCCAAAGCCCGTCATCTGGCGCCGAGCCAGGTCGTGGTGCGGGTGGCTCTCCAGCCCGGGGTAGACCACGCGCTCGACGCGCGGGTGGCCCTCCAGGAAGCGGGCCACCTGGAGGGCGTTTGCGCAGTGGCGCGCCATGCGGAGCGGGAGCGTCGTCAGGCCGCGCATGATGAGCCAGGCGTTGAAGGGGCTCATGGCGCCGCCCAGGTGGATCAGCATGTCCTGGCGGATGCGGCGGATCCCCTCTCGTGGCCCCAGCACGACCCCACCCACGGCATCGCCCTGCCCGTTGAGATACTTGGTCAGACTGTGCAAGACGTAATCAGCGCCCAGGTCCAGCGGGCGCTGGAGCATCGGCCCGGCGAAGGTGGAGTCGACCGCCAGCAGCACACCCGCGTCGTGGGCCAGCTCGGCCAGGGCGGTGATATCAGCTATGCGCAGGATGGGGTTGGCCGGGGTCTCGACGTAGAGCAGCTTCGTTTCCGGTCGCAGCACGGCTTGCACCGCATCCAGGTCGCTGGTGTTGACCAGGCTGACGTCGATGCCGAAGCGCGGCAGGTGCTCGCCAAGCAGCTCGACGGTCCCGGCGTAGCAGACCTCGCTGGCCACCACGTGGTCGCCGCTGCCCAGGAAGGTGAAGAGCAAGGAAGCGACGGCCGCCATGCCGCTGGCCGTGGTCAGCGCCGCTTCGGCGCCCTCCAGCGCGGCCAGCCGATCCTCCAGGGCGCGCAGGGTGGGGTTGCTCCAGCGAGTGTAGACGTGGGGCGGGCGCTCCGACTCCATCAACAGCGCGTCGAACAGCTCGGGACTGAAGCCCGGCAGCTCGAAGGAGGTCGCCATGTGGATTGGTGCCCGCAGCGCACCGGTCTGGGAGTCGGGCTCCTCCCCGGCGTGGATGGCTAGGGTCTCGAGGGCGTAATTGGGCTTCATAGCTCAACTCCTACTGCAAGAAAGCTCCCCTGGTCTCAACCAGGGGAGCAACAGACCACCGAGCAACGAAACGTCGCCTCAGGCAGCGGATTCGTCGCTCTGCCAGACAGCGAAGAGATTGTCCTCGGGGTCGAGGAAGTGCGCCAGCCAGCCCATGCCCAACACCGTCTGCTTCGGCATCACGACCTTGCCACCCAATTCCTCGACCCTGGCAACAGCGTCATCGACCGACTCGACGCCGAAGGTGCTGACCAGGCCAACCTCTTCGGGCGCCTCGCGCCCCATCAGGCCTCCGCCAACGTCCGCTTCCGGACCGAGCGAAACCCCCGGCGCTTCTCGCTGGGGGCTCTGGGCAACCTATGTCACCTGGCTACGCAGGGCCGCGCTTGCGGCGATGCGTGAGGGGGTGCACCGTCTTGCGGCTTCCTGAGATCCCAGCGGTGACCAATCGCCCCCAACGGCGAGAGAGCTTGCCCGTCTCTAGCTTCCTCCAGCCTCTAGAAGCGGCCGAGCCTGTCATTGATGAGGCGTCTCATCTCAACCTCGCTCATTGGCGGAACCTCTTCCGGCTCCTCTCCTGCCTCCTTCCGCAGACGGCGCATGCCACGTTCCTTGTCCTCCCGCTCCGTGAGGAACTCCTTGAGCGCTATATAGGTCTCTGCCATCTCACTGTTGGCGTTCCCAGCCCACAGCGCACGGGCTTCGTCCACAGCGTTCTTGGTGTTCTGCAAGAGGCCGATGAGCGAGTGCACCGGGGCGGAGCCAGTACCGATGATCAGGCCAGTGAGGAACATGTCGAAACCCCTGGTGACCTCGCCAAGCACGCCTGCCGTGCCCGTCCCGCCGCCCCCCCCGAAGAGCGCTGCAATCATGGCGAGCATCCGAAGCTTCGCGACGAAGGCCACGACGATGCCAAGGACGATCCCAGCTGCAAGCGAAATCATGCGCTTCCAACTGGTGTAGGGAGGTGTCTTCAGGAACTCCGCCACACGTCTCTGGGCACCGTCCAGAGCATCTTCAGCTTCGGCCAGGAGACTCTTCTCCTCGTTGGTAAGCTTTTTCGGATTGCCGTCGTTGTCGTTCTTCCGCAGATCTGCAATTGTCTTCTTCCAGACCTTCACCTGATCCCGTGCAAATGCCAGATAACCTTTGCCTTCGCCGATAAGGTCACCCACGCTAAGAACCATGCCTTCATACCAGTCAAAGACCATCTCTATGAGGCGCTCGATGGCGGTTGCGGCTGCCGCCAGTGGCGCCAGAAGCAATGCGATCTCTCCGGCGCTCGCCTTGTCCCCCTCTCCAGCGCCCGCCTCTTCCCCCTCTCCATTGTCAGCAAGAGTGATGCCAGTGACTATGAGTGAGAACGCTAGAACGACTGCTGTGACCAAGAGAAGCCGTTTCATCGTCATATCCTCCTCTCCCTATGTTGACCAAGCGACACGGCACCTGCCCAGGACGCAAGTTGCAGAACCTCTATCTCATATCCCCTCCCTTACACACCAGCGGCGGAGTCCACCACATCGTTCAGCGTCTGAGAAATCCGACCCGCGGGTCGCCATAGAAGACGTAGGAAGCCCAGCCGAGCGGATCGGTGGGCACTGCCTGCTTACAGGACTGGCGAGCGTCAAGGATCGCGTGCCCCAGCGACTTCCCCTCCTCGAGCAGGGACGTGTAGAACTGCTTGGCAAACTCAGCGGCACTCTCGTCGTTGACCTTCCATCGGCTCCCCAACAGATAGGCACCCGTATCCAAGAACGCCCGGGCAAGCCCGTAGACATCGTAACGGCTCTTTGACTCCGTAGCGTCCAGAGACTTCGCCGTCTCGCACCCATTGATGAAGCATAGAAGCGGTGGCTTTCGGCCGATGGTCGTGGCCAGGTGTCCTGTTGCCATATCACGGTCGAACAGCACGAGGCCGCTCCGGTAGGGGTATTGATCGTCGAAGCGCGCGTGCCCGTTGAAATGTATGATATGATACTCGCGGGATCTGACGGCCTGGTATACATCGTCGAATTTGGCCTCTCTCTTGAACAACACCTCGAGTGTGACCCCTTCGATTCCCGCCAAGCTCTCGACAATCGCTTCCGTCTCGGCCTCGGCTTCAGGAAGGTCCTCGTAGATCGTTTCTCGGTCGCGGGGCTGGGGATTGGGGACGCTGACGATCAAGATCGACAGTTCCTCCAACGACTCACCCAGGCGTGCCTTGGGACGCGTCGCCATGGGGAACTGGGAACTTGCATTCACAAAGCGCCCCGTCTTGTGTTTCAGGCACAGGAAGTCATCCCCATCGTACATCAGTTCCCAAGGGAAGCTCAGCAACGCCTCATCCATGCCGATCTCGAGGAATAGCCCGCTGGTTCGCAGATCCAACTGAACGAACCGTGGGATGAGGAAGGTAAAAAGCTGATCGCCAATCAGCTCCATATCCGCGAGAACCTCATCCGCAGACGGGGCCGCTCGAGCTGCCGCCCCGCCTGCCGGGGGTGATCGGCCCCTCAGCTTCGCCACGACTCGACCAAGTTCGTCCCTGATTGGCTCCAGCTCCTCAGGCCCGACTTGTCCCTCGGCCACTGGCGGGCGGATGGTGGAGCGAAAGGGGGGCGTGTACTTGATCTGGTAGCCGCGTCTGCTGCCAGCCGAAGGACTGAACAGCTCAACCTGGGCGCTGGGACCCGCAACCCAGCCCATACAGAAGCTCCTTCCATTACCCATAGAACCACCACCCCTCGTCCGGCGTCGGACTCTCTACGACAGGCTGCACGGCGCTCGGCCGGCTGCTGCGAACGTCGAACCCGCGTCCCGCGAGCGCTTCAATGCCGTGCTCCGGCCCGAGCTCCACCATCGCATCAAGACGCAGCACGGAGTCAACCTGGTTGAAAAGGAAGCAGTGCTCGTTGTGACACCGCCGCAGACCGACATACCTGCCGACAACCGATAGACAGGCCGTCCGCACCCGGTGCTTGATGATGGCTATCCGATTGGGATCCTCCATCTGCCAATACCGCGGGTCCGTTGGCACGATCGAGATCACTCCTCTGTCCCAGATCACGTAGTGCAAGTCGCGTGGGGGGATCAACTCCTGGTCGGTGATGATCACACGGACACCGCCCTGCGCCATTTCGGGGAGTTGCTCCACCGAACTGGCGATTTTCCAGGCGCTGTACGTACGCGAGAACTTGCCCTCGGCAGATTCCCACAGTTCCTTTGAGGCCTTCCCGACGAACTGCTCGATCGGCGGCTCCTCCGGTTCCACTGACTGCGCTGGCGCGCCGCGGAATAGGTCCACGAGCCGTTCCACACCCAGGAATCTGACGGGCTCCTTCTTCAAGTCATGCGGCACCACTTCCGACATATAGGTACGGCGAAACCTCGCTCGTTTCCGGTCGAGGTTGTAGAAGCTTTCCACCTCCTTGAAAGCAGCCCACAGTGCCGCGCCCAGCTCTTCAGAAACACTAGCGTCCTGCAACAGTAACACTTGCTCAACTAGGATTGGCTCCGCCATAGATCCTCGCTTCCCTGTTGTCCCTTCTGCTTTCAAGCCCCAGAGTGTGCCCTAGGCGATCCCCACGCGTGCATATGCATCCCGAATGTACCCAATCTTCTGCTCGCGGTCCGGGTCCCCTGCGAAGTAGGTGGTGACGACGTTCACAAGCTCTTCCAACGCATCCGAGAACTTCGCCCAGCTGTTGAGACGGCTCAGACACAGGTAGTACAGCACTGCGACCTCGCGTGACGTGAACACGTGCTGACCCTGTTCATCCCGGACCGTCAGCACATTGTAGGCTGCCTTGTTGTGGATATTGCTGTTCGTATGTACCCCCCCGCTGTCGGCGCTCGTCACGAGGTAGTCGTCCATGTGATCGGGGTCATCGGTCCTTGTTGGATCGCTCATATCTCGCAGCGGCAGGCCATTCGGACCCAGGTCGGGTCCAATCTCCCAGTTCCACTGCTCGACGTCGCTGTCCGGCCCGACGACATACCAGTTGTTGATGATCACGCCGAAGATGTCACTGAACGATTCGTTCAGCGCACCGGACTGGTACCGGTACACCAGATCCGACGTGTACTGGGTGACGCCGTGCGTCAACTCATGGGCGATGATGTCTAGGAAGCGCGAGTAGCTCCGCAACGTCCCGTCGTGCTCCTTCACCTGACCGTACCACATCCTGTTCTGATACCACACCGCGTTGTGCCATTCTGGCGGCGGCTCATCGTCGGAATAGGTACAGTTCACAACAGACGCCAGGTCCATGCCCTTGTCGTCAATGCCGTCCCGCATCAGAACGGACTTGTAGAAATCGTAGACCCTTGTTGCGTTCACGTGTGCCGAGACGGCAGCCCTGTTGCCTCCGGCCCAGTCGTTCGTTACATTCTGAACCGGTCCTGTGGGGAGAGGCGCCATCACGTCAGCAAGCCTCTGGTCGTAGGTCTTGACGGCCCGGAGCGGGTCACTCATTTCGAAGCCCTCGGCAGCCTGGCGCCCCCAGAACTCGTAGATCGAGCCGCCCTCCCCGACCCCATGGCACTTCGACGGAATATCCAACAGAGGTGTCGCGCTATAGTAGAGCAGCACCGTGCCGTCGTGCGCGTCGACCAGGTAGTTGAGCCGAGGGTGAATCTGCCTGGGCGAGCGTCCCATTCCGTGGCCGTGGCTCTCACAATCGAGGGCCGACTCTAGAAACGACTCCGGCGCGGCGTCCACCTCCTTGAAGAAATAGGCGAGGTGCCAGGTCTCGTGCTTTTCGTCGTGGAAGAAATTCAGCTCGGGCGGCTGCACCGCCTCGAGCGACCTTACGTCGACCTCCGCTAGTTCCGCAATCCGCTTCAGAGCATCCGCAGGACTGAGCGCGGCGATGGGAGAGACCTCCTCAATCTCGGCTAGCTCACCGACCAAGCCCACCAGTTCACGGTTCTGATCCAGCTCGACGACAACGCGCGAACCAAAGACGGGGATCGACGATAGAGTCTGATCAAAGCGAACGAGCCGGGTGTTCGTCAACGGCACCTCTTGAACCCCGGTCAAACGCATATCCGGAACCAACTCTGCCCGATCTGGGGCGGTCAACCCGCGCACGCCCGGGCGTTCGTCCTGCTGAAACACCTTGCTGATGAAGTAGCGGGCCGCCGCCTCGTCGTTGTTGAACTGGACCGAGCCTTCGTCCAGTTCTCTTGGCCGACCTACTCCGCGATGTGCCAGCGGGCGCGTACCAGCCGCTCGCAGTTCCTCGACATCTTTGTCTACCACGTGAAACCGTACTTTTCGAAATCCGCTCAGCATGAGACACCTCCTCTCATCGGCTATCGATCCGAGAGTCCCCGAGAACAGCTACCAGGTCTCACGACTTGTCTCAGTCAGCGTCAGGATGCCACGATCTGACCACGGATTCGCGGTTTCCCTGCAAGAACTCCTGCTCTATCAAAAGCTAGCGGTCATCACAATCTGGGATCTTGCGAACCTTGCTACCGCCACCCTGCTCTACGGACTACGGTCGAGGCCAATGGTGTGAAGTTATTCTCTTATCCAGGCTCATTCTCGCACCTTCGCCAATTCTCAGATGCTTGCGTTCAGTTTCCTGACTCTGCGTGGCTGTTCTTGGGCTGGCAAATGCCACCTGATGAAGGCTTTTGGCGGCCTCGAGAAACACTCCAAGAGGCGCTAGAAGGGCCAATTTGGGTCGATCATGACGCATCAGCTTCAGACCAGGGCCTCAAAAGTCATTTTGGTAGAGCAAGGCCAACAAGGCGGCGAATAACTTCACACCAGTGGGTCGAGGCAAAGGCGGTAACAACGCTGCGCTTGAGCCGTCCTGGTGGACGGGATAGATGAAGCTGGACTGATGATAAGCCGGTGGCGAAGAACGAACGATGTGTTATAGAACGGCTCCACTATACCACATGACCGCGATCTTGTGAAGCCCTCAGGCAATCCCCTCCGCCTCCGTCGGGGCCAAGAGTCTTCGCTTCTCCATCGTCCATCGTCCTCCGTCCATCGTCCTTCGTCACTCCCCCGCCAACGCCTCACACGTCGCCCGGTGCCGCTCCCGCGTGATCGGGTACTGCCACGCAAACAGAATCGCCAGCACCAGCAGCACCGCTGGCACCGGCCCGGCGAAGGCGCGGATGGCCTGCACCGCCCGCTGCGGCTGCGCTGGCAGATCCCCGACCAGATCGGGGGTCACATAGCCGGTCAGGGCCAACAGCTGCCCCATGGCCCAGATGGCCGCGCCTGTGCCCAGCTTCTGGAAGAAGGAGGCGAAGGCGTAGTAGGAGCCCTCGCGCCGCCGCCCGGTCTCCAGTTGGTCGCACTCGATGATGTCCGGCACCATGGACCAGGGCAGTACGTAGGCGGTGGCGATCCCGGAGCCGGAGAGCGCCGCCAGCGCATAGGCCAGCGTCACCTGGTCGGCGCGCAGCGCCGCGATGCCCAGCAGCACCACGATCCAGCTGGCCGTGCCCAGGATGAAGGCGCGGCGCTTATCGAGCCGGCGCGCCACCCAGACCCAGAGGGGGATGAAGACAATGGCCGCGCCCTGGGCGACGAGTACGAAATAGTTGGCCTGCTCCGGCACGCGCAGATAATAATTGGCGAAGTACACCAGCACCGCGGCCAGGATGCTGGCCGTGGTCCAGCTGAGCAGGTAGAGCCCCATCACCAGACGGAAGGGGCGGTTGTTGAGCGTGGCCCGCAGCGCCTGGCGCACCGGCAAGGGCTCCGGCCGCTCCTGGGCCAGGGGCGCGTCGGCGTGCTCGCGGGTGACGCGGAAGACGATCAGGGGCGGCACGATGGAGACGAGGCCCAGCCCGACGCCGACGACGGCGAAAAGGACCTGCTTATCGGTGATGGTCCAGCCCAGCACGGTGGCCAGGATGATGGCCCCCAGCGTGCCGGAGATGGAGAAGACCATGCGGAAGCCGTTGAGGGAGCTGCGCTCGTCGTAGTCGGCGGTGAGTTCCGGCGTGAGGGCGTTGTAGCCGACGTGGACAAACGTGAAGGCGGTGTCGAAGAGGATGAAGGTGATGGTGTAGTAGACCGTCAGCCCCAGCGGCTCAAAGGGCGGCACCAACCACATGAACATGAAGGATAGCCCCAGCGGCACGGCGCCGAAGAGGAGCAGCACGCGGCGACGCCCCCAGCGGCTGCGGATGCGGTCGGAGAAGAGGCCAAAGAGGGGATCGTTCACGGCGTCCCAGATCTTGCCCAGGCCGACGGCCCAACCGGCGTAGTCGGGCCGCAGCCCGGCCACGTCGGTGAGGAAGTAGAGCTGGAAGAACATGAGGATGGCCAGGGGGATGCTGACGCTCAGGTCGCCGGTGCTATAGAGTAGCTTCAGACGGAGAGGGAGTTTGTCAGAATCGTGGGATACACTGTCATTCATCGCTCATCTCCTGGCCCTCAGGTGACCGGCACTTATTAGCAGAAAAGGTGCGACGCACTTCCGAGACGGAGAACCGGGACGGGTGGATTCAGGATCGTCACTTCAGAGCTGACATGGCCTCCGTAAGCGAGTAAGTGCGCGGCACCTCACAGGGCGCTGAGATCCTGCAGTTCCTCATCCTCGTAGGCGTAGAACTGCTCCATGGGGCGCCGGGCGACCCGGCGGCGGTAGGCGTCGAGGTCGCGCTCGACAACCGGATCGAGCTCGCAGGGCTCGTGATCGGCCAGGATCTGGCGCACCCGCTCGCGGGCGTGATACAGGGCCGAGCGTGCGCCGCCCGCCTGCCAGGTGTCGTAGGGCTCCCGGGGCAGCAGGCTCGGGATGAAGTGCTCGTCGCGGAAGCGGCGGGCGGTCTGCTCGTGATCCAGGTAGTGACCGGAGAAGCCGACTTCCTTGATGGCTTGGAGGGCCAGACTGTCGTCGTCGACCTCGATGCCGCGGGCGATGCGCAGCGCGGCGCCACACAGCTCGTCGTCCAGCACCAGCAGCGGTTCGCTCTCCAGCATGGTGCTGTCAAGCGTGCCGCCACAGGTGATGAAGTCGACCCCTGCCAGCACGGCCTGCAGCAGCGTGGCCGTGCGCTCCAGGCCGGCTTGCACGTCCTCAAGCTTCGACTCCGTGGTGCCGCCGACCCCCCGGCAGGGCAGGCCGTAGTGGCGCGCGAGCTGGGCCGCTCCGGCGGTGACCAGGCCGGTCTCCACGGCGCCCAGCGCCACCGTGCCCAGCCGCATGTTGGCGATGGTCGAAACCGTGCCGTAGAGGACGGGCGTGCCGGGGCGGAAGATCTGAGCCAGTGTGATGTGGGCCAGGATGCTGGCGTTCTGCTGGGTCAGCAGCCCGGCCAGCGTAACGGGCGCGGTGGCCCCCGCGATGGCCTCCGGCGACATCGCCAGCGGCTGGCCGTAGTCAGCGCAGATGAGGAGGCCCTCGGCCTGCATCTGGAGCATCTGGAGCGGGCTGCCGACGGAGCAGATAGCGAAGAAGCGCGGGCGCTCGCGCAGTTCCTCCTTGCCGCACACGGCGAGGGCCATCATGCGCATCATGTCGAGCGTGGGCAGGTAGCCGTAGCACCCCATGCCGAAGGGCTTGCGGCTGTGGTGCGCCCAGGCCCAGATCGCTTCGGCGTGGATGGTGGTCATGACGATGTCGTTGGGCCAGACGTCCATCTGCGAGTTGTGGATGTGCTGGCAGCCATCGATGAGCTGGATGTGTCGCACCACGTCGGCCATGGTGCTGGGCCGATGCTCGCCCGTCTCGGTGTCGATGATGTCAGTGGGCGTGCCGAGCCCGGCGAAATGCACCTCCCCACCGCCGACCTCCATCTGGAAGTCGGGGTCGGCGCCGTAGAGGGTGAACTGCCGCGGCGCTTGATCGAGGGCCCATTGGACCAGCTCCTCCGGGACGCGCACGCATGCCCGCTCGTCGTCGACCTCGGCGCCGGCCTGGCGGAAGAGGTCGCGCGCGGTCGCGTAGTCGACCTTGACGCCGACGGTCGCCAGCACCTCCATCGAGGCGTCGTGGATGCGCTCGATCTCCTTCGGGCTCAACACCTCGAAACGTGTGGCTCTCATTCAGCACCTCCATACACTCCGAGCAAGAAGATTGTCACGTGATCCCAGATCAGATCCAGGTGCGGGTTGAGGTCGTGATCGGCATCGACCTCGATCAGACGAACGTGGTCAGGATAGTCGGCTGCATAGGCCCGGCTGTGCGCGATGGGAACGGTCTCGTCCTGGCGACCGTGAATGATGACCGTGGGCGCCGCCGGAGGCACGGGGTCCAGGTAGCGCATGCCGTCCACCTGCAGGTCGTAGCGGATGTGGACCTCCCGCTCGAATGCGGGGTGGAGGAGCGGCGCCGCGCCCGCCTCCTCCCACCCCCGCAGCTCCTCCTCCGACAGCCCGCCGGAGAGCCAGACCACGGCCGGGGCCAGGAGGAGCATACGCGTCACGCCGCCGAAGCGGTGGGCGTAGTGGAGCGCCACCAAGCCGCCGAAGGAGCTGCCCACCAGGCTGACGTCGCCCAGGCCGTGATCGAGCACGTACTGCCGCAGGCGGTTGATCTGCCCCGTGGTGGTCATGGTCTCGAAGTCGGCGGGCGTGGGGTTGAAGTCGATGGCGCGGAAGCTCACATGAGGGAACGCTTCAAGACGCTCCCGTAGGAAGCGTGCCTTGGTCGACTTCGCCGAGGAGAGGAAGCCGTGGAGGTAGAGGATGACTTGCGCGGCGGATGTGCTACGGCGCGCGCGTGCCGACGACGAGCCGTTGCACTCTGCGTTGGTGTTCCCCTGGATGCTCATGCCATGCGACTCCTCTTTGTCGGTCAGGTAGGAATCCGGCTGCTGTGCCTGCCGGAAGTGGAACGCAAGCTCGCTGGCGCGCGCATGCGCCTCGGGAGCGTAGATGCTTTCCATCGCCCTGCCCGCCGGGGCGTGCAGGCGCTGCCGGCGGCGCCGCGGGATCCCCGCGTAGACCGCTTGCTGTATCTTGTGATAGCTGAAGGCGTAGTCACGATCGGGAGCTGCCTCCTCCACCAGGCGCTGACGCAACAGGGCGTCCAGGGCCCGTAGCGTCGTATCGAGCTCCCGATCCCAGGCCGCACGGAGCAGATCGAGGTCGAACACCTGCCCGAGCACGGCCGCCATCCGCAACGCCTCCTGTGCCCGCTCATCCAAGCGACGCACACGGGCCTCAATCAGCTCTCCCACCGCGGCCGGCAGCGGGAACGCCCCTCTGGAGATCGCTGCGAACTCCCCTACCCACATGCCCTGCTCCACACGAAGGACACCCTTTTCGAAGAGCGCCTTCACGGTCTCCAGGAGGAAGAAAGGATTGCCATCCGTTTCCTGGTACAGCCGCTCCGCCAGCGGAGCCACCGCCTCCCCCGTCCCCGACATCTCCACCACCATGCGCTCCACCGCCCCGGCCGGGAGGCGCGTCAGTCGGAGCGGCTTAGCCAGCCCCTCGCGCGTCAGACGACGCCGGAGTGTCAACAGAGGGTGTTCCAACCCCAGCGCCTCGGGGCGGAAGGTGCCCACCATCAGCACCGAATGACGCGCAGCCAGATGGCGCGCCAGGTAGTGGAGCAGCTGCAGCGTCGATTTGCCCGCCCAGTGCAGGTCCTCCAGAACGAGCAGGATGGGTTGAAAGGACGAAAGCTCGACCAGGAAACGGGTCAGGCCGTCGAAGAGCCGCGCCTGCTCGCGCCCCAGGTCCAGAGAGGACGACGGCTCGCTTGCTCCACCCAGGAGGTCTCGCGACGCTGCTGGGGACGAACTCAAGACAGCTCCTTTGTCTCCCGATGGATCGAGCGAACCAGCGTCGATCTGGTCCGACAACGCCGGCACCAGACGAGCTACCTCCCGCAGAGACCAGGCGGGAAGATCGGCCAGCTGATCCGAGGTCAGAGCGACCACGACCGTCCGCAGCGCCTCAGCAACGGGCTGATAGGGCAGGGCAGACGCGAACTCGTAGCAGCGGCCCCACACCACTCGGGCGCCCTGCCAACGCAGCCGATCGGCAAACGCCTCGAGCAGACGGGTCTTCCCCACGCCGGCCTCCCCGCTGACGAGCACCAGGCCGCCTTCTCCAGCCCTGGCAGCCTGCCACTCGACATCCAGGGACGCCAGAGTCTCCCCCCGGCCCACCAACGGGCTCACAGCCACCGCATCCAACGGACTGCGCGCCCCGCCCCGTGCCCGCTCGGCCCGCACTCGCTCCCGTCGGATCCGTGATCCGACGGCGTCAGCCACCTCCTCACCCGCGAGCCCCACCTCGAACTGCCCGTCCAGGATCGACCGCCACATCTCGCTCGTCTCGGCCGTCGGCTCGGCACCCAGCTCCTGTTGGACGATCTCGCGACAGCGATGATACTGCTCCAGCGCCTCGTTCCGTCGCCCCAGCCCCACGTAGGCCCGCATCGCCGCCCGATGCGCCTCCTCCCGCAGCGGATCTTGGTTCAGCAGGCGCTGCGCCGCCGCCAGGACGGCTGCGACATCCCCCCTCGCCTCGTGCCCCGCTATCAGGCGCACCAACGCGTCCCCGAGCAGTGCCTCCAGCCGGTACCGCTCGTTGAGGATCCAATCGTCGTAGAAGCCGTCGAGGAGGGGGCCACGATAGCGCGCTACGGCAGACTCCAGGCTGGCGACGTCATTGTGAGAGGCCTGAGACTTGAAGCCCTCCACGTCGAGCCAGATATCAGCCCGGGGATCGAACTGCACGGTATGAAGGTCACTCAGCAGCGGGACGTCGTCGGGAAGGACGTGGCGAATGTGCCAGAGCGCGGTGGACAGAGAGGAGCGCGCCTTCCGCTCCGGCCGATCGCCCCAGAAGAGGCCAGCCAGGTGCGAGCGGGGCTGAGGCTGATCGCGGTGTAGAACGAGGTAGGCGAGCAGGGACTGGGACTTGAGCGTGGGGGGCTTCGGCAGCCGCCGATCCCCGCTGCAAATCTCCAGCGGGCCAAGGAAACGGAACTGCAGAACGCCCACCGTCCCTCCTCTCGCCGCGAGGGCGACCTCACAGTGTTGACAGAACCATGCTATCACGCGCTGTGGGGACGTCAAGGGCAGATGCCCGGTGATCACACAAGTGTCAAAGCGCCCGACACTCCAGCGCTAGCGTGTGCGGATGTCTTCCTCAAGAATGCTTCTGCTTTCTCCACGTCACGTGAAAACATCACGGAGATGTGGACGATCTCCTACCGTCACCTGATCGCCGAGTAGCTCCGGCAAACAAGAGGCAGGAACACGGGGCATCCCAGATCACGAATGGCATAGATGTCCTCGGGCGGCGCATAGGTGGCGAACACAAGGTCGTGACCACTGTCTCCGTCGAGGTCCGCAAACGTGTAGTACAGATACGGCAAATTGAAGTCCAGGGCGTGTCGGCTGAAGCGCCCGCTACCATCGTTCAAGAAGAGCAGAGGATCCGGATCGCCGTCAGTCCAGATTCTGCCGATCAGATCAAGATCCTGGTCACCATCCATATCCATCAGCTGCAGTCGATAGATATAGGGATCGTCGTTGTCGGACTGAGGCAGCCTTGCAGCGGTCTCATCTCGAAACGTCCCGTCGTGGTTGTTGATCAACACCTGGATGTACCTGCCGACGTAACCCGGATCCCCCTTGGTGTAGGCTATGAGCAGATCCTGGTAGCCGTCGTCGTCGAGATCCGCTGGCTGGATGTCCAGCGCCGTGTCCGTCGCCGCGAACGGCTTCGTGGGCAGCGCTATGGGGCTCGACGTGAAGCTACCTAGCCCGTTGTTCAAGAGCAACACGGAGTCTGGCGTCGAGTGCTCATTGTCGATATCGTCACCGGCGTCACCCAGGACGAGATCGGGGAAACCGTCGTTGTCGACGTCGACGAACTCACAGGCCGTGTAGGCATTCTGGGTCAGATCCAGCGACGGATGGAGCCGGTTATCGGCGAGGGTGAACTGCCCGGCTCCATCGTTGATCAAGATCTGTGGGTCTATCATCTCCTGCCCCCACGTGTTGGCGAGGTATAGGTCCTTGTCGCCGTCCCCATCGATGTCCCCGGCAGACGCCTGATGTGTGAAGTTATCCTGTTGGGGGAGATTGGCGGTGGCATCGACCAGCTTGCCGCCGGGAGCGGACAGCACCAGGGTATCCTGATAGCCTGGGAAGGGGTGTACGTCCATG
Organism: uncultured Anaerolineales bacterium; assembly: GCA_964575455.1. Classification (GTDB taxonomy): domain Bacteria; phylum Chloroflexota; class Anaerolineae; order B4-G1; family B4-G1; genus SKLM01. The sequence continues at coordinate 16,966 of CAZNRX010000008.1, read as the reverse complement.
CCACCGTCGGGCACGAAGATGTCCGGGCGTTCGTCACCGTTGAAGTCAGCGACGACGATCATCGATGCGGGCGCTTGGACGCGGGGGACGGTTCCGGAAAACACGCTGGACGTCCCCAAAACCAGGCTGCCGTTCGCATCGTTGAGGAGGATATCGAGAGGAAAGGTCGTCGTCGTTCCAAACCGAGAACGCCTGATGACGACGTCGTCAAGGCCATCCCCGTTGAAGTCCCCAGTCTCCAACTCCGGCTCGTACGAACCGGCATCCTGGACGCTGAGGATGAACTGCGGCTCGCTGTAGCGGGGCAGGCACGAGCCAGAGGAGACACCGCTCGGGAACACGGTCGATCCACGCAGCTTCGCTGCGGCGATCGGGGGACCAATGCCCTCATCTTTCAGACCTTCACCGGCGCTGCCCGCGACCACATCGTTCGCCGTGCGCGGACACGCCAGAGCCAACAGCAGAAAGGCGCCGACCGTCAACAAGTTCAGCCGTCTATCGAGCATCATGATGATCCTCCATACTGATGAGCGCGACCCCACCAGGCGGGTCTCGCCTCTACCTTCTCAAGTGTGCTTCGCCTGTTGGACCGTCGCGGCTGTTTCATCGATTGTTGACGCGGGCCAAGGACTGAGCCACCCTGTCTGGGTGGACAGTGAGGAGCAGCCGGTCTTCGTCAAACTTCAGCAGGCATGGCTCCAGCGGGTAGTCGCGACCGACCAGCGGCAAGAAGACCGGACAGCCCAGAGCCCGCACCAAGAAGTGCGTTTCTGGACACGTTCCGCCGTAGCATCCCGAATAGGACCAGAGCACATCCAGAAAGCCATCCTGGTCGACGTCGAGAAACGTGAACAGATTGTCGGTCCCGATGTTGAACACGTTGGGCAGCGGGCGGAAGGCACCAACTCCGTTGTTGAGGAAGAACAGAGGTTCCGGTCCCCCAAGCGGGAGCGCCACGATGTCCAGATGCCCATCCATATCGAGGTCAAGCAAGTAGACCCACCTGATCCAGGGAGCGTCGTTATCGGACTGGGGCAGCCGCGTGGGGGTTTCGTCCCTGAAGGTACCGTCCCGATTGTTGATGAGCACCTGTATGTACCGGCCCGCGTAGTCCCACTTCGTGAAGACAATGAACAGATCCTGATACCCATCGCCGTCAACGTCGTCCGCGTCAATGTCCAGGGCGATGTCTGATTCCGCAAAAGGCTTCGGCGGGATTGCGCCCGCCAGAGGCGAGAAATGACCGGTACCATCGTTCAACAGCACCAGAGAATCCGGCCCTCCTTCCAGATCATCCCCCGCGTCACCGAGTATCAGGTCGGGGAAGGTATCGTTGTTGACGTCGACGAACTCGCTAGTCGTGAACGCCCCATAGTCGGTGTCTTCCACTGGAAACGGGAGACGCCCTGTCGCCACCGCAAACACGGCGCTGCCTCCCGCGTTCAGCCAGATCTGAGGGGTATCCCCCCACAGGTTGCCCACGTAAAGGTCGACATCGTCATCCCCGTCGATGTCAGCAGCCGCGGCGGAGTGCGTGAAATCGCTCTGTTGAGGTAGGTTGTCGGTAGCATCGACCATCTTGCCACCCGGTGCTGACAGCACGAGCGTGTTCTGATACCCAGTCCCCTGAGGGCTATCGTTCCCCTGATCGGCAAAGAACATGTCAGAACGGCCGTCCCCGTTGAAATCAGCCAGCACCACTTCGCGCGCATCCATCACAGAGGGAACCGTCCCCGAGAAGATCTCCGATGTTCCCAACGCCAGGTTCCCGTCCCTATCGTTCAGCAGGACGTCCAGCTCGAAGATCTCGTCACTCTGCCAGAACGCCCTCGCTAGAACAGCATCCGGCCACCCATCGCCATTGAAGTCGGTCGAAACCACGTGGTGTAGATCAGTTGGTGGATACAGGGTGAGGATCTCCTCCGGCTCACTGTAGTGAGGCAGACAGCCCCAGGAAGACGCCCTCCCTGATTGGACGGTTGATCCACGTCTAGTCACCGCCGTTGTCAGCGTGTTCCTCCCTGCATCCGTCGGATCCCCATAGACGTTGTTCGCAACTACATCGTCTCCCGCAATGAGAGAAGCTTCTTTCTCAACCTCACGTAGGGCGGGTTTCCATACCCGCCGAAACTGGGTTGAACCAGCTCTCCCCCCGAGCCCCACCATGAGGGCGCGAGTATCTCGAGTCAGTAGCAGCAGACAGATACCGAAGGCCAGTCTATTCACAACTCTGGGTTTCATAATCATGCTCCCTCTGCTTGGCCATCTCCTAGCTCGTGCGGCAGATCAATGGCAAGAACACGGGGCATCCCAGATCGCGAATGAGGTAGACGGGTTGGGGGGCCAAGTCCGAGATCGTGGAAAGGACGATATCGTGACCGCCGTCGCCGTGGATGTCCAGGAAGACGTAGGGCAGATCGAAGACCTTGAAGTCCAAGGCGACCAGGGTGAAGTGCCCGGCGCCATCGTTCAGATGCAGCAGCGGATTGGGGGCCTGGTCGTCCCAGGGAAACGCCAGTATATCCAGGTAACTGTCGCGATCCAAGTCCCGCAACTCCAATGCCCGAATCGCGACCTGCCGGTCCAGCGAAGGCAACCTTGATGCCGTTTCGTCGCGAAACGTGCCGTCCCCGTTGTTGACCAGCGCCTGGACGTAGCTTCCCTGCCAACCCTCGAATGGCCCTTCCCACCCTTCATACAGCATTAGGAGATCTACAAAGGCATCACCGTCGAGGTCGATCGGTTCGATGTCATGAGCGATGTCGAAGGACGAGACGCCCTTCGCTGGCATCGCGTCGGGCACGAGCGCAAGCACCCCCGCGCCATCGTTCAGGAGCACCTCGGAATCGGGCGTAGAATGCTCGTTGCCGATGCTGTCACCGGCATCACCGAGCACCAGGTCTGCATCACCATCATTGTCTACGTCGACAAACGCACAAGTCGTGTACCCGTTCTGGTTCAGATCCACCAGTGGAGGCAGGTGGTTCTCGCCCACCGAGAAGCGGCCGCGTCCGTCGTTCAGCAGGATCTGTGGATCGATGTCGCGCTGTCCCCAGGTGTTCCCTACGTACAAGTCGACGTCCCCGTCGGCGTCGACGTCGGCCGCACATGCCGAATGGGTGAAGTCATCCCGCTGCGGCAGATTGCCCGTGGCATCCACCAGCTTGTCGCCGGGAGCGCTGAGGACGAGCTGGTTCTGATACCCGGGAAACGGATCGGCGTCGTAGCCGTGATCAGCCACGAAGATGTCGTCGCGACCATCGCCGTTGAAATCCGCCACGACGACGTCCGTTGGGTGTTGTACGGCGGGGACCGTACCCGAGAAGACGGCAGAGGTCGCCAGAGTCAGCCCGCCCGATCCGTCGTTCAGCAGGATGTCCAGCTCGAATGTTTCGTATGTCAGCCAGTGCAGCCTCTCGACGACCACGTCGTCCAGGCCGTCCCCGTCGAAGTCCCCTGAGGTCAGCTGAGGCTCAAAGGCCCTGTCGATAGCAAGAACGAACCGAGGCTCGCCGTAGCGCGGCAGGCAGCTCCAGGAAGCATCCGCCGGTGATAGCGCGTCTGATCCAGACAGTGTGGTTGCCGAGTCCAGCGTATCTACATGCCCTGGCATCAGATGCTCGCTCGCACGACGGGCAGCTGGCCCATCTCCCACGCTGGGATAGGCCAGAATCAGCGACACGAAGCAGATACCGGCTGTCAGCAGTTCCAGGACGTTGCGCTTCATCGCCCTGCTCCCCTCTGTAGGTGTGCCACCGATGATTCGCAGCAGATCAGCGGCAGGAACACGGGGCATCCCAGATCGCGAATGGCAAAGACGTAGTCGTGGTCATACGGATGACACTGGGCCAGCAGTATGTCGTGACCAGCGTCGTCGTCGAGATCGACGAAGGCGTAGTAGAGGTCTCGCCCCAGGCCAAACTCGAAGGGCTGCCACGCGAAGTAACCACTCCCGTCATTCAGGAAGAGCAGTGGCTCAGGATGCTCGCCCTCCCACGACTTCGCCAGGAGGTCCAGATCACCATCTCGATCCATGTCTCGTAGCTCCAGCGTCCTCCTGGGATTCCCAGACATGGCCTGCCAGCCCGGCCAGATCTGATCGTAGAACGACGCGATCCTCGAGTTGCTCTCATCGCGAAAGGTCCCATCCTGGTTGTTGATCAGCACCTGGATGTAGAACGTCATAATCGGCCGCTCGTAGACGACCACCAGGTCTGCGTAGCTGTCACCGTCGAGGTCGACTGGCGCGATGTCGTGCGCCGAATCCGTCGGGGAAAATGTCTTGGGCGGCATCGCGCCGGGCAGATGTGTGAACATCCCGTCGCCGTCATTCAGCAGCACTTCGGACGTCACGGTGGAGTGCTCGTTGGACAACTCATCCCCGACGTCACCGAGGATCAAGTCGGGTGAACCATCGGCGTTCACATCAGAGAATGCGCAAGTTCTGTAGCCGTTTTGGTCCAGGTCGAGCAGTGGGGGGAGGGGCTGCTCAGCCACTGCGAAGTTGCCGTAACCGTCGTTCACCAGGAACTGGGGGTCGATGCCATGCTGCGCCCAGATGTTCCCCAAGTAGAAGTCGATGTCCTCATCACCGTCGATGTCGGCTGCGCAGGCCGAATGCGTGTTATCATTCTGCTGTGGCAGACGCTGGGTTGCATCCACCAGCCTGCCATCGGGGTTGGTCAGTGCAAGGGCATTCTGAAATCCGGGATGCGGAGGAGAGTCATTCCCTGTATTGGCCACAAAGATGTCCGAACGGCCGTCGCCGTTGAGGTCCGCTACGACGACGTCCGTTGGATGTTGTACGAGCGGCGCAGATCCCGAGAAGACCTCAGATGTCGCCAGAGTCATTCCGCCACGACCATCGTTGAGCAGGATGTCCAATCCAAAAATAGCATCCGTCTGAAACTGCAGCCGCGCGATGAGGATGTCCACCAGGCCATCATCATTGAAGTCCCCGGCCGCCGGGAAGGGTTCGTAATCGGGATCGCTCGTCTGATCCATCTGGAGAAGGAGTTCCCAGCCGCCGTAATGGGGCAGACACGAGGCGGAGGAGGCCCGTCGCGGGAGCGCGGTCGATCCACACAGCTTCGTCGCAGCGACCGGGGGACCTATGCCCCCATCTGTGAGACCTTCACCGACGCTGCCCGCAGCCACATCGCCCCCCGCGCGCGGACACACCAGAATTAACAGCAGAAAGGCGCCGACCATCAACAGGTTCAGTTGTCTATCGAGCTTCATGATGATTTTCCATACGGATAGGCGCGACTCCACCGGGCCAGTCTCGCCTCGACTCTCTCAAGTATGCTTCGCCCGGTGGACCGTCGCGTTCTTCGTCCATTGACCACGTGAGTCAAGGGCTGAGGCAGCCAGTGTGACGGATGATTGCGTGCCATTCCCAGAGATCGGCTGCAGGGTCAGCGGAACCTGACAGGAGGATGTCCCGCCAGCCATCTCGGTCGACATCAAGGAAGGCGAAGTCGTACAGATCCACGCCCGGATCCCATTCGCTGAAGACGCCCTGCCCATTGTTCAAATAGAAGACGTGAGGTCCCACCATCGCCGTGCCCACGATATCCACGTGTCCATCGTAGTTCAGATCGAGCAGATCGAGGTACCTGAGCCAGCCTTCGTCGGTCTCTTGCGACAATCGGGCAGCTGTTTCGTCCCGGAAGGTGCCATCGCCGTTGTTGATCAGGACCTGGATATACCGTCCCCAGTCTGTGTTGCGGGAATGATTCACCAGTAGATCCACGTATCCGTCGCGATTGATATGGGTGGCCTTAATGTCCAGCGCCACATCGTTCTCCCCAAGTGGCGTGGGAGGAAGGTCAGTGGCGGTCTTGGAGAAGCGACCAGATCCATCGTTCAGCAGAACGTGCGAGTCCCGGCCTGGATTACCGTGCCCCAGGATGAGGTCAGGAAACGTATCGTTGTTGACGTCGGCGAATGCACACGACGGGTACCAGTTCTCGTCCAGGTCTCTCTGCTCTGGAGGCAGGAGCCCCACCGCCACCTCGAAACGGCCCGTACCGTCATTCAACAAGATCTCAGGAGGTTCCGGGCCGAGGTTGCCCACGAACAGATCCACGTCTCCGTCTCCGTCTATGTCAGCGGCAGCGGCAGAGTGCGTGTAGTCGCTTTGTTGAGGGAGATTGGCGGTGGCATCGACTAGCTTGCCCCCGGGAACTGATAATAGAAGCGTGTTCTGGTAGCCCGGAAACGGGTCCGTGTCCATACCACTGTCTGGCAAAAACACGTCCATGCGACCATCCCCGTTGAAATCGTGTAGCAAGGGCTGGGTAGGTTGGATCATTTTCGGAATCAGGCCCTCAAACACAGCCTGCGTCCCGTCCACCAGCCCACCTCGTTGATCGTTGAGCAGGATGCTTATCTCATGGGTCCTGGTGGTCTGGAACGTGATGCGGGCCACGATGGCGTCGGCGTACCCGTCACCGTCCAGATCCCCGGTTCTGAGCCGTTCGATCATACCATCTGCGTCGATGGTCAGCAGCACCTCGTGATCGCCGAACTCCGGCAGGCATGGCTCCAGCGGATAGTTGCGAGAGACCAGTGGCAAGAACACCGGACACCCCAGAGCCCGCACCAAGAAGTGCACCTCCGGGCACGTCCCGCCGTAGCATCCTGGATAGGACCAGAGCACATCCAGAAAGCCATCCTGGTCGACGTCGAGGAACGTGAAGAGGTTGTCAGTCCCGATGTTGAACACGTTGGGCAGCGGGCGGAAAGCACCAACCCCATTGTTGAGATAGAACAGGGGCCCCGGCGGCCCAAGCGGAAGCACGACGATGTCGAGATGCCCATCCATATCGAGGTCAAGCAAGTAAACCCACTTGATCCAGGGATCGTCGTTATCGGACTGGGGCAGCCGCGCGGCAGTCTCATCTCGGAAGGTGCCATCGCCGTTGTTGATCAGCACCTGGATGTAGCGGCCGACGTAGGTGCTCCGCGTGTCAGACAGTAACAGGTCCAGGTAGCCATCGCCGTCGATGTCGGCAGCCTTGATGTCGAGGGGCTGCTGGTTCGGCGCGAAGATGGTGGGCGGCAACGGGGTCTCCATCTGGGAGAAGTGACCGGTGCCGTCATTCAACAGGACGTGGGAAGGTCGGTTCGGATTCCCCTGGCCCAGGATCAGATCGGGGAACGTATCGTTGTTGACGTCGGCGAACTCGCTGGTGGTGTACCAGTTGGGCGGATCGCTAACCTGCTCCGGGGGAAGGAGCCCGACACCCACGGTGAAGACGCCGATCCCGTCATTGAGCCAGATCTGAGGCGGCACGCCACCGCCGCCCAGGTTTCCGATATATAAGTCAATATCCCCGTCACCGTCGATGTCTGCGGCCGTAGCGGAATGAGTCTGGTCGGATTGCTGAGGGACGCCGCTCGTGGCATCCACCATCCTGCCGCCGGGGGCCGACAAGACCAGCGTGTTCTGGTGCCCAGGGAAAGGGTCGGTGTCCATCCCGTGATCGGCGAAGAATATGTCAGAACGGCCATCTCCATTGAAGTCAGCCAGCACCAGCTCGCGCCCTTCCACCACCGAGGGGACCATCCCCGAGAAGACCTCGGACGTCCCCAGTGCCAGGTTTCCCTGTCCATCGTTGAGCAGGACGTCGAGCTCAAGAGCCACTCCGGTCGGTTGAAGCCCTCTCCACAAAACAGCGTCCGGCCAACCATCGTCATTGAAGTCCGCGGAGTCAACCCCCCACAAGGTGGTCGTCGAATCCGATCCAGGGGGTTCCTCTGGTCCACCATGCGGATACAGGTGAAGAAACTCGTCCGGCTCGCCGTAGCGAGGCAGACAGGCCCAGGAAGCGCCTCCTGGCGATGCCAGGCCCGGCCGGGGCGGTGTAGGTGGCGAGATCACGGCACCCATGTCTCTGCGCATCGATCTCCCGCCACCGTTGCCGGCCACGGTATCGCCTCCTACCGTGGGACAGGCCAGAACCAGCGACACGAAGCAGATACTGATCGTCAATCGTCGCACCACGGCTGGCGCTTTGCGGTTCACGTTCCTCCCTCCTCTCGGGCGGCAACCTTCCTCGCCCCGCGCAGCGGCGATACCCCGCGCAGATCGGACGGGCTTGCGCGATGCGTCCCGGTGAACGCGGTCATCGGGCCCACGTTCCACCAAAGACGTAAAGCAAAGCCACCTGCATCGGGCGTAACAGGTGGCTTCGCTACGTCAAGCATCCCCTCCTACGTCTCAGGAACCGCCCTTCAGGATGAGGGGCAAGTAGACCCTCGGATATCCCTCCACCGTGACCCCGGCGGCCGGCCAGTCCGTCAGTACCGACTCGCCCAGATAGGTCACGTCCGTCTTCACCGGCGGCCAGACCTGGAAACGGAGCCATTCGCCCAGCGTGGGGCTCAGAGCCTCGAAGCGGAGCGTCGCGACGGTGATATTGCCACTCACCGAGTCGCCCAGCATGGTGGCCGCGTAGTCGATGGTGCCCGCGCTGTTGTCGGCGCCGTTGGTCAGCTCCATGTCGAAGGCAGTGCCGCCCTCCACCGCCGTCGCCGGATCGCCGCCCGCGTCCACCACCTGCAGCACGCCGGCCGGGAAGACGATGTGCGCCTCCACCGTATCCACCGGCTGCGCCCCGGCCTGGATGACGACGTCGACGGTGAAGATGTCGCCCGCCTCCGCGGTCACCGAAGCGGGAGAGAACGTGATGGAGACAGGGGCTGTGGCACGTACCGCGTCGGACATTGCGTGGATGCCGCCAGCTAGGCCGAGGTCGGCAGCTGCGCTCCCCAGCAACAGCGAAGCCGCGCTGGGACCGACCTCGACGTCGCCGACCCGGCCGAAGCTGGCGCCCAGAAGCCCCATGTCCACCCCGTCGACGACCTCGTCCTCGTTGAAATCCGCCCTCGGATCCCAGTTGGCGTCGCCAGGGGCCGTGCCGAAGGCCAGGTTAACCAGCGAGGCGTCGGAGGCGTCGACGTCGTTGTCGTTGTCGGCGTCGCCCTCCAGCAGCTCGCCCAGGTCCACCGCGTTGTCACCGACCGCGAGCGTCAGCTCGGACCAGCGGTTGGCCAGCGTGTGCATACCCTTGACCCGCAGGTCGTAGGTGCCCGGCGTCACACCTCCGATCTCAAAGCGACCTTGATCGTCGGTGTGGGGGGCGAAGATCTGCAGAGTCGCGTCGGTGGCCGGATCGCGCAGCTCCACCGTCAGCGGGACCTCCCACAATGCATCAGGGGGCGCGGGCCGACCCTGCAAGACGACCCTGCCCTGGATGACGGCTGGATCGCCAGCTCGGACCGTCGTCTCCCTCACCCGCCCCAGCACCGATGTGATCCCCGAGAGGACGTCGGTGCGGCGCGGGGTGGTCCAGTTGAACGTGAGTTGCGTGCCTTCCGCCGGTGTGGCGGCAACGGGTCGGAAGTAGAGCCGGGTCACCTGCACCCGACCGGTCAGCGCCGGCTCACCAAACGCCACATGAGCAGCGTAGTTCACCTCACCCGCTTCGTTGTCAATCTCGTTCTGAACGACCTCAGTCGGTGAGATGGGGACGGTCTCGCTGATGGGATTGCCGGACGCATCCACACACTGAAGCTGGTCCGGATCGAAATCCAGGTAGACCTGCACAGTATCGAAGGGCTGTGTCCGGCTTTCCGCCATCACGTCCACGGCGAACACGTCGCTTACAGGGGCATCGACGAAGCCGGGCATCAGGGAGAGGCTCACGGCATCCTCAAGGGGTGACACGGCGACCATATACTCGGAGACGACGCGAATCGCCCCGTCCTGATACTCCTCCGCCTGAACCTCCTCGAACTCACGCGGCGTGTTGGCCTCCCAGAAGCGGAAGACGTCGGGGTAGAACTCACCTGTGACCCTGTCCCGACGAACGTAGTCCACCAGCCCCCAGTCCTGCCGCCCGATCCAGGCGTCATAGACGTCGTGCGAGACGTAGGCCGCATCATCGTGCAGCCGCCAGTCGTGGGGGTAGCCGTGGCCCAGGACCGGGAGGTGGCGCCCGGGGTAACCCGCTTCGGCGCTGTCGATGAAGGGATCGCTGATGCCGATCCGCCGCTCGCTAGCGGGCGGAGCTAAGCCGCAGTCCACCCCGGCGCTGTTGACCCAATGACCGCCCAGACGTCGCCATCCGTCCGGCTGATGCTCCCAGAAGCCCAGCAACAGCAGCACGTCCTCACAGCGCTGCACCTCATCGCGGACGAGGTAGTAGGACGGATTGCGCTCCAGGGTGACGCTGTAGTCATCCAGCAGCTCCCTCTCCTCCAGGAGGTCGCGGATGCCGTTGGCCAGGTCATCGGGCCGGGTGCCGATCCACGCCTCCGGCTGATCGGGAAACCCGTCGGTCTGCATACGCTTGACCAGGTCCAGGACGAGCGGTGGGACGTTCTCCGGGTCGTGGTCGTCCCAGGCGCCGTAGGGCTCCACCAGGGGATAGCTGTCGGAGACACCCGGCGGCGGTGTGGCCCCCGATTCGAACTTCGAATCGAACCACCAGAGGGAGTTGGCGGAGGCGGCGGGGCCGTCCACGGTGCGGGTGAAGATCGTGCCGTTGGTCTCTGTGTAGTATCCGCGCTGGTCGAAGTCGGGCATGCCGTTGGGGGCGTAGTCGGGCCAGTCCTCCGCCTTCCAGCACATGCCGGGGACGAAGACCGGAGGCACCTCGTCCGGGCCACAGCGAGATACGCAGACCTCCACTTGATCGACGAAGGCCCACAGCTTGCGACAAGCGAAGGATCCATCATTGATAGCCACGAACGCGAACGCGATCTCCTCCCCGATCAGGTGATAGGGAACGTTCCATGTGACCTGCTGCCATCCCCCGCTGTCCGCGGTTCTATCGACAAGCGTGAATTCCTCGCCGGTGCCCACCACACCAACAGCGGCCTCGAACCAGTTGAAGCGTGTATCAGGATCCTCGCTGTTGTCCACCTTGTACCAGAACCTCAGTTGGGCGTGGTGGGCATCCGCCGGAATCCTGATGCGTTGCCCCAGAGCGTCCAGCCCCAGCGCATCCACTCCATCCGGCAGGATCCCCACGAGCGCCGAGGAAGCCCCGGAGTGGCTTTCGACCCTCGTCGTCCCGGGGGCGCCCGCGGCAACGATCCAGCCGCTCAACCCGTCCTCGAAGCCTCCGTTGGTCACCAGGTTGCCCGCGCACGGGCCCGGCTCCGGTAGGATGGTCACCGACTCTGTGTCGCCTCGCTCGGTCGCTGGGACGTCGTTCACCATCGCCTTGAACGTATCCACCGTTGAGGCGGTCTCGGCCTCGGCCCGAAAGACCAGGGGCCACACCATCAACGAGTCTGGTGGCCACCAGGGCAGGACGTGAGGCCAGTCCGGGAGGAAATGATTCAGCTCGCCGTCATCGGGCCCCCAGATCGCCGGGTCGTTGAGGCTCGCCAGGTAGCCCATGTCGTAGGTGTCAGTCATTGCGATGCTAGAGATAGGCAGCCCTCCGGTGTTGTTGACAACACCGACAAAGATCACCGGATCGCCCACGCACACCACCGGGTCCATCACCACCTTGTGCACCTCGATCTCCGGCGGGCCCGGCTCAATGGTGACATCCGCACACCAGCGGTCGCTCACGGGGTTCCCCGCGCCGTCCTCGGCGTCCACCCGCACGCAGTTCATGGCGAAGCAGGGCGCGACGGCCCTGAAATGGACGGAAAATGACATCTCGTCCCCAGGCTCCAGGTCGCCGAAACGGGTGGTGAGGTCCTCCCAAATCAGTTCGTGGGCGACGAGATCCACGGTGTCCGGATAGGGATCGCTGGTCACGAACGCCAGACACGCGGAGTCATAGATGTCGCTGAGCCGGACCTCGGTGAGGACGGCAGTTCCGACGTTGCGGACGGTGACGCGGAAAGCGACATCGTCGTCCACCCCAACCACCCCGCCCGGCGGATCCACAGGCTCCTTGTCCACCTCGACGGCGGGAATGAGGAAAGGGACAGGGCTGCCCGAGAACTCGGAGGTGTTGCCGTCAGTGTCGGTACAGGTGGCATTGAGGTACTCGTGGTCCGGTGGAACGGCGAAACCGACCGTCCACGAGCCATCGGCAAGGGTGGTGCCAGAGCCGAGATACTGGGCCCCCTCGCCGCCGGTGTCGGAGAAGACCTCGACCGTACAACCTGCACACGGTGCCCCACCGGGGAGCTCGGCTGTGCCACTGGCTTGCGTTGGGGTGTAATCAACAATCAGTGGGGGCGGCAGCTCTGTGTTGCCACCGCCGATGTTCTCGATGCCCAGGGCCTCGTTCTCTGTGATGCTGTTCTGGGTTATGGTGTTGAACAGGGAGTGTTCGCCATCCACGCGGACGCCGTCGGCGCCGTTGTGGGCGATGACGTTGTCGGGACCGATGGTGTTATCGTACGCCTCATCGTATAGATAGACGCCGTGCTCGGCGTTGTGGGCGATGGTGTTATCGGGGCCGATGGTGACGTCGTGCACGTGATCGAACACCTGGATGCCGTTACCCCCGTTGGGAATGGGAAGCGCGCCGGTGGCATCGGCGCCGATGGTGTTGCCGAAGACCGTGAGGTCGTGCACACCGGGATCCTTCAGGCCGATGCCGTTCCCGCCGTTACCACTGATGACGTTGTCGGGGCCGACGGTGACGTCCGTAGCCTCGTCCTCGATGATCAAACCCTCGCCTTCATTGGGCACCGGAAGCGTTCCGGCTGCGTTGAGGCCGATGACGTTGTCCCGCACCTCGGCCCCCTCCACGACAAACATCTTCACGCCAGCGTAGGTGTTTCCACTGATCACGTTCTCTTTGATGACCGTGCCCTCAGACTGCGATACCTCCATGCCGTTTCGTGTGTTCGGCAAAGCCGCTTCGCCGCTGGCGTCGGTGCCGATGTAGTTGCCCTTGACCGTGTTATTGAACGAATCGAAGATGTTGACCCCGATACCGATGGGGCCGCCTATGCCGTTGCCGGACAGGACGTTGCCGGGGCCAATCCAGTTGGTGTTGGCACCGTCCCAGATGGAGACACCGCTCTGCCCATTCGGACTGGCTGCAGTGCCGGTAGCATCGATGCCGATGTAGTTATGCTCGACGGTGTTAAGGTAGACACCTGAACCTCCGGAGATGCCGATACCGTTGAGCTCGAAGTTGACGATATCGAGACCCCGAATCACGCAGTAGGCGGCTCGGATCCATAGACCATGGGCTGCCCCGGCGTCCACGCCGGTGATCACGATCTCCGGCCCGTCGGGGTTGGTGTCTCCTTGATTGGTCGCCTGAGAAGGGCCATCGACGAAGATGCCGTTGTCCGTGAGGGCTGGCAGGGCGCTATCGGGTGAGATGACCCACCATGTACCATTGAAGTTCGGATCGGTGTCCGGGACGTCAAAGGTGATGTGATCCAGAACCGGGTCCCCATTGGCGCAGATGATGGCCTCCCGCAGCGAGCAGTGGGCTGCATCGCAGGCCAGATCGTCCACGTCGTCCGTGCTATTGACCACCAGATCCTCACAGACACGGCTGACCGTTGGGGTGGGCGTAGGCGTCGGCGTGCCGGTGGGCGTCGGGGTTCTGCTGGGGGTAGCGCTTGGGGTGGGCGTGGGGGTGACCAGCTCGTACTCGACCACCAGATACGGGTCGTAGGTGGACCCTGCGTAATTCCTGGTGCAGAAGGAGCGCCCATAGTCTTCGCCGCTCTCTGGACCGCGCAGCTCCAGGCCATGGTTATCGCCGCTGCCGAAATCGCTCCCGATCCAGTAGCTCTCCACCATGTTGGTGATGATCCAGTAGTACCAACCAGAGCTGCTACCGACCGATGTCCAATTGACTGACACGGATGGAGGCCGATACTTCCAGATCAGGGGACAACCCCAGGAACTGGTCACCCGCCGTGCCCAGATGATGGCACCGGAGCCGCGGCCCCACCCCTTGTTCGCATACGCGTAGACGCGAGCCGAGGTGACGACGGCGTCCGAGGGGATGCTGGAAAGATGGAACCCCAGGAAGGCCCGATGTATCGCGTTACCAACCTTCGTATCGACGTGACCAACGCGGAATTCGATGTCATTGCAGTAGCTGGCATCCGAATCGTGGCTGAAGACATAGGTGTCGATGCATGACGTCTGATTGTAGGTGTCCGCCGGCCACGCAACAGCGGGAAGGACCGCTGCATAGCGGCCGTCACCCAGGTCGTAGTGTCGGACCGAGGCGCCCGATGGAGGCGACATCGCCGCTTCGGAGTCGGGCACGGCCCAGGCCGCTGCCGAGCCCGCGACGAGCAGGCCCACCACCAGAACCGATAGCGCAAGAACGATCGAGCTCCTTTGGTCTCCCATCTTCCTTCTCCTTTTCTGTCTCGCCCTCGTAGGTGAGGGCTGAGGACCTCATCGCGAATGGCGAGAGACTGGAAGCCTCTCACGTCGGGTCAGACGTCAATCCAGGATCGAACCGGGCCATATATGACGTTGTCTGGGATGGAGATCTGACGATACCTCCAGAACGGATGGACGACACAGGGACGTCCGCCGGGATGGACCACAAAGGATAGGGGGCTGTCCCAACACGCCAGACCCCGAGAGACGGAGGCGCCGCCCCAATGGGCTACGCCAGAGAGTGCTGACCAGCCATGCTTGAGGGTGAGGCCGATCATAATGCGCGACTGAAAAGGGCACCGCTTGAAGCTCACCACTCCCCCTCTCGCCGCAGGGCGACCTGACGGTTGTTGATTGAGCCATTCTATCATGCCACGCCAGAGGAGTCAAGACGTGCGTAAGGACGGCGCAGGGCAATCGCATATGGCGAGGATGCCCGGGCATTACGCCTGGGCAGAATCAGCCCCAGTAGAACCAATTAGTTCGGCCTGGATCTGGTCCTGGGTACTTTTCCCAAAAAATATCTAAAACTTGCCCTATTGACATAGAGGACTTCCTGTAGTATAATGTCCCTACCATAGGGTCAACGTCGACCGACCCGAATATCAGCACCTTAACAGATCACGCCAACCTTCAACCTCCAATGCCCGTCCTTCACCCCTCAGTCGATTGGCTTCCCCGAAAAAGGGTGCTCACGGTGCCTGGCGCCTGATGCAAACGGATGTCGACATTCTGTCAGTGGTGCCGATGTTGTTTCTCAGAAAAAAGTGTCATCATTCAACATCGATGGGCATAGCGCCCCACTTCACCCCCGAAATCGACGTTTCTGTGGGCATGACGCCCCACAGACTCCCTCCTTTCGAGGCCCTCGCCCCACTGCACCACCAGAGCTCCAAGAACAACATCGTGTCGTCGGCATGGTGCATCCCATTCGTTGACGTACGTTCCCGGCCATAGGCGATTGCTCTGTGTGTACGAGACGGCATGCGGTAGACTTGGATGGGGTCAGTCGATAGTAAGGCTGGATCGAAGTGGCGTTACGACTTTGGCCTGGCGGCTAGGCTGGGTCGATGGCCAGGTGATCGACCTCCAGCCATTGGAGGCCGGGCGCCTCCAGCAGCCCCCAGCCGAAGCGGCCCCACGGCTTGACGATCATGTACTGATTGTCCAGCCACATGACGAAGCCCAGTGGGCCCCAGGGCGATGGGGCGTCCCCCAGGACTGTTTGGCCATCGACGGTGAACGTGGAACGCTCCTCACCCCAGGCGATGACGTAGGTGTGCCACTCAGTCATAGGCACGTCCACAAGCGCCTCTCGGACGTTCAGTGCGCGCTGGATGGGCGGCCAGAGCGCGTGGTAGAGAGGTCGCAGATTCATCAGCAGCGCCGCCGGGAGGGCCAGGGGCACCAGCAGGAGAGCGATGGGGCGCAGGGCGTCGACGGTGGCCGCCTTCCAGCCCTGGCCCGACGTGTTCAGATCGAGCTTCATGTCAGAGGGCGGCGACCCGTAGAAGAACCAGATGGCGCGAGGCAGGGTCGGCACCCGTCTATCGGTCATCAGGAAGGGGTCGTTCCAGAAGCCGAAGCCGGCAGTGCCGCGCAGCTCCCCCTTCGAGTGTGAGAAGCGCGCCCGCACGGTCAGCGCCAGCGGTGGACGCCAGAGGAAGCGGCGACGGGGTAGGCCCTGATAATCATCAAGCTGGGCATTGGTGTAGTGACTCGAGGACGTGTCCGCGTTCACCAAGCAGAGCGTTGCATCAGATCGCTCCAGCGAGCCCTGTCCTTTGACGTGCCGGTTCCAGCGAGGGGAGATGTCGCCCGAGACGTCCTCGAAGAGGCACGGCATCACAGCGCCTCGCGCGTCACCCGAACCAGAAGCGCGTTCTCATCCGTGTAGAGGTGGTAGAAGGCGCCGCGAGGTATGACGGTGAAGTCGCCCGGCGACAGGCGCAGCCTATCCCTGACCGTGCGGACGGTGAGGGAGCCGTCCACGACGTAGATCATGCGGTCGTGTGCGACTGGCAGCTCGATGGGCCAACGGCCGCTGCCGCGCGCTAGCTCGATCCTGGAGTCCTCGACCTGCGCCACCGTGTGGAAGTGGAAGGCCGACGTGAGCATCTGCGCGACCCTGTGGAGGTCGACGTAGGGCAAACCCGTCTCATCGGTGACGTAGAGCCGGCGCTTGCCGTTCTTACGGTTCGGCAGGAGACCACAACGCAGCAGGAGCACCGTGGCGCGGGCAGCGGATGCCGATCGGTGTCTGGTGCCCTTTGGCACAACCACCAGCTCGTCCGGCCCTAAGGGAACGTCGGCACGTTCGCTCTCCAGCACCATGGCGCCCTCGTAGACCCAGAACAGCTCATCGATGTCGACGTGTCTATGCCACTGAAGAACACCCTGGCAGATGTAGACGCTGACCAGGAGATCGTCCACATAGACAACGTTAGCCATCGAGAACGGTTCTTCGAGCCCGGCCGCTATCTCTGGCACACTGTACATAGTAAGTCTGGACATCGCCGTGATTATACGCCGGGGGGCAATGGACGCAAGTACCCGCTCGGGGGAGCGTTACACACTGGGGACAAGCTCCTGGAAGGCAGAACTGGGCCACTGAAG
>CAZNRX010000007.1:0-89430 GCA_964575455.1 uncultured Anaerolineales bacterium | reverse complement strand
CGTCGCACGCGTCGCCGTCGCCGCCCTGGCTGTCCGGAGCCGCACCCAAACCACCAACCGCCGCTTGACGCGCCAACCTTCGCAGGGTTGGCGAGAATGATAGCACCCTGGCATTTCTCCTGTCGTGCAAGGTATTGTACAATAGGTCCGTTGCCTGCATCCTCGACGATAGCTGTGGAGGTCAAGACCATGAGCAGCAAGACAACGTTCACGCACGAGACGTTCCTCTCCCCCTTCACGTGGCGCTATGGCTCGGACGAGATGCGCACGATCTGGAGCGAGGAGCATAAGCATCAGCTCTGGCGCCAGATCTGGGTCGCCCTGGCCGCCGCGCAGCACCAGGCCGGCTTGGTCACCGACGACCAGTTGGACGATCTGCGGGCCCATCAGGACGACATCAATCTGGCCCGCACGGCGGAGCTTGAGGCCGAGATCCACCACGACAAGATGGCCGAGCTGCGAGCCTTCGCCGAGCAGTGCCCACTCGGCGGCCCGATCATCCATCTTGGAGCCACCAGCGCCGACGTTGAGGACAACGCTGATGCGCTGCGCATCCGTGACGCGCTCGACCTGCTGCTGCAGCGGCTCCGGGTGCTGCTCACCAGCTTGGTGGCTCGCATTGAGGAGCATGCCGAGCAACCATGTATGGGCTACACCCACATCCAGCCCGCCGAGCCCACCACCGTCGGGTACCGTTTGGCAACCCATGGACAGGACCTTCTGGAGGATTACCTGGAGCTGGAACGCGTGCGAAAGCGCCTGAAAGGGAAGGGAATGAAAGGAGCGGTAGGCACAGCCGCATCTTACGAGCAATTGCTCGCCAGCACAGGGATGACCGCCGCCGAGATGGAAGGGATCGTCATGGAGCAGCTGGGGCTGGAGCCCTATCTCGTCACCAATCAGGTCTATCCCCGCAAGCAGGATTATCGCGTGCTGACAGCGCTAGCTGGATTGGCAGCCTCGGTCTACCGCTTTGCTTTCGACCTGCGGCTGCTGCAGGCGCCGCCCATCGGAGAGTGGAGTGAGCCTTTTGGTGCCAAACAGGTTGGCTCGACGGCGATGCCCTTCAAGCGCAACCCGGTCAACTCGGAGACGACGGACAGCCTGGCACGCTACGTGGCCGGACTGGTCCGTGTGGCCTGGGATAACGCGGCCCACAGCCTGCTGGAGCGCACCCTGGACGACTCAGCCAACCGTCGAATCGTCCTTCCGGGAGCGTTCCTGGCCAGCGAGGAGGTCGTCCGTCGGGTCAGGCGCATCTTGGATGATTTACGCATCTACGAGGGTGCAGTGGCCCGGAATCTAGACACCTATGGCGTCTTCGCCGCCACTGAGCGGCTCTTGATGGCCCTGGGACGCGCTGGTGCCGACCGACAGTCGATGCACGAGGTCATCCGTCAGCACGCCATGGAGGCCTGGCGGGCCGTGCAGGAAGGGAAACCCAACCCGTTGGTCGACCGCCTGACGAACGATCCGGAGATACGACAGCACCTCACCGCCCACCATGTGCGAGCCCTGCTCGACGCCAGCGGCCACATCGGCCATGCACCGCAGCGAGCGCGGCGCATGGCGAGGAGGATCCGGGGGACAGCAGTCACCTGCGGGGATGCTGAGGCAAGGGGAGACCCAGACTAACGAACGTCCCATCTGGTCTTGGCGCCGCTCCGACGCCTTCTCTCCATCGAGTTGACATTATTGGCGAAAGCAATTATGATGTAGACAACCTACCTAATCAGCGATGAGCTCTGCCACCCAGGTAGAGCTCTTCTAATGTGTTTCTAATGCGGTTCCTATGACTATCTAATGAACCTGTGACATACTGAAGCAAATAGTAGGTTTGGTACAGCCACAACATTGGGATCATGGACAGCGAGGCTGTTTATCGTACGATTGCCGGGCGCTGAAGCCGGACAGGCGGAGAGCGATTAAGGTCGAGACAACAAGACAGATCACTGGACTTGGCGTTGGAATTGAGGCCCGACTTCCTGAGAAGCCGGGTTTCTTGTCCCTTGGAGTGATCGATCGCCGCCGCTATCATGGTCGTGACACGATGTGTCCGCCAACATCAGGGATAGGCCGAAGCGTTTAGTCAGTTCATCGGTAGTGTTTGACTGGAGAGGCTGGGTCGAACTCAGGGCGCCGACCCTAGAGCGTGTCTAGTGTTGCCGATCAAAGAGCGGGTTGGCGGAGCAGACGCTCGATCGGAGACTTCCGATGGATTGGGGAGGTTGATTACTATGATGGAGAGATATGAAATTGAGAAGCAGTTTCAGGACATAGGGTGGCTCCTGGACGCGGCTGAAGAGGAAGGATACCTCACACTGGATCAGATCGTGGAAGCCTTCCCAGAGGCAGAGGAGGATCTTTCCGATCTGGAGGACTTCTTCACCTATCTCCATGAACAGGACATCGAAGTCGTCGAGAGCGAATCTGAGGTGATTGAAGCTGACATTGAGGAGCAAGTGGTGAATGATGAGACGGACGACACAGAGGCGTCCGATCTCAGCGCTATTTCTGTCGACAACGCTGTTAGCCTGTACTTTAAGGAGATGGGGCGGGAGCCTCTTCTGACGCGAGACGAGGAGGTATCGCTGGCCAAGAGGATGGAGCGTGGGAGAGAGGCCAAGAAGAAACTGGATCAGAATGGCCACAGCCCTGAAGAACGAGAGGAGCTTGAGCACCTGATCGCGGATGGCAAGGATGCTCGCAGCCATCTGATCAGAGCCAACACGCGCCTCGTCGTGAGCATCGCCAAGCGATATCGGGGACGGGGGCTCTCCTTCCTCGACCTGATCCAGGCCGGCAACATCGGCCTGATCAAGGCTGCCGACAAGTTCGACTACGAGCGAGGCACGAAGTTCGGTACCTACGCTACCTGGTGGATCCGACAGTCGGTCGCCAGGACGTTGAAGCAGCAAGGTCGAAACATCCGCATTCCGGTCCACACCAACGACCGAATCCGCAAGCTCTATCAGGTGGCGGCGCGCCTCGAACAGGATCTGGGGCATCGCCCCACGCCGGAGGAAATCGCTGAGGAGGTCGACCTGGAGCCGGAGCGCGTGCGTTGGCTGCTGGGGGTCTCGCAGCGACCTCTCTCCTTGGAGAAGCCGATAGACGAGGATGGCGAGAGCGAGTTTGGTGACTTCCTTGAGGACGAGGACACGCCCTCGCCAGCACAGAGGACCGAGATGCACCTCTTGCACGAGGATCTGCAGGACGCACTGAGCACCTTGACCCCTCGCGAGGTTCGTGTTCTGCGCATGCGGTTTGGCCTAGGAGGCGCTGACACCTACACACTTAGAGAGGTCGGTGAGAAACTGGGCGTAACCCGGGAGCGTATCCGCCAGATCGAGGGTAAGGCACTCAAGAAGCTGCGACACCCTCGCTATCGACGAAAACTGCGGCCGTACCTGAGTTAGGCCGACAGCGGCGAAGAGGACGCAGTTTCATTGGTGCGGCCCCACATCATGGGCCGCTCTAGCTGTCCAATCGAATGATGTCAACAGCAACATAGTGCGTTATAGAAACCCGGTACTTCTACACATCGGGGGGTGCGTCTAGGCGGTGCCCTCTGACTGAAGCCACCGGGTTTCTTCATGCGGGGCCCGGTGTGAAGGAGGGGCACCGCACGTGTCAAAGGTTGAAACTCTGAGCTTCCGTGCTAGAATCTGTGGCATACGAGGCTCAGACGATGACAACAGAAGATGCCACTGTCGCGTTTTCGCTCAGTCAGAGGGCACTGGGCAGTGTGAGGTGACGCGCCGCACTCGCGCGGCCCAGGCCTTTTGTACGCCTCTGACTGGTAGAGCTGAATGGGAGGTCGCTTATGATTGACGTCAAGAATGTAGCAAAATCCTATGGCCCCATTGAGGCCCTGCGCGGTGTCAGCTTCGACATCGCAGCGGGGGAGATCGTCGGGCTGCTCGGCCCCAATGGCGCCGGCAAGACGACGACGATCAGAATCTTGACCGGCAGCTTGCAGCCGAACGACGGGACCGTCAAAGTGAACGGGCGTGACGTCCTTGCGCACACCCGCGAGGTTCAGTCGCAGATCGGGTATCTACCCGAGACTGCGCCGCTGTACCGGGAGTTGACGGTCCAAGGCTACCTCAAGATGATGGCCAAGCTGCGCGGTATCCCCGAGGAGGAGCGCCAGGGCCGTATCTCAGAGGCAGTTTATGCCACCGGGTTAGCCCATCACCTTGTACGACCAATCGGTGAGCTGAGCAAGGGGTTTCGCCAACGCGTTGGGCTGGCTCAGGCCATCGTCCACAAGCCGCGCATCTTGATTCTAGATGAGCCCACCATCGGGCTCGATCCCACGCAGGTGGTCGAGGTTCGCCATCTGATCCGTCGCCTGGCCGAACGGAGCACGGTGCTCCTTTCCACGCACATCCTCTCCGAGGTCGAAGCTCTCTGCGACCGTGTCATTATTCTCATCAACGGTCGGATCAGAGCCGACGCCGAGCTATCAGAGCTAGCCTCCACCTCGGACGCGATTCTAGTCCTCAACCAGGAAACTCCTGGTGTGGAGCGCGCTCTTCTGGGTCTGGCTGACGCGAAGGGCGTCGAAGCCATCGAGACGGACAGGACAATGGACCAGCACGTGGGGCACGGGAAGCGCCCTGGCTTGCGCTCGCAAGCCGCAGGCCGCTTCCCCACCTATCGCGTCTTGGGCAAGGACGGCGACGCCGACCTCTGCCCAGCCATCTATGACCTGGCTCGAGAGGAGGGTTGGCCAGTGCGCGAGCTGCGACAGGATGTGCGGACGCTGGAATCCGTCTTCAACGAGCTGGTCACCAGTTCATAACGTTAAGTCACAACTTGGGAGGTACTAAACTGTGAAACAAGCACTCTCAACTCTGACGATTAGATGGAAGCAAAGCGTTTCAATCACCCGTAAGGAGTTAGAGAGCTACTTCGGTTCCCCTATGGCCCTCATCTTCGTGGGCGTCTTCTTGGCGGTCACGCTCTTCTCCTTCTTCTGGGTGGATACCTTCTTCGCCCGCGGCATCGCCGATGTCCGACCGCTTTTCCGCTGGATACCGGTGCTGATGATCTTCCTGGTCGCGGCGCTGACGATGCGTCAGTGGAGCGAGGAGGAGCGCTCAGGCACCCTAGAGCTGCTGCAGTCGCTGCCCGTCTCCGTCGCCCAACTCGTCATCGGGAAGTTTCTGGCCGTGATGGCCTTGGTCGCCGTCTCCTTGGGGCTGACCATCTTCTTGCCCATCACCGTGGAGATACTGGGCAATCTGGATTGGGGGCCGGTCATTGGCGGTTACTTGGCCGCCCTCCTGCTGGCGGCCTCCTACACGACCATTGGGCTCTTCGTCTCTTCGCGCACGGACAACCAGATTGTGGCCCTTATCCTGGCGGTGCTGCTCTGCGGGCTCTTCTACCTGGTCGGGACTCGCGGAGTCACTGAGTTCTTCGGTGACACCGTCGGCGAGGTCCTACGCGCCATCGGCTCTGGAAGCCGCTTTGAGAGCATCGAGCGCGGCGTAATCGACCTGCGCGATTTGCTTTACTATCTCTCATTGACCGGTATCTTCCTGACCCTCAACGGCGCCTCGCTCCACAGCAAACGCTGGAGCGCTGGAGAGCAGACGCAGCCCTATCGCCGCGCCGTGACGCTTACCTCGATCCTCTTGGTGGTGAACCTGGTCTTGGCGAATGTCTGGGCCTTCCCGCTGCACGCTCAAGCCCTGCGGCTGGACCTCACCGAGGGCCGACAGTACACCCTGTCGCAGACGACGCGTGATCTCCTGAGCAACCTGCAGGAACCCCTGCTGGTCCGCGGCTACTTCAGCGAGAAGACACATCCCTTGCTTGCACCGCTAGTCCCGGAGATTCGCGACATGCTGCGTGAGTACGACGTCGCCGCCGGCGACAGGATGGAGCTGGAGATCATCGATCCAGCAGAACACCCAGAGCTGGAGGCAGAGGCAAATCAGACGTACGGCATCACCCCCAGCCCTTTCCAGGTTTCCGGGCGATATGAGCAGTCGGTGATCAATTCCTACTTCGACATTCTGATCCGATACGGCGATCAGAACGTTGTGCTTAACTTCCAGGATCTGATCGAGGTGCAGTCAAGCGGGGGGAACGTGGACGTTCGCCTACGCAACCTGGAGTACGACCTGACCAGCGCGATCAAGAAGGTGGTCTACGGCTTCCAGAGCGTGGAGGCGGTGCTGGCAGCACTGGAGGAACCGGCGGAGTTGACCGTCTACCTGACGCCGGAGACAATACCAGAGCAGTTCTCCGACATCCCCGCGACGATCGAGGAGGTGGCGGGAAGGATCGCCGATCAGTCCAGCGGCAAGTTCGCCTACACAGTGGTGAATCCAGACGCGCCCGACAGCCCGGTCACGAGGCAGCAGCTTTACGAGCAGTATGAGATACAGCCGTTCGCTACCTCGCTATTCTCCAGCGAGTCCTACTACATGCATATGGTCCTGCAAGTCGGTGATCAGGAACGCGTGATCTATCCCTCGGGGGAGATGACAGAGGCCGATATCCGCTCATCCATCGAGAACGCGCTCAAGCGGTCTTCGCCCGGCTTCCTCCAGGTGGTTGGGCTGTGGTCGCCCTCGACCCAACCTCAACAGAACATGATGGGACAGACGCAGCAGCCCATCTCCAGCTGGCAGCAGATCCGCGAGTCGCTGGCGCAGGAGTACGAAGTGCGCAGGATCGACCTGAGCAACGGACAGGTGCCGGACGCTGTCGACGTGATGGTCCTCGTCGGCCCTCAGCGTATGACAGACAAGGATCGCTTCGCCATCGACCAGTACCTGATGCGCGGCGGAGCGGTGATCGTAGCCGCCGGCAACTACGGTATCCAGGTAGATCCGATGCGCGGCGGCCTCGGGCTCAAGCCGCTGGAGGGCACCCTGCGGGACATGCTGGCCCACTACGGCATCAGCGTCGAGCAGTCGCTGGTGATGGACCCGCAGAACGAGCCCTTCCCGGTGCAGACGACTCGAAACGTAGGGGGTACTCAGGTGCGGGAGATTCAGGCCATCGACTATCCCTTCTTCGTTGACATCCGACAGGACGGTATGGCATCTGACAGCCCCATCGTCTCCAATCTGCCCGCGGTCACCCTCAACTGGGCCTCGCCCATCGTGGTGGACGAGGAGAAGAACGCCTCTCGCCAGGTGACGAAACTACTGCAATCCAGCCCGGAGTCCTGGACCCGGACTGACACCAATATCCAGCCTGACTTCAACGCTCATCCAGAGCTTGGGTTTCCGGTGAGCAGTGAACAGGATCGTCACACCCTTGCGGTCTCCGTGCAGGGCTCCTTCGAGAGCTTCTTCAAGGACAAACCCTCGCCATTTGCCGAAGAGGAGTCCGCCGAGGGTGAATCCCAGGAGCAGGCAGGGACGCCAACCCCGGCGCTTCCGCCCTCATCGCTTGCCACCATCGAGACATCCCCGAAGACGTCGCGCCTGATCGTCATCGGCAGTGTGGAGTTCGTGGATGACATCGTCTTCGATCTCTCCTCCAGCCTGACGCAGGATCGCTACTTGAACAGCCTGCAGTTCATGCAGAACAGCGTCGCCTGGTGCACTGAGGACCTGGACCTGTTGAGCATCCGTTCGCGGGGGACGCAGACGCGCGTGCTGGCGCCGCTCGGTGAGGGCGAACGGTCGTTCTGGGAGGGTGCCAACTACGCGGTCGCCCTTCTGGCGCTGGTGGTCATCGGCATCGTCTGGAATCGTCGGAAGGAGGAGCCCATGGAGCTGCTGCCACGTGACGCAGTCGCGCCTTCAGCACACTCGACGAAATCAGCGCAGGCACAGGAGGTGGCCTAATGATCAAGAGGCATCACAAGATTCTAGCTGGGATTCTGATTGCGCAGATCGTCTTGAGCGTCGTCATCTTCTGGCCCAGACCTTCGACCGCGGGCCAGCGCGATCCGCTGTTTGCCGATCTGGACGCTGAGGACGTCACCGCTGTCACCATCGAGGACGCCGAGGGGAACGTGATCGAGATGGAGAAGGTGACAGGAGAATGGGTCTTGCCCGAGGCCGATCAATACCCGGTCAAGACGGACGCGGTCAGCGGGCTCCTGGAGAAGCTGACCGCGTTGACGACGGGGCGACTGGTGACCAGCAGTAGCACCAGCCATAGGCGGCTCCAGGTGTCACCAGACGACTTCGTGCGTCGTATCGTCTTCGAGACCAGCGACGGCGGGAGAGAGACGCTTTACCTCGGCTCGTCGCCCCAATACGGCTCTATGCACTTCCGCTTGGAGGGCCAGAGCGATACCTATCTGACCAGTGAGCTGACGACCTGGAACGTGAACGCCACCACCAGCACCTGGATCAACACCCAATACCAAAGCGTGGCCCAGAAGGATCTCGAACGCGTGACGTTGGAGAACGCACAAGGCACCTTCGCCTTCGAGAGGGTGGATGATGAGACCTGGACCATGAGTGGCCTGACCGAGGAGGAGACCTTGAAACAGACGCAGATCGAGGGCTTGATCCGTCGCGCCGCCACGGTCACAATGAAGGGCCCTCTCGGGAAGGAGGAACGCCCATCCTATGGCATGGATGAGCCCAACGCAGTGGTGACGCTAGAGACCGCTGACAAGACAGTGACGCTGCGCGTGGGAGCGAAGGAAGCCGACGACGCCAGCTACGTGGTCAAGTCATCGGAATCGGACTACTACGTGCACGTGGTCGAGGCCAGCCTCAAGACGCTGATAGAGAGTGACCGGGAGGCCTTCCTGGAGAAGCCCCCCACGCCGGAGGCGGAATCAAGCGATTCGTGACCCACAATCGCGTGTGAAACCATCAAGCCGCCCTGGGCTGGTCAAGTCCAGGGCGGCTTTTTGTGCAGCCAACGTCTCCCGAGATAGGATCTAGAGTCCCAGGAGATCTGACCGCTCTTTCATAGCGTCCAGCACAAGCCCCACGAAACGCTCCAGCGGCATGTCAAGCTTCTCCTCGCAGAGCCTGATTCTCTCTCGATCGGCACCAGAGGCAAACGACTTAGAGTCGAACTTCTTCATCACCGATTCGACGGACACGCCGGCCAGCTTGGTCGGGTGAACGAGCGCCACAGCCACGATCAAGCCGGTCAGATCGTCGCAGGTCACCAGAGACCATTCCATTTTGGTCTCCGGCATCACCCCCAATCGCTCATAGTTATGCGCCTTGATAGCCCGGACGATCTCCTCAGAGACGCCTCGCTCCTCCAGCTGCTCCGCGATCACCAAGGCGTGCCGATCCGGATCGTCCCGGGCCTCCTCGTAGTCCGCGTCGTGCAATAGTCCCACGATCTCCCACGTGTTGGGATCGCCATCGAACGCCTCGGCCAGCGCCCGCATGGCTGCTGCTACCGCATAATGATGTTTGCGAAGACTCTTGTTGGCGATGTTCGCCTTCAGAATATCCAGAGCCTCTTCCTTCGAGAGCATACTATTCCCCCTTCTGAGCGTACGCGCCAGGAAAACTCGAACAGATCCTGCTCAAGTTGATCACACCCACGCAGTATAGCACGTCCTCGGAGAAGAATCAACAAGGCAGGCAGCGCAGCGCAACGTGGTGCGCTGCAGCGTGTTATTGTACCTACCACCTCCCGGGCTGACGACAGCCCTTTGTCCAAAAAGGCGACCCAAGGGATACTCAAAGGATGGACAAAAAGGGGAAAGCGACGTAGAATGGTAGAAGCAATGACCTCATCGTCATCTCCCGAATGGCGCCCCGCGCCAGTGCGCGAAGCTGGCCGCTGCGGCTCGAGGTGATTGATTCCGGTCCAAAGACACTCAGAGAGGGGAGAACACTCATGACCACAGTAGAGAGAATTGACACAGCATCGAAGGCCGAGGTGCGGCGCTTCATCGATATCCCTTTCAGACTGTACGCCGATTGCCCTCAGTGGGTTCCTCCGCTGCGAACCGACGTCCGAACGATGCTCAACCGCGAGAAGCACCCCTTCTACGAGCATTCCGACGCCGATTTCTTCGTCGCTGTGCAGGACGGCCAGGACATGGGCCGCATCGGGGCTCTCGAAAATCGCCGCTTCAACGACTATCAGGACAAACGCCAGGCCCAATTCTACCTCTTCGAGTGCATCGATGACCAGGACGTGGCGGCTGCGTTGTTTGAGCGGGTCTTCGAGTGGGCCCGGGCCCGACAGCTGAACGAAGTAGTCGGCCCCAAGGGGTTCAGTCCTTTCGATGGCTACGGCCTGCAGGTGGAGGGGACGGAACATCGTCAGATGATGATGATGATGAACTACAACTACGATTACTACCCCCGCCTGGTGGAGGAGCTGGGCTTCGAGAAGGAAGTCGATTTCGTATCCACCTACATCAAGCTCTCGGACTTCAATGTCCCGGAGCGCATCCACCGCATTGCCGAGCGCGTCAAGGAACGCCGGAACTTGACCGTCCACCATTTCAAGTCGAAACTGGAGCTGAACAGGTGGAAGGGGCGAATCGGAGCAGCGTACAACAAGACTTTCGTGGACAACTGGGAGTTCTATCCCCTCACGCAGCACGAGGTCGAGTTCACGTTCAACGACCTGGTGCTGGCTGCGAATCCGCGTCTGATCAAAATGGTCCTGCAAGAGGATGATATCGTGGGCTTCATCTTCGGCTTCCCAGACGTGTCCAGAGGCCTCCAACGGGCAAACGGGAAGCTATTCCCCTTCGGCTTGGTCCACATTCTGCTCGACATGCGGCGCACGAAATGGATCTCTCTCAACGGTGTTGGCATCGTGCCCGAATACCAGGGACTGGGTGGTAACGCGCTTCTATACTCCGAGATGTCAAAGACGGTGAAAGGCGAATTCGATTTCGTACACGCCGAACTCACCCAGGTGGCGGAATCGGCTGTCCAGATGAGACGCGACCTGATCAATCTGGGTGCCGAGCCCTACAAGAATCATCGAGTCTATAGACGAGACATCTAGCGACCACCAACTCCTGCAGCGCGTCGCTGATCCCCCTGTTGTGGCTGATCTCCAGGCCGACGTCGTCGCCTGACCAGCCACGCCAGCCAACACGGTCAATGGTTGACATGGTCAACCATCGTGATACAATCCAATCCGTGAGTTTCGAGACACCACAGGCAGCGCACAGGACACCTTACTGCACCCCCGCCAGAAAAGCGATGGGGGTAGCCGAAGTGCCCCCAGCGCTGCCCTATAACATAGGTCAAGGCTGATACCCGACATCCGTCAGGCAAAAGGAGTCAATCTGTTGAACGAACTGTACGCGGACGTCATCCGACCCCATGGGGGAACGCTGGTCGATCGTGTCCTCCGCGGCGAAATGCGGGAGGCGGTGCGGGAGCGCGCTGAAGACATGACCAAGGTGCCGCTAGAGCCGATGGAGCTCTCCGACCTGGAGCTTATCGCCACCGGTGCGCTCAGCCCTCTCGCTGGCTTCATGCGCCGGGCCGACTACGAGCAGACCGTCGACGACATGCGGCTCACGAACGGCGTCGTCTGGTCGGTGCCCATCACCCTTGCGGTGGAGCAGCATCAAGCTGAACAGATCCACGAAGGCCAGGAGATCGCTCTCTGTGAGGAGGACCGCGTCCTAGCCGTCATGGAAGTGGCTGAGAAGTATCCGTACGACCAAAAGGTCAAGGAACACGAGGCGCGTGAGGTTTATCGAACGACCGAAGAGGCCCACCCCGGCGTGAGACGGCTCTACCAGCGGGGAGTCGTGCTCTTGGGCGGCGATTTCTGGCTAGTGGACTGGCCCAGCGCGACGAGGACCGAGTTCCCCGAGTTACGTCACACACCAGCTCAGTCGCGGCGTATGTTCGCCCGACGCGGCTGGCGCAGTGTGGTCGGCTTTCAGACCCGCAATCCCATCCATCGCGCTCACGAATATCTCCAGAAGACTGCTCTGGAGATCGTCGACGGCCTCTTCATCCATCCCCTAGTCGGCGAGACCAAAGAGGGCGATATTCCTGCTGACGTACGGATCGCCTCGTACCAGACGATCCTGCGAGACTACTATCCCGCAGATCGCGTGTTGTTGGGTGTCTTCCCGGCTGCCATGCGTTACGCCGGGCCTCGCGAAGCCCTCTTCCACGCCATCGCCCGCAAGAACTACGGCTGCACCCACTTCATCGTGGGGCGCGATCACGCTGGCGTCGGCGAGTACTACGGCACCTACGACGCCCAGGATATCTTCGACCAGTTCTCACAGCAAGAGATCGGCATCATTCCCTTCAAGTTCGAGTACGCGTTCTTCTGTAAGAAATGTGGGGCCGTCGTCTCTGCCAAGACATGCCCCCACGATCAGGAGGATTGGATCTACCTCAGCGGCACGCAAGTGCGTGAAATGCTGCGCCGTGGCGAGATGCTGCCCGAGGAGATGACGCGGCCTGAGGTCGCCCGGGTCCTGCTGGAGGGCATGAAGGGAAGTGATTAGTAGGCAATGTTGAGGTTCTTCAGGCGCCAGAGAAAGCGCAAGATTCTGGTCATCGGTCTCGACTGCGCCCCACCCTCCGTGCTTTTCGAGACGGGCGATGAGAACGACCTGGGCCTAAAGGACCAGCTGCCGAACTTGAGCCGCCTGATTGATGAGGGCATCCACGGACCTCTCTCAAGCTCCATACCCTGCATCACCGTCCCGGCCTGGACGTCGATGCTCACCAGTAAGGATCCAGGCGTGCTCGGTTTCTACGGTTTCCGCAACCGAGCCGATCACTCCTACGATCGAATGAACATCGCTATGGGCAACGCGATCCACGAACCTCGGATATGGGACGTGCTGGGAGAGGCCAACAGGACATCCGTCGTCATTGGCGTGCCGCAGACCTACCCCATCAAGCCGCTCAACGGCTACCTGATCAGCAGCTTCCTCACACCCAACACCGATCGCCAGTACACCTTCCCTAACGAGCTGCGCTACGAAATCGACCGCGTGCTCCATGGGGAGACATACGACGTGGATGTGCCCCAGTTTCGCACGACCGACAAGGATTTCCTCCTGGAGCAGATCCAGACGATGACCGAGAAGCGCTTTGAGGTTATCAAGCACCTGCTTCGAGAGAAGGCGTGGGATTTCTTCATGTTCGTGGAGATCGGCCTGGATCGGATCCACCACGGCATGTGGAGGTTCTGGGACCCCGACCACCCCAAGTACGAGATGGGTAACCCGTACGAAGATGCCATACCTGCCTACTACCGCTATCTGGATCGTGAGATTGGGAAGTTGCTCGGCATGCTCGGCGACGATACGGCTGTGATAGTGGTATCCGACCACGGTGGCCAGGCCATGGCGGGCGGCTTCGCCGTAAACGAATGGCTTCGTCAAGAGGGCCTGCTGGTGCTGAGAGATGAGCCGCTGTACGAGGGGTTGGTTCCGATTGAGAAGGTCGAGATCGACTGGGAGAGCACCACGGCCTGGGGAGCCGGCGGCTACTACGCGCGCATCTTTCTAAACGTCGAGGGGCGTGAGCCTCAGGGCAAGATCCCAGCCGATGAGTATGAGAAGGCTCGCGACGAATTGAAGGAGAGGATTGAGGGCATCCCGGATCACGAGGGCAACCCCATGGGCTCGGTAGCCTTCAAGCCGCAGGATCTCTATCGAGAGGTACGCAATGTGGCACCGGACCTGATGGTCTACCTCGGCAACCTGCGATGGCGATCGGTCGGTTCCTTTGGCTTACCCGACATCTATACCTTCGAGAACGACATTGGACCAGACGACGCGAATCACGCTCAGAACGGCGTCTTTGTCCTCTGGGACCCGGGCAAGGACCTCGGAGGCCGCTACGTGGATGGCCTGCAGCTTATGGACGTCGCGCCCACCGTGCTGGACACGATGGGTGTTGGGGTGCCGCCGGACATGCAGGGAAAGGCCGTACAGAAGTAGGGATCGCAAGACGCTGATTGACGATTGAACGGGGGAGAGGCGAGAATGAAGCCCGCTAGGAAGAGAAGAACCGCAGGCTCTCTTCTTGCTTGGGCGGCGTTGGTCGCCGCACTGGCGGCAATAGCCTACCTGGGCGGCGAGGGGCTGGCCCGTCGCTGGATCACGCCCTCCCTGGCCCTCCCCGCCGAGACGCCATCCCCTCAGCCGCGGGTGACGCCTGCCACGCCTATGGGGCCCGATGAGCCTGTGGAGGGCACCCTGGGCAACGAGGCCCCTGATGCATGGCAGTTTCAGGGGCAGGCTGGGCAATCAGCCACTGTTGAGATGTGGTTTCATCCTGGTTCCGGATCTAGCGTCGAAGCGGAGCTGATGGTCCGCTTGATTGATCCCACTGGAACGACCCTGGCGGAGAAGTCGGGTTCTGTATTCCTTCCCCCCTATCTCTTTGAGCCCTCCCTTCCCGCCACTGGCCTCTACCGCGTCCAGATCTCGCCTCTCTCCGGGTCGCCAGGCCGCTACTCCCTCAGCCTTGCCCTCTCCGAAGGGTTGGTCCAGCCGACAGCCGGGGCCACACCCCCTGGTACCACAACATCCCCTCTGGACGGGTCCTCAGCCACGGTTGCGGCTCAATTCCAATGGCCGACCAAACAGCGCGCGATTTCAGGCTGGACGTTCCACGACCCCGCCAATCCCGGGCATATCGGCCTCGACATCGCGGCCGAGAAGTGGGATCGAATCGTCGCCGCCGCCGATGGGAAGGTCGCTTTCGCCGAATGGGGGGGCGGTTACGGAAACCTGGTCATCCTAGAGCATGACAGCGGCTGGAGCTCCTACTACGCCCATCTCACAGAGATAGCGGTCGATGAGGGTCAAGAGGTGCGCCAGGGTGAGATATTGGGTGGTGCAGGCACAACAGGATACTCAACGGGCCCCCACCTACATTTCGAGCTGCGCTATCAAGGGCGTCCCGTCGATCCGCACGTTCACCTGCCCTGAGAAAGCTCCCGCGGTGCTCCGCATCGCTGAAAGGACCGAAATCCTTACAACGACTGGGCTTACGGATTGAGGTCCTTACTACCATTCTGCCGCAATAGCTGTTATAAAGGGGGGACCTATGCAGCGCTTACTTCTCATCCTGTTGGCTGTCGCGCTCCTTCTGGCACTGACGCCAACACCTGCTTACGCTGGCCCAACTCTGAGCGACGGAGGGGAGGGCACCTTCGACACGGTCGCCAGCGTCATCGGCACACTCGGCCTCTACGCAGCGATGATGGCCGTCCTCGCCGTGGGCGCCGAAATCGTGATCGACATTGCAAAGCCTGTTCTTGGCTTGAAGCGCAACAAGACCGCCGCCGAGGCCCTGGATGAATTGAAGCAATGGATGCCCGCCGCCATCGAAGATCTTGGCCTTGCTCCTGATGCGCGGGAGAGGCTGAACGATTCCATAGAGGAATTAAAGGGTGTCACGGACCGCTTCGCAAGCCAGACGGAGCGCGCCCACATAATCGTGCAGGAGCAACTCCCAGATATCCTGAAGGACTTGGCCGTGTATTCCATCAAGGAGGTGCTCGATACTCATTGGCCCAAGATCGAGGTGCAACTGCAGGAGATCGAGACCGTGATCCACGCGCAGGGGGCTACGGACGACGCACTAGATCGTCTGGAGGATGTCCTAGAGGAGCATGAGCCTGATCTGGCACGGGAGCTCCATCGCCTGAGGGGGGAGGTCGACACCAGCGCGGCGGTCAACGCGGTACATGCGTGGCTGTCCAAGACACTCAACCGGTTGAAGGGGACCAGCGTCGCCGAGATTGAAGCCCAGGTAGAGAGCTTCAACCAGATCCTCCAGGCAATCGAGAAGCAACGCCACAAGCTGGAGGGGCCAGCTCGCAAGCTCTGGCGGTGGCTGCGGGATTCACCGTGGTCAAGAGGGTGGCTGGGCTGGCTCCTGATCAGACTCGAATACGCCTGGACGTGGTTGCGAGGGAAGCTACCTGAAGGAGAGTTCTTGGAGCAGCTGGCGTACTTGCGAGCCCCCTACAGGCTGTCAGCTGTGAAGAACCTGCAGGAAGCGTTCAGCCACCTCTTGGAGGTGGACGGCCAATACCAGATTCGAGAACAGCGCCGGATCACTTGGCTGAGGGTCATCTCGGCCATCGTTGGCGTCGGGCTGGCCGCCACGCTGCGGGTGGACTCGCTCCAGTTGCTGAAGCCACTCCTAGGCGATGCCGCAGATATCTTCCGCGGTCAGGGCACGGGCGCCCAGTGGTACACCTTTGCGGCCCTGATTGAGCAGGGCTTGGGGAGGCCTATCGATCCTAAACTGGCCCTTCCCGGCATCCTAGGACGGGCTGCGGTCACGCTGCTCAGCTTGACGCCAGGCACGGTGCTCAGCGGCCTGGGCGCGGCAGCCGGGTCCAGCTTCTGGCACGACCAGCTGGCAAGATTGCGGAGCTTCAAGGAAGCTGCCAGACAGGGAGAGGAAATCATCCAGCAGCTGGGGGGTTAGGCCAAACTCAAGAGGAAGCCCCGCGTACGGAGCGCTAAGAGGTCGTTCAAACGATAAGGGCCGCCTTTCTGCACATGTTTCCTCACAGAAAGGCGGTCGTCTACCTGTGATACGGCTGCGTGTTGCCCGGGCTACTCCTCAATGTGGATGATTTCCACAGGACATCCGTAAGCTGCGTCCTCTACGCATTCCTCCAGATCCTCGGTGACCTCCCCTACAGCCGGATCGTCATCGACCCGATACTGTTCGGTGATCTGGCTGAAGTAGTCCTCTGGACTCTCCTCGAACACCTCAGGGCAGTCAGCGTAGCACGTTCCGCATTCGATGCACTCTTCGCGGTCTATCGTTACCTTCATTTTGCCTCCTTGTTGATGAGTTTGAGTATCAGCTTTCCGTGCACACAGGCCGTATTTATAGCACAAAATCAAGATATGTCCAACCTGATCGCAGGACCAGGTGCGCCAGCAAGTCTTCGCGTAACTGGCACCTTTGACTTTTGCCTGTGGACAAGCTACAATCAGCTCCGGTCAACAGGCTCTATCCGATAGTGCACCCGGTCAATGAACGCAGGCTGATCCAAGTTGCCGCTGTGATACGCTTCGAGATCGGACACGTCAACGGCGGCATAGACCCGGGTGGGGCTTGGGGTGCCTTGGGTTTCGATCACGATGTCGATGCGAGAGAAGGTGTCGCACTCGCCGTGCGCGAGTGCCAGCGCAACGTCAAAGGCTTTCCACACCTGCTGGGCGACGTCCTCGGTATGCGCATCTTGGATCACCGGATACACGAGATCAAATTGGATCGTATGATCAACCAGGTTGGCCGTCCCGCTAAGGCCGACTTGCGACAGCATCTGGACAGCACGTCTCCGGCACGCAGGCGAGAGATGTGTCTCTGGGCGATGAACAGAGACAAGTGTCGGCGGCGCTAGTGGCGATGCGACGCCCGGGAGGCGCGTCACGACGAGCAGCGTCACAAAAAGCGCCACGTTCAACACGTTGGCGATCACCAATGCACCGATGATGCGTTTTTGCCACAGGCGAAGCGGCGTCGTCATAGGCGAAGTGTAGCACACATATCTTCGTAGTGCAAAGGGAGCGTGATGATGGCAGAATGGGACCAACTGGGCAAGGAGAAGCGATTAGGCGTCCTGAGCACAGTGCTCTCCAGCTTCTTCCTGGGCTGGGCTCCAATCTTGGGCAAGATGGCCTACGCAGGGGGCGCCACACCCTTCACGGTGGTCGCCTTTCGCACGGCCGCCGCCGCGCTACTTCTCTGGCTGGCCTTCCTGCTCCTCTGGCGTCGTGAGATCCCGATCAGCTGGCGAGATCTGGTGGGTTGTCTCGGCGTCGGCGCTGTCAATGGCTTCGGATCGCTGCTCTACTACTCGAGCCTCTCGCGCCTCAACGCTTCCCGAGCCGCGCTGCTCAACACACTCTATCCCCTTTGGGTGGTGCTCTTCCTCTTCGCCGCCGGACAGCCACTGACACGGCTGACGCTGGCCCGCCTGGGCCTCTCGATGGTGGGCACCTATCTCCTCACGCGGGCAGGACCGGGTGAGTTGGACTGGTTGGGTGTCACGTTGATGATTGCTTCGGCAGCGACGTACGGCTGGCACCTGGTCCTCGGACAGTGGGTGCTGGCCGACGTCCCCTCGCGAAAGGCAACGCTCTATATCGTGACCGCGATGGCCTGTGTGGTTGGACTGGCCCGCGGACTTCAGGCGCAGACCCTGGAGCCGGTCACAGTGGCCGGCTGGCGCGCCATCCTCGCGCTCGGGCTGACAACGGCGCTCTCTCGGCTGGCCATGTTCGCTGGCCTGGAGCAGCTAGGGGGCATCGAGACGGCACTCACCAGCCTGCTGGAGCTCCTGGTCAGCCTGGTGCTGGCGTTCCTGCTCCTGGGGGAGAGACTGACGTTATGGCAGTGGCTGGGAGGAATGCTGTTGATGATCAGCCTGGCGCTGATGACGCGCGATCGCGGCGTCCGCTTGGCCGAGGGGAACGTGCCGCTGGAGTGGGAGGACAGCGGCTCCTAGAGCGTAGCACCCAGGCGCATCGACCAGCGCATCGCCCATGGGGCCGGACCGAACCTCAGCACCATCCAGTCGCCTCAGTCTCTCTCCTCCAACGCGTCCAGGACCTCGTGAAGGAGATCCTGGTCGGTGAAATCACCTTTCTCCAGAAGCATCTGTATCTGACCGCCCAGACGCTCCTTCTCGCTCGTGGTCAGCTCCTTGGCGGTGACGACAACGATGGGGATGCTTCGCAGTCCCTCATCAGCCTCTATGGCCTCTAACACCTGGAAACCATCCATCTTGGGCATCATGAGATCCAAGAGTATCACGTCGGGCCGCTCCCGTCGTATCATCTCCAAGCCCGCCTGACCATCCTCGGCTTCGAAGATCTCATACGGCACGTTTGCCGCGTCACCGCGGGCCTGAAGGATACGCCGAAGAAGGCGAGCGGCGTTGGGATCGTCCTCCAGGATGGCGATGCGAGTCACCCCTCGATCCAGGCTCTCCAGCGAGCCCAGTAGCCCATCCTCAGTCGCTGCCGCCTCCCCAGGAGCGCTCACCTCACGGTTCCATTCGTCCCCCAGCAGATGCTTCTCCACCGGGAACGTGTGACCGGAGCAGTTGACCACGACAACCTCGTCCCGCTTGATCAGGCCTTTTCGGATCATCTTGAACAGCCCAGCGAAGGCCACCCCGGCCGCACGCTCCATGGAGATACCGTCCAGCTCCGCCATAACACGCACGGCGCGGAAGGTCTCCTCGTCGCTGACCGCTTCGAAAGCCCCACCGTGCTCTCGGATGACCTTCGAGAGGAAGACGTAGGCGGGCCCAGGGCTGCCGGTAGCCAGCGTGATGATATGCGTGCGAGGATTGAGCACCGGCTCGGCCTCCTTCAATCCCTTCCGGAAGGACCAGACCATTGGCGCGCACCCCTCGGCCTGGATGCAGGCCAGCTTCGGCATCTTATCCACCAGGCCCATCCTCACCAACTCCTCGTAGCCCTTCCACACACCCACCGGCCCCATGCCGCCGCTGACGGCCTGGACGTACCAGTCTGGCGCCTGCCAAGGCGGTCCACCCGCCGACCCTCCCTCCCTTTGGGGGGGATAAGAGGGGAGGAGTGACCCTCCCACCCTATCGGGGGGATGAGAGGAGGGAGTGGCCATCCCTCCCTCTGGGGTGGATAAGAGGGGGGGCGGCATCAGTCTGGACAACTGCTCGGCAACCTCAAAAGCGACGGTCTTCATACTCTCCCTGGCTGCGAAGGATCGAATGCCTCGATCTCGAAAGAGATTCTGCCGCTCAGCGAACTCGGCCGCCACCTGCTTCGTCTGATCATACGTACCGGTGACCTTGATCACCTCGCTGCCGTAGATCGCCACCTCTCGCATCTTCTCCGGTGGCACCAGGCTGGTGAGGAAGGCCCAGAGCTTGATGCCTGCTAGAGAGGAATAGGCAGAATAGGCAATGGCTACGTTGCCCGTCGAGGCAACCACCGCCTCGGTGACGTCCATCTCCTTCATCACCGACATGGAGAGCGACGCTTGTCGATCCTTGAACGAACCGGTCGGCCCCTGGCGCTCATCCTTAACGAAGATGTTCGGATGGCCCATCATCATGCCCATGTTGACGGCGCGCAGAAGAGGGGTCCCACCCTCACCCATGGTCACGCGGTGGGTGGCGTCCAGCAGGGGTAGGAGCTCGCTGTATCGCCACATATCCCAAGATCGATCGCGTAGAGCCTCGGGCCAGGTCCGAGCGATGCGCTCATAGTCATAGACGACGTCCAGCCACCCACCACCACAGTTGGGACATCTCTCGGGGGGATGCCTCAGCTCGTCCCGGTAGCCGCAGTCGGCACATTCGAGGTAGGGAAACGCCGGTCGGTCTTTCACAGATCCTCCTGAATTGGTAGGGGTGGCAATGGAACAGCCTTGAGCCACAAGACTTGATACGGCCTAACGACGAGCGTGAGAACCTCGTCCCCCGCTCGATAGATCGTCCCAGAGATCAGATCCTCCCACACCTCTTCGTGCGCTGTCTCCAGATCTTCCAGCGCAGCCCGGAACGGTTGCTCGCTGGACGAGACGTTGTGAATGCAGAGAACGCCCCCACCCCCTGCAGGGTCAGTGCGCACCAATGCGAAAAGGGCCTGGGCATCTCGCCCGTTCCCTATCTCGTCCGGCAGGAGCACGCGCTGACCACCATTGGGGTGGAACGCAGGTTCGCTGGCACGGACGCGAATCAAGGCCATGTAAGGGTAGAAGACACAGTGGCGCAGCGAGGAGGGATCGGCCAGCGTCTGCTCCAGTTGAACGCGGCGAAACTTCTCACGGTTGATGGAGCGGGGACGCCCGCTCTCCTCAACGCCGGCATGGTAGCTGCGGGAGCCAAAGAGGCTGTGCACGTAGATGCCCGGCACCCCGGCCAGGCTGAGCATGATCGCCTGTGAGGCCAGGAACCGCCGGACCTGCAGATCGAGTGACTCACCACCGTTTGGATCAGAGAGAGCGTCGAAATAGGATATGTTCAACTCATACACGCTCTTGCCGCCATCCGCCTTGGCATGTCGTCCATGCCCCGCCCTGTAGGAGACGTAGCCGCCATGTCTCTGCGTGCGATCAACCAGGGCCTGGATCTCCGAACGGCTGAGGATCCCCTCCACCGGACGCACGCCAATACCATCGTGGGAGGCCAGGAAGTTGAAAAAGGCCGTAGCGTGCGAAGCCAAGCCGCTGTCGGACGGGGTGCTCAGTTGAGCAACCCACGTGGCAAGGCGACGCGCATCGCCGGAGTGGAAAGCGTGGAGCACGAGCGGGGGCAGAGGGAACTGGTAGACCATCTGAGCCTCGTCGTCACCATCGCCGAAGTACGAGACATTCTCCTCGTGGGGAACGTTCGTCTCCGTGATCAGCATCACATGCGGCGCCACAATGTCGAGAACGGCGCGAAGCAGCTTCACCAGCCGATGAGCTCCCTCAAGGTGGATGCTCGGCGTGCCCACTTCCTTCCAGACGTAGGCAATCGCATCAAGACGAATCACCTCGGCGCCCTTCTCGACGTACAGCAGTAGCACGTCGATAACGTCCAGCAGCACGTCCGGGTTGGCATAGTTGAGATCGATCTGATCGGCGCTGAAAGTCGTCCAGACCCACTTCTCTTGTCCACCCACTGTCTCCACTAGCGTCAGGAGCGACCTGTCGCGAGGACGGACCACGTCCGACAGGTCCGTGTCTGGATCTAACACAATGAAAGTGTCCGCGTACCTCGGATCGCCCTCTAAGAACCTCTGAAACCACTCGCTCTCGGCGGAAATATGGTTGATCACGGCATCGAACATCAGGCGAAACCGTCGACCCAGCCGTTTGATATCGTCCCACGAGCCAAGCTCAGGGTCGACCGCGGTGTAGTCGATCACCGAGAAGCCATCGTCCGAGGAGTATGGAAAGAAGGGAAGGATATGAAGGCCGGTGATACCCTCTGCCGAGGCCCCCCACACAGTCTCCTCTAGCACCTCAGCCAGGGTACGTAGAGGGGCCTGGCCCTGCTCCGTCACTTGATCACCATAGGTGATGAGAAAGATGTCCCGCTCGGTCAGCCGCCTGGTCGCCCACCCTCCCCCCCGGAAACGGACAAGACGCTCATGAAGGCGGTGCCAGGCGCGCTCACCCTCCTCCTCACCATAGAGGAAGATCAAGTGATCCTGCACACTGTGTTGACCCTCCAACGTGGTCATAGCGTTCACTCTTCCCCCGTGACAAACCAAAGGATCACAGGGCTCTCCTGGCCCAAGATGCTTCTTGCAGCGTCAGGCACTGGGCCAGTCGTCCAGTAGAGCCGTCAAATAGCCCTCCAACCTCTGATACGAGTAGTGTCGCGCTCCCAACCTATAGTTATGATCGGCCATCTCGGCCTGCAGAGCGGGGTCCTTCAGGAGAGAGGCGACCTGTCGTACCGTATCCTCTCGGATGAAACCGTCGAAGGCGACCACCCTGAAGCCCTTGGGCTCAATGTCGGTTCTGAAGACATCATATCTGTTGAGGACGATCGGACGCCGATAGTAGACGGCTTCCAAGAAGGCATTGCCGAAGCCCTCGATGATAGAGGGATAAGTGACCAGATCAGCGAGCCGATAGATATCGCCAAGGCCTCCCTCGCTCTGGGGGGAATAGGAAGGAAGGAAGTGGCCCTCCCTCCCCTTGTGGGGGACAGAAGGCGGGGAGTGGCTCTCCCTCCCTCTGGGGGAGATAAGAGGGGGGGGATGGTCCTCCACCCGAGCGTAGGTATCGCGTCCGCCTGAGCTCCACCCTCGGAGTTCAGCAATGGCCTCGGCGGCGAAGAGGACCCGCACGCCCATCATATCTGCGTAACCGCGCAGGTAATCCTCGTAGGCCGTCCCCTCGTCTCCAGAGGCGTGCGAGATGACGAGCGCACACGGACGTTCCAGCCGACGGATCAGCTCAATGGATCGCTCGATGCCCTTACGCGGAACGATCCGGGTGGGCTGTAGCATCAGAATCTCGTCAGGCTCAACCTCCAGGGCTGAGCGGAGGTCCGCTTGGGCTTGGCGATCATCCAAGCTGGGGCCATCCCGTTCTGGTGGCGCCGAGTTGAAGTCCATCACGTTGGGAATAAGCATCGAGTTCTCCCCCGTGCGCAGAGCGAGCTGCTCGGCGGCGATGGAGTTGATGACCACGTGGCGCACCGAGGGCAGAATCGGCGGAAACGCGCTGTGCAAGTAGTCACCAGCCGCGTTGGGCCAGAACCGCGCACGCTCCCAGGCGAAGTCGTGATGGTGGCCAACGGTTGGCATGCCCACCTCAGCGATGAACTCGACCAGCGCCAAACCCAGCGGCACGTGCATAGGGATCGCGAGCGCATTCTCAACGATGAGCAGATCCAGGTCGAAGGTACGCACGAAGCGACGCAGGCGCGCCTTCAGACGTTGCTTGATCCTCCATACCCCTCGCGAAGTGGCTGAGGAGCGACTGTTGGTCTGGAAGAGCGATGCATGCAGCTCCCGAACCTTGGGATGCTGGAAGTGCGCTTCGGGCACTACGTGGCTCCGCTCCGCTGGCCAGTCGGACTCGCCAGCGAAGGCGAAGCACTCATAGCCGAGACCTCTGAGCACGTCCGCCCACTTGCGGGTCTCGAGCGAGACACCGTCGGTGCCTGCCAGACGCGTGGACACAAAGCCGATACGTCGAGTCCCCTGTGCTACCATCTCCCTCGGCCTCCACGTCCGGGCATCATCGGACTAACCCCCCGCCCGGCAGGCACTCCCGCTCGTAGTCAGGCACGTAGCCGCGCGAGGTGCCGTCGCCGCGAAAACGCCAAACCATCGTCACAGGATCAGCATGGCATCGCCGAAGCTATAGAAACGGTAGGCGCGATCGATGGCCTCAGCGTAGGCACGCTCGATCAGTTCCTTGCCAGCGAAGGCGACTACCAACATCAACAAGGTTGAGCGCGGTAGGTGGAAGTTGGTGAGCAGCGCATCGACCGCGCGAAAGCTGTGGCTCGGGTAGATGAAGAGATCTGTCTCGCCCTCAAACACAGCGACGGCCTGCCGGGGACAGGCCTCGGATTCGCCCTTATCCTCCATCGTCTCCAGCGCCGCGGTCTCCAGGACGCGCACGCTCGTTGTCCCCACCGCCACCACCCGCCGCCCCTTCAGCTTCGTCTGGTTAACCTCCCTTGCTACATCCGGTCGTATCACACAGTATTCACTGTGCATCTGGTGCTCTTCGATCCGCTCTTCACGCACAGGTTGGAAGGTGTCCAAACCAATGTGTAGCGTGACGAACGTCGAGCGCACGCCCATGTCCTCGAGGTCACGCAGTAACTCGGGGGTGAAGTGAAGCCCCGCTGTCGGCGCCGCCGCAGACCCCAGCTCCCGGGCGTAGATCGTCTGATAGTCCTCATCATCTTCGAGCGCCTTGTGGATGTAGGGAGGAAGCGGCGTGACGCCTATCTCCTCTGTCAGTGGGAGCACGGGCCGGTCGAATCTGAGGACCCTCATGGCGCGCTCGCCTCGCTCGATCACCTCAGCCTGAGCATCAACGGGCGCGCCACCCGGTCCATCGAGCAGCGTAAGGGTCATGCCGGGGCGCACCCGCCTACCGCCGATCAGCGCTTCCCAGGTCCTGGCTCTTGCAGTGATACCGTCGCCTCGCCGTCTGAGCAGCAGGATCTCCACCTTACCGCCGGTCGGCTTCACGGCGAACAGGCGTGCGCGTACGACGCGTGTCTGGTTGTGGACGAGCAGGTCCCCGGGGTCGAGGAACCTCGGAAGGTCGTAGAAGCGGTGATGATGGATCTCGCCTGTCTCGGAAGTGGAGCGGCTCTTGGAAGCAAAGCGGCTGCCTCGATTCACCACCATGAGCCGCGAGGTATCCCTAGGCTCCACCGGTTCCTGAGCGATCAGCTCAGGAGGGAGATCATAGTCAAACTCAGCCGTCTTCACCGCCCTCTAGCTGCCCCCCTCCACCCCAGCGCCCGACGTGGCCTGCCAAAGGGCGATGATCAGGCAGACGATGCCCGCCACATCGAAGATCCCGCAGCAACAGCGGACCCCAATGGCCGTTGCGCGATCCCCAACGACCATCCAATGGAGCAGTTGTCGGATCACCGGCCCGCGGGCGAAGTTGGCCAGGTCGAGAACAAGGAGCAGACCAAAGCCAGCCAGGGCCAGCACAGCCGGGACGGTCTTTCTCCGCTGGCGAACCAACAGGACAATGGCGACCACGACACCTGCCAAGTGAGCCAGCACGATGGGGATTCCCGGAAGCACGTTAATGAGAATGTCCACCTGACTCATAATGTTGTTCCTCCCTTCAGCGATTGATGATACGTAAGATGACGTTCAACACAATCGTCAGCAAGATGCTGAGGATGATTGAGCTGACCACAGGAATCAAGCAGGTGAAGCCGTTACGCTCGACGCGGATATCACCTGGCAGCCGGCCAAAGAAGGCCGTCTTGGAAAACAGCCACACTAAGCCCCCAAGGAGGACGAGCGCAACGCCCATCGCTACCATTAGCTTAGCCATTGGTTCCAGTCCGTTCACGCCCCATCTCCTCGCATGCAAAGCTCGAAAGCGCCCCAGCTTGCGTTCGCAAGCCCCAAGCGACGCTACTCTAGATCGTACGCGACGCCCAATTCCTCACCCAGCGCCTGTAGATCGGCTGCCACCTTGGGATTCAGAGGCACCCCCTTGCGAGCGTTCTCCTCCGCCTCCTCGTACTCCTTCTCTCCGTGGACATAGATGCGGTCCTGACCCTCCGCTTTGGGCGCGTTCTTGAGCCGCTGCTGCAGGTCGTCCATCGCGTCCTTGAACGCATCCACGGGCCGGAAGGCATCCACGCGCCACGCACCGAAGAAGTGTCCAATCGCCGAGGGCAGTGGATTCCCCTCCTCGTCCTTGGGGTAGACCAGATTGGCGTAGGCCGCGCCAGGGAGAACGCCACACAGGATGTCGACCAGGAGCGTCAGGCCGTACCCCTTGTGCCCGCCCAGCAACTCGCCAGCGCCCCCGAGCGGCAACAACCCGCCCCCAGCCCGCTCCTTCAAGTTCTTCAGGACACGTTCGGTATCGGCGGTTGGCTCCCCCGTCTCATCGGTGGCCCAGCCCAACGGGAGCGACTTCTCCAGTCGCCGATAGACCTCAAGCTTCCCACGAGGCACCGTGCTGGTGGCCATATCGAGGACGAAGGGCCATTCCTGCCCGGCAGGAGCCGCCACGGAGATGGGATTGGTCCCTAGCATCGCATCCCTGCCGAACGTCGGCACCACCAGCACGGAGGCGTTGGTCATCGAGAGGCCAACACAATCGTGCTCCAACGCCATCATGGCGTAGTATCCAGCGATGCCGAAGTGGTTGGAGTTGCGCACGGTGGCAAACCCGCTGCCATACGCCTCAGCTTTCTCGATCGCACTCTCCATCGCCCGATACGAGACCGGCTGACCGAGCCCGCCGCCAGCATCTATGAGGATCGTCGTTGGCGTCTCGGCGACCACTTCTGTGTCC
Organism: uncultured Anaerolineales bacterium; assembly: GCA_964575455.1. GTDB lineage: Bacteria > Chloroflexota > Anaerolineae > B4-G1 > B4-G1 > SKLM01. Next base: position 63,013 of record CAZNRX010000007.1, on the reverse strand, counting down.
GGCTGCGCGATCATCATCCCATCTCGCAGCCCATTGACGTAGCGACGCAGGCGAGCTACACCGTGGCTGCTGGTGCCCCGCACGTCGGCGCTGACCAACACGTCGGCGGTGATACGAGCGTCCTCCTCTGGGATCTCCATGCTTCGCAACGTCCGTACGCAGAACCCCTTCAAGGCATCTGACTCCACGCGAATTCTGGCTTCTTTGGTCATGGTCTCCTCCACAGGCTTGTATAGATTACGTTGGAATGGTAGCGTGTGGACTGACGTTCACACGCGAAAGTGAGCGAAAGAGCATGAGAACACGTCTGCAGGCGAGCCACACCGCTGAGCCAAAGGCTCATTCTGCTCCTTCATACAGCTCGAGAAGCACGCCGTGCGCAGACTTGGGATGGATGAAGACATAGCGTTTGCCATTGGCTCCGACACGAGGTTCCTCAGTGATCAGATCCGCACCAGCGTCTCGCAGTTGGTCCATCGCCGCCGTGATGTCTTCCACGGTCAAGCAGACGTGATGCAGGCCTTCCCCCCGCTTCTCCAAGAAGCGAGCAACGCCGCTCTCCGCGCTCAAAGGTTGAACCAGCTCGATTGACGTCTCCCCAAGGGAGAGGCTCGCCACCTCAACCTGCTCCTCAGGCACCTCACGGCGCTCGTCCACCCCCAGGCCCAGCGCATCTCGATAGAAGCTCAGGGCCTCATTCAGATCGCGCACGACGACGGCTATGTGGTCCATGGCATGCGTCATGGGTCAGATCTCCTCATTCATATCACGAACACTAAAGGCATGGAGGCAAGAATGGCACCTACACACTCACACGTGGCTGGTATTCCCCCCACTCCTGCCGCAGTACGTCGCAGATCTCCCCCAGCGTGCAACCTGCCTCTACAGCGACGATGAACAGGGGCATCAGTGGCTCGGTCTCGGCGCGCGCCGCTTTCACGATTCGGCCCAGAGCGGTCGATGCGCGCTCGCCGGGACGGCGAGCGCGCAGTTCTGCCAAGCGCTCCCTCTGCTGCTCCTCGATGGCCGGATCGACCGTCAACCTTTCCATGTCCGGCCTTTCTTCATCGACTTGATAGGCATTGACGCCCACCACGACTCGATCCTCTTCTTCGACCTGCTTCTGGTAGCGATAAGCGGCATCGGCGATCTCCTGCTGGACGTATCCCTGCTCGATGGCCACCAGCGCACCACCCAGGTCGTCAATCCTCTCGATGTAGGCCATGGCCCGCTGCTCAATCTCATTGGTAAGGTACTCGATCGTGTAGGAGCCCGCCAGGGGATCGACCGTGTTAGCGACGCCCGACTCGTGAGCTATGATCTGCTGGGTGCGCAGTGCGATGCGAACGGACTCCTCAGTAGGCAGCCACAGCGCCTCGTCGCGAGAGTTGGTGTGCAGCGACTGCGTACCGCCCAGCACCGCCGCCAGTGCCTGCAGCGTCACACGTACCACGTTGATCTCCGGCTGCTGAGCAGTGAGTGAGCTCCCTGCGGTCTGCGTGTGGAACCGCAGCATGCACGAGCGCGGATTGCTGGCGCCGAATCGCTCCTCCATCAACCTCGCCCAGAGGCGGCGAGCGGCGCGGAACTTGGCGATCTCCTCCAGGAAGTCGTTGTGCGCGTTGAAGAAGAAGGAGAGTCGGGGCCCGAAGCTATCCACGCTCAAGCCAGACTTGATCGCGGCCTCGACGTAGGCAATGGCGTTGGCCAACGTGAAAGCGATCTCCTGAGCGGCGGTGGATCCGGCCTCGCGAATATGGTAGCCGCTGATGCTGATGGTGTTCCATTTCGGCACCTCGACCGCACAATAGCGAAACAGATCAGTCACCAGGCGCATAGAGGGACGCGGCGGAAAGATATAGGCCCCGCGAGCGATATACTCCTTCAGAATGTCGTTTTGAACAGTGCCTCGAAGTCGTCGTGGTTCAACACCTTGCTCCCTCGCCACCGCGATGACCATGGCTAGGAGCACGGCCGCCGGGGCATTTATGGTCATGGAGATGCTGACCTTGTCCAGGGGAATGTCATCGAGAAGCCGGCGCATGTCGTCCAGGCAGCTGATTGCGACCCCCACCTTGCCCACCTCTCCCGCAGCCAGGGGGTCATCGGCGTCGTAGCCCAGCTGCGTAGGGAGGTCAAACGCCACCGAGAGGCCAGTCTGCCCCTGCTCCAGCAGGTATTTGTAGCGCGCGTTCGATTCCTCCGCAGAGGCGTATCCGGCATACTGCCGCATCGTCCAGAGTCTGCCGCGATACATCGTGGGGTATACGCCACGCGTGAAGGGAGACTGGCCTGGAAAGCTAAGGGCTTCAAGGTAATCAACATCGACATCAGCAGGGGTGTAAGCGCGCTCAAGGGGTATGCCGGAGAGTGTCTCGAACGCCTCGCGACGCTCAGGGAAGCGCTCAAGCGCAGGTTCAACCGTCTCTTTCTCCCACGCCTTCTTGGCACGTCCTGGACTATCCAATAGACCTCCTCATTGACGAAGGATGCTCAAGAGCCATCGGGGATTGCACCGCGCCAACGGTCACTGCTGTAACCAAACAGATCCCGCATTTGGAGCGTCGAACAGCTTCCAAGCAAAGCATGGCCATCGCGAAGTCATTCTTGAACGCTTCTTAGTATACAAGATGCGGCGCGAATGAACAAGTCCGCATTGACAGCCCAACGGGATCGTGTTATACTATACTGGCGATAGGTATATAGTCAGCCGTAGACGTCATGGATACGTTGAGGCATAACGGAGGAGAAGCACACGATGCCCATATATGAATATCACTGTGAAGCGTGTGATGAGGACTTCGACCTGTTCGTGCGCTCCGCCACGCAGCGAAGAGAGCCCGAGTGCCCCCGTTGCGGGAGCACCAAGGTCAAGAAGGCGATATCTCTGTTCGGCGTCGGTGGTGCGGGAGCAAGTCGCGATAGCAGCGCCTCCTGTGGCCCCGGCCCGATATGAGGGACGAGCCGCTAGGGGGCCGTGAGCCCCCAGGGGAGGACGACGTGAAGCTAGCCGACCAAGAAGCCAAGACCAAACTACTGAGACGGGTCCGGCGTATCGAGGGACAGGCGCGTGGTGTCGCACGTATGATTGAGGAGGACCGCGACTGTAGCGAGATCCTTCAGCAATTGGCCGCCGTCCGGTCGGCCGCTCACCAGGCGACCATCGCGCTGGTACGATCCTACGCCACCGAGTGTATGGTTTCCGATGCCGACGCAGAGGAGATCGCTGATGCGCTCGCCATGGCCCTATCCAGATTGGCATAGGCCCCAGAGAGACATAGTGGTTCACCATTCGATTGCAGTTCACAGATCAAAGGAGATCGTTCATGCCTCTACTCAATGAGGAAGTCCAACAGCAAGTCAAGCAGCAACTGGCTGGCCTAGATCAGCCAGTCCGACTGGTGATGTTCACCCAGGAGTTTGAGTGTCAGTACTGCGCCGAGACGCGGCAGCTGGTGGAGGAGGTAACCGGCCTGTCGGACCAGTTGACGGCCGAAATCTACAACTTCGTCACCGATGAGGAGATGGTCGAGGAGTACGGCATCGACAAGATCCCGGCCATCGCCGTCATTGGAGAGGAGGATCACGGCATACGCTTCTACGGGATCCCCTCAGGCTACGAGTTCACGTCACTGCTGGAGGCAATCCAGTCCGTGGCAAACGGGAATCACGAACTCAGCCAGGAGACGGAGGCCTATCTTTCAGAGCTGACCGAGCCGGTTCATATGCAGGTCTTTGTCACGCCGACCTGTCCCTATTGTCCGCAGGCGGTAGTGCTAGCCCATCGGATGGCCTTGGCCAGCCCAATGGTGCGTGCCGACATGGTTGAGGCCCAGGAGTTCCCTCACTTATCCACGAAGTATCAGGTCATGGGGGTTCCGCGCACAGTCATCAACGAGTCAGCCCACATTGAGGGTGCGACGCCAGAGCCTATGGTCTTGGAGAAGCTCCAGGAACTGGTAGCTTCCCGGGCCGAAACGGTCACAGAGGAGGTATAGCAGCGATGGACTTCGAGCCGAAGATGACCTCTCTAGAGACGGTGGGACACGTCGATGCGGTCACCGGCGAACAGCCCGAGGCATATGAGCTGGTCATCATCGGTGGAGGCCCGGCCGGGTTGACCGCAGCGATCTACGCCGGCCGGGCCCGGGTTCCAACCTGCGCCCTGATCGGCACACTTCCGGGCGGTCAACCGGCCAACACAGCCGGGGTGGACAACTTCCCTGGCTTTCCCGAGGGGATTACCGGCAGCGAGCTGGCCCAGCGCTTCCAAGACCAGGCCAGTAGATTTGGTGCTACCCTCGTCCCAGAGATGGTGACGGAGGTCGATTTCTCCAAGCATCCCTTCGTCCTTAAGTCCTCTCGAAGGCGATACCAGGCTCAGAGCGTGATCGTGGCCACAGGCGCTGCCCCCCGCCGTCTGGGGATTCCCGGTGAGGAGAAGTTCTATGGTCGAGGTGTCTCGTCCTGCGCCACGTGCGACGGCTTCTTCTATCGCGACAAGCAGGTCGTCGTCGTCGGTGGCGGCGACAGCGCCGTTGACGAAGCCATATTCCTGACCAAGTTCGCCGAGAAGGTGACCGTTATCCATCGCCGTGACGAGTTGCGGGCCACCAAGATCTACCAGGAAAGAGCCTTTGCAAATCCCAAGATAGACTTTGCGTGGGATTCTGTGGTGGAGGAGATTCTGGGCGATCAGGCCGTAACCGGCGTGCGAGTGCGCAATGTGAAGACCGAAGAGAGCAATATGATCAGGACGGATGGCGTCTTCATCTACATCGGGATGGAGCCGAAGTCAGATCTTTTCGTTGGACAGCTAGAACTGGACAGACAAGGTTACGTCGTTTCGGATCGCCGGCAGCATACCAACGTGCCTGGCGTTTTCGTGGCGGGTGACATCCAGGATCCCCACTACCGTCAGGTGGTGATCGCGGCTGGCACCGGCGCCATCGCAGCGATGGAAGCCGAGCGCTACCTGGACAAGTATCCGTGAGGCGCCTGGCAAACCGCCGGTCTCGACCCGTCAACCCGATATCACCGTTCACAGACGTGATGTAGAGCGCTGCCGAGCGACTGCAGTAGGTAACAAAAGGTGCGTACCAGGATGAACATGAGCTTTATTGCGGAGAAGGAGTCCTCGAAGCCCGAGGTCTACGACGTCATCGTCATCGGTGGCGGGCCATCCGGAGCCAGCGCGGCCATCTACACAGCCCGATCGGATCTCAAGACCTTGGTGATCGACAAGGGCATCACCGCCGGTGCGCTGGGCATGGCCTCGAAGATTGCCAATTACCCCGGCCTTCCGGAGCCTGTCAAAGGTGCAGATCTCGTGCGTAAGATACGACATCAGGCGCACTCCTTCGGTGCAACGTTCATCAACGAGAAGGTCCTGCGTGTGGATCTCGATGGCGCACCGAAGCAGGTCTGGACGGGGGAGGGCGGCTACAAGGGTCGTGCGGTGATCATCGCCACCGGTGCGATGGGACGAACCAATCGCTTCCCCGGTGAGGAACGCTTGGTAGGCCGCGGCGTTAGCTACTGCGCCACGTGTGATGGCGCCTTCTTCCGCAATCAAGAGGTGGCCGTAGCAGGGGGCAATGATGAGGCCGCCGAGGAGGCGCTTACCCTGACTCGCTTTGCCTCGCGGGTTCACGTTCTTGTAACCCAGTCTGACCTACGGGCCTCCGACGAACTGGTGGAGGAGCTCAAGACCCGTGACAATGTGACGATCCATCCCTCCACGCGAATCAAGGAGATCAAGGGCGAGAACCAGGTCGAAGCGATTGACATCATAGCCCAGGGTGAAACGAAGACCATCGAAGTCAGCGGGGTCTTCGTCTACCTTCAGGGCAACGTGCCGATCATCGACTTCCTGGATGAGCAGGTATCTATCAACGAAGAGGGGTGTCTGGTGGTCGACGAGATATTCCAGACGGGTGTCGAGGGCGTCTTCGCGGTGGGTGACGTGCTCTGCAAGCACGTGAAGCAGGCGGCTATCGCGGCTGCGGAGGGTGTGGAGGCCGCCATAGCCGTTGATCGCCACCTGCACGGTCGCAAGCAGCTACGCCCAGACTGGAGCCGCTAGATCTCCACCACCTACGTCATGATGCATCATGTGCCAACGTCCAGGTTGCCGCACGTTGACGAGAGCCAGTGTCGTATCTGCGAGAAATGCGCGGCGAGGGCTGCATGTCGAACCAAAGCCATTATCGCCCTCGATCCAGGTGAGGCACCATTCATCGACGATAACCGCTGCCATGGGTGTCGTGCATGCATGCCCGCCTGTCCTTTCAACGCTGTCATCGTCTAGCCGCGATCCAACGTGCGACGACGGGCGTAGCCCTCGCTTTGTCGCCGCACGAGGTTCTGTGCTATAATCAGCAGGCCTGAGCAACAGGCATGACCAGGTGCGTCTGATGACGGCTCAAGCGAGGACTACAGAACTCGGAAAGGAACAGACATGCCTAACTGGCGCTACAAGATCACCGTTCACGAGGCCAAGGATATCCTGGAGCACCTCGTTAAGGTCATGGAGGATGTCCCCCCAGCGATCTACTGCGATGACAAGGGGGCGTGTTACTTCGACGAGGGGCCGAATCCCTTTACGGAAGCTGTTGAGCGTCTTCTGAGCGACGTCGGCGCTAAGGGCTGGGAACTGGTCCAGGTCACATTCAGGCCGGACCAGATGATCTGCTTCTGGAAACAGCCTCAGCAGAGCGATTGATGACTTATGACGTCATCGTCGCGGGAGCCGGGCCGGCCGGCGCCTCCGCCGCCTATTGGCTGGGCGAGGCTGGACATCGGGTCGCCGTCCTTGAGAAAGAGGAGTTACCCCGCTATAAGCCCTGCGGAGGGGGCGTTCCCAGGACGGTTTTCGACCGCTTCCCCTTTGATTTCTCCACCATCGTAGAACGCTGGATCCAGCACGTTCGCTTTCGCTTCCGAGACGGTCGGGAGATAGTCGCCGACCTCCCGGAGCGCTCGATAGCGATGGTGATGCGCGATCGCTTTGATCTACACATTCTCAACCACGCTCAGGCCGACGTGATGGACCAGGCACCTGTCACCACCCTTCAGCAGGATGAATCGGGTGTTACAGTAACCACCGCTTCGGGCGAGACCCTCCGCGCGCGCTACCTCCTTGGAGCTGATGGAGCAAACTCGCGTGTGTCACGGCTTGTCGACCTGCGGCGGGACAGCCAGATGGGGGTGGCCATCGAGGCCGAGGTTCCCGCCGACGAGGACCTGTTGGAGGAGTACGTCCATACAGCCCTCTTCGTCTTCGGAACACTCTCCAAGGGATATCTCTGGATCTTCCCCAAGGCCAAGCATCTCTCGGTGGGGATTGGCACGTTTCAGGAGCATGTAACCAACATAAAACACACCCTGCGGGGCAAGATAGCAGAGCTAGGGATTGAAATCGATGGGACGAGGTTGCGTGGTCATCCCCTTCCCATTCACCTAAAACGCGAACCCCTTCGTCGAGGACGGGTGTTGCTGCTTGGCGACGCTGCCGGGTTGATGGATCCCCTACTGGGGGAGGGCATTCGCCATGCAGTCGACAGTGGTCGGTTGGCAGCTGAATCGATTCTGAATGACAGGCCACAGGGCTATTCCCAGCGGGTACACCGAGAGATCGGTCGCGACCTGCTCTGGGGACGGCGTTGGGCACAGTTTTTCTACAACCATCCGCGAGGCAGCTTCGAGCTGGCGGTGAGAAACCCTCTGTTCGTGAGGGACTTCCTTCGCCTGTTCGCCGGGGAGATCTCCTATCGTCGCATGGCGGTCCGTGCTATACCCAACGTCCTGTTGGGTTTGAGTAAAAGACTACCGGTGAAGCACCGCTCAGATGCCGAGCCGATAGCCTAAGAGTGAGGATGTACATCATCTGGAGGTGACCATGTTGCACCGAGACTATCGTGACGTTCCCAAGGAGCCCGTTGGCGAGGACAAGTCCATCCGCTGGCTCATCGGCGAGCCGGAGGGCGCGCCCAACTTCGCCATGCGCGTGATCGAGTTTGAGCCTGGAGCTGTCTTCGAGACACACGAACACCCCTATGAGCATGAGATCTTCGTGCTGGAAGGGGAAGGGGTGGTGCATGCGCCGGATGGTGAGCAGAAGATGCGCCCTGGCACCGCGCTCTACGTCCCCCCCAGCGAACCTCACGGCTATCGCAACACGGGAGACAGACCGCTGCGCTTCATCTGTGTTATCCCGCTGTGAAGGAGAGCCCAACACCTCATTCCCCATCCAGAGGGCCAGCTAACCCTATTCCGTACCTGCTTCTCATCTCGGGCCTGACGGGGCTCTTGCTCATCATCGTTGCCTCCACGAATCTCGTCTATCCGCAGGATGCTGCTCGCCCTAGCCCGACTCCCTCCAAAAGGGCCACGCCAACCCCCTCGAGCACCTCACAGCCTGTCTCCTACACCGCGACATCCCCCCAGCCCACGAACGCGCCAACGGCCACGCCAGCACCCACCTCAACACCCACGCCGATACCGACACCTACCCCCATGCCTGTGGCTGTATCCCCTCCGTTCCTCAGCTCAACCGGAGCGCTGGCTTACGTGGAAGGTGACATGCTGTCCGTCGTGAGGCCCCAAAACTTCAGCGCGACAGTGGTTGCGGACGGCGTCACGCATCCCGTGGTGAGTTCGTCGAGCCCAAGCGCTCAAAGCGTGGCATGGTCCCCCGATGGTCGCTGGCTACTGTACACCGCGGCAACAGGCGGCTCCGGGACGGGCGCAGCGGGGGAGCGTCAGACGATTCAGCTATGGGACAGTCGGCTGGGGGAGACACTCAATCTAGCGCGCGACGACCCCGACTTCCCATCGGACCTCTCAAGCGTCCACGACGCAATCTGGTCACCCCAAGGGACCCGCATCCTGTTCCAACACTCCAGCGAGTCCTCCTCACCGGGGGCCTGGGTGCTCGACGTAGCGTCGATGCACATCTGGCGCGTGGCTGAGCAATCGCTCGACGCTGCAACGTGGTTAGATGAGGACACGGTGCTATGGGAAAGGCTCGGAGAGGATGCTCACCTGGTGACCGTCGGTCCCCCGACGCAGACCCTCACGAAGACTGGGGAGCTCGGGTGGCTCCTCACCGAGTGGTCCCTCACCCGTGACCTCTACGCGCTCTCGCCCGATCGAGACTACGTGGCCTTGTTCAAGGGTCAGCCTAGCAGCGAGCAGAGGCTCCACATCCTACCCCTCTCGGGCCAGACACAGGCGCCCCCGCTCTCCCTACCTCGCCAACCGACCGTCACAGTCTCGGGACACGACCCTCTTTGGTCACCGGATGGCCGCTGGGTGGCCTACGGATCGGTGACCAAAGCGGAACAGGAGCCCCGTATGTTCCTGGCGGATACCCAAGGGCTCAGCGAGACCCAGAGCCTCCCCGGCCTTCTCCCAGTCGCGTGGTCGCCGGATGGTCGCCTTCTGGCCAGCTTCGGCTGCGACGACACGACGTGCGATATGAGCGTGGTGGACGTGGCCTCCGGTCAAACCACCACCATCGTGTCAGCGGGACACCTGCGCCTTTGGGACTTGGCATGGTCGCCCCGGGGCGTCTATCTGATCTACAGTGTGAACGGATCGGATACCCATGGGGAGGGGTTGATGCTCTGGAACCGAGCGACGGCGGAGCATCAACCCCTGATCCACGCCGACGACGCTCGGCCCCTGACGGATCTTCAGTGGGCTGCAGACGGGTGCACCTTGTACGCAGCCCAACGGGAGAAGAGAGGGGAGGCTGGCTTCGCGGTGTCTACCATCTGGGGCTTCGGGCCCACCTGGGGGGATCGCTGGCGCATCGCTCCCGGCCCCTCAAAGAAGCCCCCCGCCCTCATAGAGGCTTTGAAGCAGAGAGAGGGGGATCAAAGGTCGGAGCTATGTCCCGGTCCGCTGCTGGACGGCCGCCGCCTGATCGCCTACTATGGAACGCCATTGGGGCCTGGCCTTGGCATTCTGGGGCGCCACGGCATCACGGAGACGCTGAGACTGCTCAAGGAGCAGCTCCAGGTCTACAAGAATCTAGATCCATCTGTGGACACGATTCCCACGTTCCATATGGTGACCACCATCGCCGACGGCTTCCCCGGCCCGGACGGGACCTACAGCCACCGCGTCCCACATGACACCATCCGTCGCTGGATCGAAGGCGTGAGAACAGAGGGAGGATGGTCGATACTGGACATACAGCCGGGTCGAGCCGACTTGGTGGACGAGCTGAATGCGATTGAGCCGCTCTTGCACGAGCCCAAGGTCCATCTAGCGATAGACCCAGAGTTCATCGTGGGTGACACTCAGGTGCCCGGAGAGGACCTGGGGAAGATCACGGGCTCTCAAATCAACTGGATTCAGGCGCGCATGGATCGTGTGGCACGAGAGACCGGTCAGCGCAAATTGCTGATTGTCCATCAGTTCAACGACCGAATGATCGAGCACAAGGAGATGATCCTTGACTACCCTCTGGTCGATCTGGTTTGGGATGCCGATGGGTTCGGCGGTCCAGGCGCCAAGGTCCAGGACTACGATCAGTACAAGGCGGAGCCAGGCTTTGAGTACGGGGGCCTGAAGATCTTCTACGTGTACGACGAGCCGCTGATGACGCCAGAGGACGTGTTGTCGCTCGATCCACCGCCGCGGCTTGTGATCTACCAGTAGGGCGGACGTGCAAGAGGTGCTTCGCCCTGCCCACCTCCCCTTCCCGCTCCCTGCGGATCCGCGATCCGCCGTGGCCCAAGCTGCTGCCTCAGGGGATGTAGTCGCGCAGAATCGAGCCCCCGATAAACTCCCGCAGAATGGAGTTGTCGGGGACCAACTCCATGACGCACGGCTCGAACCATTGTAGGAGGGCGAGCAGCCGCTTGACCTCCACACGTCGCGGGCTCGATGGTTTCACCTGCAGCAGGAGCGGCTCGGCCAATTCCTTGAGCACAGCCAGCTCGTAGACCAGCGCTGAGTTAAACATGATGTCGGCGTGCTCCTGATAGGGGAAAATGAACTCCTTCTCCCCCCTTCGCACCATATCCCAGTGCTCCAACGTCTCTTCGGCCGTGTATCCTCTGTAGGTCGCGTCGCGCACGATGCGCCGGATGAGGCGCGTGTCCGTCGTCGGCACGCGATTGTGGCGATCAATGTTCAGTTGGGTCAAGGCAGAGACATAGACGCGGTAAATGCGCTCGTCCGGCACGCCAGCCACGAGCCTGGGGTTCAGACCGTGAATACCCTCCACAATGATGATGTGATCGGGGCCGAGCTTGACCTTCTCGCCCTTCTCCCGCCTGCCCGTCTTGAAGTTGAAGCGCGGCAACTGCACCTCCTCCTCGCGCATCAGGGCCTGCAGATTCTGGTTGAAGAGCGCGACATCGAGAGCCTCTAGCGCCTCGAAGTTGAAGTTGCCGTCCTCATCCCGAGGCGTCTTCTCTCGATCGACGAAGTAATCATCCAGCGCAAGAGGGAACGGCCGAATGCCCTCGGCCAACAACTGAATAGAAAGACGCTTGGAGAAGGTGGTCTTGCCAGAGGCTGAGGGCCCGGCGATCAACGCCAGCCGCACCTTCTCTTGACGGCTGATCTGGCTGGCAACCTGGGCGATGCGCTGCTCGTGAAGCGCTTCGGAGACGAGAACGATCTCCCGTATACGCCCGCTGTCGACAGCTTCATTCAACCCACTCACAGAGCCAACGCCCAGCAGACGCAGCCGCTTCCCGTACTCGCGGAAGATCGCCGTGAGTTGGGGGTAGTTACGCGCCGATACGAGCTTTGTGGGATGTGTCCGGCGAGGATACTGCAGTATGAAACCGGGAGGCCATTTCTGCAGGGTGAAATGCCGCAGATACCCGGTCGACGGCACCATATAGCCGTGGAAGTAGTCGCGCGAATCACGCAGATTATAGAGCTTAAGGTCTTCCCTTTCTCGGTGCTTCAGCAGCTTGGACTTATCCGTTTCACTCCGCTGACGGAACATCTCGATGGCCTCGTCGAGCGGGACCCTCTCTCGTCGGATGCTAAAGTCCTGCTCAACAATCTCGTGCATCCTGCTCTCTATCTGTGCCAACTCCTCCTCGCTGAAATTCTTTCGTCCCCCCACCTCGCAGAAGAAACCTCCAAATGGAAGCGAATGATCGATGAAGACGAAAGCCTCCGGAAAAAGCTCCCGGATCGCGGTGACCAACAGGAACGAGAGGGATCGACGATAGATGCGAATGCCATCTGAATCGGACAGGAACAAAGGCTCGACTGTGGCATCAGTCCATATCTTGTAGTTCAACTCCCGCAGATCGCCGTCGACCAGCGCCGCGATGAAGGGGATCGTCGATTCCCCAACGGCGGCGCGGAAGTAATGCTCCAACGGCGTGCCTACAGGAGCCTCGAATGTACGTCCGTCAGGAAAATGGACCTGAGCTGTCTTGCGGGGAGCGGATGTCCAGACAAGCGTCGTATCGCTATTCATTCATTAGAACGGTGGCAGCACACGCCCCATCATAACCAACCCCATACATCCACAAAGCGCCACATCGAAGAAAAGCAGCAAGGCCAAGACCAGTCGTTGCCACGGCTTCAGGTTGAGGAATTCCTGAGTAAGGCCCTCCTCTTCAACCTCCAGATCCTCCTCAACCATATGTTCCCGCAGATCCTCAACCATAGCTACCTCCTTGGCTCGGAACAGCAAAGGCCACTGTAGCACGCGAAGCCCGGAAACACAGCGGCCTAGGCCGCCGTCAATCGTGGGAGCAATGCAACATATCTATAAGATACCGTCAAACGCCCCAAAAGTCAAACGATGCGAATCCTGCAGAGTCTCTTGTCATTCTCCGAACATCCAAGATCCGATGGTCACTGGGCCGATAACCACAGGCATGGTATAATCGCCAGCCGTAAGGTCCAGGATGTTTGAGGATAGATCAGCTGATGAATGGATGATCGACCATCGGAAGATCGCAAGCGAGGCACTCGGCCTACCATTGCTTCTCACCCTCCTCATGGGAACCGTGGTCTTGCTGGCGGCCTGTGGTCAGGTCGTCACACCGGAACCTACTCGGGCATCCCTGTCCGCAGACACGCCGACCGCCGTGTCGGATGCCACCCACCTCACCACCCCCCTACATCGCCCAGCCACAGAAGTGCCCTCCGGTTCACAGCCTGATACGGCGACACCGACCATCACGCCCACGCCGATCGTACACGTCGTCCAACAGGGGGACACACTGCAGGCCATCGCTTTCGATTTCGGAGTGAGCGTAGAGGCCCTCCAGAAAGCCAACGGGGTTGAGAACCCCCAATTCCTTCAAGTAGGACAACGACTGGTCATTCCCCGCCAAGAGGAACCAGGTCAGACCACGCCAGGCCAACTCCTGCCCACGCCCACGCCACAACCGATCCAAATCCAGGGCATGGGATTCTACGAGACGCCTGTTGACAGCCTTCTAGCCCTGGGAGAGGTCGCCAACACGACAGCCGTCACGCTGACGAACGTGCAGGTACAGGTAGCACTTCTGAATGCCGCCAGCGAGCCGGTGATGGAGGCCAACACGTTCGTCGCCATGGATATCATACCAGCCGGAGAGCTTTCGCCCTTCAGAGTCCTGTTCACGACACCACCACCAGACTGGGTCAGCTATCAGGCGACCGTCATACGCGGGCAGGAGGCTGGGGCCGTCGCCAGCGCCTATGTGCCACTGTCGGTGGTGGCGGCCGAGGGCAACCCCTCAGGCCCACATTTCCAAGTGAACGGCACGGTCAAGAATACGAGCACACAACGCGCTGCCGATTCGGTGGATGTCTTTATCACCACGTATGACGCTGAAGGGACAGTCACGGGATTCCGCAAGACCAAAGCAGGTCCATCCGCCCCAGGCTCTTCGAGCGGCAGCGGGCTGGTCGAAGAGGGGCTCGCCCCGGGAGCAGAGGTGACCTTCAGTTGCTCACTCGCCACCCATGGAGACGTCCCCTATGACTTCACCATCACCGTACTAGGGCATGCAGCGGAAGGGATAACCTCGGGAGGATAGGTCGTGTACCCCATACTGCGCGTCATTGCGATCATTCTCACCCGGCTGACGACCCGGACGCACGTCATCGGTGCGGAGAACATACCATCCGACCCACCCTACATCCTGGCGACCAATCACCTGTCGGCGTTTGATATCCCCTTGCTAGCGGCCACCTTCCCGCACGCGGTGCGAGCACTGGCCGCTATCGAACACCAATCGAACCCGCTCTTCGCACCGATCTTGGTTGGTTCTGGCGCGATCTGGGTGCGGCGGGAGGAAGTCGACCGTCAAGCTCTCCGAAAGGCACTGGCCGTCCTGGAGCGGGGTGAGGTGTTGGGCATAGCCCCCGAAGGTACGAGGGCCGACACGAGCCACGCGCTTCAGGAGGGAAAAGCGGGAGCCGCCTACGTGGCCACGCGCGCCGATGCGCTTATCGTTCCAGTAGGAATCGCCGGCTCGGAGAAAATCAGGAGAAGCCTCTTGCGGCTCCACCGCCCCAAGGTGCGCGTCGCAATTGGTGAACCGTTCCGTCTGCCCGAAAGCGGCCACATTAGAAGCGAGAAGCTGCACCAGTACACGGATATCATCATGCACCGCATCGCTGAGCTGCTCCCAGAGAAATACCGCGGCATCTACGGCTAGGGACGCCGCTACTCGCCGCCCTCTACTCCCGGCTGCTCCAGCTCACTGCGCGTCGCCGCCAATAGATCCTCCGGATCGAAGGGTTTGGTGATGTAGCTGTCGACGCCCAAATCCCGACCTTTCTGAATGTCCTCTCTCTCCGCCATGGAGGTCAGGAAGATGAAAGGGATATGGCGCCATTCCGAACGCTTCTGCACCTCCTGATAGAACGCATACCCATCCATCTCAGGCATGAGGATATCAGCTATGATCAGATCGGGCAGGATATCCTCCATGACATCGAGAGCCTCGATTCCATTGGCGGCCCTCGCCACGCTGTACCCCTTCATTGTAAGGATGCTCTCAATAGCCCCCGCCATGGGCTGATGATCCTCCACCACGAGTATCTTCTTCCTGTCTTCCATAGCCTACCCCACAGCTCCCTTGTCCCGCTCCCCGTCCAGTTCTGATCGGGGACCTGGTAGCTCCGCGGCATCGTCCACTCCCGCCAAGGCGTCTACGGCCGGCAACCAGACGGTGAAGCGGCTGCCCTCGCCCACCTCGCTCTCGACCGTCACGTGGCCTCCGTGCAGCTCGATGATCTCCTTCACAATGGCCAGGCCTAGGCCCGTACCGGAGATCTGCATCGTGCGAGGTTTCTCCCCACGGAAGAACCTCTCGAAGACGTGCGGCAGCTCGTCCTCCGGTATCCCCATACCCGTGTCCGCCACTGTCACCGTCCCCCATGCACGCCCTCCGACCTCGGCCCTCCCGGTCCATACCGTGATCTTGCCGCCTTCCGGCGTATACCTTATGGCGTTGTTGATCAGGTTGTCCAGAACCTGTGTCATACGTTGAGTGTCCACCATGGCCACAGGGAGCGCGGACAGTGTCTCGGTGCCTTGCGCGTCCCCAGCATCAAGCCGCGCGCGGACATCCTCACCCGGAGCACAAGGCCTCCCGACATCCCCGTGCTCAAGCGTCAGTCCCCGTTCCTGCGCCCGCGTCTCGCAGTTGGTTACCACTATATCAACCAGCCCCTCCAGGTTCGCCGGCTCTCGCTTGATCTCCAATCGGCCCACATCCACGCGGGAGATCTCCAGGATATCCCCCACAAGATCCGCCTGATGCTCCGCCTCTTGAGCCAGGGGCTCCAGATACTCTTGCCACTTCCCCGGCTGCTTCCGCATCAAGTGGACAAACAACTTGATTGTCGCAATCGGCGTGCGCAGCTCATGAGAAACGTTGGAGACAAAACGAGACTTCATGCGGTCCAGGGCTTTGAGGTGGCTGATGTCGTGAATCGCCACGACCGCGGCCGGATCTCCAGCCTTGGCATCCGGATGGTGTCCGTCCTCCTCCGACCCTGGCTTGTGAATAGTCGCAGCCCGCAGCTGCAGGTCCAGGCCGGTCAACTCGAGCACTTCCTCCAGATCCTCCCCGGGCGGTCCTCCACCCGCACGCTGGGCCATCTCCCGAATTGTCAGGCGCAGCAGACCGGCTTCCTCGGGTGAAAGTGTCTGAGTGAGCCACTCTCGGGCGACAGGATTCGCCAGCACAAGCTCACCATCGGGGCCCGTGACCACGATACCGTCGACGGTGCTGTCGAGTATCGCCTCCAGTCGCCCGTACTGAGCCTGGAGCTGTGCCGTACGCTCCGCCACACGCAGCTCCAGGGTCTCCGCGTGATCACGCAGCCTCTCATACAGCCGAGCGTTCTCTATGGCGGTCGCAGCGTGGCTGGCGAACGTCTCCAATCGTACCGCATCACTGAAACTGAACTGCCCCGGCTCCAGACCGTCCACGTTGAGAAAGCCAACCGTCGTGTCGCCCACGCGAATAGGTGCGGCCACGTAGGACCTTAACCAGTCCCAAGGATGGCGTCCATCCTCGTCCTGGCGTCTATCCCCACCCTCGCGACCACTCCAGTAGCTGAATGAACAACCGTCATCCAAAGCTGTGTCCGAGATCACGACAGGCTCGCCGCTGCGCGACATCTCTACCCAGTGAGGATAGTCTGAAACAGGAAGAGAGTACGTCCTCACCGCCTCCATAACCCCCAGCCTCTCATAACCTCGCGAGCGAACGATGTGAGCTTCACTGTCTTCGATCAGCATGATGTTGAAGCTATCCCCAGGGACGACCTGTTCGACCTGCTTGAGGATACGGTCAAGTACCTGCTCAAGCTCCAAGGTGCTGCTCACCGCAACAGCCGCCTTCTCCAGGGCCTCAGACAGCTGTCGCTGCTTCCGCTCCGCCTCGAAGAGTTGGGCGTTTTCCATCGCGATGCCGAGCTGACCAGCAATCGCAGTGTAGAAGGCGAGATCCTGTTCGTCAAACGCACCGGGATGTGCACTCTCCAGGTTGAGGACCGCCACGACCTCGTCGCCCGCTTTGACAGGGACAGCAAGCTCGGAACGCACCTCTTCAGCGGCAACAGCGTAAGGCCCCTCTTCGCGAACGTCAGATAGGATCCTGGGTTCCCCAGTCTGATAGACCTGACCGGTCAAGCATTCATCAACCGGGAAGCGATATCCCTCCTCGGGCGGCGTGAAGCCCAGCACGCAGGGATGGCTCACCATGGAGGTCTCACCGCTGCTTCGATCCTCCTCAGGAAGCATGAAGCCCAGGTACTCAATGCCCATGGCGCGCTCCAGGACGTCAATGGTCCGAGCCAGCACCTCGTCAAAATCGAGCGTGGAGGCGGCTGCCAGCATCGTCTCACGGAGAACCTCTGTCTCCGCCAGCTGTCTCACCGTCTCCTGATGCAGCTGGGCGTTCTCAATAGCGATCCCAGCCTGTGCCGCGAACGCCTCGGCTAGCCTGGCATGCTCGTGATTGTAGAACTCTGGCTCTCGCTTGTCCAGGGTTATCATGCCGATCAATCGGTCGCCGACCAGCATAGGCACGCCGAGCCACGATCGCATACCCGCCTGTCTGTGCGGCTCACGCCGGAATTCCTCGTACGACGCCCCAGCGTCTCTCAGGATGAGCGGTTGACGCGTGCAAATGACCGTCCGATTCGGGTGATCCCCATTCGTCAGGTCAAAGGCAATGCCCACCAGCTCCCCCAAATTGGGAAAGCCCCTCCCGCCTACAATCTCCAGGTAATGGCGTCCATCACCGTGACCATCTTGAAGCAACTGGACCGACGCCGTGTCGTATGGGACGACCTCCTGTAGCTGAGCCAAGATGCGTTCGACGACCTCATCCCGCTCCAAGGCCGTCGTCATCGCCAGGGCCGCTTCCCGCAACGTCTGCTGCTCCAGTGCTCGTTTCCGAGCCTCTTCGTAGAGCCGGGCGTTCTCGATAGCTACAGCCGCCTGTTGGGCAAACGCTTGTATCAGGCGGGCGTCATCCTCCGCATAAGCTTCTGGATGGCAGCTATCCACCGTGAGGATGCCAATCACCTGATCTCGGACCTGGAGGGGCACACCGACGTTGGCCCGCACGTGCTCCAACCCTCCGACCCCACGCCAGCCTTGGCTGTTCTCGCGCACATCGTCGATCACGACGAGCTCCGCTTCCTCGACGAGACGACGGTTGTACGCATAGTGCTCCAGCGGGTAAGCGTGCCCTAGCTCCTTCCCGGGCAGGTTCCGGGCGGCAATCACCTCGGTGGCCCTCCCACGTGGACCTCTGTCATCCTGCAGGATCTGGACGCTTCCGCTGTGATAGTTGACGACGCTGGCCAACTGCTCCAGGATCATCTCCAGAACCTCCTGGAGATCCAAGCTCCTGTTCAGGAGAAGAGCTGTTTCACGGAGCCGCTCGGATAGCTCCCGCTGCTCCTGTTCCGCTTCGTAGAGCCGAGCATTTTCGAAAGCGACAGCCGCCTGCGCAGCAAACGCCCGCGCCAGACGGGCATGCTCGTCCGTGTAGAATCCAGGCGTACACTTGTCGAGAGCGATCATGCCGATCACCCGATCTCCCACGAGCATCGGCACGCCCAGCCAGGAGCGAATCTCGGCCAGGGCGTGAGGTTCTCGACGAAAAGCCTCATAGGCCTCTGGTGCGTCCTCAAGGATGACGGGCTCGCCAGTCCGAATTACCTCTCGGTTCGGATGCTCATCACTCAGTGGGAAGGACACCCCTACAATCTCGGACAGGTTCGGAAACCCTCGACCACCCACGATGTCCACGCAGTCTCCGGAGAGAAGCATCACCGAGGCGGTATCGTAGGGCACTACACGCTGCGTCTGCGCCAACACGCGCTCGACGACCTCGTCGCGTTCCAGGGCCGTCGTCAGGGCAAGAGCCGCCTCCCGCAAGGTCTCCTGCTCCAGAGCCCGATCTCGGGCTTCGTCGTAAAGCCTGGCGTTTCGAATGGCGATAGCTGCCTGATCGGACAGCAGATCAAGCACCCACAGCTCCTCGTCGGTGAAGACGTGAGGGTGCTGATAGGCGACGTTCATCACCCCTTGCACCTCATCACCGATGGTGAGTGGCAGGCCGACAATGGCGCCATCCCATCGACGGCCCTCGAAAATCGGATGATTCATCGCATCGGAGACAACGATACGCTCCCCTCGGCGGGCCACGGTGTACGTCAGACCGTGCGGTCGGATGGTGTCAATGGGCTCCTCGCGACGCTCGCCGTCCCACATGGCAGCGCCGAAGGTCAGTTTCCCGCCCTGCTCATCTCCCCTTCGGGCCCCTACCCTTCCTGCTTCTTCACCCCCCGCTCCTCCCTTGCCCGCCTCCCTCCTTCCCGCTCCCGGCAGATCCGTGATCCGCCGGCCCAGGGAATGGCTTCTATCCCCGCTGTCGTAGAGAAAGATGTGAGCATCGTCTGCTGCTACTAGGTTAAGGGCGTTCTCGAGAATCGTCTCCAGGACAGGCTCAAGCTCCAGCGTGGAGGTAAGCTGGAGGCTCGCCTGACGCACCGCCCGGAGCTCAGCCACACGCCGCCTGGCAACCCCAAATAAGCGCGCATTCTCAATGGCAGCGGCGACGTGGCCCGCAAGGGCCTCCATGGCCATGACGTCATGCTCGTTGAAGGCGTCGAGCTCCTTGCTCTGAAGATCCAGCACACCGATCACTTTGTCGCGATAGTTGAGCGGTACGTCCAACTCAGACTTGGTCTCATCCAAATAGGCGGGGATGTAGCGTGGCTCCTGGCTCACATCATTGGCGAGCAGGGTCTCTCCCTGCTCTGCCACCCATCCTATCATCCCCTCCCCAATGGCTTGATGAAAATCGGGGGGCATCTGCTCGGCGGTTCCGCCCGCGAAACCGCCCGCACCCGCCTTGAAGAGCAGGTCGCCGCTCTCCTCGTCCAGAAGCATGATGCTCGCGTAATAGTAGTCGAAAGCCTCGGTGATCATCTCCACCGTTCTGTCCAGCACCGGTGAAAAGGCAACATCGCCCTTCGACCCATCATCGGGGGCCTCCACCCGCGGATCCAGGGTAGAAGTGATGCTCTCGGCCACCTTCGAGACGGTGGCTAGCTGCGCCGACCTCTCGCGCTCGGCCTGGAAGAGACGTGCGTTCTCAATGGCCGCAGCGATCTGGCTGCTGAGCGTCTCCAGGGTCGTCACATCCGACTGATCAAAAGCCCCTAGTTCATCATCCTGCAGATCGAGCACGCCGATCACCCTGTCGCCGCTCTTGATCGGCACAGCGAGCTCAGACTTCGTGTTCTCCGTCGCCTTACGTACATAGTGAGGATCTGTGCTCACATCATTGCTCAACTGTGTCTCACCGCTCAACGCCGCATAGCCTATCATACCCTCTCCGATGGCCAACGAGATATCAGGGGGGAGAATACCAACGTAGGCACCGGCGATGGATTGCATCCGGAGGCGCTCCTCCGCAGCGTGCTCGTCATGGGATGACGTGTATCCCCGGGATGACGTGTATCCCCCCTCCCGCGGCGAGGGCTTCAGCCCCTCCCCGGCGGCCCCCACCCATCCATCAAGCAACATAAGGATCACGTTGTGATAGTCAAATGACTCTCGCACGGAGGAGACGATGGTGTCGAGCAGTATATCGGGCTCCAGCTCACTGCTTACGTGTCGCCCTACCTCATACAGCAGCGCGGCCTGGCTGGCCCGTCTCTGAGATTCCTCATACAGGCGTGTCTTCTCCAACGCCATGGCTACCTGGTCAGCGATGGTGGAAAGAAGCTGTTCGTCCTCATCATCGTAGGCAAAGGAACGATAAGCCTGCACTGAGATGACCCCCGTCACCTCCCCTGCAGCTCGCATCGGCACGCCCAGCCACGAGCGTGAGATCTTGCCTGTGCCCCAGGTCTCCGCTGGAGGCAGGTCCTCCCTTTCCTGCTCACAGACATAGTCGTAGATGAGCAGGGGCTCGCCCTTGCTGACGACAGAAGCAGTCAGCCCAGGCTCCAAGGGCCGTCGAAGAGGGGGCTCCCTCGTACCCTCGTCGACCGAGAGGCGGAAGTCCAGCTCATCCTCCTCCCTATCGTAGAGAGCGAGAAAGAAGGCATCCACCTCGAAGGTCGAATCTATCTCCTGGTATGCCGCCTCAACAAGATCATCCAGATGCAGCAGCGAGTTCGCCCTGCGCGCAACGCGGTTGACGGCCCTCAGCCGAGAGGCCCGCCGCTCGGTCTCCTCGTGTAGCCGGACGTTCTCCATCGCCGTCGCCAGCTGGGCGGCGACGGCCTCAAAGATGTGGAGCGTGCCCTCATCAAACGCGCCCACCTCTGGGCTCTCGGCATTCAGCACGCCGACCACCTCGTCTCCTATGAATACCGGCACCGTCAACTCCGATCGCATCTCGGGCTTGTACTCGTGATAGTAGGGCGTCTCGGAGGTGTCCTTGATCAAGACCGGGCTCTGGTTGACGTAGGCGCGACCGGCAACGCTGGCGTCCATAGGAAGCCGGAGAGCTTCGCCGGGTGGAACGGAGAATCCAATCTGCGAAGGATGGACCACCATGAACTCCCCCGAATCATCCGGAAACGAGAAGCTCAGATGCTTGATGTCCAGTGCCCGATGGATAACCCGCAGCGACCGCTCCAGCAGCTGATCCAGGTCGAGGGTCGAAGCGGCCGCCAGCATAACCTTTCGCAACGCCTCCGTCTCGGCGAGGCGATATGCGGTCTCCTCATACAAACGAGCGTTCTCAATGGCGATGGTGGCCTGATTGGCGAAGAGCGAGGTCAACCACACGTCATCCTCGTCGAAGGATCTGTCCTCGGTCACAGCGTCGAAACCAAGCGTGCCAACGATCTGGTCGCCGTGCTTCAGCGGTACAGCGAGGGAAGCAGTAAGCTCCTCATCCTCCCACTCGGCTGCTCGTCCCTCCCAATGGTGATAGTCGTCCACGACCACAGGCTTGCCTTCCTGCCAGGCCTTGCCGGCGGTTCCTTCGCCCCGTGTAATTCTCGACCCTGTGCGATCTCTCTTGTATCCATAGCTGACCACCTGCTCAAGGCCGCCTTCTGCCTCCGGTGCGTGACGCCGCCTCGCACGCTTCGTGCCTACGAGATACCTGGACGAAGGCCTTTTACCCTGGCGACAGCCGTCAACGAGATAAAGACTGCCGCCTTTGACGCCCAGCAGACGACAGCCTTGCTTCACGATGCTCTGCAGCAACTCGTCGAGCTCCAACTCGCCTATGATATCCAGTCCCACGTCCCGCAGCGCTTCCAGCTGCTGGGTACGCCTTCGCAGCGCCTCTTCAACCTGCTTGCGCTGGGTGATGTCGGTGTAGGCCACCACCGCGCCGACCGACTCATCCTCGACTTCGATTGGGGCCCCGGCCAGGATCACATTCACCGGGGTGCCGTCCTTTCGGTACCGCGTGCTCTCGGCACGAGGAACCACCTCCCCCGCCAGGACGTGCCACGTGAGCTTGGTCGCCTGCTCGAACATCTCCGGATCCGGCCCGGCAATTAGCGCGTCAAGATCGCGCCCAACCGCTTCCTCCGATGAGTACCCAAACAGCTTCTCCGCTCCCGGGTTCCACTCCGAGACCCGATGATCGGGATCCAAGGTGACGATGGCGTCGGGTGTGGATTCCAGAACCCCTTCCAGATACAGCTGACGCTTCCTGACCTCCTGCTCCAGTCGCCTAGCGTGCGGAGCTAAGCCACGATCGGTGATATCGCGGACAATCGCCAGGTCAGCCGGCTCTCCCTGGTAGGTCGTGAGGCCAGCGTTGAGTTCCACCAGGACGTCGCTGCCGTCCTTGCGCCTGAGCTTCACCTGGTAGATCGTGGGGATAGGCGACGTCCCGGGGAGTCCTTCCCCACGCATTCTCCGCTGGTATCGATCAACGACCTTGGCCCGATCCTGGGGATGTACGTAGTCGGCGAAGGGCTTGTCGAGAAGCTCCTCCACGCCACAGCCAAGGATCTCCGCCAGCCGGGGGTTGACGTACTTGAATTGCATATCCTGAATGATGACGATGCCGTCGTTCGCCCGCTCAATCAGGCTACGATACGTCTCCTCAGCTAGAATCCTGTTTTCACCCATCTTAAGACCCCTACCTATTTGAACGCCAAATGGAGAAAGCGAGCCAAATACCCAACAAACTGACGCCTACAAAGCCGACAATGACCACAATGGTCGCCAAACCAACCTCCTCCGCCAGGTTGAAGGCCGGAATGACCAAAGCCAGCCCCACGATGAGGGCAGCCAGGAGAACGCTCAGCGAGATGCGATTCGCCGACCGATCCAGACGGCTCAATGCCTGATCCAGGCCCTTGTGCTCAAGCGTCATCCCAAGCTCCCCTCGCTCGGCTTGGACCAGAAGCTGTGAGCCGATGCGGGGCAGGAGGCTGAACAAGTCACTCCAATCTCCCCCTGCCTTGATCAGCCTTGGCGCTAGATTACGTGGAAGGACTAACTGCATCAGGAAACGTCGGATGTGAGGCCTGGAGAAGGCAATGATGTCGAAATCGGGATCCAGCCTGAGGGCTACCCCCTCCAACATGGCCAGCGTCTTACCCAACAGCCACAGCTCCGAAGGCAACCGCAGATGATGACGAAAGGCAACAGGGGTCGCGTCCCGCATCACCTCCTGGGCGCTGATCGCCTGCAGCGGCAGCCCGCGGTACTTCCGCAAAAGACGAGCCAGATCCCGCTGAAGGGCCACTCTATTGACGGACTTCGTGGTCGCGCCCATACGGATGAGCTGATCGACAACGCTCTGTGTGTCCATCTGCACAACAGCGATGTAAAGACGCGTCAGATCGGAACGCAGACCATAGCTCAAATGCCCAACGAGCCCGAAGTCCATCGCACCGATGACCTCCCCAGGCATGACGACGAAGTTGCCAGGGTGCGGATCGGCGTGGAAGAAGCCATCTTCGAGCACCTCCTTGAGCACCATCTGGGCTGCGTGGACGGCGATCTGATGTCGGTCGTACCCTGCCTCGTCCAGGGCCTTCACGTCGTCAATCTTGATGCCATCGATGCGTTCCATGACCAGCACGCGCCGTGTGGTGAAGTCCCCAGCGTGCGAAGCTAAGCCGATGACCTCAGGCACGTACAGATAGGGGTTGCCGGCGAAGTTCTCTCGAAAGCGTTCAGCGTTATGGGCTTCTCGATAGAAGTCCAGCTCCATGCGCAGCGTCGCAGCGAACCCCCGCGCGATCTCCGGCAGGTCGTACATCCTTGCCAGTGGCACACGTCCCTCCAGCAGCTCCGCCACATCTTGAAGGATCTCCAGATCGACGTCAATGACCTCCTCGATGTCGGGCCGCTGTACCTTGACGACCACAGGGGCACCCTCCCCCCCACTGGGAGGGACAGGATGGGGAGCACCGTCACCCTCCCCCCCACTGGGGGGGACAAGAGGGGGGGGCTCATACAGCGTCGCCGAGTGGACCTGGGCCAACGAAGCGGCCGCGATGGGCTCCTCCTCAAGGATGGCAAACAGCTCTGTGACCGGCTTGCCCAGCTCGGATTCGATCTGCTCTCGAACAGGCTCCCAAGGCTCCGGGGGGACGGTATCCTGCAGCTTGGCCAGTTCAGCGACGTAGGCGGGAGGTATCAGATCGGGGCGTGTGCTGAGTACCTGACCCAACTTGATGAACGTCGGCCCCAGCTCCTCCAGCGCCAGACGGAGGCGCTGAGGAGCGCCAAGCGGCGGTGCCTCCTCACGCCATTGGCGCACCAGCCGGCGGGGAAACGCCAGATAAGGTTGCAGTTCCAGCAGGTCGACCAATTCACCGAGGCCGTGACGTATGAAGACCTCCGCAATCTCTTGATAGCGCCTCAGATGCCGGATCGTACGTTGAGGACCTCTCACCACCGTAGCCTCGTGCGCGGCCTAGGACTTATCTGCTCGCGAAGCAAGCCGTACGCGCCGAAACCTCACGGCTGCAGAAGCTCCGCGGCTTGTTCCTGTCTGTCATAGTCGCTTTGGCGCCTTCTCGCTTTATCGCCTTGTCGCCCTGGCGTGTCAGACCGCTCATACTGCCGGCGCCGTCGCCTCCAGCACGCTCCGGATGTCCGAAAGGGCCTCTACAGCAGCCTTCTCCCCAATAGCTATTGTATCGGCAGCCCGCGTGAAGCCGAGCAGCACGCTGACGTCCGGCGGGACGTCGGGGCGAATAATGATCTCAGGAGCAGCTTCCACCAGGCAGCGCCGATTGATCTCCTTCATCATGACGTCCAGCGAGCGCAGCATGACCTCAAAGGTACTGGCCAGCCCGCCGGGCACGTAGCGACGCTCACGTAACGTCTTGATCATCGCGGAGAAGGTGCTGTTGTCGCCTATCACATCCACGGCGATCACAACGTCAGCCCCCATCTGTCGTGTCACGTCGGCGGGAAGGTTGTCCAGCAGCCCTCCATCAACAAGCAGTTGCCTGTCGCTCCGCGACTCGCTCTGTGACTCCCGTTCCACCGGTTTGAAGAGCCCTGGCAGAGCGATAGTCGCCCGCACGGCGTCGATCACCTGGCCCTCGTTCAACGTCACGACCTCACTCGCCTCCAGATC
The DNA here is from genome assembly GCA_964575455.1 of uncultured Anaerolineales bacterium. GTDB lineage: Bacteria > Chloroflexota > Anaerolineae > B4-G1 > B4-G1 > SKLM01. The sequence continues at coordinate 37,466 of CAZNRX010000007.1, read as the reverse complement.
AACGGCGATCAGGCTGAGAGGGCGCCGAAGGCTGTCGAAGGTGCATTCCCCCAGATGATGGCTCAGATACTCGGTCACCTTCTGTCCCTCAAACAACCCGCGTCGCGGCAGGGTTGGATCGGCCAGGGACAGCAGCCGACGCGGGTTGGTCATTCGCATGGCCTCCTGCTCCATAAAACCAGGCGTCAGCCCAGCGGCGTAGGCCGCTGCCACCACCCCACCCATACTGGTGCCCGCCAGCAAGTCGATCGACATCCCTTCTTGCTCAAGCACCTTGAGCACGCCGATGTGGGCCAAACCCCGCGCGCCTCCTCCGCTGAGAGCCAGGCCGATCTTGGGTCTCCCCTCGCTCTCCCTTGACGCCGTCATGTCCTTCGGCCCGCCGTCACCATGGCCTTCTTCCTCACTCCGACTCCACCAGGGTGTCGATCTTGTCTGCCAGCTCGTCTACCTTCTGCTTCAGCGCCTCGAACTCCCTCTGCGTGACAGGTTTGACGCGGCTCATCTCCTGGCGGACCATGTCGCGGAGTTCGCCGCGGAGCTTCTCGCGCTCCTGCTCCCCCTTGGCCGCCAAGGCATCGGCCAGCTTCTGAGCCTCCTCGGGCTCGACCCCTTCCTCCTCCACCAGCTCGTTGACGGCCTCCCTCACCTTCTCGCGCGTCAGGGTGAAGACGCCCAATCCCATGAGCAACGTCTTTTCGAGTATGTTCGCCATCTCCAAACCTCCCTCGGTGCATCTCAGATATCGGTGACGGGTGCCGTGTACGAGGATATTGCGTCTATGGTGTAGACAACGTGAGTGTTCAAGATCAATTATACCGACACCCACCCGACGGTCAAGCCGGAGTGAGTTGACGAGACCTGCAGCCGTAGGTAGAATGCAGTGTATGAATAAATGGCCGATCATCACTCTGACCACAGATTTCGGCATCGCCGATGGCTACGTGGGAACGATGAAGGGCGTCATGCTCAATATCGCCCCGCATGCTCGTTTGGTGGACATCACGCACGACATCACACGTCAGAACGTCCGCCAGACGGCGTACGTTCTCCACACCGCGTATCGTTTCTTCCCCTCGGGGTCCGTCCATCTGGTGGTGGTGGACCCCGGCGTCGGCAGCGCGCGTCGCCCCATCGCCGTCCGGCTTTCCCACGGCACCTTCGTCGGACCCGACAACGGCGTCTTCAGCTACGTCATGGCCGAGGGGGCCGTGGAGACCACCGTCGAGCTCACTGAACCGCGCCATCGGCTCCCCCTGGTGAGCCAGACCTTCCACGGGCGCGACATCTTTGCCCCCGCTGCTGCCCACCTGGCGGCCGGCGTCCCCGTCGACGAACTCGGCCCGACAGTGCCCGACCCGGTCGTGCTCCCACCTCCACGCCTGGAGACAGGCCCCCGTCACATCGGCGGCGAAGTCCTCCACACGGACCACTTCGGCAACGCGATCACGAGCATAGGGCGTCTTCTCTGGAGAGGGGACGAGCTCTCACTGGAGCCAGCGTTTCGACAGCAAAGCGACGAGCGGGCTCGTCTTACGGCCGACGAGGCTGTAGTTGCCCTTGGTTCCGGTGGCCCCCAAACCGAGGGTCGGGAGATAGAGAGCGTGCGCCGTACCTACGCCGACGTTGAACCCGGCGACGCACTGGCCCTGGTGGGCAGCGGCGGGCACCTGGAGATCGCCGTGCGCGAGGGAAGCGGCGCCGAGAGACTGGGCCTCCAGCCGGGCGATCCTGTGGAACTGCGCTGGTAGCCAGAGCGTCGAACACTCGAAGAAAGGGAACGACCGTGCAGGAACAGCGCGTGATGGGAAGGCCTGCTCGCACCTCAGGGCCGCGACTGTGCTCCGGGGCGCCCCCCGTTTCGAAGGAACGAGACCTGCGTCAGCGTGATGAATCGGATGGTACCGTAGGCAGCTTCATCAAGAACGTGCTTCCCACCTCGGTGGACGCGATTCCGCCGGAGGGGCTCTCCACCCAGATCCTACCCCCGTGCGCCTCCACGGCCAGCTTGCAGAAGGGGAGCCCCAGCCCGCTCCCGGAACGGCGCCCTGTCACCGAGGAGACACGGTGGAACTTCTCGAACAGCTTGGACTGCTCCTCCTCCGGTATGCCAGGGCCCTCATCGCTGACGCCGATCAGCAGTTGATGCAGCCGAATCTCCCGTGGTTGGACCTCTAGCCGTGCGCTCTCTGGGTCAGGCCGAGCCCACACCCGGACCCAGCTGCCATCGGGGGCGAACTTGATGGCGTTGTCGATGAGATTGTTCAGCACACGTCTGATCAATCCCACGTCCACGTGGAGTGGCGGGAGGTCGGCGGCGACGGAGACCTCGATCGTGATCTGAGCCGAGGCCGCCAGCGGAGACAGCTGTGTGACAGTCTCCTGCAGCAAGGTTCTCGGATCCACGGCCTCAAGGCTCAAATCGATCTCATCGCTCTCGAGCTCGCTGACGTCGAGAAGGCCGTTGACCAGGCCCAACATGCGATCGCTGCTCCGCTGCGCCATGTCGATAAAGGTCTTGAACAGCTCTGAGTCGTCCTCGGCGAAAGCCTCCTCCATGAGGGTGAAGCTGTTGCCCAACACCGTGAGTGGCGAGCGCAGGTCGTGGACCAACATGTACGTCATATCGTCCTTCAGGCGCCCCAGCTCGATCTCTTCGGTGACGTCTCGGAGGACAAGCAGCCAACCAGTGATGACGCCTTTCTGGCCTCGCACCGGCGTCAACGTCCGCTCGATGTGGCGACCCGATGCGCTCAGAGTGACGATCGCCTGCTTGACCCCGACGTGCGGGTGGGCGGCCACCGGAGCGTCAGCCACTGGGTCAGCGGCCTCGCCCTCCCCTGCGTCCCTCAGGCTCTGACAGTCGCTCCTCAGATCCTCTTCGCTGTATCCCAGCAGCCTCACCAGAGGCTGGTTATCCTCTCCTCCAGGGGTCTCGAAGATCTGTCCAAGCAGCTCTAGCTGAGCGACGTCCAAGAGGTCAGCTAGCGCGCGGTTAGCCGCCACGATACGCCAGTCCGTATCCAGCAGCATGATGCCCTCCCTGGCGGTTCTGAGAATGGAGTCCAGCTCCTGCACCCGGCGGGCCAGCGCCTCGTCGGTGCGTTCGTAGAGGCGGGCATTCTGGATGGCCACAGCGGCCTGGGCAGCGATGGTGGTGAGCACCCTCTGATGGGGTAGGTCGTAGGCCTCCGCTGCATCGTACGACTGGACAGCTATGACGCCAAGCACCTCGTCCGCTGCCAAGATTGGCACGCCAAGCCAACACTCGGCCGGCTTGCCGATGGAGTCGACGTCAAGCTTGTCGAGCTTAGCCCCAACATCGCTCCTCATCAACAGGGGTTCCCGGCTGTGCAGGACGTATTCCGTGAGGCCGGAGCCCGTTCGGCGCGAGCGCCACTGCACATGCTCTCCCTCCTCCACGGCCAGCGGGAACGAGACCTCATCCACCTGCGGATCGTAGAGGGAGACGTAGAAGTTGCGAGCGGGCATAAGCCGGGCAACCTGCTCGTAGATCGCCGACACCACGGCCTCGATGTCCAGGTTGGCGCTGAGAGCTTGCCCCACTGCCTGGAGGCCACGCAGCTCTCTCACCCGGCGCTGGAGTCGCTGACTGGTCTGCGCCAAGCTGCGCGTGATCAACGAAGCGACGACCATGCTGAGGGCGAAAAGGGCAAACATCACCACACCCAGCCGCGTGTGGATCAACGCCATCAGAGGCGCCAGGGTCAACGGGCTCCCCTCGTAGAAGATCAGGTTGGGGAGCGAGTGCGCGTAGTGTCGCAGCGACTCCCGACCCCGCGCCGCGATGGCGGGCAGGAAGGCCAGGTGATTGAAGAGCAAGTAGGTGAGAGCGAACAACACCAGCGCCAGGACATCCTGGGGATCAATTCGAGTTAAGGGTATCTCCCCCTGAAGTGCCTGGAAGACCACACCGCCCACTAACACGCTCACCGTGTGTGCCACTGCGTTCGCCGCGCCTATGGTGATGATCGATGGGATGCCCGTCACCCGCGGGAGTCCCAGCCGCTCGGCCCAGCGGTAGCGGAGCACGGCGTGCACGCCGGCGCCTATCAACGCAGCCCATCCCGTCGCTATCGGCCCCATCACCAGGTAGGCCGCAACCGTCGTCATCGGCAGCAGCGACACGACGCCTCCCGCCAGGCGCACGCCGAAGACATCGGTGAAGATGATCATCGCGATGAACAGCGCCCCTGACAGGAGCTCTTCCGGGGTGGGTGGGGTGACCATGCTAGCGTTGGCAGTCAGCCAGATCAGAAGCCCCAACACCACCAGGCCAGCTACGAGATAGATAGCAGAAAGATATCGTCGCCTCATAGTGAATTGCCTTCAGTACCTTCAATATACGGACGGCACTCCGCGCGGCTCCGTGCCTGACTACCAACCACGAGAACCATTGCGGTTGGACAGCACTCCGCACGGCTGCGTGTCTGACTACGAACGACCCTTCAAGGCGCATAGCACGCGCTCTGGGGTCAGCGGTAGCTCGTCAATCCACACCCCAGTCGCGTCGTGGACGGCAGCGACCAGGGCCGGGGCCAGGGGGATGAAGGGCATCTCACCCATCCCGCGCACACCCCAGGGGCCGCAAGGATCTGGATTCTCCACGACGATCGATTCAACGCTTCGCGGCACGTCGGCGATGGTGGGGATCAGATACGTGCTCAGATGTGGCGTGAGCACGCGTCCCTCGTCGGTGATGAAGTTCTCACACGTGGCCCAGCCCACCGCCTGCGCCACACCCCCCTCAATCTGCCCTTCAACCTGCTGAGGATTGACCGCCTTGCCCACGTCATCGACGCAGACGACGCGTCGGATCTCCAATTCGCCGGTTTCCACATCGACCGCGACCTCCACGGCCTGCGCCACGTACCCGTAGGCGAAATTGGGCAGACCCTCGCCCGTCTCTGGATCAAAATGCGTGGTGCTTGGGGCCAGATAGGTCTGCTCGGTGATGGCCGGACGCTCTCCCTTCCGCCAGCGGTTCAGCACCTCCCCCGCTGCCTTCCGCACAGCGTTGCCCGCCATGAAGGTCATCCGGGATGCGGACGTGGAGCCGGCACTGCCTGGGCTGGTACCCGTGTCCGATGTCTCCATGCGCACCCGCGTCAACGGTACGTCAAGCGCCTCAGCCGCCATCTGCCGGATCACGGTATGAGCCCCCTGCCCCACGTCGGCACTTCCAATGCTGACGGTAGCTCGCTCGATCTCCTCCTCACCCTGCAGCTCGATCCTGGCACAGCAACTCTCCTGATACCCGAAGGAGAATCCGACGTTCTTGAAGCCAACGGCCAGCCCAATGCCGCTGTCGGGCTTACTGCGAATCGCTTCGCGGGTGTCTGCCGCTGACGACCCCGATGGCGCCTCAGGCGCCTCCTCATCCGTCTGCTTCCATCCGATGGCACGGGCACAGCGCCGGGTGACCTCCACCAGGCTGACGCCACCCGGCAGCGGGGTGCGCACCGTGGTCAGGGAGTCATCACGCAGCAAGTTCTTGACCCGCAGCCCAACCGGGTCCACGTCCAGCGCCCCAACCATTTTGGCCACCAGTTTGTTCATCTGCATCTCGGCAGCGAAGATGCCTTGCGGCGCTCCAAAGCCCCGGAAGGCCCCGGCCGGTGGATTGTTGGTATAGACGCCGTCCACGTCAACTTTGACGTTTGGAAACTCGTAGGGACCCGTGCACGTAATCGCTGTGTTGCCCAGCACCTTGTTGGTGGTGTAGCAGTAAGCGCCCCCATCGGCGATCACTCGAACCTCGGCGGCGACCAGCTTTCCCTCCCGGGTGGCGCCCCATTTGCAGTGGAACCACATCGCATGCCGCTTGCAGTGCCCCTCGATCGATTCCTCGCGGCTCCAGACGATCTTGACCGGGCGCTGCAGACGATGGGCCGCCAGAGCCAGCACGATCTGCACGGACATATCCTCGCGCCCACCAAAGGCACCTCCGATGGCCGGGTAGATCACTCGGACCTGCTCTGGTGGTAGGTCCAGTGCGTGTGCGATCTGCTGTTGATCCTCCCACGTCCATTGGCCGGCCACCACCACCGTGACACGACCCTGATCGTCGATGTAAGAGAGACCAGCCTCCGGCTGCAGATAGGCGTGCTCCTGAGCGGGCGTTCGGTACTCACCCTCGACAACGATGTCCGCGGCCTCCCACCCGGCGTCCATGTCGCCCTTGCGGATCTGATGATGGCAGATGAGATTACCCTCGGTGCTCAACTCCGGATGGCTTTCATTCGGCTGTCGGTCAGGGTGGAGCTGCGGCGCGTCTGGCTCAAGAGCTCGGAAGGGATCGGTCACGAAAGGCAATTCCTCATACTCGACGTGGATCCGACCTCGAGCGCGGGCAGCAGCCTCCTCGCTCTCCGCCACCACAAGAGCCACCTGATCACCGACGAAGCGGACCACATCAGTTCCTGGCACCTCCCTCCCTCCCTCCGGGGGGGATACGAGGGGGGGGCTCCCTCCGTGGGAGTTAAGAGAGAGGGAACCACCATCCTCCCTCCCTCCAGGGGGGTTACGAGAAGAGGGGCCACTATCCTCCCTCCCTCCGGGGGGGACAAGAGGGGGGGGGCCACACAGCACCGGTTGATCCCGCGTCTGCAGGCCATACTCGTTCACCGGCACGTCTCTGGCCGTGAAGATCGCTACCACGCCCGGCACATCCTCCGCTTCGGACGTGTCGATGCTCAACACCCGAGCGTGCGGCCGACCGGCAAAGAGGATCTTGGCGTGGAGCATACCCTCCATAGCGAAATCGCCGGGGTACTTTGCCTCGCCCGTGACCTTGGCGCGCGCATCCAAGCGAGCGGCGGACTGTCCAACAAACGTAGTCATAGTGAATCCCTCATCTCCAGCGGCTCACAACGCTGCGTTGCACGTGCCAAGCGCCAGCCGCTAAGCCCAATGCGACGCACCTTTCCCTTGCCCACGCTGCGTCTCCAGCCACAGCACCCGGCGCAGGATGGCCACGGTGGCCGCATACGTGGAATCCACGCCGAAGTAAGAGAGACGTTGTGCACCGAGGTTCCTCGGTTGATCCCACCCGCCCTTCTCCAGCGGCGTATCCGATGCGTAGTGTATGATCCCGACGTCAAATGGCACAGTGTCCGCGTAGAGGGTGACGATCTCGTTGGTTGGATGGCGGGAGGGGCGCACCGCCTCGTAGACAGCTGAGAGGTATGGCCCGGCCTCCATCTCAATATCTGTGTACCCCTCGCGGTAGAAGACATCCATATAGCGCTCGTTCTGCAGAAACGTCCCTCGCACACTGATCGCCTTCTGATTGTCGAGCGTCGTGCCGTGGACAAGATAGGGCGCCACGCTGGCGGCGGTGAAACAGTTGTTGAACAGATACGTATTGCGGGAGTGCTCGTCGTGAACGACATAGGGGATCATCACATCGCCGATGCGGCCGTTGAGCGTGGCGGCCTTGCCCAGGCTGTACACGCCCCGAAGCGAATCGACACTTGTAGCGACCTGCGAAAGGATGTGATAGGCTCCCATCCCCAGCGGGTAGTCGATGTTGACGATCACGGCGTCGCTCTCACGAAGCCCAGGAAGCATAGCGGCTGCATCGGCCCTATCCAGCTCCGGCACTCGCAACCGCGGGTCGAGCCAATCCGGGCACAGGCGGCACATCTCGATCACCTGGGCCTCGACGTCAAAGACGTGGTGGCTGTCGATGTGCCTGATGCCGCACAGGGCCTCCTCTTCCTCCCGCTCATCCCATATCTCGTCGTCGCGATGGACCTCCATGTAGTCACGGAGGATGAAGTAGAGGAGATTCTCGAGCCGGGATGAGGTCTCCCCATCGCGAATGCGAGCGTACTCTCCAGGTGACACCCCACCCGCCAGCTCATGATCGCCTTTCTCTCGGAGATGGCGTGTCAGCTCCTTCTCGCGCCGTAGCGCAAATCCGGACAGCATATTCACCACGCTGTGCACATTGCTGGAGATGAAGTAAACCGGCCTTTCGCTCAAGTCGACCGGCGACGCGTCGGCGATGAAACCCCACCAGTGCCGCGTGGCCTTCCGATAGTCAACCCGGGAGCCGGCCAACAATCGCACAGCGAACTGCTTCGGCTCCCGTCCCACGTCGCACAGCAGATCGAACAACGAATGGCCCGGGTCATCCCAGATCGATTCCAGGCGGCCTAGATCGTCGAGGCTGAGCTCCAGCACCTCTGCAATCTCTTGGCGCAGCGCTTCTCTCCCTCCCTCTGGGGGGAATAAGACGGGGGGAGCATTCCCTACCTCTCTTTGAGGGGGAGCGTTCCCTCCGTCCCTCTGGGGGCGAGTGTTCCCTCCCCCCCTCTGGGGGCGAGTGTTCCCTCCCCCCCTCTGGGGGGGATAAGAGGGGGGGACATCGCGATGTACCTCCAATCTCTCCAATAGAGAGTGACCCTTCAGACGCCGATACATCTTGTTCCACTCAATCTGGAAAGCGGTCAACATCGGAATGAGGTCGTCGATATCGGAGACGCTGGCGATGAAGGCTGCCATCGTCTCGTGACCGTCAAAGAACGTGCGGCGGCGACGGCCTGGGGCTCCAACCGGCCTCCACTCCTCGACCTTGTCGTACCCGCGGCGAGCGAAGACGCGCTCCGACTGCCCCATCACCACCAACCTGGTCTGCCGAATCGCGTGTGGAAGGCGCAGCGAGCAGTAGATGAGCACCGCGACGTCCGGTACCTTATCGCGAGCCCCCACGTGTAGGGATGAGTTCATGCCCAGATGTGATTCGACGAAGGAGCGCACCTGCACCTCATCCGTGGTGCGCAGGAGGGAGTAGTAGGTGCGCATGTAGAGCGAGATCTCTTCACTGCCGGTGGTGGGGACGGTCCTCTCCATCCTACCCTTCTGACGCGCCCCTCACCGGTGCGTTGCACGTGCCCACAGCGCCACCTTCCCTCCCTCCGGGGGGGATAAGAGGGAGGTGAAGCACCAAGCGTGCGAAGCCTAAGCCGCCCACCTTACGCTCTCACTCCCCGAGAGGAAGGCCTGGATCAAAACCCGCGGCCTTCTCAATGGCCCGCACGATCTTGTAGTAGCCCGTGCAGCGGCACAGATTCCCGCTCAGTCCAATCTCGATCTGCTCTCGCGTGGGCTCCAGAATCTCCTCCAGCAAGTTCGCCCCCGCCATCACGAACCCCGGAGTGCAGTACCCGCACTGGACCGCACCCTCGTCGATGAAGGCCTGCTGCACCGGGTGAAGCCCATCTGCAGTAAGGACGTCAGTCCCTCCCGGAAGCCCCTCAATGGTGACGATGTGCGTGCCGTGGGCGCGTGGCGCCGGCGTCAGGCAGGCCAGCACGGCGATCCCGTCCATCCAGACTGTGCAGGCGCCGCATTCCCCCTCGCCACAGCCGTTCTTCGTTCCCGTGAGGCCCAGGTCCTGGCGCAGCATCTCCAGCAACGTCTTATGATTGGCTCCCTGTATGACCACGTTCTCACCGTTGACCACAAACTCAATCGGCTCAAGGCCCTCGCGATGGTGACACACCGTCTTGCCTGCCAGGCGCGGGTAAGTGCCGCTCGTGGTACCCCACAGCATCGCCGGCACGTCGGGATATGCCTCTTTCTCGTCCCCGGCGCGGAGCGACGCCAGTGCACGACGTACCAACACCGTGATGACCTCCTGACGATAATCGGCCCCCGAGCGGATGTCGTCGATACAGGACGTCGCTCTCCCAGCCAACTCCGCGGCTCTCTCGATACTCTCCGCACTCAGCTTCCTGCCCACCAAAGCGCCCTCCGCCTCGCGCGCGCGAATCACGGTGGGGGCCACACTACCCATCGCGATACGAGCCCCAGTGACAGTCGATTCATCGAAGGAGAGCACGACCGCCGCGTTGACCACGGAGATCGCGTGTACCCGTCGCAGAGCCAGCTTCACGAACGTACCGCGCTGATTAGGCCGCAGGGCTGGGAAGGAGATGTCCGTCACCATCTCATAGGGTGCCAAAGCCGTCTGACGCACCCCTTGATAGAAATCGGGGAATGAGAGCTTCCTCTCGCCATCCACGCTGCTCAACCTCAGCCTGGCATCCAAAGCCCAGAGCGCCGTGATCGTGTCGTTGGCCGGGGATGCCGTGACCAGATTGCCCGCAATTGTGCCGCGATTGCGCAGCTGCGGCGTGCCGACCTGCCAGCAAGCTGATGCCAGCGGGTATCCCCGTTCGAACAGCAGATCCGCGGCCACAGCGCTGTTGTGCGTCACGGTCGGCCCTATGTGAATGCGTGAATCGGAAGGTCCGTCATCCAGCGCTACGCGATTCAGCCCGCCGATGCGAGTGATGTCGATCAAGCTGTCAGCCTCTAGAGTGCCCCGCTTTAGCTCGACCAACAGATCGGTCCCACCGGCGATGATACGAGCCTTGGGGCCGCGCTCAGCAAGAAGCCGCAGGGCGTCGTCGATACTGGTAGGGGTGTCATACACTTGCCACATAGTTGTCTCCTCGACCCAATTGAACGCGAGTAAACGTGCCAGGCACCTCACCCGTCCAACGCTAGGCACCTTACCCATCCAACAAGTATACTCGCTATTCTGACATTAGGCAACCAAAGGTGACCGGCACTTCAAACCACAAGTGCCGGTCACCTTGCTTTTGGCCGCAACTTTATCGACTATAATACGTAGTGCATAGTGCCAGGCATCGGAATTCTGAAGACAGAGAGGACCCATGGAGCGTGTAGGTGGCATCCCACCCAGTGACTGACGAAGAAAGATGGATCGAGGCAGCTCGAGAGGGAGACAAGGAGGCTTTCGGGCGTTTGGTGGAAGCCTACCAGAACCCTATATACAACCTAACGTATCGGATGTTGGGGAACGCGCCAGAAGCCGAGGATGCGGCTCAGGAGGCGTTCATCAGGGCCTACAGATACCTTGATAGCTACGACCCGCGGCGGCCCTTCAACACCTGGCTCTTTTCCATCGCCTCTCACTATTGTATTGATCGGCTGAGACGCCGGAGGATCGACTGGATGCCGCTGAAGGAGGAGATCGCAGAGCCAGCCGGGACGGCGAGCGCCTGGTCGGGAAAGGTCCCCAACCCGGAGACCGTGGTAACCGATCGGGATCGGGAGGCCTGGATCCAGAAGCTTATGAGCACCCTATCCCCCACAGACCGAGCGGCGATAACCCTGCATTACTGGTATGACTATCCCTACAAAGAGATCGCGGAGACGCTGGAGCTGACGGTGAGCGCGGTCAAATCAAGACTCTATCGTGCTCGACGCGCTCTGGCGGAGCAGATGGAAGGAGAAGCGTATGCACTGCAGACGAGCTAGCCACCTGATGGCAGACCGACTGGATGGCCATCTTGACCAAGCAGCGAGCAAGGAGCTGGAGGAACACCTGACCACGTGCAGCGCGTGTCGAGCCGAGTGGCAGAGGATGCATGCCTTGGATCGCTTGCTCCGGTCGACGCCAATGAGATCGGCCCCTCTTCATCTGCATGCTCAGGTCATGGCCCGCATCAACCGCAGGGAGCAGGCCCGCCGCGCCATCGTTGGCGGCCTGACACTGGCGCTGGGCGCAACGGTCGTGGCGCTACTGACCCTCGTCCCCATTGCCTTGGGGCTGCTGGGCAACCTGGGCGTCGCGCCAGCTCTGCTCATCGGGGGCGTGAAGACCGTCACGCAGCTCCTGACCCTCGTCGATGGCCTGGGCCGCGTGCTGCTTGTCCTCCTGGATCAGTTCGCCGTGCCGCTCGCCGTCTTGGCTTCAGGCAGCCTCCTGCTGACCGCGGCGCTGAATGGATTGTGGATTGGCACGATGCGCAAGCTGCGCGCAACGCGCTGACGACGCGAGTGGTCAAGAGAGCAAGGATAGACGACGAAGAAGCAGATAGAGATGAATGGGAGAGGATGGATATGAGAAAGCTTACGATACTATCCGCTGCGCTGGCCCTGTCGATAGCCACCCTGGCATGCACCATCACGCCCCAGGTGCCGGAGATCAACATCAACGTACCGACAATCGAAGTCGGGGATGTCAAGGAGGAGAGACACTCCATTCCCCTCCCCGAAGAGAACACAGCGGACGTCGACGTCATCTTCGGTGCAGGGAGGCTTGAGACCGAAGCCGTTGTCTCCGACAAGCTGTTCATGGGCGTCTTTCGCTACAACGTCGAGCAGTGGGCGCCAGAGATCACGCACGAGGAAAACAAGCTGACGATCAAACAGGGAGGAAGCAAGGATAAGTGGGGCATTCCGAGTGGGAATGTACGGAACAGATGGGAGCTCGAGTTCTCACCACAGGTGATCCTGGCGATGAACATGAGAGCCGGAGCCGGAGCCGGTGAGCTCGATTTTACGGGGCTTCAGATCTCCGAGCTCGACGTGGATGTCGGAGCAGGAGATTTCACCCTCCGCTTTGACGAGCCAAGTGTGACACCGATGGACCATATGACCCTGGATACGGGCGCTTCCAAGATCGAGGTGATCGGTCTTGGACACGCCAGCCCCAAGGAGGTCAGGCTTCAAGGAGGCCTCGGCGACATTGCTATGGACCTGACCGGGGCCTGGACGCGTTCGTCCGACATCACGATCAGAGCCGGGGCCGGAGCGCTCAGGCTGACCCTTCCCTCTGATGTCGGCGTCGAGATCGAGACAAAGGGGGGCTTGACCAACGTTGAGGCCTATGGACTGAGACAGATGGGCGGCACCTACACGAACAATGCCTTCGGCGAGACGGACGTCAATCTGCACATAGATGTCACGACAGGAGTCGGCAACGTACGTTTGATTGAGGAAGGTGCTAGAGACTAAGGGCTCCTTTGGAGCCATTCTTCCGGAGCTATAACGGAGGTGCAAACATGTATAGGCGAATGATAGTTCTGTTAACGGTGATCATCCTCGGAGCGCTGTTGCTCCCGGTCACAACGGTGACAGCAGCGAGCGACCAACCAAATGACGGCGTCGTCATCTGGAACGAGGACTACACCCTTGCCGAGGATGAAGAACTGGACGGCGACCTGGTCGTCTTCAACGGCGACGCAACCCTAGAGTCCGGAAGTCGAGTCAAGGGGGACGTGGTTGTCTGGAACGGCAATGCCGACATAGACGGCGTCGTGGAGGGCAACCTGGTCGCTTCAAACGGCGACATCCGGCTGGAAGAGAACGCCCACGTCCAGGGCGACGTTGTGTGCACGTGGAACTGCGACATCGAGCAGGTGGAGGACGCTCGCGTCGACGGAGATCTCATCGAAGGCCCGTCCCTGCGCGGGATCCCCTTTGGCGAGCTGGGCGAGCCCGGTCTGCGAATAGAGGCACCGACCTTCGAGTCAGAGCCGTTCTGGCGGTCCGGCCCCGAGCACCTGCTGCGGTGGATCTTCCGCATCGTGCGGCGCGTGGTGACAGTGCTCGTGATAGCTGCCATAGGAGGCATCGTGGCGCTGATCTGGCCAAAGGCAACTGACCAGGTTGGAGGTGCCGTCTTCGAAGCGCCAGGGACCAGCCTGGGGGTGGGGTTCCTGACGATTGTCGCTGGTGTAACCCTGATCATCGCTTTGGCAATCACCATCTGTCTCTCCCCCGCGGCGGCACTGGTGGCGCTCGCCCTGAGTACGGCCGGGCTATTTGGATGGATCGCCATCGGCGCTCGGCTTGGAGAGCGGTTGTTGCGGGCACTTAACGCAGGTGAGGTGGCGCCGCTGTGGAGCGCTGGCTTGGGCACGTTGATCATCACCCTGATCACCGTGGGGCTCAGCACAGCCTTCTGCCTGTCTCCCCTGGGATGGCTACTGACCTTCGTGATCGGATGCTTTGGGCTTGGCGCCGTCGTGCTGACGCGTTTCGGCACCACGCCATACGTGCCTGGGAATGGCGCATATCCCCGTCAGACCCGAAAGCCGGTCGCTCCTGCCCCGCCACCGCCCTCCGTGGAAGGCCCGACCGCGCCTCAACAGAGAGAGGCGCAGCGACCCGAGCCAACAATCGAGGTCGAGGGCGAGGAGGTAGAAGAGGATACAGCGAGCAAGGAAGGCTAGAGCACCGGTGACAGCGTCGACCCGGTGACAGCGTCGACCCGGTGACAGCGTCGACCCGGGTGACAGTGTCGACCTGGGTGACAGTGTCGACCTGGGTGACAGTGTCGACCCGGGTGACCGCGTTGAGTATTCCGCTCCCGGCGGATACTGGCTTGGCATCTTCGGCTGACTATAAGTTCGTCTCGAAGGCGGCTTGGTGTCACGGGCACATCCCCGTCCGTTCAGATATCTCCAAGCCTCTTCGTGCATCCTCAGTATCATTCTGTCGCGACCGGCGCCCATACGGGACCGCGTGCACCTTGCGGCATGAACGCTTGTTCAACCACTTGACAAATGTACACAAATATGATATGCTGGTTCGCAACCGAGAGAGCTCTAACCAAAGGAGATCGATCATGCCCCATGAGATGACCCCCGAGGAGCGCTTCGTCACCACCATGAAGCTGGAGGAGCCCGACCGGGTCCCGGCTTGCCCGTGGGTGACCAGTGCCTTCTTCGCCCCTCACTACGGCGTGGAGCCGGAGGAGTGGTATGAGGACCGTGAGCTTCAGCTCCGGGCCATGGTCGAATTCTACACCCGCTTTCCGGATCTGCAGTACTTCCCGGGGTTCCGGGCCTCCTGTGGCTCGACGGTTGAGGCGTCCGCGCTGGGATGCGAGATCGTCGTGCTTGAGGAACAAACGCCCCATGCCAATCCCATTGTCCACGATCTGCGGCGGGATGTTGCGAAGCTAGACATTCCCGACCCCGAGCGCGATGGTCGCATGCCTATGGTGCTGGACCATTTCCGCTGGCTCGCCGAGCGCTTGCCGGAGCACGGCTTCGAGGTCACAGCTGGCTTCCTCCACGACCCCTTCGACGTGGCACTCCTCGTGCGGGGCGCGACCGAACTCTTCGAGGACCTATACGAAGATCCCGACGGAGTCCACGCACTGATGGACGTGATCACCGAGACCTGCATTATGTGGGCCAACGCCCAGTACGAAGCGACCGGAGGAACCATACGGCAGATCATGTTCTCCGATGATTCGGGGTCACAACTGTCCCCCGAGCATTGGGAGGCCTTCTCGGGACAGTACATGAAGCGCCTCGTGGAGAGCATACCCGACGACGTGATCACCATCGCCCACAACTGCTACCGAGTGGCTCACCTGCTTGAGCTCTACGTCGACACCGGCGTCGACGCGCTCCAGTTGGCCCCCGACGTCGAGATCGGTGACGCGAAGCGACGAGTCGGCGAAGAGATCGCCCTCATCGGCAACCTTGATCCCCACCACGGCGTGCTCCTCAAGGGCACTCCTGAGGAAGTGGAGCAGACGTGCCGCCAGCAGATCCTCGACGCGGGTCCGGGAGGCGGGTACGTCCTCAGTGCCTCCGGTTGCCTGGACGGAGAGACCCCCCTAGAGAACATTGAAGCTCTGATTCGAGCGGCGGAGAGATACGGCCGCTATCCGATCTCCAACTAGACCCAGGAGCGTGGTGTGAAGCCAGACGAGATGCAGGCTGTGGCATATCTGGAGCCCGGTGTGCTGGAGCTGCGGACCGTGCCCGTGCCCGACGTGGGCGCGGAGGACATCTTGGTTCGCGTTCGGGTCGCCCTCACCTGCGGCACCGACGTCAAGACGTACCGGCGCGGGCACCCCAAGATCCCACCTCCCACCCTGTTCGGCCACGAGTTCTCAGGAGACGTGGTAGCGGTTGGCCAGGATGTGACTTTCTTCGAGCCCGGGATGCGCGTCGTGGCCGGCAACTCCGCACCATGCAACGAGTGCTACTACTGCAAGCACGGGCAGCACAACCTGTGTGACAACCTGACCGTCAATCTGGGCGCCTTCGCCGAGTACATCGCCGTTCCCGAGGCCATCGTTCGCCAGAACACCTATCAGATACCGGACACTTTGCCCTACCAACACGCGGCGCTGATGGAGCCTCTGGCCTGTGTCCTTCACGGGCAAGACCTGCTGCAGATCCAGCCCGGCGAGTCAGTGGTCATCATCGGCGCCGGCGGCCCGATTGGCCTGATGCATCTTCAGCTCGCCCTTCGTCAGGGCGCTGTGCAGGTCATCGCCGTGGACCTCAGCGAGGAGCGTCTCAGGGTGGCCGAGCGGCTTGGAGCGGCGCGGACGGTCAACGCCGCTGAGGAGGACACGGTCGAGGCGGTCAGGGAGCTGACGGACGGTCGGGGCGCCGATGTGGCGATCGAGAGTGCCGGTGCCAAACAGGCGTGGCTGAGCGCTGTTCAGGCGGTTCGCAAAGGTGGGCGCGTGCTCTGGTTCGGGGGTCTGCCCAGCGGCACCCAGATCGAGGTGGACGCCGTCCGGGTTCACTACGACGAGCTCACCCTCATCGGGCCCTACCACCTGACGCCGGTGGATTGCTACCGAGCCTTGCAGCTGCTGGGCGGCAGCGTTGTCGACCCGGAGGTCTTGATCACGCACGAGAGGCCGTTGGAGCAGCTGGAGGAGGCGCTCCAGATGGTCATCCGAGGCGAGTGCATCAAGACCGCCATCATACCTGGCTAGGGGAGGAACGCGTGAGAAAGACGATGCGGGCAGCGGTCTACTACAACAACCAGGACGTGCGGGTAGAGCAGCGCCCCGTGCCTGAGATCGGGCCGGGGGAGCTGCTGGTCAAGGTCGAGGCCTGCGGCCTTTGCGGTGGCGACACCATGGAGTGGTACCTGCTCCACAAAGCGCCCATCATCCTGGGGCACGAGCCTACCGGGACCGTTGCCCAGGTGGGAGCAGGTGTGGAGAGGTTCGAGGAGGGTGATCGCGTCTACGTCCATCATCACGTCGGCTGCATGGCGTGCCACTACTGCCGGCGCGGCGACTTCACTATGTGCGAGCACTTCACCGAGCTCAACATCGAGCCCGGCGGCTTCGCCGAGTACGTCCGCGTGCCGGCCGAGCTGGTGCGCCTCGACACACACCTCCTTCCCGACCACGTCTCCTTCGAGGAGGGAACGCTGATCGAACCGCTCTCCTGCGTGCTCAAGGGCATCAAGGTGGCCGGCATTCAGCCTGGCGACACGGTGGCCGTGATCGGCGCTGGGCTGATGGGGCTCAGCTTCGTCCACTTCGCCCAGATGTGGGGAGCGGCCAAGGTGGTGGCCCTCGACTTCTCCGAGTGGCGGCTGGAGAAGGCCCGGAAGCTGGGGGCGAATCACACCATCAACCCCAAGGAAGAGGACGGCAAGGCGAGGCTTCTGGAGGTCAACCAGGGCCGCGGGGCCGACTCGGTGATCGTCACGCCGCACGAGCTCGCGCCAGTCGAGTTTGGGCTGAGCCTGGCCGGTAGGGGGGCCACCGTGCATATGTTCGCGCCCCCGCCGCCCGATTCGCAGCTCAAACTAGACGTGAACGACTACTTCTTCCGCCAGCTCACACTGACCACCACCTACTCCACCACGCACATTGAAACGAGGCAGGTAGTGGCGTTCCTGGCCAACGGACGCATCCCGGCGGACGAGCTGGTCACCCACCGCTTCGACCTGGGCCAGGTCAGCGACGCGATCGAGCTGCTGGGAGAGGCAGGCGAGTCGCTGAAGATCGTCATTTCGCCGTAGCCGCCTTTGGCGGCGAGACACCTTCGAGGAGCCTCTACTCGGGGCAGTCGAAGCGATCCGTTCTCCCGGTTGCACGAGTTCCGTTGCACATTTGTCCACAGAAACGGCCAGCAGCCTATCTGAAGCCATGACATGATCTAGGAGCGCTATGCCAGAGATTGATTTCTTCCCCATCGGTTCGAGTTACTACCCACCCTTCCACGAGCCCGAGGATTGGGCGTGCGACGTGGAGCGCATGGCGGAGGCGGGGCTCAACGCCATCCGCACCGCCGAGCTCATCGCCAGCTGGGACTGGATCGAGCCCAGCCGGGGTGACTTCGATTTCAGCTGGCTGGACAGGATCTTCGAGCTGGCCGCTAAGCACAGTCTGCAGATTCTCCTCGGAACCGGGGCCGGGAGCCCGCCCGTCTGGCTCCTTGATGAGTACCCGGATGCCCAGGTGGTCTCTCACGAGGGCGTGCCCTACCCCACCGGTGCCCGATGGGGATGGGCCTGCATCGACAATCCAGGCTTCCTCGAAGAGGCCGAGCGATACCTCCGGGTGCTCCTGGACCGGTATGGGGACCATCCGGCGCTCCTGGGATGGCAGATCCACAACGAGATTGGCTACCCGACTCGACCACCGGACCAGAAGCTCTACTGCTACTGCCCTCACACCGTGGATCACTTCCGGGCCTGGCTCCGCCGCAGGTACGACGACCTCGAGGCGCTGAGCGAGGCCTGGGCCTGCACACCCACCCGCCACCGTTACAGCCGCTGGGCGCAGATCCAGCCCCCACGTGCGGCTCCCGCCAGATTCGGCTCGCTCGGCTCTCCCGGGGCGTGGCTCGACTGGCGGATGTTTATCAACGAGAACTTCGCCGGCTTCGTCGCCTGGCAGAGCGGGATCATCAAGGAGATCGACAACGAGCATCCGGTGACCACGAACCTGGTGCGGACAACGGACGTCGCCTTTGGCGTGGATCCATGGCTCTATCCAGACGCGGTAGACGCCCTGGGATACGATCTCTACCCCATCGATCGGGCCCAGGACGCACCCTACTTCATCTCGCTTTCGCTCGACTACGCCCGGGCACCGGCCCTCCACGCTGGCCAGCCGTTCTGGCTGCCGGAGATAGAGAGCGGCCCCATCGGGGATTGGGTGCTGGGGCCCAAACACGCCACCACCGCGAGCGACATTAGACGATACGACCTGGAGGCCATCGGGCACGGCGCCAAGATGATCCTCTATCAAGGCTATCGGGAATGGGATCCGCTGCCGATGCACTGGGGTGCGCTGGTCGACCTGGAGGGCGTGCCGACCGAGCGCTACGACGCCGCCCGACAGATCAATGAGATGGTTGCGGCGCACGAGGCCCTCTTCCTGGAGGCCCAGCCGGTCCGGGCGCAAGTGGCACTCCTCTGGGATCAGGCCAACGCCAACGTGGCCTATGGTATGGCGGCCAACGAGTTCCTGCTGGACGCGGTGCGAGGCCTCTACCAAGCCTTCTGGTCGCAGGGGTACCCGGTGGAGTTCGTGACGCCAGACCTGCTCGCCCAGAGCGGCACGCATCCCTACCGGCTGCTGCTGCTGCCCTTTATGATGCTCGTGACGGCGGAGACGGCCGAGGCGCTGACGGACTTCGTGAGCGGGGGCGGGACGCTGGTGTCCTTCGCTAAATGCGCCATGCTCGACGGGCAGAGTTGGTACTGGCACGAGCGGCCCGGGGCGGGGTTGAGCGAGCTCTTCGGCGTCCGCGAGCGTCTCGTCCAGCAGATCGATACGGTGGCGCTGTCGCCGGAACCGGACACGGAGCTGTTTGAAGGTGTGGACAGCTCACTGCCCGGTCACTGGCACCGTCAGGATTTCGACCTGGCCGACGACGTCCAGATCCTGGCGCGCTACAGGGATGATCAGCCGGCCGTGACGCTCAGGAGACACGGCGAGGGGAACGCCATTGCCTTCGGCACGCACGCGGACGTGGCCGCGCACACGTCGCCCGTTCCCGGCTACGCCCGGGTGTACGCCAACCTCGCTAACATGGCCGGCGTCAAGCGTCCCGTCGTCATCAGCGGCGGGTCGGACCTGGATGGGCATCTGTTGGGGCGGGGACAGCAGCAGCTCTTGGTGCTCGTCAATCACGGCGCCGATGCCTCGTCCGTCACGGTCACAGTCCCTGATGCGGCCCCGAGGGTCACGGTCGAGGACCTGCTGGCGCACCGGATGATTCAAGTGGATCCGGATGCGGCAGCGCTGCGCTTCGACGTCACCGTGGCACCCTACGACGGCACCGCGCTGCTCATCCAGTGAGGATCAGTTAGCCATGGGAGCACGGAACACCGTGTCGACACAGCCAACGAGAGGGTTCGTGTTGTCCATAGCTGGTACCTTCTTACTCTCCACGAATTTCATCACCGCCAAGTACGGCTTGGGGGCATTCAACATAGAGACATTCGGGCTGGTGTGGTGCGCGGCTGCTGCGGGCTACTCGTTGCTCGCCGTGCTGATATCCGGCCATGGCGAGGATCTGAGGCTGCCCGGTGACCTGGTGGGTAGGATGACCGTCCTTGGGCTGGCAAGTGGCGTCGGCATGCTCCTCACCTGGGGCGGCCTCAGCCTGCTGACCTCTTCGCTCTCCTCCTTCCTGTGGCGCTTCGCTCCTTTACTGACCATCCTGGCCAGCGCCGTCTTCCTGGGCGAGAGGTTGACGCCGATGGAGCTGGCTCCTGGGGCGCTGATGATCGCGGGTGGGGTCGTCACCACCTTTGGACGCTGGGAGCTGGTCGGTGCAGGTGTGATTCTGACGCTGCTGGCGTGCTGTCTGGGTGCGGTCCAGGGCCTGCTGGCGAAGGTGGCCGTGGCGGTGACCCACCCCAACGTGGTGGTCTTCTACAGAGCGGCGGTGGGGGTGGTGGCCATCGCGGGCTGGGGGCTCGCCACCGGCAGGCTGGATTTTCGCGCGGCCCGCTCATACTGGCTCGTGACCCTGTTGGGCGCCTTCCTGGGGCCCTGCGCCAGCTTCCTGCTCCGCTACCGGGCTCTCCAGTGCTGGTCGCTCTCCCACGTCACACTGGTCCTGGGCGTGCAGCCGCTCTTCGTCGTGCCCATGGCGTATCTTGCCTTGGGCGAGCTGCCGAGCGCTCTCGAGCTGCTGGGCGGGGCGCTCATCCTGGCAGGCGTCTTCTGGCTGATTCGGATTCACTTCTCGAAAGGATAGGTTGATGGAGAAACTCCGCTTAGGCTTTGTGGGCACATCCTTCGCCAACTTCTCGGCCAAGGAGTACGGCGTCTATCAACACGCCGTGGAGGGCCTGGAGGCGCTGGCCGAGGCTTGGGGTTTCAATCTCCTGCCTCTCCCGGACGCCGTGCAGTCCGCGGAGGACGCTGAGAAGGCGGCGCGGCGGCTCGCCGACGAAGAGGTTGACTTCGTTCTGATCCAGGCCAGCTCTTTTGCGCTCGGTGACGTGTGGATGCCATTGCTCAAGATAGAGGCGCCGTTGGGCATCTGGTCGGTGCCGGAGCCGTCGCTGAGCGGCGAGATCCCGCTCAACTCGTTCAGTGGCCTGAACCTGGCCACCAGCCTGCTCCGAAAGAACCTTCCGGACCGCCAGCAGCCCTTCAAATGGTTCTACGGTGATGCCGATGACGAGTTCTTTCAACGGCGACTGTGCCTTACGGTCAGGGCGCTCACCGCGCTGAAGAACCTGCGTGCGACCCGCATCCTGCTGCTGGGGGACGTGGCGCCCACCTTCTACAACCTGACCTATGACCCGGCAGCCATCGAGACCCGGCTGGGCCTGAGGGTGGAGCGGCACGACCTGGGCGATGTCTTCGAGCGGGCCCAAGGCTACACCGAGCAGGAGGTCTCGACACTGGTCGACGACATGGCAGCAAGCGCGGCGCGAGTGGCCGTTGACCGGTCGTGGCTCGAGCTAACCGGCCGAGCCGTCCTGGCCGTCCGAGACGCCGCCGTGGATGGTGATTACGACGCCGTCGCTCTCCGCTGCTGGCCCGAGTTCCAGGAGCAGATGGACGGCCTGGGGCCTTGTGCCGCCGTCGCCTGGCTGAACGACCACGGACTTCCCACGTCGTGCGAGGGAGACGTGGTGGGAGCGATCAGTATGCTCGCTCTGCACCACTTGAGCGAAGCACCAACCACGATGATGGATCTGGTGACTGTGATCGACGAGGAAGACCTGATCCATCTGTGGCACTGTGGGCCCACGCCGGGTGGCCTGGCTGACGACGCCGGTCAGTGCATCACGTATCACCCCACCCTCGATCGCTCCAACCCGCCGGGAGCGCCTCGCTCTGGCGCATCGTCCGACGTGGTGCTGCGACCGGGCCCGCTGACGGTGGCTCGGTTCAGCCCGGACGCCTCCCAGGCCTTCCTCTTGACCGGACAGGTGGTCGAAGGACCAAGCCGGGGCTACCAGGGGAGCCGGGGGTGGGTGACCGACTTGCGCATCGACGGCGAACCAGCTCGGGCCCGCGATCTCATCGAGACGGCAAGCTACCAGGGCCTTCCCCATCACTATCCTCTGGCCCTGGGCGACTGGGCGGACGCCTTCCAGGAGCTGGCCGCTTGGGCGGACATCGACATCATGAAACTTGTCCCCTATCGTGATTTCTCGACATCTGCAAGTACCATGCCGGAAGGAGGTGATTTACCCACCAAGTGAGGCTTCGTCGTGACGTGCAAGACAGGTGTGGGCCCAAGAGCCCATAGGAAGTGGAGACTAGAAACAAAGGAGTGAGATGATGCGCAAGTCGCTGGTTGTGTTTAGTGCCCTGATCGTCGTCGCCCTGGTCATGGGGGCCTGCGCCGGTCCGACCCCCGAACCGACCGAGGTGCCGACAGAACCTCCGACGGAGGAGCCCACGGAGGCCCCAGAGACGCTGGGCCTGCCGGCGCCCCTCGACGGCATGACCTGGGAGGAGATCGTCGCCCAGGCCAACGGCCAGGAGGTCACCTTCTGGATGTGGGGCGGTAGCTCAGTCTACAACGAATGGGTCAACGGCTGGCTGGCCGATAAGCTCAAGGAGAACTACAACATCACGATGAAGCAGGTGCCGGTGGCCGGACCCACCGAGTTCATCAACCAGGTGCGGGACGAGAAGGCAGCCGGGAAGGACACCGGCGGCGCCGTCGACATCATGTGGATCAACGGCGAGAACTTCCGCACCATGAAGGAGGCCGATCTGCTCTACGGACCCTGGGCGGAGTCGGTGCCCTCAGGCCAGTACTACGATTGGAGCGATCCCGCCATAGCCAACGACTTCGGCTACCCGGTTGAGGGCTACGAGATGCCGTGGGGCTCGGCGCAGAGCGCCATGGTATACGACAGCGCCAGAATGCCGGAGCCCCCGGAGGACATGGCGGCCCTGATCCAATGGATCAAGGACAACCCAGGACGGTTCACCTACCCCGCGCCGCCCGACTTCACGGGAAGCCTGAACGTGCGGCACTTCTGCTACCACGCCACCGGTGGCTACGAGCAGTTCCTTGGCCCCTTCGACCAGGAGCTGTTCGAGGAGGAGTTCCAGGCGTGTTGGGATCTGCTCAACGAGCTCGAGCCCTCGCTGTGGCGAGAGGGAACCACCTACCCCACTGGCAGCGCCGAGCTGCAGGATCTATTCGCCAATGCTCAGATCGACATGTACATCAGCTACGGCGGCTCCGGCATCAAATCCCTGGTGGACGAGGGCACGCTGCCAGAGACGGCCCGTCCCCACATGCTGAAGAGCGGGATGATCGGCAACACCAACTACATCGCCGTCGCCTACAACGCCGCCCATCCGGCAGCCGCGGTGGTCACGGCCAACTACATCACGGGGCTCGAGGCCCAGTTCTACTTCCGGCTGGAGGTGCAGGACACCTTCCCGCCGGTCGACCTCGACTCGCTCCCCCCGGAGTACCAGGAGCGGTACCAGGCCTTTGCGGATCAGCTAGGACCCTACACGCTGCCGCCGGACGTAAGAGCGGAATTCAAGCTGCCGGAGCTCCAGGCTGACTGGCTGACCGCCATCGAGGAAGGCTGGGAGGAGAACGTCCAGCTCGACTAGCCACGGCTTAAAGAGAGCGCGCGACACGGGCATCAGAGAGCCCCGTGTCGCGCCATCCTCAGGGAGGGCCACATATGCTTTCTCGGCTGACCACAACCAGGCTCTATAGACGACTCCAGGTGCCCCTGATGCTGTCCGGTGCGCTGGCGGTCATCCTCGTGTTGTTCATGGGCGGGCTGGTCCTCGGCGTTTTGCAGAGCTTCGGGATGGAGCCGCTGGCCGGGGACTACGGGGTGAACCTGCAGCACTACGTCAACGTCCTGACGGACGAAAGGTTCGTCGGCGCGCTCCTCTTGACGCTCCGGGTGTCGATCTCCACCACGGTGCTGATGTCGGTTCTGGCCGTGATCTGCGCCCTGGTGCTGCGACAGTCCCTGTGGGGGAAGAAGGTCGTCACCTTCATCTTCCAGCTCAACATCCCCATCCCACACGTGATGGGCGCCATTGCCGCCATCTTCTTGCTCTCACGGGCCGGTCTGCTCTCGCGGCTGGCGTATCAGGTCGGACTAGCACAGGACCCCACGAGCTTCCCGGCGCTGGTGTACGACAAGAACCTGATCTCCGTCATCCTCGTCTACGTCTGGAAGGGCGTCTCGTTCACGGGCATCATCCTGTTGGCCACCCTGCAGTCCGTCGGCGAGGACTATGAGGATTTGGCGCGCACGCTGGGCGCCAACCGGTGGCAGCGCGTGCGGCACGTGCTTCTTCCGCTTATCATGCCGGGACTCCTGCGCGGCGCGATTCTGGTCTTCGCCGCCGTGTTCAGCTCCTATGCCATCCCGTTCCTGTTAGGCGCGTCCCATCCCAAGGCATTGGCGGTCCTGGCTTTCGAGTACTACACGAACGTCGATCTGGGCTTCCGAAAGGAGGCCATGGCGATGGCCACGGTTATGGCCGTGCTGGTCACCATCCTGGTCTGGTTCTACATGCGGCTGGCGGCCCGCGTCCGACAGGAATAGCGTGAAGCGAACACGAACGGCTGCTGGCTTCTCGGCGCATATTGGTGTAACAGGGGGAGTGGTATGGCGAATAGAGCATACGAGGGAATCCTCAGACGCGTGAGGGGTGGTGGGGATGCGGCCCGACCAGGACGGAGCGACCCTCTCCGCGTGGTGAGCTATCTGGTGATGGCGGGCATCGTGGTGAGCATCCTGCTGCCGCTGCTTCCGATCGTCCTTTGGGCGTTTACCAACCGTTGGTTCTACCCCAAACTGGCTCCGCCCGAGTGGAGCCTGCACGCCTGGCGATACGTGCTCTCCCCGGCTTCTCGCGCCGGTGAGGCGGCGCGAGCAGGGGGCATCATCGCGCTGGCTGCCACCCTACTTTCGCTGATCATCGGCGTGCCGGCGGGACGGGCGCTCGGACTTCACAACTTCCGCGGTAAGCGACTCGTGGAGTTCCTGATCCTGGCCCCCTCCATCGTCCCCGCGATGACGTCCCTCATGGGCATTCATGTGATCTTTATCAAGCTGGGACTGTCCGGGACGATGGTCGGCGTGGTGCTGGCCCATCTGATCCCCATCACGCCCTACGTCACCACCGTGATGGCCAGCGTCTTCGCCAACTACGACCCCGAGTACGAGGAGCAGGCCAGGACGCTGGGGGCGGGCCCCGTGCGCACGTTCCTCCACGTGACGCTCCCCACGATCCTGCCCGGCATCGTTGTGGCCGGGCTGTTCGCCTTCATCATCTCGTGGGGTCAGTACATCACCACGCTTCTCATCAGCGGCGGGAGGGTGCTGACGGTGCCCCTGCTGCTGTTCACGTTTGCCGGAGCGAGAAAGCATCCCTTCACAGCGGTACTGTGCTTGATCTTCATCGCACCGTCGGTTCTATACTTGATCGTCAGCTCTCGCTACCTGACGGGCGAGAGCGTTGCAATAGGAGGCGTAGAGGCATGACTGAGGTAGGTCTGCACGGGCTCAAGAAGGTCTTCCAGGGCGAGGATGAGGTCATGGCCGTCAACGATCTCGATCTGACGATAGAGTCGGGCAGGATCACGGCCTTTCTGGGACCCTCCGGCTGCGGCAAGACGACGACCCTGAAGATGATCGCCGGACTGCTGTGGCCGACGGAGGGCGACATCACGTTCGACGGTCGATCGGTGCTGGACGTCCCGGCCGAGAAGCGCGGTGCTGCGATGGTGTTCCAGCAGTACCTGCTTTTCCCCTACATGTCGGTCGGCGATAATGTCGGCTTCGGCCTCCGCATGCGCCACGTGGACAAGGCGACCATCGACGAGAAGGTGGCCGATATGCTCGATCTTGTCCGCCTGCCCGGCTACCAGGATCGCGGCCCCAGCCAGCTCTCCGGGGGTCAGCAGCAGCGGGTGGCCCTGGCGCGCGCGCTGATCATCGAGCCCAAGGTCCTGCTGCTCGACGAGCCGATCAGCAACCTCGACGCCCACCTGCGTGATGAGATGCGCGATCTCATCCTCGGCATCCAGAGCGAGTTCGACATCACCATGGTGTTCGTGACCCACGACCAGGAGGAGGCGGTCATGTTGGCTGACCAGGTCGCCCTGATCTTCGAGGGCGAGCTCCAGCAGTTCGCTGAGCCGAGCGCCTTCTACGAGCGCCCGGCCAACGAGGAGATCGCTCACTTCTTCGGCGCGGTCAACTTCCTGGAAGGCCTGAAGCAGGGACGGGAGGTCAAGACGCCGCTGGGTGTCTTCAACGTGAACCAGCAGGACATCGAAGACGGCCCCGTGATCCTGACGGTGCGTCCCGAGAACCTACGGATCGGCGAGGAGGGGGCGGAAAACACCATCGAGGCCAAGATCGACACCTGCATCTACCTGGGTACGTGCACCCGTCTCACGGCGCGGAGGGAGGCGTGGTCGTTTGAGGTTGAGGCCGACGCGTCCTGGGCCAAGCGTCTGTGCCAGGATGACACGGTCTCGCTGACCCTCCCCCGGGATAACATCTGGTTGATGCCACGCGAGTGAGATGCCCAGTCTGCGACCGGGGTTGGTCTGGCGCCGTCTCGCCCAACGCCCGCGGGGAGAGGGCGGTCATCCGCCCTCCGGTCTCGCGGCGCCACTAGGAGACGCATGGATTCGAGGCAGCGTCTGTTGAACGTGCTGGAAGGCAGCATACCGGACCGGGTGCCCGTGGTGGCCTGGATCGACCCGGCCTTCCTGCAGGGGTATCTGGGCCACACCGACTTCGATACCCTTGCCGAGACGATCCGAGTGTCCAAGGCCCTTGGCTTCGACACCATCCTGCGCGTCTACCTGGACGAGGTGACAACCTGGCAGACCGACCAGTGGCGGCTCACGACGCGAATCCGCGACCTGGACGGCGCGCAGAGGCGAGTCAAGACAATCGAGACGCCCGAGGGTGAGCTGCGCGAAGTGGTCGTCGTGAAGGAGTCGCAACCGGGTCGGTTCTTCCGCCATACGGACGAGCACCTGGTCAGCACAGAGGATGACCTGCGCCTGATGGAACGATACCGCGTGGTTAGGCCACCCGTCGACACGAAACCGCTGGAGCGAGCCCTGGAACTGATCGGGGATGACGGAATCGTGGTCACGTACGGTGGCGGAGCCGCCCATACGGGGGCAGCCCTCTACCTGCGAGGTCTGGCCCAGCTCACCATGGACGCCCTAGAGAGGCCCACGCTCTACGAGCGCTTGCTGAACTGGGCCATCATCTACGAGACGCCGTTGCTCGACGCACTGGAGGGGCTCAAGCCAGACCTCTGTCAGATCGGCGGGCTGATGGCCCAGGGCAACTTCGTCGGACCGGACTTCTATCGGGAGAACGTCCTGCCCTACGATCGCCGCTACATACAGGAGCTTCACAAGCGCGGGCTTCGCGCCGTCTATCACAACTGCGGCTACAGCAGCAACCTGCTCGGCCTGTACACAGAGTTAGGCAGCGACGCCTTCGAGACCTTCCCATCGCCGCCCATGGGGGACGGGGATATCGGCACCGTCAAGCGCGTCCTGGGAGACTCGGGCGTGGTGCTCGGGAACATCGACCAGGTCCACCTACTCCGCAAAGGGACGACCGAGGAGATAGCCATAGTGGTCAAGAAGACGGTCTTGACAGGCAAGGTGGGCGGCGGGTACATCTTGATGACCGGCGACGAGATGTACCACGACACGCCTGTCGAGAGCCTGCAGGTCATGGCCGAGGTCGGAAGAGCATTTGGCTCTTACAAGTAGTATGGAGTGAAGATCGACATGGATCCGGACAACTTGGAGCAGACCATCCTTTTCGACAAGACCCACGCCGCCATGCTAGCCGGCGCCATTGGCGATGCCATGGGCGGCCCCGTGGAAGGCTGGCACTACGAGGAAATCGTCGAGCAGCACGGGGTTGTGGACGAGCTCCTGCCGTATGCGGATGCACCCGACTACCACTCGCATTTCTCGACCGAGGCCGGCAGCTACACGGACGACACGCGGCTCAAGCACATCCTGTGTCGGGCCATCCTCAACTGTGAGGGACTGCCCCGACGGGGCGATCTGGTCAAAGCCTGCATCGACGCGTACTACGCCGCCGAGACTGACCTGGAGCGCGGCTTCCTGGAGGAGTACGTCCTGGCCGGCATCTACGGGGAGGATAAGCTGATCTGGGGTGGTCAACCGACCAACGGTTTCATCATGATGAACGCCCCGCTAGGCCTCATCTGCCCGAGCGATCCGGAGCGTGCCTTTGCGCTCTCCTACGACGTTGACTTCATCAGCGATGGGTACGCCAAGTACTCGGCAGCCATGGCCGCCGCAGCGGTCTCGGCAGCCACGTCTCCAGAAGCAACTGTCGAGTCGGTAGTGGAGGACGTGATGACCGCGTCCGAGGCTCACCGCGTGGAGGGCGAGCTGACACGACGCTGGCACTGGTACGAGCACGTCTTTCAGGTCAACGAGAGACTCGTGCGGAAGGCGGTCGACATAGCCCAGCGTCACGACGACGTGTTCAGTCTCAGACCGGACTACTACGAGGCCCTCCAGGTGAGCCCCCTGGGTTCAGAAGCCGCCCAGACCCTGGCGGTGGCCCTGGGCATGCTGGTCGCGGCAGATGGAGATATCTCGCAAACGCTCCTTGGGTGCGTCAACTACGGGCGCGATAACGACAGCTACGCCAGCGTGGGTGGAGCCATCGCCGGGGCATTGCACGGGACAGACGCCATTCCGTCCCAGTGGCGAGAAACGGTCGAGCGAGCGAATCCAGAACCCTCAATCGAGGCGTTGTCGCTCGGTCTCGCGGAAGTGGTGCGGGAAAGGCAGCGCAGCCTGCGCCAGACCGTGGCCCAGGTGGACTGCTTGCTGGCGCCGTACAAGTCATAGCGCATCAGAAAAGGACGTCGGGGAGGTAGGACCAATGACACATCGCGTGATTCTAGACTGTGACAACACGATGGGCATTTCGTATCGCGAGGTAGACGATGGCCTGACGCTCCTCTACCTGCTGGGCTGTCCCGATATCGAGGTGGTGGGCATCACCACCACCTTCGGCAACGGGACCATCGACGAGGTGCATCCCGTCACCGAGGCCTTGCTGGAGGACGTCGGTCGGGAGGACATACCGCTATACAGAGGTGCGGGTGAGGCGGACCAGGCACCGACGCCAGCGGCCCATTTCCTGGCCGAGACCGTGGCCGCCCATCCAGGAGAGATCAGTGTGCTGGCCATTGGGCCGGTGGGCAACCTACGCGGGGCAGCGCAGGTCAATGCTGACTTCTTCAAGCAGGTGAAAGAGATAGCGCTGATGGGGGGCTATCTCCGGCCGCTGCGTGTGGGTAAGCGAGAGGTGGATGAGCTGAACCTGGCCTCGGATCCCAGGGCGGCCTTCGATGTCCTGCACGCCCCTTGCCCTGTCACGGTCATGAACGCGCATACTTGCCTCCAGGCGCCCTTCCAGGAAGAGCATCTGTCGAAGCTGAGTCATTGGCGCGCCGAAACGTTGCAGATCCTGCGCCAATGGCTGGAGGCGATGGAGGCGGCGTGTGGCCTCT
Organism: uncultured Anaerolineales bacterium; assembly: GCA_964575455.1. Lineage (GTDB taxonomy): Bacteria > Chloroflexota > Anaerolineae > B4-G1 > B4-G1 > SKLM01. The sequence goes on along the minus strand of CAZNRX010000007.1, from coordinate 7,867 downwards.
CGGTCTTCTATCTCTGGGACTTGCTGCCCGCGGTCTACTTCTCCCACCCGGAACTGTTCGACGAGAACCCGGTTTGTATAACTTCCACCGTCGAGGACCTCCAGACCGGCACGCTGGTAATCGGAGAGCAGGGAGAGGGAAGCCGCGTCAACATGCCCAGCACTATAGTTGATCGGGAACGCTTCATGCAGGTGCTCTTCCAGGCCTGGGACCAGGTGGAGGTGTGAGGGTCTGATGCTTCGTGCCCGCTGCTGCCCTACCGAGATAATGGGTGCTCATCGATGAAAAGACGCGTGATCTGCGACTGTGACAACACCATGGGCATGCCTGGGAAGCCTGTCGATGATGGGCAGGCGCTTCTGTATCTCTTCGGCCGCCCGGACATCGACGTACTGGGCGTCACCACTGTGTTTGGCAACAGCACCGGAGAGCAGACCTATGGGGCGACGAAGCGGCTCCTGGAGTGTATTGGACAGGCGCTTCCCCTGCACCGAGGGGCCAATGAGGCTGGGGAGATGCAGACAGACGCCTCACGGTTCCTCGTCGAGACCGCAGCCGCTCATCCAGGCGAGATCACAGTCCTGGCCCTCGGTCCGCTGAACAATCTGAGAGCAGCTGCGGAGCAAGACCCGCAGTTCTTCGATCACCTCGAGGAGATCGTGATCATGGGGGGCTATACGGGCGCCCTGGACGCACCGGGTTGGGAGAGGGTTGGCGAGCTCAATCTCTCGTCGGATCCCATCGCGGCACAACGGGTGCTGCGTGCCTCTTGTCCCGTGACGCTCATGACGGCGCAGATCTGCCTGCAAGTGCCCTTCAACCTGCGCCAGCTGCCGATCATCGAGCAGTATGACCGCAGCAAGACCTATGCTATGCTCCGTGACTACCTGTTTTGGCGCGTGGCTGAGGGGCTGGGGCCAAGCGAGTACCTCTGGGACCTGCTGCCAGCGGTCTATGTCTCCTTCGGCAGCCTGTTCGACGAGCATCCCATGCGAGTCTCGACCGCGCTGTCAGATCTGGCGTCCGGGACGATCGTCCACAGCGAGGCGGATGACGGTGCCGTCGTCAATCTCCCTACCCGAATCCTCAACGTGGATCAGTTCTACGCCATCCTGCACGACGCCTGGGCTCGAGAGGCCGTCAATCGACGGTGAATATGGCCTGGTGTGGGGGGCGCTGAAGGCACGCAATGCGGGGAATCACAGTGGCGCAGTGTAAGATCTGGACGCGGGAGAGGCTGTTAGTCTTGCCAACGGCCAATGGCTGTCGGGCGGATGCGAGGGACGTATCGTTCAAAGGAGCGGAGCGTGAAAGGTATCAGTGAAGAGGAAGTGCTCGTCCGCGCTGCCTGGCTCTACTATGTCGAAGGCCTGACACAAAAGGAGACAGCGGAGCGGCTCCATCTCTCGCGCGTGAAGGTGACGCGTCTCCTCAAGGAGGCGCGCGAGACGGGCGTCGTCGAATTCCGCATCACGAAACCCACGGGCCACCTGCGGCTCGAGCAGCGACTCTGTGATGGGTTCGGCCTGAGCGATGCTTTCATCGTTCCCACCGAGGACGAGGGGGAGGGCCTTAGGCGCTCTCTGGGCAAGGCGGGCGCCACGTTTCTGCAGGATCTGATCCGGCCAAACGTCAGAATCGGTCTCGGGATGGGCCGAACCCTGGCCCAGATACCACCCTTCCTGGAGGTGGACGGACACAAGGAGGGCTGCATCTTTCAGGAGATGGTCGGTGGGGCCGGTCAGACCGATCTCGGCTTCGACACCTACAACGTGAGCTGGAGTCTAGCGAAGGCGTGTGGTGGGCGCACCCGGCACGTCTTCGCGCCCGTCGTGACCGATACAGCGGAGATGCGAGACACGTTGGCAAATGACCCGCAAATAGCGGGGGCCTTGCAGGAAGCGGCGGAATCGGACGTGGCGATGATCGGCATCGGGGACGTGGGCCCGGACATGCTGCTCCTACAGCTGGGGAACTGCAATACTGAGGAGATCGACACGCTGCGCGAAGCAGGTGCCGTGGGGGACATTATCGGTCACTTCTACGATCTTGACGGACAGCCTGTCACGTGCGCTGTGGATGATCGGCTGGTTGCCCTTAGCATGGACCATCTGCGTGGGGTGCCTATGACCGTGGCCGTCGCCGGCGGGCTGGAGAAGACGGAGGCTATCCTGGGCGCCTTGCGGACGTCATGCCTGGATGTGCTCATCACCGATGCGCCCACCGCCACCGCCGTGATCGAGCGCGCTGAAGCGGCGACAGGGGATGAGAACGCTGATGAGTGAGGAGGCTGCTATGGCGAGCATGAAGGCAGTGGTGGTCCACAACGGCCATGACTTCCACTACGAGACAATCGAAAGACCTCGCGCCGGACCAGGTGACCTGGTCATTCAGATCGAAGCCGCTGGCATCTGCGCCGCTGACCGGAAGATCTTCAGTGGGGACCATCCCTGGGAGCTTCCCGACAGGTACATACCCGGACACGAGTACGTAGGGAGGATCACAGAGCTGGGTGAGGGGGCGGAGGCCCGCGGGTACCGACTTGACGACCGTGTCACGGCAGAGATCATCGTCCCGTGCCGCACGTGCTGGTTCTGCGAGCGTGGGCTCTACCACTTATGCGACCGGCCTGACACCTGCGTGGGGGCCTGGGCTGAGTATCTGCGGATTCCACGAGGTGCCATTGTCCATCGGGTGCCGGAGGAGCTCTCTGCAGTGGAGGCAGCTCTCGTCGAGCCTCTCGCTTGCTCCATCCATGGCGTCGAGCTGGGCGATATTGGGCTGCGCGACACCGTCGTGATCGGGGGACTGGGAGCCATTGGTATGGGGATGCTTCAGGTGACGCGCCTGAAGCACCCCCGCCACTTGATCGGTCTTGACCTCGATGCCGACTTGCTCGATGTCGCTCATCAGCTGGGCGCCGACCGTGCCCTAGACCCGATTGAGGATGACGTGCAGGCCGAGATCGATCGCCTCACCGACGGACGCGGCTGCGACGTGTACATCGAAGCCTCCGGCAGCCCAGCGTCGATCCGCACCGGGCTTGGTCTTCTGCGCAAGGGCGGACGGCTGGTCATCTTTGGCGTCTACGGTCGCGAGGCGACGGTCGACTTCAACCAGATCAGTGAGTTCAAGGAGTTGACGGTGAAGGGAGGGCACCTGAGCCCGCACAGCTACCCGACGGCGATTAGGCTCCTGAAGGAGAAGCGGATCGATGCCAGCGTTATGGCGACCCACACGTTCCTGCTGTCCGAGTTTAGAGAGGCCATCGCCGTCAAGAGTGGTGAGGGCGTCACCTCCATCAAGACGGTCCTGATACCGTGATGGAGGCGCCAGCCACGACGACGTCGCCCATGTCAGACCTGGTCTTGGTAATCGATGCCGGTACGGGGAGCATGCGAGCCTGCGTCTTCTCGGTGCGGGAAGGCTGCACGCTCGGTGTCGCTGCCCGTCCCTCCAGGGTCCGCCACCCAGCCCTGCACCGAGCCGAGTTCGTACCGGAGGAATGGTGGGAGGGAATCGTCAGCGCGGTCCGGGAGGTCGTGGAGACCGTCGGGCGGCCCGCTGACGACTACCTGGGGATCACTGCCACGAGCCTTCGCCAGGGTTTCGTTCTCCTGGACGCCGATGGGCATCCTCTGGGGCCTGGGGTCCTCAACTACGACCGGCGCGGCGCCGGGTACACCTACGTGGTCGACGCCGTCTGCGGCGTGGAGGAGCTCTATGATGTATCGGGGCACTGGTCGGCGCCGGAGTTGACCCTTCCTAAACTGCTTTGGTTCCGGTCCGAGAGGCCCGCGGTCTGGGATCGCGTCGGGACGATGCTCTTCATCCACGACTGGGTGCTGTATCGTCTGTGTGGTGAGTTTGGCACGAATGCCACCATGGTCTGCTCGGCGCAGATGGCAGATGTCGGCCGAAGAGGCTGGAGCGATAGCTTGATGCACGAACTCGGGCTGCCCACTGACATCCTGCCCCCGGTGCACGAGGCCGGTCACGTGCTGGGTGGCCTGCAGGAGGACGTGGCGTGCGCTACGGGGCTTCTGCCGGGAACGCCGGTCCACGTTGGGGGAGGGGACACGCAGTTCGCGAGTCTGGGTGTCGGGGCCACCCGACCCGGCGACGTCGTGATCGTGGGGGGCTCAACCGCGCCCCTGATGCTGACCACCGACGTCCCCGTGGTGGATCCAGAACGCTATGCGTGGGTCAGCACGCACCTGCTTCCCGACCGTTGGACGGCGGAGATGAACGCCGGACACACGGGCATGGTCTACGAATGGTTGGGCAGGCTGCTGCTGGAGGCGCATGGGGATGCCGGTACAGGGGCGGCGGGCTCCGTACCGTACGATGAGCTTAACGCAGCCGCTTCGGCCGCCCCCATCGGGTGCGACGGATTGCTAGCCGTGGCGGCAAACCCCCGCTGGTCCGTCGACACCTGGCGCGACAAAGCCCCCTACGTTCTCTTCAACTTCGACGTCAGTCACAGCCTGGGCCACCTGGCTCGGTCCGTCTTGGAGGGCGTCTGCTACGGTGTGCGAGGTAACCTGGAGCATCTGGAGAGGGTCGCTCCGCATCCGTTCGACCGCATCCTGTTCACAGGGGGCTGTGCGTCTGTGCCCTTGTGGGCCCAGATGATGACCGATGTCCTGGGGCGCGCCATTGAGGTGCCGGACGTGCCAGAGCCTGCTGCGGTGGCCGGAGCGCGGCTGGTCCTCAGGAGTCGCCAGGACGGAGGCCAGCTCGCGGTGCCGGATACGACCCGCTATGAGGCCGATCCGGGGCGAGCGATGGCTTACGAACCACACTACAGGGCATATCGTCGTGTCTTCGATGGCATGCAAGAGCACTTTGGCGGCGAGGGAGGGGACAGTTGACGAGGAAAGCGCTCGTTCTGGCAGAGTTCGACACCCAGGCTGTTCCGCTTCTCGAATCCCTGGGGTACGTGGTTGAGCTTGCGGGGTGGGGACAGACCCATCATGCTCTGTCGGAGGAGCGCCTGCAAGAGCTCATCCGAGATGTCTCCTTGTTGGTGGTCGAGGTGGAGCAGGTTACGGCATCTGTGATGGATGCCGCCAAGGAGTTAGAGCTGATTGCGGCCTGCCGCGGCAATCCCTCCAACGTGGACGTAGCAGAGGCCACACTGAGAGGCATTCCAGTGCTCCACGCGCCGGGTCGCAACACCGAGTCAGTGGCGGATTTCACGCTGGGTCTGATCCTGGCGATCGGACGCAGCATATGTGAGGCTGATAGGCATCTCCGCACCACCGGGTGGCACGTGGAGGGGAAGATCCCCTACTTCCATTTTCGGGGTCCAGAGCTCAGCGGCAGGTCCGTGGGGCTGGTGGGCTGTGGGCAGATAGGTAGGGCGCTGGCCAGCCGCCTCCAGGCACTGCAGATGGACGTGCTGGCCTACGATCCCTATGCCGACACTGAGGAGCTCGATGGCCTGGTGGAGATGGTCGCCCTGGAGAGCCTTCTTAGACGTAGTGACTTCGTCTCGCTCCACGTGCCTGCGACGAAGGAGACAAAAGAGATGATAGGCGCCGCGGAGATAGCGAAGATGAAACCTGGCGCCTTCTTGATCAACACCGCCCGTGCTGCAGTGGTCGACGAGGAGGCCCTGTTCGAGGCCCTTCAGAACGGGGGACTGGGTGGGGCAGCGCTTGACGTCTTCTGGCAAGAGCCGCTGCCGGCGGACAGTCGGTGGCTGGAGCTGGACAATGTGGTTCTAACGCCCCACATAGCTGGCGCCGCCCACGACGTGAAGATCCATCAAAGCGCCATGATCATTGATGACGTACAGAGGTTCCTGGACGGGCAGCTGCCGTCGAGGGTGGTTAATCCGGAGGTGTTCGAGACCTAACAGGCGTGTTATCATCGCCTAACCTGCTCGAGCCTGGATGGGCCTCCTCACCCGGCGCGCCGTGCGACAAGAGCCCTGCTCCACGAGGTCCGGCCGCACCACCCCTAGCTCCCGGCGGGTCCGTGATCCGCCAGTGACCGCGTCGGCCCGGCGCCCAGGCGACATCGCCCGTCGCCTCATATTTGCTCTCACCTCAGGATCAGAAGGCCGAGGGACGACCCACTCTCGGCCTTCTTGGTTGTGGAACAATTCCCTCCCCGATCTCGTCTATGTATCGTGTGTGTCACAAGCAGCATCTGACGTGCTGCATCATCGGACAGAAAGGAAGGAAGGAGAAACGATGAACATCAGATCGATCACAGTGTCGTCTTTGCTTGTACTGTCGCTGGTAGCCTGCAGTAGGGCCGCTAAGGCCCCCAAGCCCGTGGGGCCCCAATCGCCAACCCCTGGGGCTGATGCCAGCACCCCATCGCCGGAGCCTTCAGTGGGGGAGAGCCCCCTGTCACCTCCCCCAACACCGACGCCCGCTCTACCGGAGCAAACGAGCCCGCTTCCCGACCCAGAATCCAGTCCACTTGAACCTCCATCCGGGAGGACGGATCCGGTCGTGGTAGCTGCAAAAGCACACCTGGCCCAAGAGCTAGGCGTCGCGTCGGACGACATCGAGGTCACCGCCGTCGAGCCCGTCGAATGGTCAGACGCCAGCCTAGGTTGCCCCGAGCCGGGCCAGTCATACGCCCAGGTCATCACGCCAGGCTACCGCATCATCTTGAGGGCTCAGGAAGAGAGGCACGAGGTTCACACCGACAGAGAGGGCCAGATCATCGTCGTTTGCGGACCTGAGCGTTAGAGGGGCGGAGCACCCTCCAACAGTCCAGTCAAGCGAGAACGCCGCGGATTACCGCGGTGTTCTCATTCTCGAAAAGTCATTTGGGACTGTTCGCGATCTCGCTCAAGCCAGACGTCCCAGCCTAGCCAAACCTGGTGGCCACCCTGGCCGCCATCTGCCTACTCCCCTTCAAGCTTTGCGATGAAGCTCTCCAGACTCTCCCCTCCATGGATTCGCAAGCGGGCCATCTCGAAGCGGCCTTCGCGCGTGTGCACGCTTCCCCATTCGGTCGTGACCGCTCCCCAGTAGCCGGCCGACTCGAGCACCTCAATCACGTTGGCGTCCCAGCGCCCTGATGGATAGCAGAAGAAGCGCGGGAAACGACCCGTGTGATGCTCAATCGCCTCCTTGATGCCCAGAATCTGATAGACGAGGTAGTCATAGGAGCGCCCTCGCAGGTCCACGTGATCCCGTCCGTGGGCCTGGATGGCCATACCCGCGTCCGACATCTCCTTCATCTGTGCCCACGTCATGTACGCTTCACTCTCATAGTGGGCAGGGGTCGCCAGCACAAAGAACGTGCCGGGAAAACCGTGATCCAGCAGCCTGGGGAACACCACCTCGTAAGCGTCGCGATAGCCGTCGTCGAACGTGAGGACGACGGGCTTCTCTGGTAGCGGGTACCCCTCGGTCAGGTAGAGATACAGGTCGGTGAGCGTGATGGGATGATAGCCCGCGTCATCCAGGTACTGGAGCTGAGCCTCGAAGGCCTCCGGGGAGACCGTTAGATCTCGGCGATAGACGTCAGCATCGGGTGGGAGCTCGGAGACGTAGTGATACATCAGGATAGGCACGTCGGCCTCATCGGGAAGAACCACCGGTGTGGGCGTCGGGGTTCTCGTCGGATCGACCTGGCTCGCCCCTTCGCTGGATGACTGGTCCGGCGTCTCAGTCGGGCTGATCACAGCCGGGATCTCCCAGCGGCCATACGTCGGCCTGACAAGAACCGCCCCCAGAATCCCAGCCATCAGCAGCACATTGAGTGCCAAGATGGTCCTCCACCCGGCAGTCCTCCACCAGGCCGCCAACACTGTCCTAAATCGTCTCGGTTTCCAATCCAGTAACACTTTAGTTTTGTGAGCAGATAGTTTCGAGGGCAGCATGAGCCGTGTCAA
>CAZNRX010000006.1:0-95268 GCA_964575455.1 uncultured Anaerolineales bacterium | reverse complement strand
GCTACCGCTTCCAGCTCATCGGCCACACAGGTGCCATATGCCCCAAAATAGAATCTGACTGGAGCGGGGGTGGGGAAGGCTATCGGATTGCGAATCCGGCTAGAGCATGGGCAATATGAGGTGAATGGTTACGCAGGGGTAATAACCGTTACATAGAGACACAGAGAGGAGATATCGGTATCATGGAGGAACTTGGTTTCAGTCAGACGGGTTGGTCCCTTGAGGATCTTCTGCCGGCGCACGAAGGGGAAGCGTTCGAGCAGCTCCTGACGGAGCTGGAGGACCAGGTTCAGGCCCTGGAGGGCGAGCGTGAGCACCTCTCGCCCGAGATAGGCAGCGAGGCGTTTCTGGAGCTAATGGAGCTCATGGAGTCGATCCGCACCAACGGGACCCGGTTGATGGGCTACGCCCGTCTCTGGTTCGCGGAGGACACGCAGTCGCAGGATGCCCTGGCCTTCATGGGCAGGATGGAGCAGCTCACCACTGACGTTCGGAACCGCCTGCTCTTCTTCGAGCTGTGGTGGAAGGGTCTGGAGGAGGAGGCGGCCCAGCGGCTGCTGGCCGAGAGCGGCGATTATGCTTATTACCTGGAGACGCTCCGCCGCTTCCGCCCCTACACGCTCTCGGAGTCCGAGGAGCAGATCATCAATCTCAAGGACGTCAACGGCGTGGACGCCCTGGTGAACCTCTACGAGATGATCACCAATCGTCTGACGTTCGGGCTGGAGGTGGAGGGTGAGCTGAAGGAGATGACCCGGGCCGAGCTGTCCGCCTACTTCCGCGACCCCTCGGCCGATAGGCGCGCTGCAGCGTATCAGGAGCTGTACGACGTCTACAGCGGTCAGGCCACGGTGCTGGGCCAGATCTACAGCCATCGCATGCGCGATTGGGCGAACGAAAACGTGAACTTACGCGGATTTGAGTCGCCGATTGCCCTGCGCAATCTGGCGAACGATGTCCCAGACCCGGTGGTCGAGACCCTGCTGGACGTCTGCCGCGAGAACGTGTCGCTGTTCCACCGCTACTTCCGCTTCAAGGCCGATCAGCTGGGCCAGGACAAGCTGCGCCGCTACGACGTCTACGCGCCGTTAGGCGCTGCGGAGAAGACCTATCCCTTCCCCGAGGCCGCGGACATGGTCCTCGACAGCCTGGGCAACTTCTCTGGGGATCTGGCGGAGCACGCGCAGCGCGTCTTCGCCGATCAGCACCTCGATTCCGAGATTCGCCTGGGCAAGCGCGGCGGGGCATTCTGCGCCGGGATGCTGCCGGGGGTGACGCCCTGGGTGCTGGTCAACTACGTCGGCAAGATCTCTGACGTGACCACGCTGGCGCACGAGCTGGGGCACGCGGTCCACGCGATGATGGCCGAGGACCACTCTGTCCTCACCTTCCACGCCGCGCTCCCCATGGCGGAGACCGCCTCGGTCTTCTCGGAGATGTTGCTCACCGACCGACTGCTGCGAGAGGAGAAGGACCCCGACGTGCGGCGCCAGCTGCTGGCGACGGTGCTGGACGACGCCTACGCCACCGTCGCGCGCCAGGCGTACTTCGTGCTCTTCGAGAAGGAGGCGCATCGCGAGGCGGTCGATGGCGTCATGGTCGACGAGTTATGCGCTCTTTACCTGGAGAACCTGGAGGATCAGTTCGGCGACGCGGTCGACGTCAGCGATGACTTCCGCTGGGAGTGGACGGCCATCCCGCACCTTTACCACACGCCGTTCTACTGCTACGCCTACAGCTTCGGCCACCTGCTGGTGCTGGCCCTCTATCAGCGATACCGGGAGGAGGGGGAGTCGTTCGTGCCGCGCTTCCTGGAGATCCTGGCCTACGGCGGCTCGCGGAGCCCGGAGGAGATCATCAGCGAGGCCGGTTTCAACATGGCGTCGCCCGATTTCTGGCAGAGCGGGTTCGACGTGCTGGAGAGCCTCGTGATGGAGCTTGAGGGGCTGGAGCTCAGCTCCGCCCACGCGACATGATCGCGCTCTCCACCGGGTCCCTCTACAGCTACGGCCTCGCTCGCGTCTTCGAGCTGGCCGCGGAAGCGGGGTTCGACGGGATTGAGGTGCTGGTGGATGACCGCTGGGACACGCGGCAGCCGGACTACCTGCAGCGGCTCTCCGCCGAACACGGGCTGCCCATCGTCGCGTTGCACAGCCCGTTTGCCAGCCGGGTGGCCGGCTGGCCCGATGATCAACTGGGGCGCCTTCGTCACACAGTGAGCCTGGCTCAGGAGCTGCACGTCTCCGTGGTGGTGGTTCACCTGCCCTTCCGAGTTCACACCGTCAGTGGGGAGCTGCACGCCCATCGTCCATGGCGCTTCCGGCTGCCCCTGCCCATCCCCCGCTGTGGACGGTTCTACGGCTTCATCAAGGAGGGGGTGGCGGCCATGGAGCGAGAGACGGGTGTGGTGCTCGCTGTAGAGAACATGCCAGCCAAGCGATTCTTGGGGCTGACCGTCAATCCACGCTGGTTCAACAGCCCGGCCGAGATGGAGCGCTTTCCACATCTGACGTTGGATACGACGCACCTGGGTACCTGGGGGTTGGATCCGCTGGCCGTCTATCGAGAGCTGCGGGAGCGTGTGGCGCACGTGCATCTCTCCAACTACGATGGGCGAGAGCACCGATCCCCGCCGGACGGCCGCCTACGGCTGGAGGACCTGTTGCAGGCCCTGGCTCGTGATGGCTACCAAGGGGCTATCACCGTGGAGTGTCACCCCGATGCGTTGGATGCTGAGGACGAGAAGGCGTGCCTGGCAGCGCTTCGTCGGGTCCAGTCCTTCTGTCGAACACACTACGATGGGAGGTAGACCGGTGTCAGAACGTGCAGGCACCCGTAACATCCTGGTGGAGCAAGTGCCGAACCTGCCGATGGAGGAGCAACCCACCGAGCTGGTGGAGCGGAAGGGCGTGGGACACCCCGACTCCATCTGTGACGCAGTCGCCGAGGCGGTGAGTGTGGAGCTCTCTCGCGCTTACCGCGATCGCTTCGGCAAGGTGCTCCACCACAACATCGACAAAGGGCTCCTGGTGGCCGGTGGGGCGACGTCAGCGCTGGGCGGCGGTGTCATCGATGAGCTGATGCGCCTCATCTTCGGCGATCGGGCCACCTACGAGTATAAGGGCGCCCGCATCCCGGTGGGCGAGATTGCGGAGGCCACGGCCAAGATCTGGCTGCGCGGTCACCTGCGCTTCGTCGATCCCAGCGAGCACATCGTCTTCCAGAACGAGATCAAGCCGGGCTTGCCGGAGCTGACCGATATCTTCGAACGGGACGTGGTGGGGGCCAACGATACCTCCGCCGGGGTGGGGTATGCGCCGCTCTCGGAGACGGAGCAGCTGGTGCTGGCCGTGGAGCGGCACCTGAACTCCACGGCCTTCAAGGCTACCCATCCCGAGGCCGGTGAGGACATCAAGGTGATGGGCTATCGCTTCGGGCGCGACCTGACGCTGACGGTGGCCCTGGCCTTCGTGGATCGTTTCATTGCAGATGAGGCGGCCTACTTCGCGTCCAAGGGCGAGATTCGCGATCAGCTGCAGGACTTCGTCGCGCGCCAGTCCCACACGATGGAGGAGGTGACGATCGACATCAACACCCTGGATGAGCCCAGCCGGGGCACCGGGGGGATGTACCTGACCGTGCTGGGCACCTCGGCCGAGGGCGGGGACTGTGGGCAGGTGGGACGCTGTTGTTCCCGCCGAGAACTTGATCGGGCGCGAGAACGGCGCGGCGGAGGTCTTCTACCAGATGATGATCCCGGAGCGCATGACCAGCGCCGCTGGCGCGATCGGCATGGGGCGGGCGGCGTTGGAGGTGGCGACGCGCTACTCCGACAAACGTCACGCCTTCGGGAGAAAGATCCGCCGCTTCGAGGGGGTCAGCTTCAAGGTAGCCGAGTCGATCACGCTGCTGGACGCCGCCCGCGGATTGGTCTACGGCGCGGCCCGCAGCGTGGACGGCGGCGACGATCCCGGTCGCTCTCGGCGGCTCGTCTCCGAAGCGAAGAGGTTCGCCACCGATGTCGCCTGGCAGGTGGTCAACCACGCCATGCAGATTCTGGGGGGCATTGGCTACACCGACGTCTACCCGGTCGAGCGGCTCCTGCGCGACACGCGGCTGATCATGATCTGGACCGGCACCAACGAGGTGATGGACCTGATCATCCAGCACGAGTACTACAAAGAGCTGTTGCCGGAGCAGGCGAGCAAGCGGGACGTGGCGTCGGACGCGCCGGAGGCCGAGCAGGTCGAGGAGAAAGTGTACGAGTAGCGAGTCGCCGAACAATCCCGTGACGCCCCCGTGACCAGTCACGGATACGTCACGGTCTTGCGCTCCAACAATCGTGAGAAAACCGTGACCAGAGACAGGTGGCAAGAATCTGTCTTCTCTGCTATACTTGGGCCGGCGGTTGGCGGCAGCCAGCGACATTGGAGGGAGATGGTGAGCAGCAGGGTAGCTGGTTCCGGCGAAGCTGTGCTCACGGTCTCCAAAGAACGATGAATGTGAGGAGGTACATCTGATGGTCACACATCTGCACGCAGGATTCAAGGTCAACGATTACGAACAGTGGAAAGAGGGGTATGACGCGCACGCCGAGCAGCGCAAGGCGTCCGGCGAAATCTCGTACCAGGTGTTCCGCAGCCTGGATGACCCCAACACCGTGACTGTGCTCTCGGTGCAAGAGAGCGCAGAGCAGATCCAGGCTTTCATGGACTCGCCCGACATCCAGGCGGCCATGGAGGCCGCCGGCATCATCGAGCCGGGTCAGATGCTCATCTTGGAGGAGATGGACAGCGGCACGCTCTGATTGGGTTGGGCGTGATTGGGGCTTCGCTCGGGCCACAGGCGGGCGGGCATCCACTGGTTGGGTTTCGTGGCGGCTGGCTCCCTCGTCGGGGCCATCTACCTTCGGCGCCGTGGTTTTCCGCTGGCTCCCACCTTCGACGCCGTGGCCCCGATGATCCCCCTGACCCTCGCGGTGGCGCGGGTGGGGTGTCTGCTCGCGGGGTGCTGCTACGGCCGTGAGACGACCGCCTGGCCGGCGCTGGTGCTGTCGGACGTCCACGGTTTTTGGGCCAGCCGCTACCCGACGCACGTGCCGCGGCTCTTCGGTCCTTTCACGTGGACGCACCTCTACTGCGTGATCGGCATCGGCGTCGCCACGGCGTTGATCGTCCGCGGGCTGCTCTCCGCCCCTGAGACGGCATCGGCACTGGCCCGGAACCAGCCTGGGCAGGGGGCGCAGTAGCCGCTTCAGCGCTTGAAGGACTGGAGTTGCTACCTACGGCTGTTCGTGTTGAGATGAGTGGAAAGGGACGCACGCGATGGAAGTGGTACGGATGACCGGGCTGATCTGCGGCTTTCTTTGGGCGTTCTGGAACTTCTGGGCCAGCTCCGGCTGGCGCTACACGCTGTCCTGGCCCCTCGACTTCGGCCCGCACTACTTCCGCATGCCCATTCTGGGGCTGCTGGGCTTCCCGCCCTTCGCCTGGGAAAGCTGGGCCATGTTCCAGTTCCTCAAACGCGCGCTGCGCGGTGACGTGCTCTGGGAGGGCTGATGGTCCAGCGAGTCGTCTCGGAGGGCCTCCAGTTCGTGAAGTTCGGTGGCTCGCTCATCACCGACAAGACCCAGGCCTACACGCCCCGACGGGAGGTGATCGCTCGGCTGGCGGGGGAGGTGCGGGCCTCCCTTGATGCTGACCCGAGCCTGAGCCTGCTCCTTGGTCACGGCTCCGGCTCCTTCGGTCACTGGGCCGCCGAGCCGTATGGAACGCGGGAGGGCGTGGCCACGCCCGCGCAGTGGCGCGGATACGCCGAGGTGGCCGCTGCGGCTGCCCGCCTCAACTGCATCGTCACGGACGCCTTCCTGGAGGCCGGCGTTCCCGTGCTCAGCCTGCAGCCGTCGGCCTCGGCTCGCTGCCACGATGGCGAGGTCAGGCACCTGAACGTGCAGCCCATCCGCGAAGCGCTGGAGAGGGGTCTGGTGCCGCTCGTCTACGGCGACGTCGCCCTGGACGACGTTCGGGGCGGCACCATCGCCTCCACGGAGGATCTCTTCGTCTATCTGGCCGATGTCCTGTGCCCCGCTCGCATCCTGCTGCTGGGCCGCGTCCCCGGGGTGCTGGATGGTGACGGGGAGGTGATCTCGCGCATCAGCCCGGAGAGCTATCCCCGCTGGCGCGATGCGTTCTCCGGCCCGCGCGGGGTGGACGTCACCGGCGGGATGGCGGACAAGGTGGCCCGCATGGTCGAGCTGGTGCGGCGACATCCGGGGACGACGGTGCGCATCCTCACCGGCACGCAGCCCGGGCTGCTCGCGGACGTCTTGCTCGGTTGCGCGCGCCGCGCGGGCACGGCCATCGTCGCCAGTGGCGCCTGAATCGGGGTCACAGACCCCTTCGAGCTGAGACTGCATCGCCTGGTGTGCTTGATTGACACGACGGTCTCACCTGCTATAATTCAACGAGCCCCCAAGCGTTGGGGGCGACTTTGCGACAGGGGTGGGACTGACCACCTTGAGACAGGGACAAGATTCAGCCATATGAGTCGTTACCCAGTGTCTGATATCATCTACGTTATCGAAAGGACATCGCATGAGCCAATCTAAGATCTGGCGCCTGGTCGCCATCATCCTCATAGCCCTGGTGGCGCTCTTCGTCGCCCTGAACATCGACCATCCGTCCTGGGTGGAGAACCTGCTCTTCTGGCAGCCGGCAGCCCAGCGTGACATCGCGCTGCGGCTGGGGCTCGACCTTCAGGGCGGGCTCAAGGTGCTGCTGGCCGCAGATCCGCTCGAGGGACAGGAGTTCGAGCCTGGCTCCATGGAGGCCGCTAGGCGCATCGTCGAGAATCGCGTCAACAGCCTGGGCCTGACCGAACCCGTTGTCCAGTCGCAGGGCGAGCGCCGTATCATCGTCGAGCTACCGGGCATCGAGAACCCGGAGCAGGCGGTGGAGACCATCAAGGGCACCGCGCTGCTGGAGTTCGTCGACGCTGGATTCAACCCTCTTCCCCCGGATACCGTCATCACCACCACGCTGGGGGGACCTGAGGAGGTGGAAGGGACCGTGGTCACCGACACCTCCTCCGTCACCACGACGCTGGACTCGGGTACCTCGGTCACGCCCACGACCGACCTGACCGGGACGCAGTCGACGCAGCCCCAGGCATCGGGGCAGGTCTACGAGACGATCCTCACCGGCGCCGGTCTGGCCAACGTGGGGCTGGATCGCACGGAGCAGAATCAGTACGTCATCCCCTTCGAGCTGGATGAGGAGGCGGCCCAGGCGTTCGGCCAGTACACCTCATCCCACGTGAATCAGTACCTCTGCATCGTGCTGGATAAAACCGTCATCTCCTGTCCGACGATCCGAGAGCCGATCACGGGCGGGCAGGGATCCATCTCTGGTGCCTTCACGTTGGACGAGGCGCGCCAGCTGGCCATCCAGCTGCGCTACGGTGCGCTGCCTATGCCGCTCCGTGTGGAGAGCTTCAACCGCGTGGGCGCCACGCTGGGCGAGCAGTCGGTCAATCGATCGGTGCGGGCCGGCGTGATCGGCCTGAGCATCGTGCTGCTCTTCATGCTGGTCTACTATCGTCTGCCGGGGGGGCTGGCCGACGTGGCGCTGGTCATCTACGTCCTTCTCAACTTGGCGCTGTACAAACTGATTCCCATCACGTTGACGCTGCCGGGCATCGCGGGGTTCATCCTCTCGGCCGGCATGGCGGTCGACGCCAACATCCTGATCTTCGAGCGTATGAAGGAGGAGCTGCGCTCGGGACGGCGGCTGGCGCGTGCCATCGAGATGGGGTTCGACCGCGCCTGGCCCTCCATTCGGGATGGGCAGCTTTCGACGCTGATCATCTGTGCCATCCTCTTCTTCTTCGGCACCAACTTTGGGGCCAGCATTGTGAAGGGTTTTGCTATCACACTGGCGCTCGGTACCCTGGTCAACCTGTTCACCGCCGTCTTCGCCACCCGCACCTTCGTGGGGCAGGTGGCCGCGGCGGCCGGGGAGTGGCTGTCTGAGCGCAAGTGGGTCTTGGGAGTATAGGTATGTTTAACATTGTCCAGAAACGACGCTGGTACTTCATCTTCTCTGGCGTTCTGATCGCCCTCAGCCTGGTGGCCATGGGCGTCTCCTACGCCAGGTTTGGCCAGCTGCTGCGCATCGGCATCGACTTCACGGGCGGCAGCATCTTCGTGCTCCAGTTTGAGGGCGCCGTCACCGAGGGTCAGATCCGGGACGTGTTCGGCGACTTCGGGCTGGAGAGCGCCATCGTGCAGCCCCTCGGCTCACCGGAGGAGCATCGCTGGCAGGTGCGCACGCGGGAGGTGACGGCCGAGGAGGTGGGGGAGCTGCTGACGGCGCTGGAGGAGCAGGTCGGGGGACTCAACCGGGATGCCCTCACCTTCGACACCGTGGAGCCGGCCATCGGCACGGAGGTGGCGCGGGCGGCTGGGTTAGCCATCCTCGTCGCTTCGCTCATCATCGTGGCCTTCATGTGGTTCTCCTTCCGCCACGTGCCCAACGCCTTTCGCTACGGCGTCTGCACCATCGCCGGGATGACGCACAACCTGCTGCTCGCCTTCGGCTTCTACGCCCTCATGGGCATCGTGGCCGGCTGGGAGGTCGACTCGCTCTTCCTCACGGCGACGCTGACCGTGATCGGTTTCTCGGTGCAGGACGTGATCGTGGTCTTCGACCGTATCCGCGAGAATATCCCCAAGTACCGTCGGGAGCCGTTCGAGAAGGTGGTCAATCGCTCGATCCTGGAGACGATCCACCGCTCGCTGGCGACGCAGCTCAACGCTATGTTCGTGATGGTGGCCATCATCCTCTTCGGCGGCACCACCATCAAGCCCTTCATCTCGGTGCTGTTGGTCGGTATGGTGAGCGAGACCTACTCGGCGATCTTCATCGCCGTACCGCTCCTGGTGGTGTGGGAGAAGACGGCCCGCCACCGCGCCGCGGCGCGGGCCGCGGCCTGACGTTGCGTTGTTGAGGTGCCTTGCACGTGAGGCCGTGCGAGGCACCTGGAGCATCCAAATCGCTGACGACGCCGAAGGCCGCTCCAGCGCCCTACGAAATGCGATGAAGCAGAACGCTCACTAGAGCACAGAGCAAAGATAGGCCAGGCATAGCAGCGACCACGATCATAGAGCACGTCATGGGCTTCTCCTGGCACCGCTCCTTCAGACTCAATGCGCAGGGATCCTCACCTGTCAGCAAAGGAGCATACCATGAGCGACAACCGGCGCAGATATCTTGCCATGAAACGCGCACTCAAGCAACTCTATCCCATTGCCGATAGATGTGATCCGAGTCTGTTTCGCCCTGATAACGAGGATTGAGGAGGCCAGGATGGAGACACGGTTTGGCTTCGTCACGGTGGCGCCCAGCTTCCCGCCGATTCTGAAGCGCCTGGACGACATCACCCGGGACTACGTGGCGGCGCTCTCGGCGATGGGCGGCGAGCGATGGGACGTGGACCAGCTCACGGATCCGCGCCCGTTGCTGATGCTGGTAGCGACCGGGGGCTCCGAGCAGGTGGTGTTGGATCTGGTGGAGACGCGATGGGCGGCGGTGCCCGGCGAGCCCGTCTTTCTCATCGCCCACCCGGGCAACAACTCGCTCCCGGCGTCGCTGGAGGTGCTGGCGCGCCTCCAGCAGGATGGCGCGCAGGGCCGGATCTTCTACCTGAAGGGGCCCGAGGATCGCGCCGGGCTGGCGCAGATCGAGCGAGCGGTGGCGGGCCTGGCGGTGCAACGGGCGCTGCGGTCGACCCGCATCGGCCTGATCGGCGACCCGTCCGATTGGTTGGTCGCCAGCATGCCGGACGCCGACGTCGTCGAGGCTGCCTGGGGGCCGGATGTGGTGCCCATCCCGCTGTCCGAGCTGGAGGCGCGCATCGAGGCGATCCCCGCCAGCGCCGTGACGGAGACGGTGGCCTCCCTGGTCGCTGAAGCCTCAGCGGTGGAGGAACCCTCGCAGGCGGAGCTCACGGATGTCGCGCGCGTGCACGCGGCGCTGCGTCAGTTGGTCGATGAGCACGACCTCGACGCCATCACGGTGCGGTGCTTCGACCTGGTGCTCGACCTCCAGACCACCGGCTGCGTTGGCTTGGCCGAGCTGACCGACGCCGGGGTGATCGCGGCCTGTGAGGGCGACCTGGTCACCACCGTGGGGCTGATCTGGGCGCACCACCTGGTGGGTGAGACGCCCTGGATGGCCAATCCGGCCCAGATCGACGAGGCGAAGAACAGCGTTTGGCTGGCCCACTGCACGGTCCCCCGCGGCATGGTGGAGGACTATCGGCTCCGTTCGCACTTCGAGTCGGGTCTTGGCGTCGGGATCCAGGGCTCGCTCCCGCAGGAGCCCGTGACGCTGTTCCGCATCGGCGGGGTGGGGATGGATCGGCTATGGGTGGCCGAGGGCGAGATCACCGCGGTGGGCGACGCCGAGAACCTCTGTCGGACCCAGGCCGAGGTCCAGCTGACCCGCGGCCATGTGACTGATCTGCTCCGCGCCCCGCTGGGCAACCACGTGGTGTTGGTGCCCGGGCATCACGCCGACCGTCTTCAGGGCTGGTGGTCTTCCGCATCCTTTCCGAACCCAAAACGCTCGTAGACGTCCTGATACTCCGCCTCAATCTGCTCCCGCGTGAATCCCATCTCCTCCAGCGAGTAGTCGTGCTCGCTTGTGTACGGGTGACTGCGTCGACCCACGAGCCTTCTGCACCTCCTCCTCCAGCGCCTGAGCGTACGCCGGGCTGATCTGGAAGCCGAACGCCGTGTAGATGTCGCTGACCGTCTGCTCCAGGTTCCCCACCAGGTCATCATACATCACCATCGTGTAGCTGCCGGCGGGCATCTGCTCCAGCCGCCGGACGGTGTAGCGGTACCAGTGCTTGGTCATCTCCAGCATCTCCTCGCGAAAAGCATACGCCTCCAGCAGGTCCGAGAAGACGTTCCACTGGAAGGAGAACAGACTCAGCGTCGAGGGTACCACTGCAGCGGGATCGCGGTTGGTGTAGATGAACCTGGCGTCGGGAAAGGTCTCGTACAAGGTGCCCACCCGGCCGCTGTTGGCCGGGGTCTTGGACAGGTAGCGCTTGTCAGGGCCATACAGATAGAGCGTGCGCTGCATGGATCGTCGGTAGAACGCCATGAAGCGCTCTCTCTCGGCCGGTGGCACCTCAAGGTCGAAGAAGATGTAGCGATGGAACGCTTCCAGGAAGGGGAAGGCGAATGCCAGGTGGATGGCGCAGAAGATGGGCAGCAGGCTCAGCTCGTCCTCGTCGGGCTTCTCGAGCCGTATCTTGTGGTAGATACCGGCCTCTCGGAACGCGCGCTCCTGCCAGGCGAAGAGCCAGCTTCGGGCCGGTCCGCCCAGGCGCCGGTCGAGCCTCGCCAGCGCCCTCACCAGCTTCCGCTGGGTGATGGAGGGGGCCAGCAAGAGCTCCCACAGTTTCGCTGAGGCGAACGTACTCTCATCCCGCGACAGCACCCGCTGCAGGTGCGTGGATCCGCTGCGGGGCGGCCCCACGATGAACACCGGCTCCCTGACCTTCACCTGCCGATACCCGGGGAAGAGGGCGTTGTCCAGGAGGAGGAAGACCCAGTTGGTCGCCTGAATGGGGACGAAGATGGTGTAGAAGCCGATCAGGAACACTACCCGTTTCCTCGTCAAGCGGGCGTGGGTTCCCCTGGACTCGAACAGGGAAAGGTAGCTCAGCCGAAAGAGGAGCCTGAAGTCGATGGGTGTCATCGCGCCATTGTACGCTACCTGTGCCTGACGTCAAGTGGTGACGGTGTTGAGACAGAGATCCTCCCGAACGCTTCGAGAGGGTCGATGTCTTTGGACGCTTATCTCCCCTCTTTGGCTTTCGGGAAGGTCACCGGCAGCTGCGCCAGGAGCATACCGGTCAGCATCAGCCCGCAGCCCAGTAGCTGTAGCGGCGAGAGCGCCTCTCCCAGGATCAGCCAACCAAAGAGGGCGGCAAAGAGGGACTCCAGGCTGAGGATGATCGCCGCGTGGGTCGGCTTGGCGTGTCGTTGGGCCACCACCTGGCCGGTGTATCCCAGGCCGATGGAGAGGACGCCGGCATAGAGGACGGCTGGCACCGCCAGCAGAAGCCCCGGCCACGTGCCCGGCTCCAGCACCAGTGACGCGGGGAGGCTGAGCAGCGAGCAGACCGCGAACTGCAATAGCGCCAGCCGCAGCGGATCCCGCCCCGGCGCGATCTGTCCGATGGCGATCACGTGCAGTGCCCATATCACGGCGCTGCCCAGGACCCAGGCATCGCCCGGCGCCAGGCGGAGGCCAGCCCCGGTGACTGTGTCGACCTGGGTGACTGTGTCAGCCCGTATACTGAGCAGAAACAGCCCGGCGGTCGCCAGCCCGGCGCCTAACCAGCTGCTCCATCTGATCCGCTCTCGCCATATCAGAGCCAGCAGGATCGGCACGATGACCACGTACAGCCCGGTGATGAAGCCGGCCTTGCCGGCCGTGGTCCAGACCAGGCCGATCTGCTGGAGCGAGGCCGCGGCGAAGAGCAGCAGGCCCAGAAACGCGCCGCGCCGCAGCTCGGCCCGCGGCATGGCGCGCAGTCGCTGCCAGCCCATGATGGGGATCAACATGAGAGCACCGACGGCGAAGCGCGTGGCGTTGAAGGCGAAGGGCCCCACCTGTTCCATGCCCAGCCGCTGCGCCACGAAGGCGCTTCCCCACACCAGGGCGACCAGCAGCAGCAACAGGTCGGCCCGCAGGCGCTTCCCGGGTGACTGCGTCGACCCGTGGGCCGAGGGCGCGCCTGCGGCCCTACTCATATCGGAGCGCTTCGATGGGGTTCAGAAGCGAGGCTCGCCGCGCCGGATAGACGCCAAAGATCAACCCCACGGCGGCCGAGAATGTGGTCGCCAGGATGACCGCCTGGGGCGTGACCACCGCGTCGAAGCCGTCGATCAGACTGGAGATGACCGCTGCCCCGACCGCACCCAGGTCGATCCCGATCAGGCCGCCGATGATCGAGAGGGTCATCGCTTCCAGCAGGAATTGCCACAGGATGTCGCTGCGCCGCGCCCCCACAGCTTTGCGCAGGCCGATCTCGCGGGTACGCTCCGTGACCGAGACCAACATGATGTTCATAATGCCGATGCCACCGACCAGCAGGCTGATGCCCGCGATGGCGCCCAGGAAGGTGGTGAGGACGTTCGTGATGTTGCCGAAGACGTTGATCACGTCCTCCTGGCTGAAGATGGTGAAATCGTCCTCGTCGCTGAAGTCGATCTCGTGCTGATCCCTCAGAATGGTCGCGATCTGCTGTGAGGCGGCGTCGATGCGATCTTTGTTGGAGGCCTCGACGATGATCTGTGAGACCTGATAGTCCCCCGACTGGCTCCTCATCGAGACGAGGCGTGTCTGCATCGTCGTCAGGGGGACGAAGACGATCTCGTCCTGGCTGCCGAAGGACGATCCGCCTTTCTCCTCCATGACGCCGACCACGCGGAAGAGAACGTCGTTGATCTTAACAGTCTCGCCCAAGGGGAACGGGTTGTCCGGGAAGAGATCCTCGACGACGTCCTGACCGAGGACCGCCACGCGTGACCGGGCCTCCAGGTCCGAGTCGCGGATAAACTCGCCCGCCGTTGGGAACCACTTGCGCACCGTGGCGTAGTCCGGAGCGACGCCCTCCACCCGGGCGATGGTCTCCTCCTTCGCCGTGGCGACCAGCGTCGTCTCCACGATGGAGGGCGCGACAGCCACCACGTCGGGGGCCCGCACCGGATCGCGCAGCGCCTTGACGTCGTCGTTCGTCAGCTCGGCGCCGCCCAGGATGGTGCCGGGCTGGCCGGACGTGGCTTGATCCGCGCCGCCAGGGATGACGAAGAGAAGATTGGAACCAAAGCCTCGGAACTGCTCCTCGACGTAGACGGAGACCCCCTCGCCGGCCGACATGAGGGCGATGACCGCGCCAACGCCGATGATGATGCCCAGCATCGTCAGGGCGGAGCGAAGTTTGTTGGCCGTCAGGGCGCGAAAGGCGATGCGGACGCTCTCAAGGAAGCTCATGACCTCTCACCTCCTCCTATTGCGCTGCGCTCCAGAATGGGGGCTACGCCCCCCGCGCCGGACCGGATCGCCTCACCCTCCTCTCGGCGGGCGGCTGGATCAGAGCTGTGCTCCTGCTGCTGATCGCCCTCCGGCTGAGCCACGAGCGGCTCGTCGACCGTCTCGTTCCCCGTGATCGCACCATCGTGCAGGTGTACGATGCGCTCGGTGTGGCGGGCGATGACGGGGTCGTGCGTCACCAGAATCACCGTCATGCCGCGTTCCTGGTTCAGGCCTTGGAGCACCGCCATGATCTCCGCTCCGGACTTGCTGTCCAGGTTTCCGGTGGGCTCGTCGGCCAGGATGATGGACGGGCTGTTGACCAGCGCTCGGGCAATGGCCACCCGCTGCTGCTGCCCTCCCGATAGCTCGGTCGGCAAGTGGTCCAGGCGGTGGCCCAGCCCGACGGATTCCAGCGCCTCCCTGGCCATCGCCCGTCGTTCGGAACGTCCCACGCCCGCGTAGATCAGGGGCAGCGTCACGTTCTGCAGGGCGGTGGTGCGCGCCAACAGGTTGAAGGTCTGGAAGACGAAGCCGATGCGCCGATTGCGAATGGCCGCCAGCTCATCGTCGTGCAGGTGGCTGACGTCGTCACCTTCCAGAAGGTAGGTCCCTGACGTCGGTTGATCCAGACAGCCGACGATGTTCATCATGGTGGACTTACCCGAACCGGAGGGGCCCATGATGGTCAGGATCTCCCCTTCGTGCACGTCCAGCGAGGCACCGCGCAGGGCGTGCACCTTCACCTCGCCCATCTGATAGGTCTTGGTGATGTCTTGCAGTTCTATGACTGGTGTTGCTATGTCGTTCATTCGCCAAACCTCTCGCCGAAATCGAACTGGGACGATTCGGGGGCCCGCACGATCTCATCGCCGGTCGACAGACCGTCGATGACCTGAGCGATACCCTCATTCCTCACCCCCAGCTTCACGTTCACGCGCTCAATGCCGTCCTCGGTGCGCCTTTGCACGTAGTACTGTCTCGTATCGCGATCGACGCGCACGGCCCAGGTGGGGATCTTCAACGCATCGGTGATCTCCTCCACGATGATGGTGGCGCTGGTCGTCATGTCGGCTCTGATCGGCGCGTCGGTGGGAGCCAGATCGATCCGCACGTCGTAGGTCACCACGCCCCCGTCCAATGTGGCCTCCTCGGCGATGTGGCTGACTGTGCCGGTGACCACGGTGCCGGGCAGCGCGTCAAAGGAGAGGTCCGCCCTCTGCCCCCGGGCCAATCGACCGACGTCGAGCTCGTCGACGGCGATAGTGACGTGAAAGGCCGACGGGTCAACGAGGGTGACGACCGGGAGACCGGCCGTGGCCTGTTCCCCGACGGTTGCGTTGACCGCCGCGACGACACCGTCGAACGGTGCCTCCAGCGTGGCCTGCTCCAAGGCCAGCTCTGCCTGTCTGAGCGCGGCCTGGGCCTGCTCGACGCCGGCCTGTGCCGCCGCGATCTGCTCGTTCGTCGCGCCCTCGAGGAGTAGGTCTAGCTGGGCCTGTGCGGCATCTCGCTGTGCGGCGACCGCCTCCACGTTGGCCTGGAGTGCGCTCAACTGGTTCTGATCAGCGCCCGCTCGAGTCTGGTCGAGGCGCGCCCGCGCTGCCTCCAGGGCCTGGTTGGCGGCCTGGAGCTGACTGCGGGCCTGCTCCTCCGGCACACCCAGGAGCGGACAGATCGTTTCCTCGAATCCCTCCGCCAGCGTGATGACCTGCCCGCCTCCCAGATCGATGACGTCGCCGGCCGACTTGGTGATCGTTATGCACTCCATAGTCGCGTCGTGCCAGTCCTTGGCCTTCTTCTGCTGGGTCAGCGCCGAAGCGACCTCAGCCTCGGCGGCAGCGACGTCCGCCTCCCCGGCGCCACTCGCCACCTGATCCTTCTCGGCTGTGGCAGCCTCCACCTGGGCCTCCGCGGCGCGCAGATTGGCCCGGCTCGCCTCAGCGTCCGCTGTCGTTGCTCCGGCCTGGAGCTTCGCCAGCTGTGCCTCGGCCGAGGCGAGGCTCGCCGCCGCCTGCTCCACCTGGAGCTCCAATCGCCCGGTATCGAGGCTGACCAGTAGATCGCCCGCCTGGACGTGATCACCGACCTCGACCGGCACGTCGGTGACCTGCCCACTGGTCTCAAGGGCGAGATCTCCGCGCCGGGCCGGCTTGATGCTGCCGCTGGCGGAGATGGCGACGAGCATGCTTCCACGTTCAACCACTGTGGACCTCAGATCGCCTGTCGCCTCGGTTGCTCTCTGACGGGATCGCCACACCAGGCCGCCCACGATGGCAGCGACGATGACGATGCCCAGAAGTGCGTAACGTGTCTTTTTATTCATCAATGCCTGTCCTTGACTTCCCCTGACAAAAAATCGCTCTACGACCCGACCTCGGGCCCGACGCACCAGCCCGGGGACGGATACGTGAGCTTCTCTCTACGGTGAGCTGAGACCGAAGGCCCCGCCGTCCTCAAGGCGCACGACCTCGTCGCCTGTGGATAGGCCACTGAGGACCTGCGCAACACCCTCATGTCGCACGCCAAGCTCCACAGCGACGCGTTCGATCTGGTCCTCCATTCGCCGATGGACGTAGGTCTCTCCCGTGTCGCGGTCGACCCGTACCACCCAGCTGGGTATCTTGAGCACGTCATCCAGCTCCTCCACCACGATGGTGACGTTCGCCGTCATATCGGCGCGAAGGGGGGCTGTGGTAGGATCCAATTCAATCACCACGTCATAGGCGACGACGGCGCTCTGAGGCGCGGAGACAGGGCTGATGCTCTCGACAGTGCCCGTGACGCTGGCTTCCGGCAGGGCCTCAACGCCCACGTCAACGCTCTGTCCTGGTCTCAGCTGCGATACGTCCAGTTCATCGACGGCCACGGTAGTGTGGAAAGCCGAGTTGTCGAGCAGCACGAGGGGCTGCTCGCGTGTCGGCGGCATCTCCCCGGGCGTCATGTTGATCTTAGTGACGACCCCGACGAAGGGAGCGCGCAGCGTCGCGTTCTGGAGGGCATGCCTTGCCAGATCCAGGGCTGCCTGGGCCTGTCTCACCTGGGCCTCGGCCTCCCTGATATCCGCCTCCGTCGCACCGGCCAGCAGCTTGTCCAGCTGGGCCTGAGCGGCGTCCCGCTGCGCGGCAGCCGCCGATACGTTGGAATCGGCGGCACGAAGCTCATCTTGGCTCGCACCGGCCAGAACGTCCTCCAGCCTGGCCTCGGCTGCGGCCAACTCCTGCTTGGCCGTGTAGAGGTCGTAGTTTGCCTGCTCTTTCTCCGTGCCCTCGTCCTCTATGCGATCATAGGCTTGTTGAGCCATCAGCTTGCTGGTCCTGGCCTGGGCGACCTGGGCCTCCGCGGCAGCTATCTCGGGCTCGGCGGGGCCGTCGGCGAGCTGATCCCGATTGGCCACCGCAGCGCTCCACCGTGCCTCGGCGGCCCGCAGATTGGCCCTTGCCTGCTCGATCTCCTTCGGCCTGGGGCCGGCGCGCAGCTGAGCGAGCTGAGACTCGGCCGCGGCCAGCGCCGCCTCCGATTGCTCCGCCTGCAGCTCCAATTGATTCGTCACCAGCCGGGCCAGTGGCTCGCCAGCTTCCACCTGATCTCCCTCCTCGACCCAGACCTCCGCCACCCGGCCAGGTGTCTCGAACGTCAGGCCGACTCGAGCCGCGGGCTCGATCCTGCCCGCGGCCGTCACGGTGACGAGCATCGAGCCGCGCTCAACGACGGTGGAGCGGACAGGTTCCTCTTGCGCACCTTGTCGCGCTCTCCATCGCCATAGAACCACCCCACCTACCGCAGCTGCAAGGACCAAACCCAGGATCACGTATAGCGTACGTCGTCTCACTGCACCTCCTCTGTGCTCGCCTCGTCTCAGCGCTCTTAAGCGTCTATCAGTCCCCGCAATTATGACCAAAGAACAAAGTTGACCAGGGTCATAATTATAGCGTGATACGCGTCATTGTCAACAGCATGACAAAGGATTATCAGATTTCTCTACGAGCTTATACATAGCAGCCCGGAGGGTATGATAGACCTCTTTCGGAAAACAGCAACTGCAGGCACGGGCGTTTGCGCGTCCGGGGAAACCATTTATAATCGCTCTGAATCTTGAGCGTGAGGCGAGCTCAAGTCTGGTATGGACAAGACAAGGATGAAATGGATGATGAGTCGACAAGATGGGAATGACAAAGCCGGCGATCAGGAGCAGCAGCCGCTAGAACGCCGATTCAGGCTCAGGGGCTGCGGTGTGAGAGGGATCGTCATCTGGCTGCTCTTGGGCCTTGCGCTTAGCTCTGTCCTCTGGGGGCCATTGAGCAACCGTTTCAGCGATAGTATGCGGATTGACTACAGCGAATTTCGTCGGCAGGTGAAGGCAGGCAACGTCAGTCGCGTCACCGTGCAGGGTCAGGAGATTGAAGGACAGTTGGCGGAAGAGGCCGAGAGGACGAACGATAGCGGGGAGACGGTGACGTACAAGGCCTTCAAGACCTATCTGCCCTCGTTTGGCGACGACGAGCTGCTCTCGCTTCTGGAGTCGCAGGGCGTCGCAGTAGAGACGGAACCACCGTCCGATTTCTCGTTCCTGGACCTGGTGATCAACTTCCTGCCCCTCGTCGCGGTCATCGGTTTTGGCTACTTCGTCTTCAGCCAGATGCGGAGCCGGGGCCAGGACGCCCTTTCGATCTTCTCTATGAGGGAGAGCCAGGCCGAGCTGTATGATCGCCGCAAGGAGCGGACCACCTTCGATGACGTGGCCGGCCTGGAGGGGCCCAAGACGGAGCTTCGGGAGATCATCGCCTTTCTGAAGCATCCGGATCGGTTCCAGCGTCTGGGCGGTGAGATTCCCACCGGCGTGCTCCTGGTAGGCCCGCCGGGCACCGGGAAGACGCTGCTGGCGCGTGCCGTGGCCGGGGAGGCCGAGGTGCCCTTCTTCAGTATCACCGGCTCGAACTTCATGGAGATGTTCGTCGGCGTGGGGGCCTCCCGCGTGCGAGACCTTTTCGAGGAGGCGAAGGAGGCGTCGCCGAGCATCGTCTTCATCGACGAGCTCGACTCGATCGGTCGGCGGCGCGGCGCCGGTGTGGGGGGCGGACACGATGAGCGGGAGCAGACGCTCAACCAGCTGCTGGCGGAGATGGACGGCTTCGAGCCGCACGAGGACGTGATCGTCGTCGGGGCTACGAACCGTCCCGACATCCTGGATCGAGCCCTGCTGCGGCCCGGTCGTTTCGACCGCCGCATCACGGTCGACCTACCGACGCTGCAGGACCGCCAGGCGATCCTCGAGATTCACGCTCGCGACAAGACGTTGAGCAGCGATGTGGATTTGCGGAAGGTAGCCCGCGGCACGCCTGGCTTCAGCGGCGCGGATCTGGAGAACCTGCTCAACGAGGCCGCTCTGCTGGCAGCGCGCAAGGACAAGGACGCGGTCGAGCAGGAGGATATCGAGGAGGCGCGCGACAAGGTGATGATGGGCCTGGAGCGCGAGAGCGTGGCGCTGACGGACGAGGAGTGCGAGCTGCTCGCCTATCATGAGGGTGGGCACGCTGTGCTCGCGGCCGTCCTGCCGCACGCGGACCCGATCCACAAGGTCACCATCGTGCCCCGCGGGAGGGCGATGGGCGTGACGCAGCAGCTGCCCGAACGCGAGCGGTACGTCTATCGCCAGGAGTACATGCTGGATCGCCTGGCCGTGATGATGGGTGGGCGCGCGTCCGAGGACCTCGTCCTGAACACCAAGACCAGTGGCGCGGAGGAGGATCTCCGGCAGGCGACCAACCTGGCTCGCAAGATGGTGCTCAGCTGGGGCATGAGCGAGAAGCTGGGGCATCTGGCCTTTGGTGGGCGGCAGCAGCAGGTGTTCCTGGGCGAGGAGATCGCCCAGCGGCGGGAGTACAGCGAGCAGACGGCCCGCGAGGTCGATCAGGAGATCAAGGCTATCCTCGATCAAGCGTATCAGCGGGCTACCAAAACGCTCAAGGAGCACCGAGATGCCCTCGACCGGCTGGCGAAGGCTCTTCGAGAGAAGGAGGAGATTTCGGGCGACGAGGTGCTGACGATCATCGGCATCGACCGGGAAGAGGCGACACCGTCAGCGAGAGACCAGGAGGCAGAAGCGCCGTCTGGGGGACGAGGCGACGGACAAGGGTAGTCTGAACCTTTTCGAAAGCTTTCGGTAGCTTTCGGGAAGGTTACAGCACTCAATTGGTGGAACAGCGACGAGGAGCTATGGGGAAGAAGAAGCATCGCCCGGACGATCACCAGATGTCTGATCACGGCGGCGGCAACCATCACGCCCAGATGGTGGCGGACTTCCGACGGCGCTTCTGGATCTCGCTCGTCCTGACGGTTCCCATCCTGGTCCTCTCCCCTCTCGTGCAGGGTTTCCTGGGACAGTATCCTGCTGAGCCCGGCGGTGGGCGCGCTGGTCATGTCGCTCAGCACCGTCACCGTGGCGGTCAACGCCCGTTTCTTGAACGTAGAGAGTGAAGAGGCGGAGTCATCAGAAGCGTAGGATCGTACGGAGGAAGTGATATGCACATCTTAGTCTGGATCATAGGGGAAGGGAGATCTCGTTTCGGATCAGACGTTAATGGATAGCTTCAAGGCGTATCTCGATTCTCTCTACCATCGTGCCAATGACCTCAGCGGAGGAGCGATCGCCATCGTGCGAGACGCTATCGACCGCTTCGGTGAGGCGCATGCGGCGCACGTCGCCGCCGGCCTGGCCTACTACACCATGTTCTCCCTCTTCCCCCTGCTCCTGGCGCTGATCGCCGCCGGGAGCTTCTTCCTGGAGGGTGACATCGTTCAGCAGCGGGTGGTGACCTCGGTGACCCAAGTGATACCGGTCTCGGAGGAGCTCATCCTGAGGAACGTGGAACAGGTCCTTGAGCGTCGTGGCACGGTTGGTCTGGTGGGGCTGATCGGCCTGCTATGGTCGGGCACCGGGGTGTTCACGGTGCTGGTAAACCACATCAACCGGGCGTGGACGGAGGCCGAACCGCGGGGCTTCGTGGAGCAGCGCCTGTTGGGGCTGGGCATAGGGCTGATCGGCGTGGTGACCGCCCTCCTGTCGCTCGTGCTCCTCTCAACCGTGGTGCTGAACGTCCTGCCGCGCTTGGAGCTGGCGTTTGGCGGGGGGATCCACCTCCTCGACACTCACCCATGGACCTTGATCGCCACCGGTCTGCCAGCCCTCGTCATCTTCCTGATTGTCCTAAATCTATATCGCTGGGTCCCGAATACCGCCGTCAAGTGGTCGGAGGCTCTGTGGGGAGCCGCTTTCGTCTCCCTGGCTTGGGACGTGGTCAAACGCGGCTTCGCGCGGTACGTCAGCAGCGATCTGGTTCATTACCGCCTGGTGTATGGGTCGCTTGGCACGGTCGTCGCGCTGCTGCTCTGGATCTACCTGAGCAGTTGGCTCATCCTCTTCGGCGCGCACCTCAGCGCGGCCATCGCGCGCAGCCGCCACTGAGCGTTTCTCTGCCAGCGGGGGGAGCCTTACCCCAATGCCCAAGCTGGCTTCAGACTGCGTCGGCGTCGGCTCTTAGATGTCTCGGCCCCAGTACCGGTCGCCTCACCGACGAAAGCGATAAGACCCGGCTGAATGACAGGGCGATTGCCCTGGGCTGAATGACGTGCAGGCTTGACACTGGCTTGGGCCGGGTGTATGATAGGCCCCATGGGAGCGATGCCGATTCTTCGTCGGCATCCGGTCTGACGCTTCCCTGTTTTGGAGGGCCGGTGGGTGACAATGCACGTCCAACGCGACTCCTGCCTGGAGTCCTTCTTTGTCTCAACTGCGGCCACGCCAGTGCTCGACCGCTATGCCCTGTGGAGTGACGTCGTCATCCATGGCGACAGATCTCGCCGTGCTGGGGGTCGTGACCAGTCCTGGTCAGCACTGAACAGCCCTCGGATGAGGCGCGCGGATCTGCCCAGCAGCCCTTCGTTGGCCAGCATCACCTACGACTACACCTCACGCTTGTTCGTCCTCCCTCTGTCATTCAGAACAACCCTTAGACGGAGTTACCGTCGACGGTAGAGGTCGAGCCGACGCGCTGCGACCAACAAGGAGACACAGATGAAACGCATCCACCCGCTCAGACCTCTGTTCGTCGCACTCTGCGCACTCGCCGCGCTGCTGCTGGCTCATCCATTTGGTGCTGCCGCGACCGAATCGCCTCCCGATCCCTTACGTGCTGTCTGGGATCGGGCCTGCGAGGCTGGCGCGTACGACTTCACCGCCGACGTCGAGCAGACCCTCATCCCCCGTCCGATACCCGCGATGATCGGTCAGAGCGACGAGCGGGTCGATATCCGCATGGAGGGCGAGGTGACCCTGCCCGACCAGGCCCGCATCGAGCTTCGCCTCGAGGGCGGCGGGCCAAACCTGCCTGCTGTAGCACTGGTGCGCGACGGCGCGGAGACCTACCTGCTCAAGGATGGCGAACGCGTGCCTACGGAGAACCCTGCCGGCCTCTCCACGCCCACCGCCGACTACCTGAGCTACCTCGCCGCGGCCGAAAACGTGAAGCGTGAAGACGTGAAGGGTGAAACAGTGAACTCTCCTTTCACGCGTCACGTTTCACGTTTCACGTTTGACATCAACGGGGCGCGATTCGCGGCGTACGTGCGTCAGCAGATGGAGGCGGAGCTCAGGGAGAGCGATCAGCCTCTGCCGCCCGGCGTCGAGCTGTCCCTCTCCCCCGTGCTCCAGCGCATGACGGGCCACGCTCAGCTCTGGGTGGATGCGGATGGCCTCCCCGTTCGCCAGGTGATGGACCTGGAGATGCGGGAGGCGACCGAGGCCTACGACGCTCGGGCGCACGTGATCGTCGACTTCCGTTTCAGCGAGGCGGCGCGCGAGCGGATACGTTCCACGGGCGAGACCTCGGAGGCTTCCGGACCTCTCCGGGGTCTTCTGGTTGGTGACCTCGGCAGCACCGGCGTAGACGTGACGCCCATGGACCTCTGCTGTCTCCTCTTCCTGGTCGCCATGGCCGGTGTACTGATCGTCTACCGCGGTCGCCGCTGGGTGTACAGGGTGGTCGCGGTCGGCGTCAGCGTCATCCTGGTCACCTCGCCGTTCCTCCAGGCGCTTGGCGTGGTCCAGTACCAGGCCCGCCAGGCCCACGCCGCCCACGCCGATGCTTTCGCCGAGGCGTTGGACCTCCCTCTCGCGCCCATAGAACCCTCCCTTCGCCAGGCTCAGGACGAGTCGACGAATCATCCTTCCCCCTTCACCTCTCGCGAATCAGCACTCGTGCAGCAGTCCGAACCCGATCAGAAATGCGGAGACGGCAGCACCAGCGAGGATGCCGACGGCGACGGCCTCACCGATGCCGACGAATACTGTCTGGGCACCGACCCGTACTACGCCGACAGCGACCGGGATCTCATCACGGACACGGTTGAGATCGATGGCTTCGACTACGGCGGGCGGCACTGGACGAGCAACCCCTTCCTTCCGGATTCCAACCAGGATGGCCTCTTCGACGGCGCCGAGTGGCCGCAGCCCGTCGGTCAGGCACCGCGATTGGCGGACGCCGACGACTGGGATCCGGATGGGGACGGCATCCCCAACCTGTGGGACGCGGACAACGACGGGGATGGGGTCCCGGACGACCTGGACCTCTCGCCCTTCTCCCGCACGACCTACAGCGACACCTTCTCGCTGGCCACCCAGGGCGGTGGCTTCGACGGCTATCAGTATATTGAGATCCAGGTTCAGCCAGAGGACATAGGGCACCTGCGCTACAACACGGGCTACCTGGACTGGCCCTATGACGACAAGGGGCAGACCCAGGACCTGGACGGGTCGACCGAGGACATCCGCCTCTCGCCCATGCTCCGCATCCGCACCAATCAGACGCCTGACGAGGCGCTGGCCCGGGAGTACAATACGGTCGTATACGAGGAAGACGGAGGGTACACGCTCTACACCGCGGTCTCTCCCGTCGGCGACGGCGGGCAGATGGTCGCCTTCTACGGCAAGGTGGCCTACGGGCCCGACGACCTGGACGACATCCGCTGGGAGTCGGTCGAGCTGGTGTGGACGGTGCAGTTGAGCAATGACGCCGAGGCCGGGGGGGAGGTCGTCACAGAGATGACGACGATCGGGACCCAGCCGGAGCCCTTCCGCGTCACAGGCCTCCAGATCACCAAGAGCCGCAACTTCGAGAGCGCGGTGCTGGGCACGCCGGCGCCAGCCAAGGAGGTCGCCGACCAGGATCGAGATCTCTTCAATCTCCTTCTGGGGCTGAGCAACACCTACCTGACCCATCAGGACCCGACACTCCAGGAGATCGAGTCCCGATTCAGTCAACCCAATACGCCCATCACCGATACGTGGGGCGTGCCGGCGCGGGACGTGGTCGTGGAGCTGCCGGACGCGCCCTACGGCCACGTCGATGAGGCCATGTCACACCTGCCGACGCGCCTCAACGACTTCCTGGAGAACAACAACTACGCCCACGAGACGAACCCGTCCGTGGTGGTCGCCTTCCAGGAGGAGGCAGGGCTCCACGGCCTGGACGATGAGGGGCAGTTCGAGCATCCGCCCACCTTCAACCTCAACCTGGCCAACGTCGCCATGATCACCAGTCGCGGGTTGAAGACGAGCACCTGCGAACACGTCGATGGCGCCTGGCAGGGCTTGGGTGTGAGAGAGACGCTGAGTCTGATGGACCAGCGGTTCGAGGACCACCTCGCGGACATCCTGGAGGAGTTGCAGCAGGGCGGTGACTATCCCGATCTGACGGAGGAGGATCTGCGCGGTGTGGTCCGCATGCTGTACGCATCCTGGACGATGGGGCAGACGCGCATCATCAGCGTGGACGGCGTGGCCGTGGCCGGGGAGGGTCGCGCCGACGAGGACGTGTTCTCCATGCTCCACCACGATCGGGACAGCCTGCCGGCCTATCTGCTGGAGGCCACGGACCTGGGAGACCCCAATGCTGGCCTGAGGATCGGCGACAGCCAGGCTCAGGAATGGGCGTATGAGCGCGAGCAGGAGTCCGAGGGAAACGAGGTAGGCTCCGTCTCGATGGCGGCATCCTACATAACCCTCGACGGCGAGGAGTTTGCGTACTGGTTCACCGGGTCGCGAAGGATCGTGGGTGCCCTTCTAACGCTCAGGGGCTTCGCCAAGGCAGCGGGCATCCTCCAGGCATCCAAGTTCTGCAAACGGCTGGGCAACGTGATGACGGGCCTCGCCATAGCTCTCACGGTCGGCGACTTCCTGGTCACGCTCTGGGGCACCGGTTGGGACATGAGTTCGCCAGTGGCCAAGCGCGCCCTGGTCACGGCGATCGTCACCATCGCCATCATCGTGGCGATGACGGTCTTCTCCGGCATCCTCACCGGCATCCTTGGCCTGGTCGATCTGGTCCTCTATTTCGTGACGGGTGGGGCCTTCACGCTGGTCGGAGCGTTCATTGAGGCAGTCACGTCCTTCATCTACGAGCACGAGGTGCTGACGGAGTTCGAGGATGTCAGTTTCGTGGGCTTCGATACCGAGGTGATGGACAAAGAGACCGGTATCGTGGTCGGGAATCGCTTTCGGGTCAGCGATGAGTGTGTGGGTATGGTCAGTCGCACGAGCGATGGAGAGTTCGATGATTTGGAGGACAGTTGGGTGAGCGGTCGGTACTGGGGCAGCGCCACAGGGGCCACCGCCGTCAGTAAGAATGGCAGCATGGACTGCTCCATCCGCGGCAGGACCAACATCTGCCATGACCCGGTCGCCGTCGAGTTCGAGCTCGATACGGCAAAGCGGAACGTCGAGCTGGAGATCCGCGCGTCGGCCGAAGCAAAGACGCTCTACAAGGAGTGCTGGGTCAAGATCTGCAAGACAAAGGCCACCTACACGGATCTGGGCGACGAATGGGATCCGATCACGCTCCATCTGGACGTCCTGCCCGCGAATCTGCTCGACCTGTGGAACTGGGGTGAGATCATCACACCGGATCGCGACGGGGATGGGCTGCCGAACGACCGGGAGGAGAGCCTGGGCACCGATCCCGACAACTGGGACAGCGACGGCGACGGCCTTTCCGACGAGTTCGAGCATCTGTCCACCGAGGATCTGGGCACCGATCCAACCGCGTACGACACGGACGGCGACGGGCTATCCGACGGCCTGGAGTATCGGCTCGGCACCAAGATCGACGCACCGGATTCGGACAACGACGGCCTCCTGGACGGCGACGAGGTCTTCCACCGGGAGGGCGGTGCCTGGACGGGCGGTTGGGAGGTTGATCTTCCCACCCGGACGGCCTGGGTCTTCTCCGACCCGCTGGTGGCCGACGTCGACGGCGACGGGTTGAACGACAGAAGCGAGCGAAACGAGGCGACGAGCCCCTATGCCTACAACGACGCACCCCGCCTCTCGCTCACAGCGGGCCCGCTGGTGGAACGAGTCAACGGCGCCATCGGGGCCTACCTGGAGCCGGGCGAGCGGTTGGTCATGGACATCGCCCTCGATAGCACCGGACCCCACGCCGTCACGTCCACCCTCAAGCTCTGCCTGCCCGACTTCTTCACGAGTATTGAGGCCGAGGGCGCCATGAGCGGCGATCGCAATCCCTCCACGGAAGGTGCGACCTCCTGCAACGGCCGGCAGTGGTCCTTTGCCGCCCCCTACGCGCTGCTCGAGACCGAGAGCGCCAATACGACGGTCACGGCCACGGTCGACAGCGGCCTGGGCGCCTCCACCTCGGGCGAGATCAGCGTCACGCTCCCCTACCGCATGGCTGGCGTTGAGGAGGACGTAGTGGACCAGGTAGCGGTGACCGTGGACGTGGACGACCCACAGGTTGCCGTGAGCGCGCCGGTGAGCGGCACGCTCCTCGGCGGCGGCATCAGCAACTACGTCGTCGGTGGCTCCGCAAGCGATCAGAGCAGTTGGGTGACGCAGGTGCAGGTTGACGTCCCCGGTCAGGGCTGGGTGGATGCGGAGGGGATCAGCCCCTGGGCCACCACCTGGGAGCTGCCCGAGGACGGCCGGTACACGTTGCAGGCTCGCGCCTACGACTACGTCGGGCGCGTCGGCTCGTCTGACCAGGTGAGCGTGACGGTCGACAACACGCCGCCCACGGTGACGCTCGACCTGGCGTCTGGCGAAGTCGTGAGCGGCACGAGCGGGCCGGGCGACAGACAGACCATCACCGTCACCTTGAGCGGCGACGCCGGGGACAATCTCGTCGGGCTGCGTCGGGTGCAGATCAGCACCGATGGACGGCCATGGCAGGAGGTGTGGTCCGACGACGGTGCGCCCCTCACCGTCAACTGGAACACCACGTGGACGCTGCCCAATGAGGCATCGGCCCAGGGCGAGCACACCGTGGAGGTGCGCGCTTTCGATCGCGCCGGGAACAGGAGCGAGACGCTGATGCGGACCATCCTCGTCGACGTCGTCCCACCCACCAGCGAGCTGACCGACCGCAGGTACCTGGAGGATCCGCCACCCCACGTCGTTGCCGACCAGCCAATCAATCTCTACGGCGTAACCAACGACGCGGGACGCGTGCCGGAGCCCTCCCGTCCAGTGGAGTTGGTCGGGGAGCTGGACGCTATCGACGACGCCACCATGTGGCTGGAGCTGACCACCGTGGACGATGACGACCAGGGCGTCAGCGTGACGTGGCTGGGCGACTTCAACGGGGACCGAATGAGCGACTTCGCGGTCGGCCTGCCGGCGGCCCGGGGTGGGGACGGGGAGGTGACCGTGGTCTACGGCCGTGCCGGAGGCTGGCCGGTCCCGACCGACGCCGAGCTCCTGGCAGAGAGCCGCACGTCCCTTGTCGGCGCGGACGACGCGGGCATCGGAGCCACGTTGGCCGCCGCGGGCGACGTGAACGGCGACGGCTTCGACGACTTGCTGGTCGGCGACGCGCAGAACGATCGTGCATTCCTGGTCTTTGGACGACCCGGCGTGCTGGGACGCGACCAGGCGCTCGAGGGCGACCGGCACGGCTACTGGTCCGTCATCGACCTGACCGGTCTCGGTGACCTCTCCGCTCTGGCCGCTGCGGGCGACGTGAACGGCGACGGCCTTGCTGATCTGCTCATCGGCGTCACGGGCGCCGAGGGGAAGGCCTACCTGCTGCTGGGTGAGGCCAATCCCTGGGCAAAGACCGTGCCGCTGGGTAGGAGAGCGGCCGCTCAGGTCGCCACCGACCCGGCCGGCGCGATCCTGAGCGGCGTCGGCGACATGGACGGCGACCAACTCGACGAATTCGCGGTCGCCCATGGCGGCACGGTCTACCTCTTCGAGGGGCGGGAGACCTTCTCGCCGGGGGTAGAGGAGCCTGGTGAGACGTTGACCACCACCCAGCACGCTGTCGCTACCTTCGACAGCTCGGACAGCGCGCCGGAGCTGGCCGCGCTGGGCGACGTGAACGGCGACGCTCTCGCCGACTTCATCTACGCCGACGGCGACCAGCCCACGGTGGTCTTCGGGGACGCCGGCCGGGCCTGGCCCATCCAGGCGCTCGATTTCACTCCCGAGCCGTCTGGGTTCCTCGCCGCGCCGGGCGACGTCGACGCCGATGGGTTGGCGGACGTCCTCGTCCGCAATGCCGACGGCGACGCCTACCTGGTGCTCGGGGCGGATCTCGGCTCGGTCCAGGCGACGTTGACCGACGTGCGGGCTGCCGCGACAGCACCCTACGCGACCGGATCCGACCTGAATAGCGACGGCTCCTCCGACCTGCTGCTGGTGCCGGACGAGCTCGGCGTGGGCCTGGCGAGCGCGCTGGACTACGGGCCATTGCCGCACGTCGACCCCGAGGATCTGCCGGTGGTGCGAGTCAGCGAGTCAGCGAGTCAGCAAATAAGCGAAGCAGCAGGTCTGCAGATCCAGGCCAACACCTATACCGTGGATGACGACGGCGGAGCTGACTTCACCAGCATCCAGGACGCGGTAGGCGCTGCCGGGAACGGTGATACAATCAACGTGGAGCCGGGCGCATACGACAGTTTCACCGTTGACGGGGTGAACGACCTGACCATCTCCGGCGTCCACCCCGACGCGGTCTTTGTGGACGGTGGCAACGGCGCGTTTGCGGTCAAGGTTCAGAACGCCGAGGGCGTCAGGCTGGAGAATCTCACCCTGCGCAGCGCCCAGAACGCCCTGGCCCTGGATGGCGCTGGCGTGGGGGGCTACGACGATGTGGACAAGAAGACGGTCCTGGAGCGGGTGCTGGTTTACGATTTCACGCAGCACGCGGTCTCTATGGATCGCACCAGCTCCCTCAGGCTCACGCGCTGCACGTTGGCGGGCGGCGACGACCACATCCACCTGGAGGGTGGTCCCGATCCGGCCATGGACGCTGCCTGGAGCACCGTCTCCACCGACGCTGAGACCGCCACCAGCGCCGATGGGGGCCTCTTTGCCGACGGGGAGAACGTCTATCTGGTGGACGACAGCGGCACGATTGACGCCTACAGCGTGGAGACCGGTCTGTGGGGCTCCATCCCCGACGCCCCGGCGGCCGTCCAAGCCGCCGCCACCGCCGACGAGAGTGGCCGCCTGTGGGCCCTGCGTCGGGACCCCGCCACCGGTTTCGACGGGCCGGTCTACGCCATCGCCTATGTCAGCGAGGATGAGATCTACGTCGGCGGCGACTTCCAGCACGTCGGGGATGTTGCGGTTCCCTACGTTGCCGCATGGAACGGAAGCGCGTGGGAAGCCCCCGTCGATGTTGGTCAGCCCCCCGACGGGGCAGTCTACGCCTTGCTGGTTGACGGGGATGGGCTCTACGCCGGGGGGACCTTCGGGCTCCGCCACCTGCCCGCAGGCGGATCGTTCTGGGAGAACTGGGGCGACATAGCCAGCGGAGGGGCGATACGCACCATGGTCTTCCACGGTGGTTGGATCGTGGTGGGCGGCACGTTTGATGACATCGGCGGCGTCTCGGCCCACAAGATCGCCAGGCGGGAGGGCGACGGCGCCTGGTACAGGATCGCGGATCCTCCCAGTGACACCTGCAACGGCATCCTGTCCTCCGGCCGTCACGTCAGCGCCCTGGAGCAGGGGGACGACTACATCCTCTATCTGGGAGGGCGCTTCCACGTGGTTGGTGCTGAGGCCTTTGGAACCGATGGTTGCCGGGATCCGGCTGAGTATGGTCTGGCCAAGACCTCGGGCACCTGGATCGCTGGCACGCCGAGAAAGAGCGACCTGCGCAAGGGAAGCGATATCTACGCCTTTGACTTCTACGCGGGGGACGATCTGGTGGTGGGCGGGGACATCGACAATGTGAAGTGCTTCTATACGGATGGGTGCTACGACAGAGGTGGCGGCGGCTGTTGGTGGCCTGAAGGGAACTGGTGTAGCGCTGGTGGGAGCGCCAGCAACCTGGCCATCTTCGCCGACAAAGAATGGCGCGTCCCCGGGTATCTGGAGGCCAATGCCCCCGTGAGGACGCTGGAGGTGGCTGGTAATCATCTCTACGTCGGCGGCGACTTCACCCAGGTAGGCGGGAGCACCGGCGCGCTGCACGTGGCCACCTACGATACCTTCCCCGACGCTGGCGGCTCCTGGCATACGCTGGGTGACGGCGTCAACGGCAGCGTGCGCGCCCTGATTCACCAGGGGGGCGACACGTACATCGGTGGCGCCTTCACGCTGGCGGGAGAGGAGCCAGCGCTGCACTTCGCCCACTGGGACGGCGGGCAGTGGGTCGGCCTGAGCCAGCAGTCCCTCTACGAGTACGACGGATCGACCTGGCACGAGCGGGCTGTGCTGCCCCAGTTCGTGGGCGATGGCGCCTCCATCGTGAGCGATGGGGATGGACACCTTTACGCTATCGGTGGCAGCGGATCGGCGGAGCTCTATCGCTACACCATCAGCAGCGATGCCTGGGAGGAGAGAGCCAGCGCACCTGCCGGCCTTGGCGCCGGTGGCGGGCTGACCTGGGCCGACGACACCCTTTACGCACTGCGCGGCGGCGATACTGGGGACCTCGACCGGTACGACCCTGCTGCGGACGACTGGGAGGTGCGCGCGTCGATCCCTGTCACTGGGCCCGTCGTCGGCGCGGGCGGTGGGGTGGCCTGGGACGGAGGCGATTGGCTCTACGTGCTCGCAGGCGGCAACGGCAAGGACTTCCTCCGTTACCACATTCCGACCGACAGCTGGGAGACGCTTCAGGAGACGCCCGACCAGGTCGTCGAGGGCGGGGGGCTGGTCCGTGTCGGACGGAAGCTCTTCGGCGTGCCCGGCGGGGGGCAGAAGCTGTGGCAGCATGCGCCGGTGGGCATCTACCCGGAGAAACTGACGCTGGATCATGTGGCCCTGTCGGCTCCGGAGACAGCCTCCTCCGCTGACTGGATCAACCTGGCCGATCTGGTCACCTGGCCCGACGACTTCGTGGTCGGTGGCAACAGCAACAGCTGGATCGGTCGCCGCGGCGTCGCCTGGTCGCCGCCACCGATTCTGTATAGTAGCGTGCAGCTCACCCACGACGAGGCACGCTTCCTCGATCCGGACCGCGACGTCTATCGACTGGATACCGGCACCATCCTGGACGGCGGCTACCACGCCTACCGCACAGACGCCATGGTCGGCGACGGCGAGGCGTTCAACAGCATCCAGGACGCGATCGACAGCGGCGCCAACCGCGTCCAACTCCGTCCGGGCACCTATGAGCAGACCTTCTACTTGATGAGCGGGGTCGAGGTCGGGGGAAACGGCGCCGACCTGACCATCGTGGAGCCGCCCGCGGGCAGCTCTGAGCCAGCGATGGTGCGCGCCGAGGGCGTGGTCGGGGCAAAGCTGTCGATGCTGACACTCAATGGCGACGGCAGCGGGGTGGACGGCCTGCTGGTGGAGGACGGCGCGCAATCCATCACCCTGGAGCGGGCCATCATCCGCGGCGCCAGCACGGCCATCAGTGCCACGGGTGAGGCCACCAACCTGGAGGTGGTCAACAACACCGTCGTCTCCAACACGAACGGGTTCGCGGCGGCCGGCTGCGCGCCGGTGGACGTGCGCAACACCGTCTTCGCCCACAACGCCGACACTGGCCTGCGCTACGACGATGGATGCACCACCCGCAAGCTGCACAAGTACAACATCTACTGGCAGAACGGCACCGACCTCGATCCGGAGAACCCTGGCCCTGGCGAGCTGTTCCTCGACCCCCTGTTCGTGGATCCCGGCCCACCGTCGCACGACTACCACACCCAGGATGCTTCCCCCGTGATCGACGCTGGCGACCCGGGTGACCCGCCGCCGCCGGGGGCCGGGGGTCGGGTGGACATCGGCTACATCGAGCAGAACCGCGCCGCGATCTACGTCGACGACGACTACTGCGAGGACTGCGTCAACGATGGCCTCTCCTGGCAGGTGGACGCCTTCGACGTCATCCAGGACGGGCTTGACCAGGCCGACGGAAACATGCGCAACCTGCAGGGTCTGGGCTACACCGTCGGCGTTGCACCGGGCACCTATACCGAGACCATCACCATCCCCAGCCACGTGCGCTTGGTCGGCAGCGGCGCCGAGGAGACCACCATCGACGCCCAGGGCGTTGGACCGCCCGTGACGTTCGATGCCGTGGCGCAGTCCGAGATCAGCGGCCTCACCATCACGGGCTGCTCCGGCACGGCCGGCATCACCGTCACCGGTGCGTCGAACGGGGTGACGATCGTGCGCAACATCATCAATGGCTGCGACGTCGGCGTGGGCTTCAGCGGCCGCTCATCGGGGCTGGTCTCCTTCAACACCGTGGCGCTCCCCGAGGACAAAACCGCCGTCCTGAGCAGCGGGCCGGGCACCTGGGCCACCGTGGAGAACAACGTCCTCCACAACACAGGTCATCGCGTCTCCTACTTGCGCGTGGAGGACAGCGGCCAGATCTTAAGCGACTACAACTTGAGAGGGCCTTCTGGGTCTGTGGCTTACTACTCGAACGTGGACCGAGGGCCCAATGACGTGTGCGACAATGACGCGGGCTTCACCAGTGGGTATCGGATAGGTGCCGGTTCGCCCGCCAGGGACGCCGCATCGCCTTTCGCTGAGGTGGCGCCGGGCGGAGGCGAGCGGTCCGACATGGGCTACTACGAGCTGACGGCCGCGCCACTGCCCGTCTTCCTGGGACGCGAGGACGTCTCCTCCGCCACCGGGAACTCGGGCGTCGGACAGGTCGAGGTCGGCTTCACCCAGGTCGGCGATCCCGCCGATCCGGTCACCGCGACGGTGCCAGGGGCATGGACGGCCGTGATGCTCGATTCGCCCCAGGAGGCCGTCTCTTTCTGGGATGCCAGCTACACCCCCGCCGCCGACAGCCTCTACCGCTTCTACAGCCGCGCTGGCGATGTGGCCGGGAACCGGGAGGAGGAAGCGTACGAAGAGGATTGGTACGACGGCGCCTTTGTAGCCGACGGTATCTCGCCGGTCGTCACCTGGACGCTGCCTGTCGATAGTGACGTTGTGTCCACCCCGCTCCAGCTGCGGGCGGAGGCCTACGACTACGACGCCACCGGCGCGTTCAGCGTCGACGATGTCTGGTTTGAGGTGGATGGTGTAGAGTACGACGCCGAATGGGCGGCCGACCCCTGGGACGAGGAGGGCCAGGAACCGCGCACCTTCCGCGCTTGGGTCGCTCTGGACGAGGGATCCTACACGGACGTCGGGGCGTTTGCCGTGGACAAGGCCGGCAACGTGATGAGCGATACGAGGTCGCTCCAGGTATCCGGGTCTGCAGGCACGGACATGGTGTCGCCGACGCTCGTGGTCAGCTCGCCGACTGAGGGCGAGTGGTTCACGGGCACCGTCGTCTTCTCCGGCACCGTCACGGACGACGACAGCGGCGTGGCGGCGGTGGAGGTCAGCCTCGATGGGGGGTATGCCTGGCTGCCAGGGACCGTCGACGGCCAGGACTGGGAGCTGACATGGGAGCCGCCGGAGGATCAGGCGTACGTCAGCTTCCCGGCGCAGGTCCGCGCCCGCGACCAGGCCGGGAACAGCGACATGGTGTCTCGCGTCTTCACGGTTGACAGCGTCCCGCCCACCGGCCCCAGCGTAGCGGATTTCACGGCCTTCGTAGGCCCTGTTGAGCGGGACGCGAAGCCGGGGACGCATTTCGACATCCCTGTCGACCTGCGTGTGACCTGGCAGAAGCCTTTCGACGGCAGCGGCGTCGCCGACACCCTCATCGCCGTGGACAAGGTCAGCGACACGCTGCCCACAACGAACCTGGGAGCTGTCACCAGCTACACGCACGGCCTCAACACCCCGGGGGACTGGTACGTTCATCTCGCCGTCCAGGATTTACCCGGCAATCAGAGCATCCGCCATTACGGGCCATGGCACGTGGGGACGTTCAGCGATACGAGCAAGTCATTCAATGACCGGGTGCAGACGATCGTGATGGACGGCCGGATCAACATGGACGACTGGTGGGAGATCGCACCCGACCTCCTTGAGTGGGGTATCGGTGATTTCATGGACGACTTCCAGCGCAGAGGCACCGACGCGGACTGGTGGGGTCCGCAAGAGCTCTTCGCCACCTGGGATGGCAGCGACGTTTACTGGGGATGGTCGGGGGCGTGGTGGACGCTGGATGGGGAGATGTGGACCTATCTGGACGCGGGCGACGGGGGGTGCTCCGAGCCCGTGACGGCCATCCCTACGTGCCAGACGCTACCCTTCGAAGCAGATCACGCCATCAGCATCAGTGGACCGGTCAGCGGAACGCTCTGGACCTGCTCAAGCGGCTCCTGGCAAGAGGACATCGGCGCAGACTGGGAGTTCGCCCACGGGGAGGGCGGCGACACCGAGGTCCGCATCGACTGGCTCGACGTGCTATCTAGCGGCAAGTGGCCCACGATGACAGTGGATAGTGTGGACGTGGGTATGATCGCCTATGCGGTAGATGACGATGGGACTCCCTGGGCCGTCTTCCCCACAACCAACCCATTGACGGATGTCTGCTCGGAGGGCTACAGCTGGATCGACCTCTACGATCCAACGCGCCTCTTCTCGTTCACAGTCCCAAGCAAGGGTCAGCCGAAGGGGATCGACGTGGGTATGTCTCTCGACAGCGTGCAGGCCCCGCAAGCGGCCTGGTGTCCCGGCAGCGATCTCGGGTACGTATTTGAGCTGGCCAACCAGGAAGTCTTCACCACGCCGGCACTGGATCTGGCGCTCGAAC
Source organism: uncultured Anaerolineales bacterium (assembly GCA_964575455.1). Taxonomy (GTDB): domain Bacteria; phylum Chloroflexota; class Anaerolineae; order B4-G1; family B4-G1; genus SKLM01. The sequence continues at coordinate 59,999 of CAZNRX010000006.1, read as the reverse complement.
CCGGTGCTGGGCTCAACTACAAAGGCGTGGCCGGCGCGATTCACAAGGGTGGATGGGACTTCGAGATACCGTCGCTGCCGCCGGGCGCGGAGCACAGGGTGACGGTCACTGGCACCCTGGCGACGAATGTGTGCGATCTGGCCGGCTCGGCGCCCATGAGCCTGAGCGTGGAGCTCCTGGCTGCGCCTGCCGTAACCCTCGATCTGGCCCACCGGCTGGACTGCCAGCCGCCCACCCTCACCGTCACCACCGACCCGGCGAAGACGATCCGCCCCGTCATCGGCACGGCCAGCGACGGCAACGGCAGCGGTGTGGGTGCGGTGGACTATCGTATCGACGGCGGCGGTTGGCAACCGGCCTCCGGGACGCTCTTCTGGTCGGCGGACCTGGCGCTGCCGGAGAAGACCGATTGGCAGGTGGACGTGCGTGCCATCGATCAGTGTGGGTTGGAGGACGTCACCAGCCTCCAGTTCAGTGACACGACCCCACCTACGGTGACGCTAGACGTGCCCTCGGCTGTGAGCGTCGGCCCGGTCGATATCGACGGGACGGCCAGGGACCTTCCTCTGGGTGGGGAGGTGATCACGGCGGAGGTGCAGATAGACGGCGGGGGATGGCAGCTGGCCTCGCTGGGCGCGCCCGACGGCAATGGTTTGCAGCAGTGGCAACTCCCGTGGAACCCGTCGGTGTCCGGCGTCACGCACACCCTGCGTGCTCGGGCCACCGACGTGGCGCACAACGTCGGTTATGCCGGTCCGGTCGACGTGCACGTCGGCACGCCACCGACGGCCGACGCTGGCGACGACCAATGTGCTGACCCAGGCGACGAGGTCGCGCTCCACGGCAGCGGCAGCTTCCATCCCGACGGCGAACCGCTTACCTACGGCTGGAAGCAGACGGGCGGCCCGTCCGTCACGCTGAGCGATGCTGGCGCGGTCTCCCCCACGTTCACGGCGCCGGGGACGGCAGGGCCTATCACGTTCACTCTCACCGTGACCGACAACTGGGGCTTGAACGACACCGACGTGACAGTCGTCACCGTGCGCAATCCCGATCTGGCGCTGGAGAAGCGGGTGAGCGATTACACGCCCCGCTCCGGCGAGAGCATCGTCTACACCGTCACGGTGACCAACGGCAATCCCGGCGACGCAGTGGGCGTGGTGGTCACCGACGCGCTGCCGAGCGGCGTGAGCTACCTATCGGACGACAGCGGAAACTACGACGAGGGCAGCGGGTTCTGGTCTGTGCCCTGCTTGGCTGGCGGCGGTGGTACCACTCATCTGGGCATCACGGCCCAGGTGGATGCGGTCACGCCGGGCACGCTGATCACCAATACGGCCGTCATCAGCCCGTCCGGGTGGGTTGATCCTGATTCAGAGAACGGCGCGGACCACGCCGTCATCGCCGCCCAGCACCCAGACGCGGTGATCATCACCGTCACGCCGGAGGATGGCGGCACCCTGATCGCCGTCGACGACCAGGGCTACACCACGACGGTGGAGATCCCGGCCGGCGCCGTGACCGACACCCTCACTCTGATCCTCACGCCGCTCGACGGCCCGACCCACCCCACAGTGCCGTTCCTCTTCGCCGGGCACGCCTTCCTGCTGGAGATCTACAAGGGGCCCTACGTGCAGCCGGGCTACGTCTTCAAGGAGCCAATCTCGATCACCCTCCACTACAGCGACGAGGACGTGGCGGGACTCGATGAAGCGGTGCTGGCGCTGTACGTTTGGACGGGCGGCACGTGGGAGGACGCGGCGTGCAACGGGTACGAGCGGCACCCGGCCGAAAACTGGCTGGCGGTCGAGATCTGCCACCTGAGCCAGTTTGCCCTGCTGGGTCAGGGGCAGCCCGTTGCGGTGGGCGGGTCGACGCTGGCCATGGCCCCCTCGACCTCGCTGTGGCAGCGGACCCTGTTGATCATACCGGTGATGCTGGCCGCGCTCGCGGCAGCCGTGGTGCTGACTGTGCGAAGGCGTTAGGACATCAAACGATACCCGTTCGTAGTTGGGCACGCAGCCGGGCCGGAACGGCCTTGGCGGAGTGCCGCCCGAGCGCTGCTCCCATTCCGCTCAGGCGGGCAGCGTATCGGGCGTCAGATCGCCAGCGATCTCGTCGGCCCAGGGGTGATTGTCCTCGCTGCCCAAGAGCTCGTACAGAAACTCGCCCCGCGCGTTTATATCTGCCTTCGGGTCCCGCAGCCAGTCCCGCAGAACAGGGATCGCCCGTTCGTCGCCCAGCTCCAGCAGGCCGGAACTGGCAGATACCTGAATGCCCTCCGCTGAATACGGCGAGTCGCCGACATACGACAGCCCATCCAGCAGAAGTTCGAAAGCTCCAGAACATCTGGCCCGTGCCAGTATATGGTAACCCCAGAGCGCGACCAACCACTCTGGGCCATCGGGGATCGTCAGGGCATAGTGGAGATAGGGGCAGGTCAGTTCCGGCAGCTCCGCCAGTCGATCAGCTGCTTCCTCCGAAGCCCAATCATTGTCGTCCAACAGACCCTGCACCAGGACCCAGAGGGAGAGCTGACTGGGGATGCGTGCGAAAGCCTCAAACGCGGTGGCGACGGCGTAGTCGTCGTACCCACGATTGGTGTCATAAAACAGATGGGTCAGGTGCGGCAGTGCCCGAGTGCCGGCCGCCACCAGCCTCTCCACCGCTCGCTCGGCCGGCCGATCGAAGTCCGCCGCAGCGATCTGCTCCATCCAGCGATCCAGCGAGCGGTCGCGCTCCTCCCACTCGGTCTCGAACTGCTCGTCGTGATTGAAGATAGCGTCCAGGATTGCGTCGAAGAATAGCTTCTGGAACAGGCCGATGATGACTCTCGGTATGCCTTCGTCATCCAGGGCGGTCTGCAGCGCAGTGGCCATCAATCCCAGGGCGGTGCCCTCACAGCGGTGGGCTACGCGTCGCGCCCGACGGTGGAGGCCGCCCTGGAGCGCCGGTGTCAGGTAGCGGTGCATAGCGTGGCGGAGGATGTGCTCGTAGGGGGCGATGTAACCTCCATCGGGATGTGAGAGGCTATCGTCGTTCTCGAGCGTTTCGTGAATCACCTCAGTGGCCTCGAAGACCAGGAAGTCGTGCGGGGCTATTGGCACGCTCAGGTCTTGAAACTCAGGCTCGTCGAGCAGCCGCGAGGAGTGACCCAGGAGGAAGAAGAGCTCGTCCATGCGCTCGTCGAAGCCCTCCTTGCCAAATTCGGCCACGAAGTCGTCGTAGCCCGGCACGATCTCACGGTAGTCCATCATCGTGGAGAGACGATCCTCCGCGCGGAGTGGCGGCAAGGGGTCGTCCCAGCGATACGTCTGCGGTTCTTGTTTTCGGCCCCGCTGAGTTGGGCGCCTGCGGTGGTGCCTTCTTTTCTTACCCATTCGTTCCTCCTCGGTGCGCTACTCGCCCCAACACGTGGCTCAAGGTCGCTGATGCCCGCGGCCGGATACATTGACATCCTGCTCCTTTCATTGTATACTTTCTCTGTGGAAACGCAAGCTCTGGGATATGAGTGTATGTTCGTGATAGCTGTTCTCAGCCCGCCTGCCCCTAATTGCCCGGACGACGAGTCTGGATAGGCGTGCTGCGACGCAGACCTAGGAAGAAGGCCAGCCAGCCCTCCAGACTGCGAGGGCTGTTTTTTGTGTCATGGTGCCCAGATGTCGATGACCATACAGGAACTGACCGATGAGATGAACCGCTTCGTGGAGGCCATGGGGTGGTACCGCGAGGGGTCACCGTCCCCGCAGACGCCGCGCAACATCGCCATCTCGCTCTCCCTGGAGGCGGCGGAGGTCTTGGAGCACTTCCAATGGGACGGGGAAGCGGATCGTGAGATCCTGGCCCAGGAACTGGCCGATGTGGCCCTCTATCTCCTCCAACTGGCCTACCTGGAGGGGATCGATCTGGAGCAGGCCATTCTCGACAAGCTGAACACGAACTACCAGCGCAACTGGTCGGAGGAGTAGAGGGCGGAGGATCCACATAGTCGCTCCTGAGGGCAGGGTCTGGGAGCAGGTCGGCAGCGCACAATCGAGATAGCAAAGGAGAAGAACAATGGCAGAGAAGATCACGCCCCGCAGCGAGGACTACTCTCGCTGGTACACGGACGTCATTCAGAGGACCGACCTGGCGGACTATGCACCGGTCAAGGGCTGTATGGTGATCAAGCCGTATGGGTTTACGCTCTGGGAGAACATCAAGGAGGGCCTCGATAGCCGTTTCAAGGCGACGGGGCACGTCAACGCCTACTTCCCCCTTCTGATCCCACTGAGCTTCATTCAGAAGGAGAGCGAGCATGTGGCCGGTTTCTCGCCCGAGCTGGCGGTCGTCACGCACGGCGGCGGCAAGGAGCTGGAGGATCCCCTGGTCGTGCGCCCCACGTCGGAGACCATCATCGGGCATATGTACGCCAATTGGATTCAGTCCTACCGCGACCTGCCGGTGCTGATCAACCAGTGGGCCAACGTGGTGCGCTGGGAGATGCGCACTCGGCCCTTCCTCCGCACGACTGAGTTCCTCTGGCAGGAGGGGCACACAGCGCACGCCACGGCCGAGGAGGCGCGCGAGGAGACTCTGCGTATGCTCAATGTGTACGTCGACTTCGCGGTCAAGGACGCGGCGATTCCCGTCATCGCCGGGCGGAAGAGCGAGAGCGACAAGTTCGCGGGCGCGGTGAATAGCTACACCATAGAGGCCATGATGGGCGATCTCAAGGCCCTTCAGGCTGGGACCAGTCATTTCCTGGGTCAGAACTTCGCCCAGGCCTTCGACATTCAGTACCTCGATGAGAACAACGAGCTCCAGTACGTCTGGACGACGAGCTGGGGGGTCAGCACGCGCATGGTGGGAGCCGTGGTGATGGTCCACGGGGACGATCAGGGCCTCATCCTGCCGCCCAGGCTGGCGCCCCATCAGGTGGTGATCGTGCCCATCTGGAAGGGTGAGGACGAGCGTACAACGGTGCTTGAGACAGTGGAGCGCGTCAAGGGTCTCATCGGGGACGACGTGCGCATCCGCGTGGATGACCGCGAGGCCTACTCGCCGGGCTGGAAGTTCAACGAGTGGGAGATGCGGGGCGTGCCCCTGCGCATCGAGATTGGTCCCCGGGACGTGAAGCAGGGCCAGGTCATGCTGGTGCGGCGCGACCTCACGGGCCGCGCGAGAAAGGAGGCGGTCTCCATCGAAGAGGGACTGGGCAAGGCCACGCGTGACACGTTGGACGAGATCCAGAAAAACCTCTACCAGCAGGCCCTTGCCTTCCGCGAGGAGCACACCTACTACCCCGAGGACTACGACGAGTTCAAGGGAGCGGTTGGGGAGGGGTTCGCCAGCGCGTGGTGGTGCGGCGACGCGGCGTGCGAGGCCAAGATCAAGGAGGATACCAAGGCCACGCTGCGCTGCATCCCACTGGAGCAGGAATCCGGCACAGGGACGTGCATTCGCTGCGGCGAGGAAGCCGAGGAGCGTGCTGTTTTCGCCAGAGCGTACTAGGGATGAAGCTCATCCGCGCGCCGCGAGGGTCACCGATGACACAATCTACACGTCGATCCATCCGTTGGTATCACCTTCTTATGCTCGTCGCGTTGCTGGCGACCGGGCTGGTCGCGGCCTGCGCGGATCGCAGTCCGCCCGATCCCACGCCGACGCTGGAGCCGCCAACGTCGGACTCACCGACGTCTGTGCCGTCGCCCTCGCCAAGCCCAGTGCCCACCAGCACGCCGACGGCGACGCCGCTGCCGCCCAAGGAACTCACCGTCTGTCAAGAGGAGGAGCCCAATACGCTCTTCGTCTACGGCAGGCCATCGCCTGGCGCGCGCAACGTGCTGGACGCGATCTACGATGGGCCCATCGATACGCGCAGCTACCTTTTTGAGCCCGTGATTCTGGAGCGAGTCCCCAATCTCAAACACGGTGACGCCGCGCTGCGGACCGTCTACGTCGGCGAGGGTGAGCAGGTGCTCAGCGCCGATGGGGAGGTGGTGGAGCTCCTTCCCGAGGTCACCGTCCGGGATGCGAACGGCGAGGAGGTGTTCTTCCACGGGGAGGTGGTCAGCATGACGCAGATGGTGGTTACCTTCACCCTGCGCGCCGACGTCACCTGGGCCGACGGAGAGCCGCTCACGGCAGAGGACTCCTGGTTCTCCTACGAGCTGGCCGGGCAGCTTGACGATGCTGCGCTTCAAAGGCGGTTGGATCGCACGGCCAGCTACGAGGTGGAGGACAGTCAGACGATCGTCTGGATCGGCGTGCCCGGCTATCGGGATTCGTACTACATGCTCAACTTCTACCACCCACTTCCTCAGCACGTCTTGGGGGGCACGAGTGTCGAGCAACTGCTGGAGACGGACGTGGCGGAACGCCGTCCGCTGGGCTGGGGGCCGTTTGTCGTAGAGGCGTGGGAGGAGGGAGAGCACATCACGTTGGTGCGCAATCCCCACTACTTCCGGGCCTCGGAGGGGCTTCCCCATCTAGATCGCATCACGTTCCGCTTTTTCGACGATCCCGAGTGGGCGATTGAGGAGCTGCTGGCTGGGGAGTGCGACGTCGTCTCTGAGGACCTGATAGGAGCCGTGTCCCTTCTGCCCTTGTTAGAGGCTTCGAAGGCCGGTGACGTGCGCCTGCTCTCCGCCCTCAGCAGCGAGTGGGAGCATCTGGATTTCGGCATCCAGCCGGCCCGCTGGTCGGGGAGGACGACGTTCTTCGATGATCGGGAGGTTCGGCAGGCGATAGCGCATTGCGTGGACCGGGAACGCATCGCTGCGGAGGCGTTCCCCTATCTCGACGCTGCCGTGGCACACAGCTACATCCTGCCCCAGCATCCGCTCTATGCCGGTGAGGCGCTTCGCCTTTGGGAGCACGATCCAGTCGCTGGCCGCTCGATGCTGGAGGAGGCCGGCTGGCGCGACGAGGACGAGGATGGTATCCGCGAGGCGCACGGCGCGTCGGGCATCGCCCGTGGCACCGTCTTCTCGACGACCCTCCTGACGACCCGGGGGGATGCCGCTCGGCAGCGCGCGGCCGGGATATTGAGGGAGAACTTGGCTGATTGTGGCATGGGTCTGACCGTCGACTACCTAGCGCCCGATGTGTTCTACGCCGACGGTCCCGACGGACCCGTCTTTGGCCGCCAGTTCGATCTGGCGCTCTTCTCCTGGTTGAATGGGTTGGACGCCCCGTGTGCGCTGTATGTGTCGGCGCAGATCCCCACAGAGGAGAACTGGTGGGCCACGAGCAATAACCCAGGCTATGCCAGCGAGGCCTACGATGAGGCCTGCCGGTCGGCGCAAGAGGCGCTCTATGGGACGTCCTCCTTCGCCCGCTTCCATGGGAGGGCTCAGCGCATCTTCTCCCAGGATTTGCCCGTGCTCCCCCTCTACTTCGTGCCCAAGCTGGTTGCTGTGGGACCCGGGGTGACGGGCGTCGTCCTCGATCCAAGTCAGCAGACGGTGTTCTGGAATGTTGAGACGTTCGACGTGAGACGATGATACATTCTTCCATAACGCGGATTGCAGGAAAGCAGCGGATCAACGGCGTGCGAGAGGGGTAATCCGCTGATTTCCTGGGATCCGCTGTTCTACAACCCGGACTGCAGCAGAGCAGCGGATCAACGGCGTGCGAGAGGGGTAATCCGTTGATTTCCTGAGATCCGTTGTTCTACAACCCGAACTGCAGCAGAGCAGCGGATCGACGGCGTGCGAGGGGGAATCCGCTGATTTCCTGAGATCGGCTGTTCTAAGACGCAAAGCGAGGGAACCTCAATGCCGCGACTGCTCCACAAAGAGCTAACAGGACCCATCCTCGGAGCGTACTACGCCGTCTACAACGGCACATCGCGCACGTATCCCGAGTGGATCTATGAGAACGGAATGGTCAGGCTCCTGCAGAGGGAGGGCATACGGTATGCACGGCAACCAGCCTATGAGATCCTGTACAAAGAACGGGTGGTGGGCAGACAGCAGCTCGACATCCTGGCTGTGGACGCCAAGGTCGTAATCGAATGCAAGGTGGCAGCGCGCCTGGAGCCGATTCACAAAGCCCAGCTCTTCTCCTATCTGAAGACCATCGGTGCGCAGGTCGGCCTCCTGCTCAACTTCGGTGGACCGGAGCCAGAGTTCCAGCGTCTCTACTTCGATCCCAATCAATCCGCTGAGTATGGCTCTGAGCACCAGGAGAGACGAGATCTGCCAGATGGATTGCTCTATCCCCAACTGACCGGTGAAGTACTGGGCACGGCGATTGAGGTCCATCGTGCCCTGGGCCCGGGCTTCATCCATCGGGTGTACGCCAACGCCTGCTACCAGGAGTACCGACTGCGGGGGGTAGGAGCGGAACCACGCAAGGAGTACCAAGTCATCTTCCAAGGTGAGAGCCTCGGCTCGTTGAAGCTTGGTCACTTCCTCGTCGAGGATGCTGTGATGCACTTCCCGGTAGCGATTGGCAACGTGGCGGACCTGAACATCCATAATCTCAAGGATTGGATGCGCCGTCAGGGTGTCTCCCTGGGAGTCCTGACCAATTTCCACGAGACAGCCATTCACCCACTCTTCATCCGAGTGTGATGATTTGTCGCTTTCCAAACATCGGGCCACACCAGTTTGTTGAGCCCTGTGATAGTCGGGCATAGTTTCGCCGCATATGAGGGCATAACCTGGGGGGTATTCCAAAATCCGTTGTTTTCCTGAAATCCGAGTTCTAGCCCGCGTCGTCAAAGCCGGCGACGCCGCAGGCGAGGCGCTGGTCTCCCCTGAGCCCGTCGGCTTCCTGGGCGGCGTCGACCCGGGGACGGGCCTCGTCATTGAGCCTGGGCATCCCCTGGAGGGCCAAAGCGTCGCCAGCCGTGTCCTCGTCTTTCCCACGGGAAAGGGAAGCACCGTCGGCTCCTACACCCTCTATCGGCTGGCGTGCAATGAGCTGGCGCCGGCGGCTATCGTCAACGCTGAAGCCGATTCGGTGGTGGCCGTGGGGGCCGTCATCGCTGGGATCCCCATGGTCGATCAAGTCGACATCTCCCGCATCCAGACCGGCGACTGGGTCGAGATCCACGACGAGGAGCTGGTCGTCTCTTCCAGTTCCCGAAGGGGAAAGGGACAGCATGCAGAAACCCCTTGCTCACAATGAGCAAGGGGCCTCTCAGGCGGAAGGGGAGGGATTCGAACCCTCGGTGGCCAGTAAGACCACAGCGGTTTTCGAGACCGCCCCGTTCGTCCACTCCGGCACCCTTCCGGTTCACTGTCGACGACAGCTATTATAGCACAGACCTCTCGGGACGCAACGCGTGAAGCAAAAATCGACGTTGCACCCCGACTTGACATCTCCCGGATCTATAGTAGAATGGCGTCGTTCGAGGTCATTGAGGAGGAAATGGAAATGATGCGCATTGTGATGAACGAAACCCAGGCGGCATGGCTCCGCTTCGTCGGCGGGGCTCTGCTGCCCGGGTTGCAGTGCGCCTATCGGTAGTTGACCTAGCTTAGTCTCAACAAGGCCGTGGGCGATTGCGACGCCCACGGCCTTTTTTGTTGCCCAATCCTGGTGTCTCTTTACAAGGCCGTGGGTACCCACGGCCTTGTTTGCTGCAATGTCACCGGTTGGACCGGGAAGAGACACGCCAGGAGGTAGATCATGGATCACGGAAGTCAAGTCGCGCTGGACGTATCAAACGTTAGCAAGAAGTTCCTAAAGAGCGAAGGGGTCCGCTGGCCCTGGAAGCGCAATGGCAATGGCCGCAGCACCGTCATCGCCGTGAACGATGTCAGTCTGGAGGTTCGGCGGGGCGAGGTCTTCGGCATCCTGGGCCCGAATGGGTCCGGCAAGTCGACCCTGGTCCGCTGTATCTCGACGCTGTTGGTGCCCGATGAGGGTGCCATCGCCGTCTTCGGTCACGACGTGATGGGGGAGGTGATGGCCGTCAAGCGGCTCATCAATCGGGTCTCGGTCGAGGCGTCGTTCTTCAAGAAGCTGACGCCCATGGAGAACCTGCTCTACGGGGCCCGGCTCTACGGCGTCAACGCTCGCGAAGCGCGCGAACGTGCGGTGGAGATCCTGACCCGGCTTGGCCTCAAGAGGGAGGCTATCTTCCGTCCGATGGAGGAGATGAGCCGCGGGATGCAGCAGAAGGTGGCCGCCGCGCGGGCGTTCTTGACGCAGCCCATCCTGCTGCTGCTAGATGAGCCGACGACAGGGCTCGACCCGCGGTCGAAGCGCGAGGTGCAGGACTTCCTACGGGAGCTGCGCGATATGCACGACGCCACCATCCTGCTGACGACACACGATATGCAGGAGGCCGACGCGCTGTGCGATCGCATCGCCATCCTCGATGAGGGGCAGATCGTCGCCCTGGACACGCCGGCCGGCCTCAAGGCTCGCGTCCCCGGCTCCAACGGCCACGAGCCGACGCTGGAGGACGTCTTCCTGGAGCTGACGGGGAAGAAGCTGGTGGAGAATGAATAGAAGGAGCAGGACCTCGGAGGTCTATGGGAGGTAATCATGGCAGAACTCGTTCACGAAATACGCGCATCCTACGCGTTCATCGAGCGCAACTTCAACCTGGTGAAGCGATACTGGGGATGGGAGATCGTCTGGCTCGCCTACTCGGTCGCCAACGCGCTCTCCATCACCTTCATCGGCGCTGGGGCGGAGGCGGTCACCGGACAGAAGATCGACGCCAACCACATGATCCTCTATCTGCTGGTGGGGACCTTGGTCTGGCACTACCTGTCCGTCGTCTTCGACCAGGTCAGTGAGTTGATCGCCTGGGAGCGCTGGGAGGGCACCATCGAGTACACGTTCATGGCGCCCGTCACGCGCTTCACGCACATGGTCGGCCAGACGTTGTTCTCGCTGGTCTACGGCCTGCTCCACACCGGGATCATCCTGGGTGTGGTGGCGCTCTTCTTCCGCCTGGATCTGAGCGAGGCCAACCTGCTGGGAGGTGCCTTGGTGCTGCTCGCCGGGAGCCTGTCGTTCATCGGGCTGGGGATGGTGGCGTCGGTTCTGCCGCTGCTCTTCCCGGAGCGCGGGGCGCAGATGACCCACGTGATTCAGGCGCTCCTGCTCCTGATCTCGGGCGTCTACTTCCCGGTCTCGGTCCTCCCGCGCTGGATGCAGCCGCTGACGCGGCTCTCTCCGGCCACGTATGTCCTGGAAGGGATGCGGTCGGCCCTGCTTGACGGGGCTGGCACCGTGACGCTGCTGGCACACCTGGGCCGCTTGTTGCTCATCGGCGTGGTCGCCATTCCTATCGGGCTGGCCATCTTCCGCCAGGCGGAGATGTACGCCAAGCGGACGGGCAAGCTGAAGCGCAGCGGGTAGCGTCTGAATCGACCGAGATGCAGAAGGGGAGGTTTCGCCTATGGACATCGTGATCCGACATACGGAGCCAAGTGACTACAGGGCCCTCCAGCAGGTGTTGGCAGGCCCCAAGGTGATATGGGGCACAGGGCAGCTGCCATTCCCCTCGGTGGAGAAGTGGCGAAAGCGCCTTGCCGAGCCTTCTGAGGGCCTATTCAGTCTGGTCGCCTGTGTTGATCAGGAGGTGGTGGGCCAGCTCAGCCTGCGCACATTTCCCAACTATCCCCGTCGTCGCCACGTTGGTCAGATCGGCATGGCTGTGCGAGACGATTGGCAGGGCAAAGGGATTGGGACAGCCCTGATGGAAGCGGCGGTTGACCTGGCGGACAACTGGCTGAACTTGACGCGGCTCGAGCTCACAGTGTACACTGATAATGAACCGGCCCTTCGGCTCTATGAGACGTTCGGGTTCGTCACCGAGGGTACGCTCGTCCGTTATGCATTTCGTGACGGTCAGTACGCGGACGCCTTCGCGATGGCGCGGGTTAGGGAATGAACGTTGGAATGGCCGATTTCACGAATCATGACGAGGAGCATCACTGGAGAGAGGAGGTCTGATGCACACCTTGATCATCGATGCTGACGACACGCTGTGGGAGAACAACATCTTCTACGAGGAGTGCCTGGCCGACTTCGCCGATCTGATGGCAGAGCAAGGCTTCGACCGAGACGAGGCCGAGCATACCGCCGACGTGGTGGAGCGCGAGCGCATTCCCCAGGTGGGCTACGCCGTGGAGGAGTTCGCTCGCAGCCTGGTCATCGCCTACCAGACGCTGTGCAAACGCCATGGTCGCCGCTGCAGCGATGACGTAGCCGCCGCTGCCACGGAGATCGGGTTCAGAGCCGCCGATTACCCCATCGTGCTGCTGGACGGTGTGGAGGAGACGCTGGACTGGCTCAGCGGTCGCTATCGGCTGCTGCTGCTGACCAAGGGCGATCCGTCCGTTCAGGAGGACAAGCTTGTGCGCTCTGGCCTGGGCGGCTTCTTTGATGAGGTGCACGTCGTTCCGGAGAAGGACGCTGACGTGTTTCGCGACTTGATCGCCCGGTACGACCTTCATCCGAAGCGGACATGGATGGTGGGCAACAGCCCCCGGTCTGACGTCAATCCCGCCGTGGAGGCCGGTATCGCCGCCGTCTACGTCCCCCATCCCAACACCTGGACCCTGGAGGTGGAGGACGTCGTGGAGTCGGAGCGCGTCACCGTGCTGCAGAGCTTTACGCAGCTGGCTGCGTTCTTCTCCGAGTGTGAGAGCGGGGCTCAGGGGGTGTGATGCGTGAGCTGAGACGGGCCGACTACGAGATGGTGCGAACGCTGTTCCGGCCCCTGCGCTTCCACCTTGCCAGCGCGGCCGTCCTCGACGGCGATAGTCCCGGCCGGGTCTTCGTCGACGACCCGACCCGGCCGCGGACGGCCTTCATGCTCTCTCCCGAGGGCGGCTACCTGGCTGGCGACCCGGACGATGGTGCGTTCAACCGTGCCTTCAACCGCGACATCGTCTCCCGGAGGGCGCTGGGGAAGGATGTGCGGGTTCTCTCTCTCGTCGTCCACCCGGAGCGGTGGCAAGAGCGTCTGCCGACGCTGCTCGACCCCTACCCGCCGATGGTGAAGAGGCGGCGCCACTACGTCTGCCGGGCCCTCTCCTACGACTGGCGCGCCCACCTGCCGGACGATTGCGCCGTCCGGCCTATCGATCGATCGCTGCTCGACAACTCCCGCTTCACCGTGCCCGACCACGCGATGGGCTGGATGGAGAACAACTGGGGCTCGATCAGCAGTTTCTTGAGAGACGGCTTCGGCTTCGTGACCGTCAGCGCGGGTGAGATCGCCTCATGGTCCCTCGCTGACTGTGTGAGCGGCGAGCAATGCGAGATCGGCATCCGCACTCTGCCCGCCCATCGGCGGCGCGGCCTGGCGACAGCCACCGCGGCAGCCGCGGTGGACCACGCGCTCTCACACGGTTTCGCCGCGGTCGGGTGGCACTGCCCGGACGACAATCTGGGCTCCATCGGCACGGCGGAGAAGGTGGGCTTCCGTCGAGAGCGAGACTACGTTGCTTACTGGGCTCTCCTGGACGAGGTGATCGACCATTGAGAGAGCTTATGCTTGGCCTCACGGCCCACTGTCAGACAAGGAGATGCCTGCATCTATGACCAACGACACCGTTCGCGCCATGATCTTCGACTACGGCGGCGTGCTCATGCGCACCGTTGACCCGCGACCGCGCCAGGAGCTTGAGCGTCGCTTCGACCTGGAGCGTGGCGAGGTCTATGACCTGGTTTTCCGCAGCCCCCGCTGGGACGACGTCCAGCACGGGCGCATCGACAGTGATGCTTTCTGGGCCCACGTAGGGGAGCAGATCGAGCTTGACGAGGAGGAGTTGGCGGCGTTCCGCCGCGATTTCTGGCGTGGCGATCGGTTGGACGAGGATCTCGTCGCTCTGATCCGCCATCTGCAGCAGCAAGGCTACCAGACGGCCCTGTTGAGCAACGCACCCCCAGAGATGGAGGCGTATATCGAGGAGCTGGGTATTGCCGACGCGTTCGACGTCATCGTCATCTCCGGTGATGAGGGGGTGACGAAGCCCGCGCCCGAGATCTACGACCGGGCGTTGAGCCGCCTGAGCGTCGCCCCCAAGGAGGCGGTCTTCATCGACGACATGCGCGTCAACGTGGAGGCCGCCCGTCGACTGGGGCTGCAGGCGACGCGCTTCCGAGGACTGGCACCGTTGCGCGCCTGGCTGGAGGGTCTGGGGGTCTCGTTGCCGGCGCGGGAGTTCGAGCCGGTGCCGGACGTGCGAGCCGTCATCTTCGACTGGGGCGGCGTGATGGAGGAGCTGCCGAACGAGGCCGACGTGGCGGCGTGGGAACGGCGGTTGGCCGTGGCCTCCGGCGTTCTGCCGGAGGTGCTGTGGGGCGAGGCGTGGGGGCGCCTCAAGGTGGGGGCGATTAGCGACGAGGAGTACGTCTGGCACGTCGCCGATCAGCTTGGCCTCCCGGATTCTGAGGCGGCGCTCGACTTCCTGCAGGCCTTCTATACCAGCGACCGCTTCAACCCAACCGTGATGCGCGCGGCGCAGGCCTTGCGTGGACGATATCAGGTTGGCCTGTTGAGCAACGCTTTTCCGGCCCAGGTCGAGACGATTCTCGAGCAATACGACGTCGACGTCAACGCCGAGTTCGACGTCTACGTCAACTCGGCCCTGGTGGGGCTGTCGAAGCCCGATCCCGATATCTACTACCTGACGCTGGAGCGCCTCGGCGTTGAGCCGGAGCAGGCGGTCTTTCTGGATGACATGCTGCGCAACGTCGATTCGGCCCGCGGGGTCGGAATCCACGCCATCCAGTTCGTCGATCCAGAGACCTCCCTGGCAGCTCTGGGCATGCTGCTGGGGCATTCAGTGACGACTGACCGGCAAGTTTGACGGGTCCGTGAGTGCACGGGCCTTTGGAGGCTGCCCGCTATGTCAGTATCTAAGTTTGATCTCAGCAAAATCGTTTCGGACAATCGTTTGATCGGTCTCTGGCGCATGCTGACCGGCTTCCGCCTGGCCTACCTGGGGGCGGTGGTCGGCGTGGGCATTGCCGCGGTCTTGCGCACGGGCAACTCACTCCTGCTGCGCACCTTCGTGGACGACGTTCTGGCTCGGGAGGCCTTTGGGAGCACGTTGCTCCTCATCGCGATGGGCTTCCTGGCTCTGGCGCTGGGACGGGGGGTCTTCTCCTACCTCAGCGGCAGGCTGGCGGCGCGAACGGCGGAGGGGATCGCGCAGGGTCTGCGCAACTATCTGTATGATCATATCCAGCGTCTCTCGTTCACCTATCACGACCAGGTGCAGACCGGTGAGCTCATTCAGCGAGCGACCTCGGACGTGGATGCCATTCGCCAGTTCTTCGCCGACCAGGCCATCGGCGCCGGGCGCATTGTCTTGCTCTTCGTCGTCAACTTCGTGGCCCTGATGAGCTTGAACGTGCGACTGGCGCTGCTCTCGGTTCTGGTGGTGCCGCTGATCATGGTGATGTCATTCCTCTTCTTCAAGAGGATCTCGAAGGCCTACGAGGCGTTGCAGGAGCAGGAGGCGGAGCTCTCGACCACCCTGCAGGAGAACCTGACCGGGATGCGAGTGGTCAGGGCCTTCGCTCGACAGGCCTACGAACAGGAGAAGTTTGACCGAGACAACTGGGAGCGGTATCAGCGGGGCCGGAAGCTGTTGACGCTGCACTCGCTGTTCTGGCCCAGCTCGGATATCCTTTGCGGTGCGCAGATGCTCGGTGCTTTCCTGACCGGCGCGCTGATGGCCATCAACGGCACCATCACCGTGGGCACGTACGTGGCTGCCGTCAGGCTGATCGTCTGGCTGATCTGGCCTATGCGCAATCTGGGCCGGCTGATCGTGCAGATGTCCACTGGCATGGTGTCCTACAAGCGTGTGACGGAGTTGATCGAGGAGGAGCGCGAGCCTCTGGATGTGGGAGCGTACCGACCGGAGGGCAGGGTGCGTGGGGAGGTCGCCTTCCGTGGCGTTCGGTTCGAGTACGAGGACGGGGATGGGGCGGTTCTGGAGGACATCAGCTTCCGCTGCGAGCCGGGACAGGCTGTGGCCTTGCTCGGCTCGACCGGATCGGGCAAGACCAGCCTGGTCAACCTGCTGCCTCGTTTCTACGACTACAACGGCGGCAGCCTGACGCTCGACGGGGTGGAACTGAGGGAGTACCCGCGCCGTTTCCTGCGTGAACAGATCGGCACCGTCGAGCAGGAGCCCTTCCTGTTCTCCCGCACCGTCCGCGAGAACATCACCTACGGGGTGGAGCGCGAGGTCTCCGACTCGGAGGTCGAGGCGGCAGCAGAAGCTGCGTCCATTCACGCAGCGATCCGCTCGTTCCCCAAGAGCTACGATACGATGGTGGGGGAGAAGGGAGTCACGCTCTCGGGTGGACAGAAGCAGCGCATCGCCATCGCGCGCACGCTGCTCAAGGACCCGCGTATCCTGATCCTGGACGACGCCACGTCATCGGTGGATACGGAGACCGAGAGCGAGATACGCGAAGCGCTTCAGCACTTGATGGAGGGGCGCACCACCTTCATCGTCGCCCACCGCGTCCAGAGCGTGATGAGCGCCGACCTGATCCTGGTCCTCGACGAAGGAAGGATTGTGCAGCGCGGAACGCACGAGGAGTTGATGGCGCAGGAGGGCTTCTACAGCCGTATCTACGATATGCAGGCCCGCATCAAAGGGGAGCTGGAGAGGGAGATCGATCAGGCACGGGTGTCTGAGGATTGGGATGCCTCGGGGGTTCCAAAGGAGTTGGCTAATGTCCCAGTATGAGTTTGAAGAGGAAGCGTTCACGACGCAGTTCAACGGAAGGACGCTGCTGCGCATCCTGACGCAGGCCAAGCCGCACTGGCCCTGGTTGGTGGGCTTCCTGGTGGCCATCGCGTTCGTGTCGTGGCTGGATTCCTACTTCACCTTCCTGAGCAAACAGATCGTGGATCAGGGCATCCTGGCCGGCGATAGAGCGGCGCTCGCCCAACTGGTCATCAGGTACGGCCTGCTGATCGTCGCGCAGGCGGTGGGCGTCTTCGGCTTCATCTTCTTGGCCGGCATCCTGGGAGAGCGCATCCGGTACGATCTGCGCAAGAAGATGTTCGATCACCTGCAGGATCTGTCCTTCTCCTACTTCGACCGCACAGCGGTGGGATGGATCATATCACGCGTCGCTTCCGACTCGCACCGCATAGCGGATTTGGTCACCTGGGGGTTGCTGGACGTCACCTGGGCGGTGATGAACATCGCCACGGCGGTCTACTTCATGGTGGTCATCAACTGGAAGCTGGCGCTGATTGTGCTTGCGGCCATTCCCGTGCTGGTGGTTGTGGCCTCGCTGTTCAAGAAGAGGATCATCACCCAGTACCGGATTGTGCGGAAGATCAACTCCAAGATCACGGGGGCCTACAACGAGAACATCCAGGGTGTGCGTGTGGTGAAGGCGCTGTGTCGAGAGGAGGAGAACCTGCGCGAGTTCGGCGAGCTCACGGGCGAGATGTATCGGGCGGCCTTCCGGGCGGCCTGGCTCTCAGCGCTCTTCTTGCCGACGGTACAGTTCATCAGCGCGCTGGCGATCGGGGGCATTGTCTGGTACGGGGGCCTGCAGGCCCAGGTGGGCGGGATAACCATCGGGGGCATCCAGGCCTTCATCTCCTACATCACGTTCATGCTGTGGCCGATCCAGGATATGGCTCGCGTCTACGCCGAGACACAGCACGCCATTGCCTCCGCCGAGCGGGTTTTCTCGCTCATTGATGCGGTGCCGGAGGTGACTGATCGTCCTAGCGCGGTTGATCCAGGGACGATCCAGGGCGACATCGAGTTCGACCACGTGGACTTCTGGTACGAGGAGGACGAACCGGTGCTGCAGGATTTCTCTCTGAAGGTGAGGCGGGGCGAGACCATCGCCCTCGTCGGGCCGACGGGTGGGGGCAAGTCCACCATCGTCAACTTGCTCTGTCGATTCTACGAGCCGAATCGAGGCACCATCCGCATCGCTGGGCGCGACTACACCGAGTTGACCCTGCACGCGATTCAGTCGCAGGTTGGCGTGGTGTTGCAGACGCCGCATCTCTTCTCCGGTACCATCCGTGAGAACGTGCGCTACGGGAGGCTGGACGCCAGCGACGAGGAGATCCAGCAGGCGGCCCGGGTGGCTGGTGCTCACGACTTCATCGTCAACCTGGAGAAGGGCTACGACACCAAGGTGGGCGAGGGGGGTGGGTTGATCTCGGTCGGGCAGAAGCAGCTGGTCAGCCTGGCGCGGGCGATCCTGGCCGATCCCGATATCTTCATCATGGACGAGGCGACCAGCTCGGTGGACACGCTCACCGAGGCGCTGATCCAGCGTGGCATGGACGCGCTGATGCGAAACCGCACCAGCTTTGTCATCGCCCATCGGCTGAGCACCATCAAGCGGGCGGACCGGATCTTGGTCATTGAGGATGGGCACATTGTGGAGATGGGCACGCACGCCGATCTCCTCCGCGCCCAGGGCCATTACTACCGGTTGTATACCAGGCAGTTCCTCAACGAGCAAGAGCAGGCGTACGACGTATTCAAGTCGCCCAGCCTTGGCGCAGTGGCGGCATAACGATCGAAAGCCGGGCCGTCTCCTCGCCTTATCGATATCGTTCGAGGGCACGGCCCGGTGAGTACCCAGTACAGGAGTTGTTTGACTTATGAAGAAGAGGCAAGGACCCATGGAGAGAGTACGTATCATTGGCATTTTCGCCCACGTGGATGCCGGAAAGACGACTACGTCGGAGGCGTTCCTATACTTCACCGGGCGCATTCATCGGGCCGGGGAGATCGACGAGGGTGACACGCAGCTCGACTGGATGGAGCAGGAGCGCGAGCGCGGCATCACCATCACGGCCGCTGCGACGGCCTTCCACTGGCGTCGACATCGCGTCAATCTGATCGACACGCCGGGCCACATCGACTTCACCGCGGAGGTGGTGCGCTCCATGCGCGTCATCGATGGAGGCGTTGTCCTCCTCTGCGGTGTCGGGGGCGTCGAGCCCCAGACCGAGACGGTCTGGATGCACGCCAACCGGGACGACCTGCCGCGCGTGCTCTTCATCAACAAGCTCGACCGTATCGGCTCCGACTTCGAACGTGTGTTGGGCGAGGTTCACGAGCGGCTGACCAGCAAGGCTGTGCCGGTTCAGCTGCCCATCGGAAAGGAGAGCGACTTCCACGGCGTCGTCGATCTGCTGGAAGAACAGGCCCTCATCTGGCACGGGGACGATCAGGAGCCCACCGTGGAGCCGATCCCGGCCTCATTGGAGGAGCAAGCGGCTTCGGCGCGGGCAGCGTTGGTGGAGGCGATCTGCGAGACCGACGACGCGTTGCTGGAGACGTGGCTGGAGGGCGTGGTGCCGGACGTGGCGACGCTCAAGCAGGCGCTGCGCCGCGCCGTGATCGACGGCGAGTTGGTGCCGGTGCTCTGCGGCGCGTCCCGCGAGCACATCGCCGTGCAGCCCCTTCTGGATGCCATCGTCGACTACCTGCCGGCGCCGATCGATCTGAAGCCGATCCTGGGCACCGTCCCCGGCAGCGGCGAAGAGATCATCGAGCGGCCCGACGACCCGGATGCGCCCTTCTGTGCGGCGGCGTTCAAGATCGTCACCGACACTCACGTCGGGCATCTCACGTGGGTGCGCGTCTTCTCCGGTCAGATGGGCGTCGGCGATACCGTCTACAACCCACGGACGGAGGAGATGGAGCGGGTGGGGCGCATCTACTACCTGCACGGAGACAAGCGAGAGCAGGTGGAGCGGATGGAGGCCAGCGACGTTGTGGCTCTGGTGGGGCCGAAGTCCGCCGTCACCGGCGATACCCTGTGCGACCCGGATCAACCCATCGTCCTGGAGACGTTCGAGTTTCCCGATCCGGTGATCAAGGTGGCGTTGAAGCCCGAGTCGAACGAGCAGCGCGAGAGGCTGCGCGAGGCAGTGCGCCGGCTCTCTGACGAGGATCCCACGCTCCAGCACGGCTACGATCCGGAGACTGGTGAGGAGACGCTGGCCGGCATGGGCGAGCTCCATCTCGATATCGCCGTTGATCGGCTGCAGCGGGAGTTCGGCATTCTGCCCACCATCAGCCTGCCGGAGGTCGCCTACCGGGAGACAGTGCGCCGACCGTTCGAGACCATCACCACGTACAAGAAGCAGACCGGCGGCCACGGGCACTTCGCGGAGGTCGAGCTCCGCGTGGAGCCTCTGGAGCGCGGCACTGGCGTCGAGTTCGAGAACGAGGCCTCGGCGGCCGACGTGCCCAGGGACTTCGTGAACCCTGTCGAGAGGGGTGTGCGCGATGCGCTGGAGAAAGGCATCATCGCCGGCTACCCGGTCACGGACGTCAAGGTGACGCTCCTGGACGGCAAGTACCACGAGGTCGACTCGGCGGCGATGGACTTCGAGATCGCGGGCTCGATCGCCGTGCAGCGCGCCATCCGCCAGGCCGCCCCGGCCCTGCTGGAGCCGGTGATGGAGATCGACGTCAACGTCAGCGAAGAGCAGGTCGGCTCGGTGGTGGCGGACGTCGGGCGGAGGCGGGGGAGCGTCAATGCCATGCGGGTGCGCGGCGAGATACGCAACATCGATGGCGAGGTGCCCTTGGCCGAGGCCCGCGGCTACGCTACCGATCTGCGCAGCCTGACGAAGGGGCGCGGCACCTTCACGCTGGAGTTCGATCACTACGACATCGTGCCCGACGACATCACCGAGGAGATCATCGAGCGTCGGAAGGAGGAGGGGAAGCTGCGCCGGCGCTAGCTGAGGTGGCTGGACGAGAGGAGCGAGCGCGGGCATTCCACGGTGCTCTCGCCCCAGCCCTCCTGGAACCCGACGCCGGTGGCCTCGACACCCGTCAGGTGCTCCGAGAAGTGGGTCCTGTCCCCACCGGTGCCCGATGCCGCCGTGTGCCCCACCACCCACCTCGCGCGCTCCGTCTGCCGTCCGGGAGCGGACTTAGCTGCCGAAGCGGTTGAGGCGGTGGTTGTACGCCCAGGCGTGACGGAAGCCCTGCCAGATGGCGGCGGAGGAAGTTCCGGTCGGCTCAGGCGACATCCCTTGTCCTCAGCGCATCAGGAGCAGGCTGAGGGCCATGACGACCATGCCGGCCAGGAGCCCTATGAGGCTGTCGTGCCCCTCGCCGTAGGCCCGGCTGGTTGGCAGCAGCTCGTCCAGGCTGATGTAGACCATGACACCGGCCACGCCAGCAAAGAGCACGCCGGTCACCTCTGGGGGCATCACGCCGCCTTCGCCACCCACCAGGATGCGCAGGGCGATGTAGGCGATGGCCGCGCCGACCGGCTCGCACATACCGCTGAACACGGAGTAGAGAAATGCCTTACCCCGCTTGCCGGTGGCGAAGTAGATCGGCACCGAGACGCTGATGCCCTCGGGGATGTTGTGCAGCGCGACGGCCATCGCGATGGCGGTGCCGAGCGTGGGGTCCTGCAGAGCCGAGAGGAAGGTGACCAGGCCCTCCGGGAAGTTGTGAATCCCGATAGCGAGGGCTGTGAACAGGCCCGTTCGCAGCAGCTTGTCCTGGCTCACGCCCTTGTTTGGGGTGTCGGAGGCTCCGTGGTAGTGCCCCGTCGCGGCCGCGGCGGCCAGCTCGGATTGAGGGCAGAGTTCCTCCTGGAGCGCCGCCCTGGCCGTCTCCGTGTGAGGCTCGTGCGGGTTCTCCGCCTCTGGTATCAGGCCGTCGATCAGGCCGATGACCGCGATTCCGGCGAAGAACGAGGCCACGTTGACCCACGCCCCCCAGGCCTCCCCATAGGCCGCTATGAGCGCGTCCTGCCCTTTGACCAGGATCTCCACAAACGAGACGTAGATCATCACGCCGGCGGAGAAGCCGGTTGAGACCGACAGGAAGCGGTAGTTCGTCTGCTTGGCGAAGAAGGCGATGCCGCTGCCGATCCCAGTGGCCATGCCGGCGAAGATGGTGAGTCCCAAAGCGATCCAGACGTTTGTCATTTCCTCCTTGTGACCTCCGGTAGCTTGGTCAATGGGTCGGGCTGCGAGGCTCTGTCCGGTTGCAGGGAGACCTGACAGGTTGGATGGGTGCCGGTGAGGAACCTGTCAGGTCCAACAGCGCGACTGTGCTATTCAGGAATCTGACCGACCACGCCCTCGACCAGCCAGTTGAAGGAGAGAAGGGCTTCGTCCGTCATCGTCTCGCCTTCCTGAACCTGAAGCTCCCCGTCCTGGTCGCGGATCGGGCCGGTGAAGGGGTGGAGGTCGCCGCTCATGATCTTCTCCTTGGCGGCCTCGACCTCGTCCTGCACCTCTTGAGGCACCATGTCGCCGAAGGGGGCCAGCTCCATGATGCCGTCCGACACGTGGCCCCAGTAGGCGTGGGTCTCCCACTCGTCGTTATAGGCCTTCTCGACCGTATCTTTGTAGTAGACGCCCCAATCCCATATCGGCGCGGTCAGCACGGCGTCCGGCGCCACGTCCTGCGAGATGGCGTTGTACCCGATCGCGTAGGCTCCGCTCTCCTGCGCTATCTTGTCCGGTTCGGTGGAGTCGCTCTCTCGGGCGATGACGTCCGCGCCGATGTCGAGCAGTGCCTGCGCCGCTTCGCGCTCCGCCGGTGGATCAAACCAGTTCATGATCCAGACCGGGTGGAGTTCGGCGTCCGGGTTGACGGAGCGGGCGCCCAGGGTGAAGGCGTTCAGGTTGCGCACCACCTCGGGGATGGGGTAGGGGGCGACGTAGCCGAGGATGTTCGACTCGGTCATCCGACCGGCGGTGATGCCGGCCAGGTACCAGCCCTCGTAGCCCCGTCCATCGTAGATGGCCACGTTATCGGCCGTCTTGTAGCCTGTGCAGTGCTCGAACAGCACGTCGGGGTGGTCCTGGGCTACCTCCAGGACCGCGTCCATGTAGCCGAACGAGGTGGCGAAGATCATGTCGTAGCCGTCCTCGGCGTAGCTCCGGATCACGCGTTCGGCATCGGGGCCCTCGGGCACATTCTCGCTGTAGGCCGTCTCCACGTAGTCGAAGGCCTCATCGAGATTCTGCCGCCCCTGATCGTGGGCGTAGCTCCAGCCCAGGTCACCCACCGGGCCGACGTAGACGTAGGCGACCTTGAACGTGCCGTCGGCGCCCGGGCCTCCCACGCCTAGGCCAGCGCAGCTGACCGTGACGATGCTCACCACCAGCAGTAGGGCGATCAGCAACCAGCGTTTCGTCTTCATCTTCTCTAGCCTCCTTTAGGGCATGGTGTGTATGGTGTCTCAAGCATCCGTGACCTTGCTACGGACCGTTGCTGGGCCGAAGCCTGGTTTCAGCCCCATTATAGCCCAGCCTGGGCAGAAATCAAAGCGCAGGCGCGCACAGCGTTGAGAGCACGCGTCCTCAAGCCCATTTGACAAATGCCCATCCTGTGCTATCATTCTTCGCCAACTTGGCAAGCCGATGACGTGTGAGTTGAGCGTGCTATGCATCTGTTATTGATGAGCTTCATTCCGGCCCCTATCAAGCCTATCCTCGTCCTTGGCGAGATTGCCGCGCATGGGAGGGAGTCAGGGTAGATTGGAAGCCAAGTAGCACCATCCTTCGAGCCCCAAAACCCCCCGCGTTGGGGGTTTTTTGTTTGCCGGCGCGCAGTCCATCCGTCAACTGATGACCGAAAAAGGAGACCACGATGACGATGAAGAGGAGTGAGACGATCTGGTTCAACGGCGAGCTGATCCCATGGAACGAAGCTCAGGTTCACGTCGCGGCGCACGTCCTGCATTACGGCTCCAGCGTGTTCGAGGGCCTACGGGCCTACGGGGCGGATGGGGGCACGGCGGTCTTCTGCCTTGACGCCCACGTCGACCGCCTGTTCACCTCGGCCAAGGTCTATCGCATGGAGATTCCATACACCAAGGAGGAGATTTGCCGGGCGATCCTGGAGACGGTCAGGGCCAATGGCCTCGAATCCTGCTACATCCGTCCCCTGGTCTACCGGGGCTTCGAAAGCTTCAGCATCGATCCGACGCCGTGCCCGGTGGAGGTCGCCATCATCACCATCGAGTGGGGCCGCTACCTGGGGCCGGAGGCCATTGAGCAGGGCGTGGACGTAGGGGTGAGCTCCTGGCGGCGCATGGCGCCTGATACTTTCCCCGCCGCGGCCAAGGTGGGTGGGCAGTACATCAACTCACAGCTGATCGCCATGGAGGCTCACGGGCACGGCTACGTGGAGGGGATTGCGCTGGATGCCAACGGCTTTGTCAGCGAGGGCAGCGGGGAGAACCTCTTTCTGGTGAGCCGCGGTGACGTCGTCACGCCTCCGCTGGCCTCCTCCATCCTGGAGGGCGTCACCCGGCGCTGCGTGATCGCCCTGGCCGAGGAGGCCGGATACACCGTGCGGGAGGCGTTCATACCGCGCGAGGCTCTGTACATGGCCAATGAGGTCTTCTTCACCGGCACGGCGGCGGAGATCACGCCCGTCCGCTCGATAGATGGCATCCCCGTCGGGGAGGGGCACCGTGGCCCGGTGACGGAGCATCTGCAGAAGTTGTTCTTCGGGATCACGGGGAGCGAGCTGCAGGATCGCCACGGGTGGCTGACTCCCGTTCGTTGAGCCCGGGTGGGTCAACCCTGGGCAGGCAGCGCGGCCGGTGTCGCCGCCGCGTTCGTGGGTAGCAGACGGTATTGCTTGGAGAGGTGAGGGGGGAGAGGTGATTGAATCGCTAGACGAGCTTTTGGTTGGTAAGGCACTGGCCTTCATCGGCAGTGGAACGATGGCCGAGGCTATGATCCAGGTTCTGGTTGACAAGGAGCTGGTTGCCCCGGCCCACATCTGCGCCAGCGGCCCTCGACCGGAGAGAGGGGCGGCCTTGAGCCGGCGCTATGGGGTGGTTGGCACCACGGACAACCGAGAGGCGGCGGAAGCTGCGGACGTTGTGGTGCTTTCCGTCAAGCCGCAGGTGTTGCCGACGGTGCTGAGCGAGCTGCGAGGGCTGATCTTCCCAGAGGGGTTGGTCCTATCGATTGTGGCCGGCATGGACATCGACACCATCGCCTCGGGTCTTAGGCACGGGGCTGTGGTTCGGGCTATGCCCAACACGCCGGCGCAGATTGGCGAGGGGATGACGGTGTGGACCGCGTCGGATCACGTGGATCAGATGCAGCGGGCGCAAGCGCGCGCCATCCTGCGGGCCATGGGGCACGAGATCTACGTCGAGGACGAGGATATGCTGGACATGGCCACCGCCGTGAGCGGCACCGGCCCCACCTACGTCTTCTTGGTGATGGAGGCGTTGACGGACGCCGCCGTCCATCTGGGTTTCTCTCGCCGTGTGGCGGAGGAGCTCGTGACCCAGACGGTCCTCGGCTCGGCGAACTTCGCGCGCCAGTCGGATCGGCATCTGGCCGAGATGCGCAACATGGTCACGTCACCGGGCGGCACCAGCGCCGAAGCCATCTACCAGCTGGAGAAGGGAAGCCTGCGGACGGTGCTGTCGAAGGCGGTCTGGGCCGCCTACCAGAAGTCGAGGCTTCTGGGCCAGGCGAATCAGGCGCCCAAGGACCCCAACGGGCTACCCACCATGGACTAGGCGACGCTTCCTGCGCTCCAGCCGGACTGGCATGCGCAGCTAAGCCGTGATGCAGCGATCTCGCTTCCAACATGGCGGATCGCAAGCCCATCCCGAGCCATCCGCCAGGAGCGGGAGGCGGACAGTTGCGCGGTCGTTTACAAAGCGTTAACACTGAGACCGGATTGTCGCTTGACAATTGTGGGATACGTCCTATAATGGCGCGCAATCTGGCTACAAACCAATGATGACTATGATGATGAGATCGAGAGTTTTGCGCGCTATTGTTGCTCTGGCCATCCTCCTCCTTGTCGTTGTTAAGGGGGTTTGATTCGCTGGGCGGCGCGCTTAGCTCTGAAGTAGCCACGAGGCCGCCCAATGGGGCGGCTTTTCTGTTTCCATGGGATGTCGTCTATCCCCGGGATGTCGTTTATCCCCTATACAGTGCCCGCAATATGATGACGATGAGTCCTGACCAGACAGATAGACCCGATAGATACAGAGTCGCTCCCAGGGGATTGCCAAATCCCCACTGTAGGCGTGGATCTCGGGTGACCGCGTCGACCCACGATCCACTTCGAGCCAGATTGGGTCTACTGAGACTCAAGCCCGACAAGACCCGGCCAGAGGCCGGAGGTGGTCGGCTGTCTGAGCTGGCTGTTGGGTTGCTTGGAAGCATTGTCATTGTTATCGTCGTCCTCCTGCTTAGCCAGGAGGACTTGGGGATTGGGGGGCGCTGTAGGTAGGTCGTAGGTAAGCCGCAGAGTTCATAAGAAAGCCGCCCAATCGGGCGGCTTTTTTGTTACCTGTTTTCGGTTGTGGTGAGTCGTCCAGGCTGGCGATCGCGCAGCAGTCGGGCGGTTGATCAAGCGCTTGATGAGAGTGACGAGGTTGCTATTGGCTATCAAGAACGCAGAGGAGGGAAGATGAGAAGGACAGGAGCGGAGATCGTCTGGGAGATGTTGAAGCGCGAGGGTGTCGATGTCGTTTTCGGCATCCCCGGTGGTGCAATCATGCACACCTATCATCCCCGCCAGGAGTATGGCGTGCGCCACGTGCTGATGCGGCACGAGCAGGCTGCCGGTCACGCTGCAGATGGCTATGCGCGCGTCTCCGGCAGGGTGGGCGTCGCCATGGCTACCTCTGGCCCCGGGGCCACGAATCTGGTCACCGGCATTGCCACAGCCATGATCGATTCCACGCCGATGGTTTGCATCACCGGCCAGGTTGCCACGTCCCTGATTGGCTCGGATGCCTTCCAGGAGACGGACATCACCGGCGTCACGCTGCCCATCACCAAGCATAACTACCTGATCACCGACGTGGGGGAGCTGGCCAGCGTGATCCACGAGGCCTTCTACGTCGCCCGCAGCGGCCGGCCGGGTCCGGTTCTGATCGATCTGCCCAAGGACGTCCAACAGGCGGAGACAGACTTCAACCCGCCCGATGAGGGCCTGGAGTTGCCGGGCTATCGGCCCAAGGGAAGAGGCGAGTCGGAGCTGGTTCAGCGCGCCGCTGACCTGATCAACCAGGCGGAGCGCCCTGTCATCCTGGCTGGCCACGGCGTGTTGATGTCGGGGGCGATGGACGTGTTGAGGGACTTCGTCGAGAGGACCGAGACCCCCGTCGCACTCACGCTGTTGGGAAAGGGGGGCTTCCCCGAGTCGCACCCACTGACGTTGGGGATGATGGGCATGCACGGCGAGGCCTTTGTCAATCGCGCGATTCAGGAGGCGGACCTGCTTCTGGCGTTAGGGATGCGCTTCGACGATCGCGTGACCGGGACGCTGGAGACGTATGCGCCCCGTGCTCGAAAGGTCCACGTCGACCTCGACGCCGCCGAGTTGAACAAGATCGTTCCGGTGGATGTGGCTATCCAGGGGGACCTCCGGCAGGTGCTGCATCAGATGCTGCCCTTGGTCGACCCTGTCGAGCGCCCGGCCTGGATCGAGCGGATCGAGAGGTGGCGGGGCGACACGGCGATCCGCGACGTCTTGAACCGCCCGGAGAATGGGCGTCTGCTGGCTCCTCAAGTGATCGATGCCATCTACGAGGAGACGGGGGGGGAGGCCGTCCTGGTCACGGACGTGGGGCAGCATCAGATGTGGGCTGCGCAGTACTACCCCCTGGACGCCCCCCACACCCTGGTCACCTCCGGCGGCCTGGGGACGATGGGCTTCGGCCTGCCGGCGGCCATCGGCGCGCAGGTGGCGCAGCCCGACAGCGAGGTTTGGGCTGTCGTGGGCGATGGCGGCTTCCAGATGACGTTGCACGAACTGGCTACCGCCGTTCAGGAGCAGCTGCCCATCCGCATCGCGCTGTGCAACAACGGCTATCTGGGCATGGTGCGTCAGTGGCAGGAGCTCTTCTACGATGAGCGGTACGAATCGACGCGTCTGCTCAATCCGGATTTCGTCAAGCTGGCCGCGGCCTATGGCGTTCGGGCGTGGCGCGTGAGCGGGCCGGACGAGGCCAGGGGCGCGGTGGCGGAGGCCCGGGCGCACGCCGGGCCGGCCCTAATCGAGTTTCAGGTGGCCCAGGAGGGCGAGGAGGGAAACGTCTATCCCATGGTGCCCGCCGGGGCGGCGCTGCACGAGATGATTCGGCGGCCAGCGGCGGTTCGCTAGCTCTCGCATCTGAACAGTTTCCAGGCTTTCGCGTACAGAAGGAGGAGTACAATGGATCGAACGTTAGTTGCGTGGGTCGAGGACAAGCCGGGCGTGTTGAATCGGGTCGCCAGTCTCTTCCGGCGGCGAGCCTTCAACATTGAGAGCCTGACCGTCGGCCACACGGAGGAACCGGGCGTGTCACGGATGACGATCGTCGTCGACGGGGAGCGCACCGACACCCAGAAGGTGGTGCAGAATCTCTACAAGCTGGTCAACGTGATCAGGGTGGAGGACGTGACGGGGCAGCCGGCGGTGATGCGCGATCTGGCCTTGATCAAGGTGCGGGCCAGCAACGGTCAGCGCTCGGAGGTGATGCAGATCGTCGAGACCTTCCGTGCCCGAGTGGTGGACCTGGGCCTGGAAACGCTCACCGTCGAGGTGACGGGCACGGAGGACAAGATCGACGGGCTCTGTGAAATCCTCACGCTCTTCGGTGTGGAGGAGATGGTGCGCACGGGGCGGGTGGCCATGGTCCGCGGCAAGAACGGCGAGGAGCCAGGCAGTTAGGGTGGAGCGGTGAGGCGTGATCGCTTCGCGTTCCTGGGATGAGGTTAGAGGAGGCAACAGTGGCAAAGATCGATTTCGGAGGGGTGGTGGAGGACGTCGTCACACGGGAGGAGTTCCCGCTGGAGAGGGCGCGTCAGGTGCTCAGCGACGAGGTGGTCGCTGTGCTTGGATATGGTGTACAGGGGCCGGCGCAGGCGCTGAACATGCAGGAGAACGGGGTGCACGTCATCGTCGGTGGCTCGCCGGAGCGACCCCGTTCCTGGAACAAGGCACAGGATGACGGGTGGGTGCCTGGCGAGACGCTCCTTCGCTGGGAGGAGGCTGTGGAGCGGGCGACCATCGTGCAGCTTCTGGTCTCCGATGCGGGCCAGGTGGCACTCTGGCCGACCATCGCGCCGCACGTCAGCGAGGGGGATGCGCTCTACTTCTCCCACGGGTTCGCCATCACCTACAGCGACCAGACGGGGGTCGTGCCGCCGCACGACGTCGACGTGATTCTGGTGGCGCCGAAGGGCTCGGGGACCAGCGTGCGGAGGAACTTCCTGGCTGGGAGCGGTATCAACGCCAGCTACGCCGTCCATCAGGACTACACCGGACGGGCCGAGGAACGGGCGCTGGCGGTGGGGGTGGCCATCGGCTCTGGCTATCTCTTCCCCACCACGTTCAAGAAGGAGGTCTACAGCGATCTCACGGGGGAGAGGGGCGTCCTGATGGGAGCCCTGGCGGGCTTGATGGAGGCGCAGTACAACGCACTTCGCGAGCACGGTCATACGCCCAGCGAGGCCTTCAATGAGACGGTCGAGGAGCTGACGCAGAGCCTGATCCGGCTGGTCGGCGAGAACGGCATGAACTGGATGTACGCCAACTGCAGCGCCACGGCGCAGCGGGGTGCCCTCGACTGGCGGCATCGGTTCCGCGAGGCCGTCGAGCCGGTCTTCGATGAGCTCTACAAGAGCGTCGTCTCTGGCGAGGAGACCCGCGTCGTGCTTGAGGCCAACAGCGCTCCTGACTACAAGGAGCGGCTGGAGGAGGAGCTCCAGGAGATGCGAGAGTCGGAGATGTGGCAGGCCGGCGCGGCGGTGCGATCGCTGCGGCCAAAGAACTGGAGCTAGCGGGCGTTGATCGACGGGAAGAGAGGGGAGGCGTATGGACGAAAGCGAGGTTGGCATACCAGGCAAGGTGCACGTCTTCGATACCACGCTGCGGGATGGCGAGCAGTCGCCCGGCGCTGCGCTCAACGTCGACGAGAAGGTGGAGATCGCCCGGGCGCTGGAGGCTATGGGCGTGGACGTGATTGAGGCGGGGTTCCCTGTCTCCTCGCCAGGCGACTTCCAGGCCGTGCAGCGCATCTCGCAGGAGATCCGGGACTGTGTCATCTGCGGGCTGACGCGGGCCAACCGCACGGACATAGACGTCGCCGTCGAAGCGCTCCAGGGCGCTGCCTGCCCGCGGATCCACACGGGCCTGGGCGTCTCCGACGTGCATGTCAGGCACAAGCTGCGCACCACCCGGCAGGGCGCGCTGGAGATGGGCGTGGACGCCGTCAGATACGCCCGGCGCTTCGTGGGGGACGTGCAGTATTACACCGAGGACGCGGGGCGGGCCGACCCGGCCTACCTCTACCGGGTCCTGGAGGCCGTCATCGCTGCCGGTGCGACCGTGATCAACATCCCAGACACCACGGGCTACACCTCTCCGGAGGAGTTCGGGGCGCTGATTCAGGGCATCGTCGACAACGTGCCCAACAGCGATCAGGCCGTCATCTCTGTCCACTGCCACAACGATCTGGGGATGGCGACGGCGAACACGCTGGCCGGCGTTCGGAACGGTGCCCGCCAGGTGGAGGTCACGGTCAACGGCATCGGTGAGCGGGCGGGTAACACGTCCATGGAGGAGGTCGTGATGGCGCTCAGGACCCGCAGCGACCTATTTGGGCTTGATACTGGCATCGACGCGCGGCGTATCTATCCCGTGAGCAGGATGGTGAGCCAGCTGACGGGCATCCCCGTCCAGCCTAACAAGGCGATCGTCGGGGCCAACGCTTTCGCCCACTCGTCAGGCATCCATCAGGACGGCGTTCTCAAGGAGCGGACGACCTACGAGATCATCAACCCTCGGGACGTGGGGGCGCCCGAGTCGGTCATCGTCCTCTCGGCTCGGTCCGGTCGGCACAGCCTGCGACACCGGCTGGCTGAGCTGGGCTATGCGCTCAACGAGGAGCAGTTCGAGAAGGTCTATCAGCGCTTCCTGACGGTGGCCGACAAGAAGAAGACGGTCGACACTCGCGATCTGGAGGCCATTGTCGCTGACGAGGCGCAGATGTTCTTCGACGAGGCCTATCATCTGGAGCAGATCCAGGTGAGCTGCGGTGATCACAGCATTCCAACGGCGACCGTGCAGGTGCGTCGACCCGATGGGTCCATCGTCTGCGATGCCGATCACGGCACGGGGCCGGTGGACGCCGTCTATCGCGCCATCAACCGCGTCATCGGTGAGCCGAATGAACTGATTGAGTTCTCGATCCAGGCGGTGACCGAGGGGATCGACGCCGTCGGACGGGTCACCATCCGCATTCAGGCTGAGGAGCCGGTGAACGGCGACAAGCGTCAGATCTTCAGCGGTCACGGCGCCGACACCGACATCATCGCCGCCAGCGCGAAGGCGTATATGTTCGCGCTTAATCGACTGATCGCAGCGAGGAAGGATAGCCAGCGGGAGGCGACAGCTGCCTCTCAGTGACCGTTCCTGGGCCGGCCCTGAGTCTGTTGTCGAGGGGCCTGTCAAGGGATGGATGGTGAGGCCGGGGCGAGCACGTCTTGGCCCATACGTTTTGGAGCAGTCTTTAAGATTTCCTGGAGGGAAGAATGAGTAGTCAAGTCTCGGAAGCTCAGCGGCCTGATCGCAATGTGGGGAAGTTCGCGGAGCCGCGCAGTTGGTCCGCAAAGTGGTGTGGCCATAGTCTGGCTGCAGGGCGGCGTCGCCCAACGGTTTCAGAGCCCCGCGGCCGAGCGTTCGCCGAGCCTCGTGGCTGGTCGGCCAAGTGGTGCAGTGGAGGGCTGGGGGTTGGGCGCCGTGGATGGGGCGCCAAGAGGCCGACGGACTGAGCATGGGCCTTACGATCGCCGAGAAGATCATCGCTGCCCATCTTGATAGCGACAGCGGCCCAGTCGATGGTGACGGACACCCTGCGCCGAACGGCCGCGACGTACGGCCCGGAGATCTCGTGGAGGTCGGCGTGGACCTCGTGCTTGCCAACGACATCACCGGGCCCATCGCCATTCGCGAGTTCGAGTCGCTGAGCGCTGGGGCTGGCGAGACGGCCTTCTCGGGCCGCGTGTTCGATGCCGAGCGGGTCGTGTTGGTAGCCGACCATTTCACGCCCAACAAGGACGTCAAGTCGGCGGAGCAGTGCCGTCTCCTGCGAGAATTCGCCGAGGCCCAGGGTCTGGCTCACCACTTCGACGTGGGACGAGTGGGGATTGAGCACGTCCTCCTGCCGGAGCAGGGCCTGTTGGCGCCGGGCGAGCTCGTCGTGGGGGCCGATTCTCACACTTGCACCTACGGGGCTCTGGGTGCCTTTGCCACCGGCATGGGCTCCACCGATATTGGCGTTGCCATGGCCACGGGCCGTGTCTGGCTTCGCGTGCCGGAGACGATCCGCGTCGTGTACCGCGGCGAGCTGCAGCCTTGGGTCGGCGGCAAGGACCTGATTCTGCATACCATCGGCCACATCGGCGTCAGTGGGGCGCGCTACAGGGCGCTGGAGTTTGGAGGCCCGGCGGTCGATCAGCTCTCGATGCCCGGACGGTTCACCATGGCCAACATGGCGATTGAGGCTGGCGGCAAGGCGGGGCTCTTCGCCGTCGACGAGACCACCCGCGCCTACGTGGACGCTCGCGTCTCACGGGCCTACACTGCGTTCGACGCGGACCCCGACGCCAGATACGAGAGGGTCATCGACGTCGACGTCACCGACCTTGAGCCGGTGGTTGCCTTCCCGCACCTGCCGGAGAACGTGCGACCGGTGAGCGGGGCGGGGGATGTCGAGATCGATCAGGTGGTCATCGGTTCCTGCACAAACGGGCGGTTGGAGGACCTGCGCATCGCCGCCCAGGTCTTGCGGGGGAAGCGGGTTCATCGGCACGTGCGCTGCATCGTCATCCCCGGGACGCAGCGGATCTACCTGGATGCGCTGCGTGAGGGGCTGATTGAGGCCTTCATCAAGGCCGGCGCTGTCGTCAGCACTCCCACATGCGGTCCGTGTCTCGGGGGACACATGGGCGTCCTGGCGGCCGGCGAGCGGGCTATGAGCACGACCAACCGCAACTTCCAGGGCCGGATGGGCGATCCGACGAGCGAGGTCTACCTGGCGGGACCACCAGTCGCCGCGGCGAGCGCCGTAGCGGGCCGCATCGCCCATCCAGACAAGCTCTAACATCACGCCTTACGCAATACGCCTTACGCTGTCCCTTGCGCGGCTCGCAAAGGCCAGATCGTTGATAGAGGAGGCTACGGTGATTGAAGGGAGTGTCTGGACCTGCGGTGATCACATCGACACCGATGCCATCATCCCGGCGCGCTGCTTGAACGTCTCGACGGAGAAGGAGCTCGCGCTTCACTGCATGGAGGGCGTCGACCCCGCCTTCGCCAGCATGGCAGCGTCGAGGGGTGACGCCTCGGCGGGTGCTGTCTCCCCTCCACCCGCTCCCGGCGGATCCGCGATCCGCCGGTCTGCGTCGGAGGGCGATACCTCGCTCGTGATCGTCGCCGGGGAGAACTTCGGCTGCGGGTCATCGCGAGAGCACGCGCCCCTCGCCATCAAGGGCGCCGGTGTCTCCTGCGTCATCGCCAAGAGCTTCGCACGCATCTTCTACCGCAACGCCATCAACATCGGCTTGCCCATCCTCGCGTGTCCCGACGCCGTGGAGGGAACCAGGGCGGGCGATCGACTCCGTATCGATCTGCGCGCCGGCAAGATTGCCAACCTCGACACGGGTCGCACGTATCAGACGTCGCCGTTCCCCAGCTTCATTATGGACATCATCGCCGCCGGGGGATTGGTGGAGTACACGAGGAGGCGGACTAGCTGAGGTGTAGGGCGCAGCGTGGTGACACGCTCCCCTTGCCGAAAGGAACAGGAGAAGATGTTGGGGGAACCACACGTAGCAATCTACGACACGACGTTACGAGACGGGGCACAGGGGGAAGGCATCTCCCTGTCGGTGGACGACAAGTTGAGGATCACGAAGCTGCTCGACCGCCTCGGCGTGCACTACGTCGAGGGCGGATGGCCAGGCTCGAATCCCAAGGCTGTCGAATACTTCCGGCGCGTTAAGGACCTGGACCTGCAGCAGGTCCGGGTCGCGGCCTTTGGCAGCACCTGCCGGGTGGGGAACAGGCCCGAGGAGGACGCGAATATCCGCGCGTTGCTGGAGGCAGACACGCCGGTAGTGACTATCGTGGGCAAGAGCTGGATGCTCCACGTGAAGGACGTGTTGCGTGCGACGCCTGGGCAGAACCTGCGCATCATTCAGGAGAGCGTGGCCCACGTCAAAAGGCAAGCTCGCGAGGTGATCTACGATGCGGAACACCTTTTCGATGGTTACAAGGCCGATGCCGGCTATACGCTGGACACGCTGCGCGCGGCCTTGGAGGGGGGCGCGGACGCCCTGGTGTTGTGTGACACGAACGGCGGCTCGATGCCCTGGGAGATCCAGAGGATCACGCAGGAGGTGAGGGCCGCCTTCCCGAGGATCCCGCTGGGCATTCACGCCCATGACGATGGGGGCCTGGCGGTGGCCAACAGCTTGGCGGCGGTCCGTGCGGGCGTCACGCACGTCCAGGGCACGATGAACGGGTACGGGGAACGTTGCGGCAACGCCAACCTCTGCTCCCTGATGCCTAACCTGACGTTGAAGATGGGCCTGGATGCCAGCGCCCTGGGTGGCGATGGTCTGCGGCACCTGACGCGCACGGCGCGCGCGGTGGCCTCAATCGCCAACCAGACGTCACGGCGGGAGGCGGCCTTCGTGGGGCGGAGCGCTTTTGCGCACAAGGGAGGCATCCACGTTTCGGCTATGCGGCGGAACTCGCAGAGCTATCAGCACATCGACCCGGCGTTGGTGGGCAACAGGTCGCGCGTGCTCGTCTCGGAGCTCTCCGGTCGCGGCAATCTGCGCAGCAAGGCTGAGGAGCTTGGCATCCCTCACGACAGGTTAGAGGACCTGCCGGGTGTGCTGAGTCGCATCAAGCAGTTGGAGCATCGTGGGTTCAGCTTCGAGGGCGCCGAGGGGTCCGTGGCGATGCTGCTGCATCGGGCTAGCCCGGCCTACCGGCCGCCATTCGAGATGATTGACTTTATGGTCGTGGTCGAGCATCGTGAAGGGCGTGGTCTCTTCGCCGAAGCGACCATCAAGGTCCGCGTGCGAGACGAGGTGTTCCACATGGTGGCCGAGGGGAACGGGCCCGTCAACGCGCTTGACGGTGCGCTGCGCAAGGCGCTGGTGCCGACGTATCCTCATCTGGCCGATTTTGACCTGGCCGACTACAAAGTGCACATCCTCGACGGCGACCAGGGAACGGCAGCGACGACGCGGGTGCTGATCGACATGCAGAACGAGACCAGCCGCTGGACCACGGTTGGTGCATCCGCCAACATCATCGAGGCGAGTTGGCTGGCCCTGGCCGATGCGGTAGAATACGGTCTGACGGTTGAGAGCATGGCATCAGGCTCGAAGGAGCGTATATGGACGCCCAAATCGTAGTCCTTCCCGGCGACGGCATCGGCCCGGAGGTCGTGGCCGAGGGCGTCAGGGTCTTGCGAGCGGTGGCGGAGCGGTACGGTCATCGATTCACGTTCGAGGAGGCCTTGATCGGCGGTTGTGCCATCGATGCTGTGGGCGATCCACTGCCGAAGGAGACCCTGCAGGCCTGCCGCCGGGCCGATGCGGTGCTTTTGGGGGCGGTCGGCGGTCCCAAATGGTCGGACCCGGCGGCGGGCGTGCGGCCGGAGCAGGGCCTGCTCGGGCTGCGCAAGGGCTTGGAGCTCTTCGCCAACCTGCGCCCTGTTCACGTCTATCCGACGCTGCTGAGCGCCTCGCCGCTGCGCCCGGAGCTGCTGGATGGGGTGGATCTGCTCGTGGTGCGGGAGCTGACGGGGGGCATCTACTTCGGCCAGCGCCGCGAAGCTACCGCCGACGATCCATCGGCCTATGACACTATGACCTACCACGCGGGCGAGGTGCAGCGCATCGCTCACAGGGCCTTCCGCCTGGCCCGAGCGCGGAAGGCGACGGCGTCGACCCAGGGGCGGGTCACCTCCGTCGACAAGGCGAACGTGCTGGCCACTTCCCGCCTCTGGCGTCGGGTCGTGACGGAGGTGGCGAAGGACTACCCGGACGTGGAGCTGGAGCACGTGCTGGTCGATGCCGCGGCGATGGAGCTGCTGCGCTGCCCATCGGAGTTCGACGTCATCCTGACAGCCAACATGTTCGGGGATATCCTCACCGATGAGGCCGCTATGCTGGCAGGCTCGATGGGTATGCTGCCCTCGGCGTCGTTATCGACGGGACGGTTCGGCGTCTACGAGCCGATCCATGGCAGCGCCCCCGACATCGCGGGAGAGGGCGTGGCGAATCCGCTGGCGACCATCCTGAGCGTGGCCATGCTGTTACGCCATTCACTTGGACTGACGGACGAGGCTCAGGCTGTGGAGCGGGCCGTGGAGGTGGCCTTGGGCGAAGGGCGGACCCCCGACATCGCCAGTCTCGGGGAATGTGGCGCGGGACCAAAGACAGTGGGTACGGCGGAGATGGGGGATCTCGTGGTGACGCGGCTGTAGACAGGGTAAGAGATAGGTAAGGATCTGAAGGAGAGCTATGCGTAGCGACAAGGCGAAGCGAGGATTGGAGAGGGCTCCTCACAGGAGCCTTTTCTATGCCACGGGCCTGACGCCCGAGGAGCTGGATCGACCATTGATCGGCGTGGTCAACGCCCACAACGACGTTGTGCCGGGTCACGTGCACCTGGATCGGATCGCGGAGGCGGTCAAGGCTGGCGTGCGGATGGCCGGCGGCACGCCGCTGGCCTTCAACACCATCGGCGTCTGCGACGGCATCGCGATGGGCCACCCCGGGATGCGCTTCTCACTGCCCAGCCGCGAGCTCATCGCCGACTCTGTGGAGGTCATGGCGATGGGGCACCCCTTCGATGGGCTCGTGTTCGTCCCTAATTGCGACAAGATCGTGCCCGGGATGCTCATGGCCGCCGCCCGGTTGAACGTCCCCGCCATTTTCGTCAGCGGCGGACCGATGATGGCCGGGCGCTATCGGGGCGAGGACGTGGACGTCAAGACGATGTTCGAAGCTGTGGGGCAAGTACAGGCCGGGCGCATGGACAGGGGGCGTCTTGAGGCCTTGGAGCTGGCGGCTTGCCCCGGGTGCGGTTCCTGCGCCGGGTTGTTCACGGCCAACACCATGAACTGCCTCACCGAGGCCCTGGGCATGGGCCTGCCGGGGAACGGCACCGTGCCGGCGGTCACGAGCGGGCGGCTGCGGTTGGCCAAGAGGGCCGGCGTGCAGGTCATGGCGTTGGTCGAAAGCGACCTGCGCCCGCGGGACGTGATGACCGAGGCGGCCTTCGAGAACGCCATAGCGGTCGATATGGCGATCGGCGGTTCAACGAACACGGTGCTCCACCTGCCGGCCGTGGCGCACGCCGCGGGCGTCTCCTTGCCCCTGCAAACCTTCGACGCCGTGAGCGCCCGCACGCCCTATCTGGTCAAGCTCAGCCCATCCGGCCCGCACCATATGCAGGATCTCGATGAGGCAGGCGGCATACCGAAGGTGATGGCGGAGCTGTACGCCGGAGGGCGCCTCCATGGCGACGTCCCCACCGTGACCGGCGCGACTCTGGCCGAGAATCTGCAGGGCGTCGAGCCGGTGACCGCCGGGAGCGGGACGGAGCCCGGCGGCTCCGTGATTCGCTCCGTGGAGGAGCCACACAGCGCTGGCGGCGGCATCGCCGTGTTGTGGGGCAACCTGGCGTCGGACGGCGCCGTCGTCAAGGCCGGGGCGGTCAGCTCGGAGATGATGTCGCATCGCGGCCCGGCCCGGGTGTTTGGGAGCGAGGAGGCGGCCATGGAGGCCATCCTCGGTGGTGAGGTCGAGCGCGGCGACGTGGTCGTGATTCGGTACGAGGGCCCTCGGGGAGGGCCGGGCATGCGTGAGATGCTCATGCCCACCTCGGCGTTGGCTGGCATGGGCTTGGACGAGGAGGTGGCGCTCCTCACCGACGGGCGTTTCTCCGGTGCCACGCGCGGCGCGTCGATCTGTCACGTCTCGCCCGAGGCGGCGGTCGGGGGCGTCATCGCCCTGGTGGAGGAGGGGGACGAGATCGAGCTGGATATCCCGCGCAAGCGGCTGGAGCTCCACGTCTCCCAGGATGAGCTGCATCGCCGCCGGGAGGCGTGGAGCCCCCCGGCCCCGCGGGTGAGCGGAGGGTATCTGGCGCGCTACGCGGCGATGGTCTCCTCGGCCAGCGAGGGAGCGATCCTGACGTAGCTTACAGGCAACTATTCACCTCCGTGCGTTGTCTCCGGCTGTGATCGACTCAGTCCTGACGTGCAACTCCCCGGGGCGAAACTGCGTACACATGGTGAGAAACATCATAGCGACGCGGAAAGCGCTCGCGCGACGTTAAGTGGCCGAATACAACGAGAGGCTGACGGTTCTGCGGACATAGCATGACCTGGTCAAAATGGAGGATAGGATGGACTACGGAAGCATTCTGAGCCGTGCTTGGCACATCATCTGGGAGCACAAGTTCTTGATTCTTCTCGGCGTGATCGTCGCGCTGGGGAGCAGCAGCGGCGGCAGCGCCACAGGTGGCCGCAACATCGGCATACCGTCCGACAATGGCGATTTCGACTTTGACGCACCGGAGTGGGACGTCCCCGATATGCGTGGGAAGCTTGGCGTGCCGGAGGTGGCCGTTATCGTCGCCATCCTGGTGTTCGTCAGCTTGGCCGTCGTGGTCGGGATCGCTCTCTGGATCGTCTCGACGATTGCCCGTGGAGGCTTGATCGCTGGAGCTAGCACCATCGACGGCGGCGGATCCTCGACGTTCGCTCAAGCCTGGCGCGCGGGATGGGAGAGGGGATGGCGATTGTTGGGCATCGGCATCCTGCCCGCGATTCCCGGGTTCTTCCTGGTCATCGCTGGTCTGGCCGCCGCGGGCCTCTTCGCCGGCGCTTATGGTCTGCTTGGAGACCGTTTTTCACTGGCGTCCGGCGCGGGGCTTGGGGTTCTCTTTGCCGTGCTGGCCTGTGTGCTGGTGCCGATCTCCCTGGTGCTTGGCCTTCTGCGCACGTTTGCCAACCGGGCTTGCATGCTGGAGGATGTGGGCGTCATTGAGGCTTACCGACGCGGGCTCAACGTGCTGGTGAAGAACATTGGGCCAGCGTTGATTCTCTTCTTGCTTCAACTCGTGATCAGCGCCGTGTTGGGCATCGCCCTGATTCTGCCGGGGCTCGTGATGCTGCTCTGCTGCGTTCTCTGGCCGGTCCTGCTTGCGATCAGGGGGGCCATAACGAGTTACTTCTCGACCGTGTGGACGCTGGCATGGCGTGAGTGGACCGGTCTCGGTCACGCTGGCCAGGTGCTGCCCGAGACGACCGCGACGAGCAACGCATAGGCCACGCTGGCGGGTGGCACGCTTCCCGTCGTCATACCTTGACTAACCGCCCGTTTGCGGTATCCTAAGGACGCAATGTTCTATGATGAGGCGAAGATGTATGTCAAAGGCGGTGACGGCGGGGACGGGTCGGTCGCCTTCCGCCGGGAGAAGTACGTGCCTCACGGCGGGCCGGCCGGCGGCGACGGTGGTGACGGCGGGGACGTCGTGCTCCACGTGGATGCCCATCGGAACACGCTCTACCAGTTCAGCAAGCGGACCCACTTCAAAGCGGCACGGGGCGCGCATGGTCGCGGCAGCAATCAGCGCGGGGCCTCTGGCGAGGACGTACGCGTCGCCGTGCCGCCGGGCACGATGGTCTATGAGGCCGAGACGGGCGAGCTGCTGGGGGACCTGACCGAACCTGAGGACGAGCTGATCGTGGCCCACGGGGGCCGAGGAGGGCGGGGCAACGCCAGCTTCGCTTCCTCCACGGATCAGGCTCCCCGGATCGCGGAGCACGGCGAGCCCGGCCAGGAGCGCTGGCTGCGCCTGGAGTTGAAGGTGCTGGCCGACGTCGGTCTGGTGGGGATGCCCAACGCAGGCAAGTCGACGCTCCTGGCGGCCACGACGGCCGCGCGTCCCAAGATCGCAGCGTATCCCTTCACCACCCTACAGCCCAATCTGGGCGTGGTGACGCTCGATCCCGAGACCGAGTTCGTGATGGCCGATATCCCCGGTCTGATCGAGGGAGCCTCGCAGGGCAAAGGGTTGGGCCACGAGTTCCTGCGCCACGTCGAGCGCACCCGCGTGCTGATCCACCTCCTCGACGGACTCTCGGAGGATCCCCTGGAGGGCTTCGAAGCCATCAACGCGGAGCTCAGAGCCTTCAGCGAGGATCTGGCGGACAAGCCCCAGATCGTGGCCTTCAACAAGATAGATATGCCCCAGGCCGAAGCACGCTGGCCAGACGTCAAGGAGGCGATCGAGCGGGAAGGGTACCCGACGATGGCTATCTCCGCCCTTACCAGGGAGAACACCCGCGAGCTGCTCTACCGGGCAGCGACGATGCTGGCCGAAATCCTGGAGGAGCCGGTCGAGCCGGAGCAGCTGCCGGTCTTCCGCCTGGAGGAGGACGAGGGCGGCACCGCGGCCCAACGCTTCACCATTGAACGGGTGGAGGATGGCTGGCGGGTCAGCGGCGTCGCCCTGGAGCGAATGGCGGCCATGACGGTCTGGAATCTCGACGAGTCGGTGCAGCGCTTCCAGCGCCAGCTGCGGAAGATGGGGGTTACGCCGGCGCTGCGCGAGGTGGGGGTGGAGCCGGGCGACACGGTCATCATCGGCGACATGGACTTCACCTGGGAAGAGTAGGCACGTTTCGGGACCAACACCTTTACCATCGGATGCCAGATTCCAGGACGCGAGTGGCCAGGTTGGGTGTGATCGGGGGCACGTTTGACCCGCCGCACTACGCGCATCTGGTCCTGGCCGAGAACGCTCTCGCGCAGCTCGACCTGGATCGCGTTCTCTTCGTCCCTGCCGGTCAGCCCCCCCACAAGCCCAAGCAGCCCATCACCCCGGCGCGCCATCGCGTGGCGATGGTGAAGGCAGCTGTCGCCGACAACGCGGCCTTTCTCCTCTCCCGGGTGGACGTGGAGCGTCCTGGTCCTCACTACACGGTCGACACGCTCAGGATCCTGAACGAGAGGTATCCGGATGCAGTCTGCTTCTTCCTGGTCGGAGGGGACAGCCTGGCCCAGTTCCCCACCTGGCGTGATCCATCGGGCATCTTGGAGCAGACGCAGCTGGGCGTGATGCAGCGGCCGGGCTGGGAGACGGATCTGGCGTCCCTGGCGAGCAGGCTGCCGGCCATCGCGGAGCGAGTGGCGTGGTTGGATGCGCCTCATCTGGAGATCTCGGGGACGGATTTGCGGAGACGCGTGGCCAAGGGATTGCCGATCCGATATCTGGTGCCAGCCCCCGTTGAGCGATACGTGCGCCGTCATCGTCTCTACCGGCCGTAGGCTGCCCGAGGGGGCGCGGGCATGCGTCTCTTGGTTATATTTCGCCCGTCTCGCTGCGTTTCGCGCACAAACCAACGTTCGAACGTTCTAACCTCCAGACGTTCTAACCTTCAAACGCACCACAAGGAGACCCTATGAACGCTAACACCCAGTCTCAGAAGCTCAGCGGCCCGCGCCCTGTCCGCATCGGCGTCATCGGCGGTAGCGGTCTGTACCGAATGGAGGGGCTGTTGGGTGTTCAGGAACACAGCGTCACCACACCTTTCGGCGATCCATCCGACGACGTGCTGATTGGCACGATTGAGGACGTGCCCGTCGCTTTCCTGGCGCGGCACGGGCGGGGTCATCGGCTGATGCCCACGGAGGTCAACTATCGGGCCAACATCTTCGCCCTCAAGAGCCTGGGCGTCGAGCAGATCATCTCGGTGAGCGCCTGTGGCTCTCTGCGGGAGACCCTCCATCCCGGTGAGATCGTGATCCCCGACCAGCTGTTCGACTTCACCAAGCAGCGAGACTATTCGTTCTTCGGCGATGGCCTGGTCGCTCATATCGGCACGGCCCAGCCATTCTGTCCGCGCCTCTCGCTGCTCCTGGGGGAGGCGGTGCGGGCGGCCGGCGGGACGGTCCACCCCCACGGTCGTTTCATCACCATTGAGGGGCCTCGCTTCAGCACGAAGGGTGAGAGCTTCACCTTTCGCTCCTGGGGCATGGATATCATCGGGATGACGACCAGCCCGGAGGCATTCCTGGCCCGGGAGGCGGAGATCTGCTATGCCGTGATGGCTCATGTCACCGACTATGACGTCTGGCACGAGACCGAGGAGGAGGTCAGCGTGGAGGCCGTCATTCGCATTCTGCAGCAGAACACGGCCCTGGCGCAGGAGGCGATTCGCGCGTTGGTGCCCCAGCTAGACCAGGTCGAGCTGGGCTGCGCCTGCAGCGAGGCTCTGGCGACTGCTATGCTGACCGATCGAGAGATCATCCCGGAGGCAACGAAGGAGAAGCTGGCGCCGATTGTGGGCAAATACCTGACCTAGAGAAGGATGGCTTCGCGAGGCCTGCACGAGACTCAGCCGATCCGCGGCGCGATGGGGGCTGGCCGCCGCGAGGGTCTTCTCCTGGCCCTCGCGGCGGCCTTCGTCGTCACCGCTGCCGTTGTCCTCCACCTGGCCTACGCGCCGTTTGACGTCTATCACCTGGTGACCACCTGCTCCGTGTTTCTGGTCGCCTCTGCCACCGCTCATCTGACGCTGCGCCGCCACCTGCCGGGCCGTGACCCTCTGCTTCTGCCGACCGGTGCGCTTCTGAGCGGGTGGGGGCTGCTTATGGCGGGTCGCGTGGCCCCGAACTTCCTCCCGCGGCAAGCCACGTGGCTGATGCTGGGCACGATGGCGATGCTGGTGGTCATCCAGGTCGGACGGGATCTGAGCTGGCTGCAGCGCTATCGCTACACGTGGTTGGCGGGCGGGCTGGCTCTGCTGGCCGCCACGCTTCTCCTGGGCGTCAATCCCTCCGGATCGGGGCCGCGGCTGTGGCTGGGCCTGGGCGGCGCCTATTTCCAGCCCTCGGAGCCGCTCAAGCTGCTGATGGTCGTCTTCCTGGCCTCTTATCTGGCCGATAGGCGCAGGCTGATCGTCTCGGAGGGGAGGAAGCTGGGGCCCGTCCGATTGCCCCCCATGGCTTACGTCGGCCCGCTCCTCGTGATGTTCGGCCTGGCCGTCCTGCTTCTGGCTGCGCAGCAGGACCTGGGGGCCGCGATGCTGTTCTTCCTGACCTTCCTCTCGATGCTCTACCTGGCGACGGAGCAGTGGGGCTACGTCGCGGCGGGTCTGCTTCTGTTTGGTGGGGCCGGCGTGATCGGCTACACCACGTCGACGCGGCTGGCGCTGCGGGTCGATGCCTGGCTCAATCCGTGGTCGGGCGCCGCCGACTGGTCCTTTCAGATCGTGCAGTCGCTGCTCGCCTTCGGCGAGGGGGGGGTCCTGGGACAGGGCCTGGGCCTGGGGCGACCCACGTACATCCCCGCGGTCCATACAGATTTCACCTTCGCTGCCATCGGGGAGTCGTTTGGCCTGGTCGGTCTTCTGGCCGTCATTGCCCTGTACGGCCTCCTTCTGCTGCGTGGCCTCCGGGCCGCTGCTCGCGCCGATCGTGCCTTCGAGCGCTACCTGGCGGCCGGCCTGACGGCTGGGTTGATCATCCAGGCCTGGGTGATCATGGCCGCCAACGTGAGGCTCGCTCCCATCGCCGGCGTGACCCTGCCCTTTCTCTCCTACGGTGGCTCCTCTCTGCTGTCCACGTTCATCGTGCTCGGGCTGCTGCTCCGCATCTCCAGCCGGGGCGACCAAAGGATGGGCGGGTCCCGGAGGTGGGGACGCCACCCTCGTGGTGGCAGATTGACGACCGATTCATCGGCCCCCGACGCCTCGGCTAGTGCGTCAGCTACGCTGTCGATCCACCGCACGGCCGGCGTCCTCACCCTCGGCTTGGTCGCGTTGGCCGCGTTTTGTGGATACTGGAGTGTGCTCAGGGCCGATTGGCTGGTTGCTCGCGAGGACAACCCGCGCCGGGTGGTCTACGAGCGGAGCATCGTCCGGGGACGCATCCTCGATCGCGACGGCCAGGTGCTGGCGGGCGCGACGGTGGGCCGATCCGGCCTCGTCACGCGCACCTATCCTGTGCCGCAGGCGGCCCCGGTGGTCGGCTATGCCAGCCTGCGCTATGGGACCGGTGGTATCGAGGCGGCCTTCGACGGGACGCTGCGCGGAGAGGCGGATCGAGGCGCCCTAGAGGAGCGCTGGGCGGAGCTGCTTCACCGCGCGCCGCAGGGCCGGGACGTCCAGCTGACGTTGGACGCCGATCTCCAACGACGCGCTCAGCAGGCCCTGGACGGAGAGGCGGGAGCAGCGGTCCTGCTGGACGCCGAGACGGGCCAGGTGCTGGCCATGGCCTCCGCTCCCACCTTCGATCCCGCGCAGCTGGCCGAGCAGTGGGAGACGCTACGGGAGGATGCGTCCGCCCCGCTGGTCAACCGCGCCAC
The DNA here is from genome assembly GCA_964575455.1 of uncultured Anaerolineales bacterium. Lineage (GTDB taxonomy): Bacteria > Chloroflexota > Anaerolineae > B4-G1 > B4-G1 > SKLM01. The sequence goes on along the minus strand of CAZNRX010000006.1, from coordinate 15,642 downwards.
GCAGGGCCTCTATCAGCCCGGGACTGCCCTGCAGACGGTCGTGGTAGCGGAGGCGCTGCATGAGGGGCTGATCGATGATCTGGAGATCGATGTTGGCTCGGAGCTGACGGAACAGGTTCTGATGGATGACGTTCCACTGGGCTGCAGCCTCCCACCCGATGGCGCTGCCACGCTGGCGAACGCCTATGCCGCCGGCTGTCCGGCGCCCATCGGCGCGCTAGGGCAGCGCCTGGGCCGGGACGGCCTGGCGGAGGCGGTGAGGCGCTGGCGATTGACGACGTCTCCTCCTCTGGCGATCCCGACCGAAGCGACGGACTGGAGCCCCCAGCTTATCTCGTCCGCTCGGGAAGAGGCGGTTGGCCAGGGTGCCTTGACGGTCTCGCCGCTGCAGATGGCGCTGGTGGCCGCGACGGTGGCCACCGACGGGACGATGCCAGATCCACAGCTGGTTCTTCGGTATGCTCTCAATAATTCGGGGAGAAAGACGGAGCGCCAGCATCTTGTTGGCTTCTATGCCGTCAAGATGACGGCGCTCCCCAAGATATTGAGAAGAAACGTTCTTCGCTTCAAGGACAGTGAGGGACGCTGGCAAGGGGTTCCGGCGGCGGGCGGTTCTCACCTGATCCTCTCACGGGCTGAGGCGCAGAGGCTGCTCTCCGCCTGGCGACGGTGGGGCGAGAATCGGTCGCCGTCGGGCGAGGGAGGCGTGCTGGGGCATTGGGGCGTCGCCCTTGCCGGTGAGGGCGCGCCGCACGCGTGGTTCCTCGGCGCGGCGCCAGCCGGTGATGACCCGCGATTCGTGCTGGCGGTGCTCGTGGAGCACGCGGAGGAGCCCAGGCGCGCGGTTACGATCGGCTGCGGATTGCTAGAAGCCGCGCTCGCGGACGCCGAGTGAGGCAGGGCCGCGCTTGGTGTGTAGTGCGCTACGCAGCGACAAGCTCGAAGAGCCGGAGTAGCGCCGCAGCGGCACTCCGGCTGAGCTCCGCTCAGCTTGGCGTGCCTGACTACGAACGGTTGGGTTGGGCCGCCAAGTCCACGTACTCCTGCTTCACCACCTCTTCCTCTACGTCGAACAGGTCAAGAAGCTTGCCCATCAGCTCCGCCTTTCGCTCCGCGTCCTGCGCCGACCAGGTGCGGCTCTTGATCTCCAGGAAGACCCCGGGCAGCGCGGGCTTGTTCACACAATCCAGGTTGATGGCGAAGTCGGTGCCGCCGTAGCGGATGTGGTACCGTCGCCTATCCTTGTGCACTCTCACCTCGTCGATCGGCTGGAAGTATTCGCGGTAGAACCGTCGGCTGTGGGTCGCGGGGGCGTCGAAGCGCGAGCGAGAGAGGAGGATGGAGCGGGCGAACTCCCGTTCTTTCGTCTCGCCGATCAGGGTGAGCCGGTAGACGATGTCGTCGACGCTTCCGTCCTTATTCAGGATCTCGTCCTCTCGGTAGCGGAGACGGCTGCTCTCCACGTTGCCGAAGAGGAAGTAGGTGTCGTACTGGTGCCGCCACGATGAGCGAACGACAGGCAGATCTTCGCACCCCAGCACCTCCTCCACAGCCGCGGCGTCGTCGATGTGAACCTTGACCTGCACCTCGAAGGTCTCCACGCGGTCCACGCCGCCGATGGCGACGAGCTTGCTCAGCACGCTCTCCTCACGCTCTGTCAGGAAGTGGTCGATGCGCCGTGCCGTCTTGATGGCCCTCTGCTGCAGCTCCTCCACGTTCAGCGTCAGAAGCTCGCGATTCCGCATCACCCATCGTCCATCGCAGAGAACGTGGAGGACGTCCCAACTCTTCCCCGAGTAGACGAGCAGCGAGTAGATGCTGTCGAGACGGCGGTGGAACTGAGGCGTGAGATGGAGACGCTCCAGATCGACCACGGCGATATCCGCGCGCTTGCCCACTTCCAACGATCCGGTTCGATCGGCGATGTGGAGCGCCTCCGCGCCCAGCCGCGTGGCCATGGCCAGCGCCTGGCGGGCCGGCAGGGCGGTGGGATCCTCGGTGACGCCTTTCGCCAGCAGCGCTGCCAGCCGTACCTCCTCGAACATATCGAGGTCGTTGTTGCTGGCCGCCCCGTCCGTGCCGACCGCGACCGGGATTCCGAGCTTCATCATCTTCGTCACCGGCGCGAAGCCGCTGGAGAGCTTGAGGTTGCTCGATGGGTTGTGGGAGACCCCGGCGCCGCGGTTGCGGAGGGTCCGCAGTTCGCTCTCCTCCAGGTGGACGCAATGATGGGCCGTGACCTTGGCCTCGAAGAGCGCCTGGCGGTCGATCCAGGGCACGATGGCCATGTCACGCGCCTCCAGATGCTCCTTGACCTCCTGCTCTGTCTCCGCGATGTGGATGTGAATGGGAACGTCGTACTCCAGGGCCAGGGCCTTGCTCTCCTGCAGCATCTCGGCCGTGGCGGTGTAGGCCGCGTGCGGCCCAATGGCGGGGACGATAAGCCCGTGCCCGGCCCAGCGGGCCACGAAGTCGTGGGCCAGGCGAAGCCCCGCGTCGTAGCTGGCGGCGTCCGGCGTCGGGAACTTGAGGATCGATTGAGCGCAGACGGCGCGCATGCCGGCCTCGGCGGTGGCGTCGGCGACCGCCTCCTCGTAGTAGTACATGTCGCCAAAGCAGGTGACGCCGGAGCGGAACATCTCGGCGCAGGCGAGCTGGGCGCCCAGCCAGCAGAAGTCGGGCCGCACGAACTCGCGCTCCACCGGCATCATGTAGCCCATCAGCCAGACGTCGAGCCGCAGGTCGTCGGCCAGCCCCCGGAGCAGCGTCATGGGCGCGTGCGTGTGCCCGTTGATCAGCCCCGGCATCACGGCGCAGCCGCTGCAGTCGACGACCTCGTTGGCCTGGTAGGATGCGGTGACCTCATCGGGCGGCCCAACGGCGACAATGGCGCCGTCTTCGACGCCGACGGCGCCCGGTGAGTAGAGGTCGAAACCCTCGTTCATGGTGAGGACGTCGCCGCCGGTGAGCATCAGGTCGATAGCTTTCATTCTATGGCTCCGTGAATGTCGCGGGTTGGCCGATTTCGAGAGCGATCGGCATGGTGACTGTGATTAGGCCTCCTATTATAGCCGCAGTTGCGTGAACGTGCAATTCGAGGAGGCATTGCAGCAGAAGCGCGTGTTTTGGGCGCCAAACCCCTTGCTCCTGAGGCATTGCCAGGTCACCATGTATGTGCTAGAATGGGGTCGACAGACAGGAACGCGCATGCTGAGGCGATAGCCTCGAAGGAGTTGTCATGCCCCGAATAACGGATCCACCCCCCGACTGGATCGCGCAGGAGCTGGCGGAGCTGGACCTCGCACTCGACGACGCCATACCCGCCAAGAAGCTCGACCGGAACCTCGTCGTCGCCACCTGGAACATCCGAGCCTTCGGCAACCTGACCAAGAAGTGGCAGGTCGACGAGGATGATAGCCCCAAGCGCGACTTCCATGCCCTCCACGCCATCACGCGCATCGTTTCCCGCTTCGACGTCGTCGCCATTCAGGAGGTGCGCGCCAATTTGAGGGCGCTGCGCTATATGATGGAGTTGCTCGGCCCGCACTGGAGCTTCATCCTCTCGGACGTCACCCGGGGAGCGCCGGGGAACGGCGAGCGCCTGGCGTTCCTGTTCGACACGCGTCGCGTGAACCTCTCCGGGCTAGCCTGCGAGCTGGTGGTGCCTCGGGAGCAGTTAGCTCGCATCAGCCCCGATGCGCTACAGGAGCAGTTCGCCCGCACGCCCTACGCCGTGAGCTTCCTGGCCGGCGACGAGACCTTCATCCTGGTCACGCTGCACGTGCTCTACGGTGAGGACGCCAAGGACCGTCTGCCCGAGCTGAAGGCGATTGCGGAGTGGCTGGCGGGATGGGCCCAGGAGATCAACACGTGGGGCCACAACTTGATCGCCCTGGGCGACTTCAACATCGACCGCAGGGGCGACGAGCTCTACGAAGCGTTCACCTCGACCGGCCTCTCTGTCCCAGCGGATCTCCACGCCATCCCCCGCACGATCTTCAGCGACACGGAGGACCCAACGTTCTACGATCAGATCGCCTGGTTCACGGAGCAGGAAGGCGACCGGCCCGCTTTGTCACTGCAGTACGTGCGGGGTGGCAGCTTCGGCTTCCCGGACCACACGCTCAAGTCGCTGGATCTGACCAACGTCGAGCTCTCGTGGCGGATCTCGGACCACTACCCGCTGTGGACCGAGTTCTGGATGCGGGATCACTAGACCCAAAACTGCTCGCTCTGGATCGCCAGATGCAGGGTGATAGCAGCATGCAGATTATGGGCCAAGGTGATTGGCTTTACAAATCAGGCCACTCATTGTAAAATACCTGTAGTCACGGAATCTATAGCAGTGTTTTGACGACAGTCAGGAGGTAGCAGCTTTGCCTAACAAGCCATCAGCCGCAAAACGCGTACGCAGTTCGAAGCGTAAGGAAGCAGTCAACCAAATGCATCGTGGTCGAGCGCGCAGCGCCGACAAGAGAGCTCGACGCTTGATTGAAGAGGGACGTCTGGAGGAGGCCCGCGAGGCTGTGCAGCAGGCACAGGCCGCACTGGACAAGGCAGCTCAGAAAGGCGTCATCCACAAGAACAAGGCCGCCCGGCGCAAGTCACGCCTCATGGAGCAGCTGAACGCACTCGAAGAAGAGGCCTAGACCTCCACAGCCCCATGGTCTGATTTCCAGAGCGTCGTTGCTCATGCAACGACGTTTTCTGTTGTGACAGGAGCGCTATGCACGTCGACCATCTGACGCTGGCCTGCCTTCGTGATCGCCTCGACGGGCTTCTCGGCGCCCGGGTGCAACGCGTCGTGCTGCCCGATGAGCGCTCTATCGGCTTAGAGCTCTACGCCGGACGGCGCCTCCAACTGCTGATCTCGGCCAACACCCAGCACCCCCGCATGCTTCTCGTGCCGCAGAAGCCGCGTCGTGGCGTGCAGACGGAGACCCCGCTCCTCCTGCTGCTGCGGAAATGGGTGCGCAGCGGCCGCCTGGTCGACGTCACGCAGCCGCCCTGGGAGCGCATCCTCACGCTCCACTTCGACGGAGAGGCCGGTCGCTGCCGGCTCGTCTCGGAACTGATCGGGCGCTACAGCAACGTGATCCTGGTCGGGCCGGACGGCGATGTGCTGGAAGCGGTCAAACACGTCGGGCCGGAGATCAACCGCTACCGCGTCACCCTGCCCGCGCACCCCTACGAGCCGCCGCCTCAGCCGCCGAATCGGCAGGCGCCCATCGAGGTCAGCGCCCACGAATGGGCCGGCATCCTCTCCTCCGTGGAGGGGGACCGGGCGCTCCACCGCGTCCTCACCAGCCAGCTCTTCGGCGTCAGTCCCACCGCAGCGCGCGAGGTGGCCGCTCGGACGGCGGGGGGCCCGGAGGCGGAGGCGCGGGAGGCCCCTCCCGAGGGCGTCGCCCAGGCCCTCGCCGAGCTCTTCTCCCCCCTGGAGGACGGCGTCTGGGCGCCACACGTGGCGCTGGACGAGGCGGGGGACGTGATCGCCTTCGCCCCCTACAAGCTGCGCCAGTTCGAGCGCCGCGAGCCGGTACCCGAGATCAGCGAGGCGATATGGCGCTATTTCGAGCAGCGGCTGACCACCGACGCCTACGCCACCGCCCGAGAGCGGGTGCAGAAGCTGATCGATGACGCTGTATCGAGCGTGGAGCATGCGCTGGAGCAGGTGCGCGCCCAGCGCGTGGATCAGCAGAAGGTCGACGCGCTGCGCGAAGCGGGGGAGCTGCTGCTAAGCTACCAGCACCGGGTAGAACGAGGGGCGAAGCAGGTCACGGTACCCGGCTACGATGGTGAGCCGCGCACCATCGATCTAGACCCCACGCTGACGCCCGTCGAGAACGCCCAGGCCACCTTCGAGCGGTACCGCAAGGCTAAGCGCGCCGCCAAGCGGATCCCCGCCCGCATCAGGGTGCTGGAGACGGACCTGGCCTACCTGAAGCAGCTGGCGTCCGACCTGGCCCTCGCGGAGTCCCGCCCGGAGATCGACGCGGTGCACGAGGCCCTGGTGGAGGCCGGCTGGACGCAGAGGAAACCCAAACAGAGCAGCAGCGGTATGGCGAAGAGGCCGCGGCGCTTCGACGTCGGGGACTTCCCCGTCTTCGTCGGCCGCAACGCCCCGCAGAACGAGCAGGTGACGTTCCAGCGGGGCGGTCCGAACGACCTCTGGCTGCACGCGCGTGGCCTGCCCGGCGCCCACGTGATCGTCAAGAGCGGGGGCCAGCCCGTGCCGGACGAGGTAGTGGAGCGGGCCGCCGAGCTGGCCGCCTACTACTCCTCGGCGCGCCAGAGCGACCAGGTCGACGTCGACGTGACGGAGCGGCGCTTCGTGAAGCGGGCGCCGGGGCGCCGGCCCGGGTTGGTGAGCTATCGGAACGAGGAGACGCTGCTGGTGGAGCCGCGGGGGCCGGCATAGAACACGGATTGCAGGAAAACAACGGATCTTGACGACAGCGGTGCGACGCACCTCCCAAGCTAACGCAGCTCAGCCGTGCGCTGCACCTGAGGGTGAGGGGTAATCAGAGCAACCAGGTGCCTCGCGCGCACCAGCCTGAGGAGCTGGTGCTGGACAGCTGACCTTACTTCTCTTTCACAGCTGGACGCGCTTCGTGCGCTGGAGCGCTTTGTCCATCTCGGCCTGGAAGGCACGGTGACGGGGGAAACGTTTGCGCACCTTGTTCACCAGCGCCTCAGCCGCTGTCTGATCCTCCCGCAGCCGCATCACGTCGGCGCAAGCCACAGTCAGCACCGCAGCCTTGTTGTAGCTGCCGCGATGCTGATTACCCACGATCGCGTTCACCCGCTGGTTCGCCACGTCCAGACACCAGGACAGAAACCGCTCCTGCTGGTCGGTGTTCAGTGTGGCTGTGGCGAATCGCTGCGCATAGGCACGCAACAACCGCTCGCATACAGAGTCCTCCTCCCCGTATCCTGAGCTCCAGGAAGTAACGCTGTACTGCAAGCTCCACCGCCAGAGCTGCCGCAGGTTCGAGGGCAATGACTCCAACGACCTGCCCGAAAGCAGCACCAGAAAGGCTGCCAATACCAACCCCTGATGGCTTTCGCTGCTGCTCCACCCCAGCACTTCCCCTTGGGCGGCGAGGTCATGCGCCTCGTCCCAATCACCAGTAAGCAGGAAAGCGTGGGCAAGGACGGATTGGCCAATCCACACCGGCCTTTCGAGGCCATCAGAAGGCAGCACCACGGCACCCGAGCGGTCAGGTGGGTGGGCGATGTAGTCTCGAATGTGCTCAACCGCCCGCTCCATCAGCGCCGTCCGCTCTGCCGCGTCCACAGCGGCGTCCCACAGGTCAAGCATACGCAGCAGGGTTGGTTTGGCGATGAACGCCTCCCAGCGCCCTTGGCGCAGGGCTTCCGCCTCATTCAAATGGGCAGCAGCGGCGCACAGGTGATCGGCGATGGCAGCACGGATGGGGAGGCGGGCTGGCAGCGCTTGCAGGGCCTCCTGAGCCGCCGCCAGCATCTCCTGATGCCTCCCTTCCTCCTCCAGAGCCGCGAACCAGTCCAGGTAGGCGCGAGGGCGCGTACGCCCCTCTTCTCGCGCTAGTGCCTCCAATCCAGGTGTGCCCTGGGCCAGCCGCACTGCCTCCCGCAGCCAGGCGTCGGCGTCGCTGCCGCTTGGCGCGCTCTGCGTCTGCAGGAAGGCGATCCAATCCGCCAGGAACTGCTCCCGGTCGGGCAGGGGCTGAGGGGAGATCTGCACCAGGTCGTCCAGCATCGGGCGCAGGCGGAACAGCCACATCTGTACTTGTCGCATCTGCTCGCATAGCGCTTGGGGACGACGCGGGGGCGACTCGGTCTCGTAGACCGCGCGCAGGTAGCAGGCCACGGCCTCATCGACATCCACGCCGGCCAGATCGGAAGCGCGCACGCCGCGCCCGTAGTCGTCCTCGGCCCTCAGCAGCTCGAACAGTTTATGGTACGCGGCGCGAGCCAGGGAGACATCGCCGTAGTCAAAGGCCGCCCTCGTCCGGTCGAAAAGCTCAACCAACGGCTCCACGAACTCTTCGTAGGATCCCAGGCTGTCTTCCTCGTCGTAGTACTCACCCCACCCGTAGTGACCCTCACAGAAGTCGGCGTGGTGCATCGCGTACTCAAGTTCTCGGACCAAGTCGTCGATATCGGCCAGCAAGTCCTCCTGCTGGATCACCTGGGAAGCTGTTATTCCCTCACTTGGCTCCAGTTTGGATAGAAAGGCGCGCCGCTCAGATGGCAGCGCATCTCGGGCCATCGCCCGCAGGATAGAGCGCAGTTCGTCGGCGGAGTATGCCGCCAGACGCTGCTCCATGGCCTCCCAGAAGGCTTTCAGGGGCATCTTGTCGGCGTGTTTCATCATTCAGTCACCTACCGGTTCCATCCCTTCGATGGCCGCTGCCTGAATCAGCCCGGGTCGCGGGGCGACCACGAGACCGCCGCTGTGCGACGCCCTCGAAGCGCTTCACCTCCACGAAGAGCACCGGCTTATGGTCGATCTGGAGCACCGCGTCGGCGTCGCGATAGGCGTCGATGAGCGCCTGGAGAAGACCGGTGTCGATTTGGGCATCTGTCATAGGAAGCTCCATGCGTCGATAGCTTAGCCCGATTATAGTCCAGGCACGATCCTCTTACAAGCAACATGGCTCGCCAGCTTGAAGATCTCTCTTCTCAACTGTAAGCAGGGCGGCTTTCCATGACTGTTTCGGTTTTCGGCAGGTATGGAAACCTGCCCTACCACTACCTCGGCAGGTATGGAAACCTGCCCTACCACTACATCCCCGCAGGGTCGATACAGTCACTCAGATCTCCGCCTGCGGCGCCGACGGTCCTTTTCACCGCCAGGGAAGTGGGATTTGGCAATCCCTGATGAGCATGTAGACGACGATGGGCTTCCACCGTCGTGTGCTATCTTTCGGGAAGGTTGAACGTCCCCACCACGAAAGAGTCGCTGATCGGGCGTCCCGCATCGTCGAGGACCGGCAAGCGCTCCATCGTCTCCAACAGATACCAACCGACCACAACGCGATACTCGCCCGGGGGCGCGTCGCCCTCCAACCGCACCTCGTACGGGTCTCGCACCTCCTGGCCCACGGCCCACTGACTGGTGGGGTAACTCCCCTGCACGGGCCAGCTGTCCACCTGCCCGTGGAGCTGGCCGTCGGGACCGACCAGGTGGACGAAGACGGTGTAGTCCTCCTCCATGGGACGCAGCCCACGCCAGCGCAAGCGGACGGGGATCACGGGTCGGTGACCCAGGCCGGGCGCCGCCACTCCCTTGCCGACCTCGGCGTCCATCAGCAGCACGCGATCCCCAAAGGTCGACAGTCCCTCCTGGCTCGTCTGGACACGCACCCTGGTCAGGCGGCACCCCTGCTCCGGGGGAGCGAGCCAGCCGCAGAGGGCCGGCTCGTCGACCAGCCCCACCCGCAGGGTGTGGAGGCCGGTCTCTCGCGGCGCCGTGATGGTATGGCGGCTGCGCACCATGCCATGCTGCAAATCATCCAGCACCGTCTGTTCACGGCGGTGCTGGAGCCCACCGTCGGCCCACGAGAGCCGGACCTGCTCGCCCTCCGTGACGTTGCGCCAAGCCAGGTCGACCGTCAGGGGGGCCCCAGCGGTAACCTCCCCGGGGACGTCCATGCCCGTGAGCCAGGCTCCGTCCCCAAGGCTGAGCAGCCGACGCTGGGGCAGCGGCTCCGGCCCGGAGGGAAGCTGGACCTCGAGCCCGCCCAGCGACACCCACGGCCCCGAGCCCTCACCCGACGTCAGCCCCTCGCTGTCGAAGGGAGGGAAGAGGCCCACCTGGAGCGAGTAGGTGCCCGGCGGCAGCCAGGGTTCGACGGGCACCTCGTGGTAGTCGGCCACAGGGACGCCGGGGGGCCAGGCGTTCGTCGGATAGAGGCCGTTCACGGGGCGCACGCCGTCCGTCGTCCATCGCGGGCGCCCAGCGGCGTCCACCAGCCGCAGCCGGACCACCAAGTCGTCGTCCACCGACGGCTCGGCTCGCCAGCGAAGCGTCACGTGGCGCAGCGCCCGCCCCAGCGGATCGTCCTCAACGTCGGCATCCAGCAGCTCCACCCTCTTGCCAAGACGCGCGAGAGGCCCACCAGAGCCAGCACCCGGGTCAGGTCGCCCTCCCACCTCCACCAGCGGCCCCACCGAGCGGAGGTAGAGACCCTCCAGGTGGGGCAGGTAGCGGGCCAGATAGACCGTCTGCCCCTCCCCCAGGCGGCGTCGCAGGTCGGCCTGATAGAGCTCCTCGCTGCCCAGCAGCACCATGTCGAGATCAGGCCGCACGCCCTCCACTTGCTGCAGGTAGTAGAGCGGAGCGAACTTCTTCGTGTCCGCCAGGATCGCGCTCCCGGGCTCCAGCGGCTGATCGAGCGCGTACCGCCCCCATGCGTGGCCTCCCTGATCCTGGCTCCGATCGACGGCCGGCAGGTTCGTCCACACCGCGCTCAGCGGGACCAGGGCGAAGAGCGCCACCAGGGCAGCACGCCAGGCTTGGGGGGCGAGGGGAATTCTGGCGGTCAGAAGCTCGATCAGGAACACCGCACCGATCCCCATCCAGACCGCCAGGATCAGGTGGGCCGGGAGGAGAAAGACGGCGATGTCGGCCACGTAGTAGTCGAGCCCGTAGACGAAGAACGCCACGAACGTCACCCCCGTCACCGCCAGCGCGCGGCGGCGCGCGGCGCTTGAAAGCGCTTGGCAGGCGACGCCGATTGCGGCCAGGGCCAGGCCCACCCAGCCAAAGGGCTGGTGCAGCAGTCGCCCCACGATGCGCCAACGGGTCGGGTCCCGCCAGCCATCGAGGCGCAGAGCGCCGTAAAACTGCCCGCCAGTGACGTAGCGCAGGAACTCACCCAGCGTCATCCACCGCCCGTCGTTGAGCGCCGGCCAGCGGAGCGGGATGAAGAGGTAGAGCGAGAGCCCCAGCAGGAAGAGTCCAGCGGCAGCGAGCCAATCCCTGGCCTCCCACCGCGCCCGATCCCGCAGCCAATCCATCAGCCAGGCCAGCGCCGCTGCTGGGAGCAGGAGCGCAGTGGTGAGATGGTTCGTCAGGCTCAGCCCGAGCAGGAAGGAGATGGCGTGCCAGCGTCGGATTCGGGCACGGCGGGGCGAGGTGCCTCGCACGTCAGCGGCGCCTTCGGCACGTGCAAGGCACCGCGCTAGACTCGCCGACGAGGCCACCTGACGCAGCAAAAGCCAGAGGATCGCCGCCACCAGGAGGTTATGGAGGGTGTAGACCTCGGCGACCAGGGCCTGGGACCAGAACGTGGTGGAGAAGGCAAACGCCAGGGCCGCAAGGAAGGCCGTCAACCCATCAGAATGCTCCGCACGCGTGGTAGGGAGGGCTTCACCGCTCAGCCGACGCACTATGTCGTAGACCATCACGACGGCAGCGGTGCCGAAGACAGCCGAGGCCAGGTTCACGCGCCAGGCCACGTTGCGCAGCGGCAGCAGGGTGAACAGCTTGCCCAGCAGGACGTAGAGCGGATAGCCGGTCGGATGCGCCACCCCCAGCTTGGCAGCCACGACCTGAAACTCCAGCGTGTCGGCCTCCCCGACCGAGGGCAAGAGGGTGCGCAGATAGAGACAGATGACCGCCAGGCCCAGCGAGGCCGGCAGCAGCCAGGCAGGGCGATCCCGCCAGGTCGTCAACAGAGCGAGTCCGGCCCCACCAAGGAGGAGCGCGACACCAGCGAGAGGGCCGGAGACACCCCCGACCGCATAGAGAAGAGGGAGAGTCAGTGGAAGGAAGGAGGCCCACCCGCCGACCGTCAACCCAGCAGATGCGGAAAACGACAGCCGCCAAAACGTGAGGGCCAGACCCGCGCAGGCAATCGCTGTGGCGGCGACGGCCAGGGGGGAGGTGCAGAAGAGCGTCTCGAAGCCCCCCTCGGCCAACAGACGGGCAAGGCCGAGGCCCCAGATCGCCCCGGCGCCGCCAACCGCGGCCGCCCGGGCCAGCCGGTGCCTGCGGCTCCGACCGGGCACGGGGTCAGGGCGAGGCCTCATCCTCCTGACCAGCGTCGAAGGTGTGGGCCAGGATTTCCCGGGCCACCGGCGCCGCCGTGACCGAGCCCTCCCCACCATTGTAGAGATAGACGATGACCGACAGCTCCGGGTCCTCCACCGGTGCGAAGGCCGCGAACCAGGCGTGCTCCGGCTGCTCAAACCCCACACCGCACATAATGTCGTCACAGAACTGAGCCGTGCCGGTCTTGCCGGCGATGCGCAGCCCCTCGATCTGCCCCCGTCGGACCGCCGTCCCGTAGACGACGGCCCCCTCCATGCCCTCCCGCACCAGCGACAGATGCTCCCGGCTCACCGGCACCGTGTGCACGATGTCCGGCTCGAACGGCCGCGAGGCCCCCCCCTCTGCCTGGCTGATGTGATGGACGATCTGTGGTCGGTAGAGCGTGCCCTCATTCGCGATGACGTTCACCGCGTTGAGCATCTGCAGCGGCGTCACCTCTAGGTATCCCTGCCCAATGGAGAGGTTGTAGGTATCCCCGGTGGACCAGCTCTCGCCGATGGTAAGCCGCTTCCAATCCGAGGTAGGCACCAACCCGCCGCTCTCGGCTGGCAGCTCCACCCCGGTCGGCTCGCCCAGGCCGAACAGACGGGCGTACTCGGCGATCCGCCCCACGCTCAGGCCGTCGAACTCCGTCTCCTCAAAGCCACCGCCCGTCTTGTAGAAGAAGACGTCGCACGAGTGCGCCAGAGCACCCACGACGTCAAGATCCCCATGGCCAGCCTCGTTCCAGCAGTAGAACGGCTGCGCCTGACCGGGATCGTTAGGGTAGTACTTGTTGGCCACCACGATCTTTCCCGGGCAGTTGAGCTGCGTACGAGGCGTCAGAATCCCCTCCTGCAGGGCCGCCGACGCGACCACGATCTTGAACACCGACCCCGGCGGCACAGCATCGGATACGGCATGGTTGATGAGGGGCCGATGAGGGTCCTGCCACCGCTCCCAATCCTTCTGCGAAACCCCCTCGACGAAGATGTTGTTGTCGTAGGTCGGCAGGCTCACCATGGCCAGGATCTCACCCGTCTGGGGGTCCATCGCAATAGCCACGCCCCGGGGCGAGACCGCCTCCCCAAGGCCCTGTCTCAGGGCCTCCTCGGCCGCTTTCTGCAGATTGAGGTCAAGCGTCAAATAGACGTTGTCGCCCGGCACGGGGGACGCCCGCTCCTCCACCACTCGGCGCACCCGGCCGAGCACGTCCTCCTCCACGAGCTGCTGCCCCTTCTTTCCCTTGAGGGCCTCCTCCTGGGTGGCCTCAATGCCGGCACTGCCAACGCGATCGGTGGACGGGTCGTATCCCTGCTCGCGATACGCCTGCTCCCTCTCCTCGGGTATGGGCAGCAGATAGCCCAACACCTGCGACAACAGCGTTCCATGGGGATAGTGGCGCACCGCTTCCACCTCGACGGCGACGCCGGGCAGGCTGCTGGCCTCCTGGGCCACCAGCATCGCTTGCTCCCGCTCGACATTCCGCTCAACGACGATGGGACGGTAGGGAGCCACGTTCCGGATCTCATCCAGACCCTGACGCAGCGCTGAAGCGGGGGCCTCCTCGTAGGAGAAGTCGACCAACCACTGCGCCAATTGGCTGAGCACCACCTCACGCAGACCATCCCCCTCCTCCTTGGCGACGTAGGGCACGTCCAGCAGCACCGCCAGTCGGATGAGCACGTCCTCCGCCGCCTCAACGTCGTCGGGCAGGTGGTCAGGCATCACAGTGACGGTGAAGCTGGGCACGTTCTGCACCAGTTGCTCGCCATCCCGGTCGTAGATGATGCCGCGAGAGGCAGGGATACTGATCAGCCTGGTGCTCTGCTCCTGGGCCTCCTCCCGGTAGGCCTGGCCCTGGAGGAACTGAAAGCGCCACAGGCGGTGAGCGAAGAACCCGAAGACAACCAGGATGAGCATGCCGAGAAGCACGATGCGCAGAGCCCCCCCGTCCCCCAGCAGACGACTGAGCCCGCTGTGCTGCAGCGGTCCCCGACCACGTCGGGACGTCACCCCCTCGGACTGGACGTTGAGCCTCATAGAGCCAGACCCTCTTCGCCCGTGGCCCGCTCCAGCCAGGTGAGCAGCGGAAGCACGAAGGGAGCGAGTATCCCGTTGAGCAGGACAGAGGGGCCGGCCACGCGCAGGAGCGAGAATCCCCAATCTACCGTGCGCCCCGACCAATCGAGCACGAACAAGAGCACCAGGTGATAGACCATGGACCCCAGCACCGTCAAAATGATCAGCCGCACCATCTGCAAACCCATCTCCTCCCCCAGGGACTGCCCGGCCAGATAGGCGGCCGCCAGCAGGGCCAGCGCCATGCTCGCCAGGGGGCCTCCGGACAGTAGATCGAGGATCAGCCCGCCGACGAAGGCCCATACCAGCCCCTCATCGATCCCCCGCACCACGGTCCAGACCAAGACCACCAGCAGCATCAAGTTGGGACGGCCTCCCAGCACGTCCACGCGGGAGAGAAGCGTCGACTGGACCAGCGCAACGCCGGTGAGGAGCGGAAACATCAGATAGAGATTGATCGTCGACCTCCTAGCAAGCGCAGAGCCCGCCGCCACGTGCCACCAGCTTGGACCGCCTCTCCCAGCACCGTCTGTCCACGGCGGTGCTGGAGCTCCCCGGAGCGATCACGGCTCCTCCGACGTGGCCTCTTCCAGGGGGACCTGCTCGAAGCCCGTGATCACCAGCGCCAGCTCTATGCGCGCGAAATCCACCGCTGGCCGCACGGTGGCCGTCTGGAAGGTCTCGTACTCCCGCTGCTGCACCGCGGTGACCTGACCGATGACCAGTCCTTTCGGCATCAGCCCCCCCAGCCCCGAGGTCAGCACGATGTCCCCCACGCTAACCTCCTCCTCCTGAGGGATGTACTTCATCTGCAGCGACCCATCAGGCTGCCCCGCCACCAGACCGGTCCCCCGCGTCGTCTGCAGCAGGGCAGCGACGGCGCTGTCCGGATCCGTGAGAAGCTGCACCTTGGCGGTGCGAGGGCCGACCTCGGAGATTCGGCCCACCAGCCCAGCACCTCCGCTGACGACGGACATGCCCACCTCCGCCCCCTGCTGAGCACCAACGTTGATGGTCACGTAGCGCAGGTACGGATTGGGCTCCAGCCCCACTGTGTCCCCACAGGGGAAGTCTTCGCAGGCCTCGTGACTGACGACCTCGGCGCCAAGATAGGTTGAGATCGGGTAGTCGCTGGTGAAGTTGAGCAGGGCGCGCAGCTGCTGCGCCTCCGCCTCGTACTCCCGCAGGCGGACGTTCTCCACTCTCAACGCATCCACCTGGGCCTGCAGCGCCTCAACCTCCGCACGCAGGTCTCGCACCTCGCGCACCGTGCGAAACAGGCCACCGGTGCTCTCGATCACGCTCGAGGACAGGCGCTGCAGAGGACCGAGGACGTAATGAGCCGCGCTTTCGACGGGCGCCAGGAGACCGGATTCGTGGAAGACAAGGAGGAGCAAGCCGAGAATAAGGAGAACAAGAGGAAGCCAAGACCGTTCGCCCTGCCGTCGAATCGACACAGACGGGCGCTTGGATTGCTTCATAGCATTAGGTTTGCCCAGCACTTTAACAATCGCATAGTTAGAATCTAGCTGGCT
>CAZNRX010000005.1:0-109240 GCA_964575455.1 uncultured Anaerolineales bacterium | reverse complement strand
TTGCTTGAGCACTTCTTGAATCAGTCCTTAGCCATACCAGTCAGCTTTGTGATGCTTCACCCAGCAGAAAGTGTCCGGTAGTGAATGGAAACTAAAGATCTGCTATCTAGGCTAGAAAGCGGCGAGGTCATCATCGCCGACGGCGCTATGGGCACGATGCTTCAGGCGGCCGGCCTGCCGCCGGGCACGCCGCCTGAGGGCTGGCTGCTGGAGAACGGCGAGGCCGTCCTCGACGTCCACCGGGCCTACATCGACGCCGGAGCTGAGTTGATCCTGACGTGCACGTTCGGCGCGACACGACCGCGGCTGGAGCGGAGCGGTCTGGACGAGCAGCTGGAGGAGATCAACCGCCGGGCGGTGGAGATCGCCCGCGCCGCGGCTGGCGACGAGGTGTTCGTAGCCGGGGATATCGGCCCAATGGGCGAGTTCCTGGAGCCGCTGGGCGAGCTCACCTATCAGGAAGCGGTCGATATCTTCGCCGAGCAGGCGGACGCGCTGGCCCAGGCTGGCGTGGATGTGCTCTACATCGAGACAATGGCCGCGCTGGAGGAGATCAAGGCCGCGGTGGAGGGAGCCCTGCAGGTGGCGAACGGCACACCCGTGACCGCTACGCTCTCCTTCGACAGCCACGGCCGGACAAACATGGGCGCGCGGCCAGAGGAGGCGGCCGACGCACTGCTGGAGCTGGGCGTGGATGCTCTTGGAGCGAACTGCGGCGCGACGCTTGACATGACGCTGGGCGCCGTGAAGACGATGTCAAAGGTCGCCCACGAGGTCGCGCCTGAGATGCCGCTGGTCGCCAAGCCGAACGCCGGTAAGCCTCGGATGGTGGAGAACGAGGTCGTCTACGACGCCACGCCAGAGGATATGGCCGACTACGCGCGCCAGTTCGTCGCCCTAGGCGTCAGGATTGTGGGGGGCTGCTGCGGCTCGACGCCCAAGCACATCGCGGCCATCGCCCAAGCCGTGCGCAAGTGACCCTACGCCTGCGCGTCGCGCTCCTGCTGCCGCATCAGCAGCCGGCGTATGCGGGCGGGCCGCTTCCGTCCGTCAGGAATATAGCGTAGAAGATCTGACGCAGGGTGCCTAAGCTGGCCAGTGACCAGTCGCCGCTGCCGTAGACGACCTTAGTCCAGAAGAAGAGCCCAGGGGCGCTCTCTGGCAGAGCCTGGGGGGCTGCGGTGTCGCAACACGTTGTCTGTGATGCTAAGGACCCTCCCTGTTGAAAAACGTCAGAGGTTCCGTCGGTAGATGCGATGACGTTTGTACCACTCGCCCCCGACGGCGTTGACCTCCCCCTTGCTCTCGACGTTGTTCTCGGCCACCTGCACCAGGTCGGCATGCTCAAAGCCGAAGTCGAGGACCGTCTTCGCCAGCTCAGTGTAGAGCACGACGCTGGCGCCCGCGCCCTGATGCTCCGGCAAGATGGCGGCCCCGTTGAAGTTAATCCACTTCGTCCGTTTGAACTCGATCAAGAGATGCAGCCAGCCCAGAGGCCAAAGTCGCCCGTTCGCGCGCTGTATGCCGGCCGAAATATCTGGATAGCCGATGACAAAGCCAACCACATCGTCCCTCTTCATCACCAGTTTGATGAGCCTTGGATCGGCAGCCGCGAGGAAGCGGTCAGCGACGGCATTGGCCTCCGCTTCGTCGATGGGGTAGTAGCCCCAGACATCGGTGAATGCCTCATTGTTGACGCGCTGAACCTCGGGCACCCAGCGGCGGAGCTCGCGCTTGCTGTTGAACGACTTCACCCAGAACCCGCGTCGTTCCTTGACTCTACCGGACATATCGTAGAAGCGCTGCGGTAGATCAAATTCGCCGCCGATGTACGCGGAGAGGAAGTCGATCTCCTTCTCGAACCCCAAGGCTTCGAGAAAGGTGGCATAGTAGGCCGGGTTATACGAGATGCCCATGGCGGGCCGGTGTTCGAAGCCCTCCACCAACAGGCCATGTCCATCGCCGCGCAAAAGCCCTCGCGGGCCAACCATCACCTTCAGACCACGATCGCGCGCCCAATCGGAGGCAGCATCGAAGAGCGCGCGAGCCACATGAAGGTCCTCCACTGTCTCGAAAAAGTAGAAGAACGCCGTCCTGCTGTCGTGGCATGCGTTGTAGCGCTCGTTGTCGATCGCCGCGATACGCCCAAGGGTTCTGTCTCCTTCCTCGGCGACGAAAAAATCGGCGGTTGAATGACGGTAGAACGGGTATTTGTCGCGATTCAACGCCAACCTCATATCGGACACGATCGGCGGCACCCACTGGGCAGAGCCACGATAGAGCTCAAAGGGGAAGTTGATGAACTGCCGCACATCACGAGAACGGGAGGTGTCGATCTTCAGGATCTGCATAGCGCCTCCGTTGGCTCAATCGGCAACGAAGAAAGCGACGGCCAGCACGCCGGGGCCCGCATGGGTGACAATAGCTGGCGGCACGTCAAGAATCGGAACAGAGGGGAGATCCAGCCTCCTGCAAAGATCGTCGGCCAGATCCTGCGCCTGGTCCGGCACAGCGGCATGCATAATTGAAAGGTGGCCGCTGCCATCGCCCGGTATCTGCTCGAGCACCAGGTCCTTCAACCGGGCTACGGCGCGCTTCCGCGTGCGAGTCTTCTCGAATTGATCTGCACGGCCATCTCTCAGCGTAAGAATCGGCTTGATGCGCAACACACTCCCCAGCAGGGCCGCAGCATTTCCGATGCGCCCATTCTTGGCCAGATACTCCAACGTGTCCACCAGGAAGTAGACGCGACTGCGCGGTATCATCCCCCGCACACGCTTCTCGATGGAGTCGGCGTCGAAGCCAGCCTCGGCCCACTGAGCGGCGAGGGTCACCAGTGTTGCCAGGGGACTGCCAACGACGCGGGTATCGATGACCCGAATGTCAGCATCCGGGAAATCGGAGGCCGCCACCGTCGCCGACCGAACGGTACCGCTCAGCTCGGTCGAAGGATGGATACAGAGGATCGGCTCACCTTCCGGCACCAGACGCTCGAACGTCTCGACGAAAAGCTCTGGTGGTGGAGCTGACGTCTTGGGGAGCCCTTCCGACGTTGTCAACCTCTCCATGAAGGTCGCGTGGTCGATCTCCTGGCCCTCAAGATATGAATCACCTCCGAAGATGATGACCTGGGGAATGACGGGGATGTTGTATCGCTGGGCTATCTGATTCGAAAGGCCCGCTGTCGTATCGGTGATAATCTTAGCCATCTCTACCTCCTTATCCCAGGCTCGGCGTCTTGGGAATCCGTCTGCCACCTGATGGGCAGGGTTTTGCCAGGTCTCAGGCACACCGTACACGCTGCGGAACAGACGGTATGATACCATAAAAGAGCGCCCTTGTCAGGTTGGACTGAGCAGAACCCCCTCCGTCGAGCGTCCGACGTTGAGGCTCCCCTGCGTTTCAGACAGCCCCCCTGGTGACCGAGGGGGCCCGCCCTGAACGCGCTGGCGAAGCACGCCGCTGGACTTGCGGCGACTTCCTGGGTATAATTTCAGCTGCTATGATCATAGATACAGACCCGCCCTGCTCTCTGGATGCGCTCCTGTCCAGCCCGATCTCCCTCTCTCGTCGGGGTCGGCCTGGGGTCTAGCCCTATGGCCCTCATCAAGCTCGGCATCGTCTTCGCAGGAATCGTCCTACTCCTGAGCCGCCGGTGGAACCTGGGGCTGGTGCTGCTGCTCGCATCTGCGACGGTGGGCCTCCTGTTCGGCTATCCCCTTCCCTCGGTTGGCCGCGACGCCTTGCTGACCAGCGTCGACCTGTTGACGATGCGATTGGCGGTCTCCGTCGTCATGATCATGGTCCTCAGCGAGTTACTGCGTGAGACAGCCAGCCTGAAGGGGATGGTAGAGGCGCTCCAAGGGCTGATTCCGAGTGGGAGTCTCGTCATCGCAGCCCTTCCGGCTCTGGTGGGGCTCCTGCCCATGGTCGGGGGAGCCATGTTCTCCGCGCCGATGGTGGCCGAGGTCGGCGACCGATTTAACGTCGATCAGGAGCGCAAGACGTTCATCAACTATTGGTTCCGCCACATCTGGGAGTACGTCTTCCCACTGTATCCGTCCATGATGTTGGCCGCGGCGCTTCTCAACCTTGAGACGTTTCAACTGGCAAGCGCGACTTGGCCGTTAACAGCAGCAGCCGTAGTGAGCGGCGCCATCTTCGGCCTGATGGGCATGCCGCAGACGCCCAACACCAAGAGATCGTCATCGGCCCGCTTCCGCAGGCTGCGGACGTTGGCAGCCAGCATCTGGCCCATCGCTCTGGTGATCCTCCTCTCATTGGCCCTGCCCCTTGACGAGCGCGCCACGCTGATCCTCGGCCTGGTGGTGACCATCGCGTTGGTGATGATCGTAGAGCGGATCCAGCTACGCACGCTCGGGCGCATTCTCCGTAAGCGCATCCCGTGGAAGACCGTGGTGGTGCTCTTCGGAGCTCTAATTTTCCGACGCATCCTGGACAACAGCGGGGCAGTTCTCGGCGTGTCCGAGGCCCTGATACAGTCTCGCGTGCCTGCGGTGCTGATCGCGTTCATTTTGCCCTTCATTGCGGGGTTGCTGACCGGCCTGTCACACGCCGCTTTCAGCATCGGCTTCCCGGTCGTCATGCCCCTCGTCGTGCCCACTGGGGCCGCTCCCACGCCCGGATGGGCAGCCTGGATGATGGCAGGGGCATTCTTGGGCGTAATGTGCTCTCCTCTCCACCTTTGTCTCTCCCTGACCCGCGTCTACTTCGAAGCCGAGTGGGGACCGATCTACCGCCGCATCGCCCCATCGACGCTCGCCGTGGCAGCGACGGCGACGGTACTCCTGCTGAGGTAGATCCCCAATCTTGGGCGCACGCAGGCCGTCACCATCACCCTGCGGCGACCGCTGAGCGCCATCGACTTGGCGCCACTTGCGAACTTTCTCAGTTTGTGTTACAACTAGCCCGGAAAGGAGATATTATGCCCGTCATCCCGCCAACCGTGCTCAAGAAGCTCTACGTCGAGGGGTCCCTGCGCCTTGAGGATCGGGGCTTCGCCTTCGATCTCAAGAATCTCATCGCGCCTGCCACAATCACGGAGATTGGCGGTCTCGACGTGGATGGCGAAGCGGTCGACGGTTCGCTGGTGACGATCATGCCTCCCAGCGGGAACTCACGCTCTGCAGACCAGATCTCGTCAGGAAGACCGTTACATTTCCCCGTCGGCGTGGTCGTCTCGCTTCACGTTGCAGCTGAGCCGCTGGAGCCAGGCGAGCATGAGCTCACCCTTCACGTGAAGGTGAAGGAGATCGGCCCACTCGGTATCCCAATCTCCGACACCGTCCCCTGAGCTGAGCTGGGGGGGGGTGAGGAGCCCCTCGTTCCCCGCCCTGTTTTAGGCCGGCCTTGCCACCCGATACAGCAGGCTGTGGCGGTAACGACCTCAGGCGTCCACTCGATGGATAACTCGCCCACTACCTCCCGCCGCTTCCTCCTTGCGGCGCTGCTGACGATCCTCCTGGTTGCAGGGGGGCTCCGCCTTTATCGGCTGCCCGAGCGCCCACTCGGCCTTCACTACGATGAGGCGGCCAACGGTATCCTGGCCGGCGAGATCGCGCGCGGCATGAAGAGGCCGATCTTCATCGCATCCTACACGGGCAAGGAGGTGCTGTTCTTCTACTGGACGGCGTTGTGGATGAAGCTCCTCGGAGTCACCCTCCTCGCCCTTCGATTGGGCGCGGCTTCGATCGGTGTGGCTACCGTCGCGGTGACCGTATGGGCGATCTATGAGCTTCTCCACGATCACTCCGACGCACCATGGATCGCCCTCACCGCCGCCGCGTGTCTGGCCGTCTCCTTCTGGCATCTCGTCCTGAGCCGTTACGGGTTTCGGGCCGTGACGCAGCCCCTGCTTCAGGCGCTCACCGTGGCAGCGCTGTGGCGTGGACTCCGCCTGAGATCACCCTCTCCTGCTCCAGTCGCTCAGAAAGGGGCGATAGGCAGCCTCCCCTGGCTCTTTCTGGCCGGGCTGTTCTGCGGCCTGACCGCCTACACGTACTTGGCTGCGCGGGCCTTTCCTCTGCCTCTGGCTGCAGCGTTGGTGACGCTCATCGTGGCCGACCGAGATAGATGGCGGGAACGGCTGGCCCAGTCAGCCATCTTCGTTGGCACCGCCGCCCTCGTTCTCGCCCCGCTGGCGCACTACTGGCTCACGCACCCGGGCAGCTTCACGACGCGAGCGAAACAGGTCGCCGCCCAAAACTGGGCCGAGGTGCAGCGGGGCCTGCTCGCATGTCTAAAGATGTTCTTCCTGCAGGGACAAGGAGACCCGTACATCCGCTTCAACCTCCCGGGCCGTCCTCTCCTCGGTCCCGTGGTCGCTGCGCTGTTCATCCTGGGACTTGGCGCCGGCATCTGGCGTCTCGTCCGTCTGCTGCGCGTCTCAGAGAAGGCGCATCGCCCCCTAGCCCTCGCCTCATCCGTCTTCCTGTTTGTCTCGATACCCGTGATGCTGCTACCAAGTGCGCTGGCCACAAACGAGATCACACCCAGCAACCTGCGCACGGTCGGCCTGCTGCCGTTCATATACGTCTTCCCGGCGCTGGGCTTGTGGGTCCTCGTCGCTATCCTTCGCGAACACGAAAAACACGAAGAAAACGAGAAACACGAAGAACAAGAACGGCACGAAGACGAAGGTGGCGAAGACGAAAGCTGCGAAGGGGGTCGGGGACGCTCTCCGACGAGGAAGACCCCATTGACGCGCTTCCTGCCTCCCGCCGCCTGCTTGCTGCTGCTGGCGATGTCGGGGGCCAGCGCTGCGCGGGATTACTTGGGGTGGGCTTCCTCGCCAGCGCTCTACTACGCCGCGGACGGAGATCTCGCCGATATCGCCAAGTATCTCAACGAGGCTGACCTCTCCGCCACCACACCCTACGTCGCCAGCCAACACTACCGCCATCCGACGCTGGCCTTCCTGGCGGAGGACTACGACGCCGTTCGTTGGCTTGTCGGCGGTCGGACGCTCGTCTTTCCCCATGAGGGGGACGCGCTCTTCCTCTTTCCTCGATCAGCCTCAGATGATCTCGACTGGGTGCGCTCATTGTTGCCCGAGGACGCCCTCGTGGAAGCTCCACTTGGCCCGGACGGCGCGCCGGCCTTCCGTGTCTATCGAGGCAGCACGAAGGTCGAAAACACGAAGGACGCGAAGGGCACAGAAGCGGGCCAACGAACTGTGAACTTCGGTCAGGTCGCCCAGCTGCTTGGTTACACGGTCACGAATCAGCCTCGCTCGGGTGCGAGTGTGGACATCGCTATATGGTGGAGGATAACCGGGGCCGCGGACCAACCTGACTACCGTGTCGTGGCGCGTGTCGCCGATCAGTGGGGCTCCCTCTGGGGAGAGAGACAGGCCTTCCACTATCCCTCTGAGCAGTGGAGGAGCGGGGAGTTGATCGCGGACCATGTCTCGATCCCAATCGCTCCCGGCGCACCACCGGGCGACTATGCGGTTCGGTTTGGGCTCTACGCCCCTGGCGCCGAGGCCCACCTACCGGTCGTTGAAGACAAGGGGGCTTATGCTGGCCTCTACGCCGAGCTGCCCGTGCAGGTGGCTCGCGCCGCGACGCCGGTCCCCGTAGAGGACATCAGCATCGACAATCGCTTGGACGCTGCGGTCGATGGCCTCACGCTACTGGGAACGCGACTGGATACAACAACGGCGCGGCCGGGCGAACCTCTCTACGTCACGTTATTCTGGCGAGCTGGAGGGGCAACGCTGCCACCCCACGAGCTCTCTCTCCAGCTGGGCGAGACAACGCTCTACCAGGGTGCACCCGTCCACGATACATATCCCTTCAGCGAATGGGAGCCGGGTGAGGCGGTCGCCGACCGCTACGATCCCCGCCTGCCGCTTGACACATCGCCGGGCAGACACCGCCTGAGGCTCCATGTGGGATACAGAGAGACGTTCGAGCTGGCCGAGATCACCGTGCAGGCCACGGATCGGACCTTCGACGTGCCGCCCATCTCCCACCCGCTCACAGTCACGCTCGGCCGCCGCTTCCAGCTTCTCGGGTATGATCTCTCAACAGACGCTGTCGCGCCCGGGGAGACGCTTGCGCTCACCCTCACCTGGCGTGCGCTGACAGAGATGGAGACGGACTACACGGTCTTCACACATCTGTTGGCCGCGGACGGCTCAATGGCAGGGCAGCAGGATCGACAGCCGATCTGGGGCAGCTATCCCACCAGTCTATGGGCCCGTGGTGAGGTGGTGACCGACGTCTACACCATCCCCGTGAGCCCCACGGCTGCACCAAGCGAGCATCAGCTGGAGGTGGGGATGTACATCGCCGAGACGGGTATGCGGCTATCCATCGAGGGTGATGCCGACAATGCCATCACCCTCCAGACGATCTCCGTCACGAACATAAAGGTCACGAGGTAAACTTCTATGGTCGACTGGATCCTCGCATTCCTGCCGGTGCTGGCCGTCCTGATCCTGATGCTCCGCTTCCGCTGGGGAGGTGCGCAGGCTGGGGCGGTCGGCTGGGCGGTCGCGCTTCTCGTAGCTGTGGTTCGCTTTGGCGCCGGGGGGCGCTTGCTGGGCTACGCCCAGTTGAAGGGCCTGTTGCTGACGTTCTTCGTCCTCTACGTCATCTGGGGTGCGCTTCTCTTCTACCGCACCACCGACGAAGCAGGGGCGGTAGAGGCCATCGGCGAAGGGCTCCCGCGGCTGACGCCGGACCGAGGCATGCAGGCTCTCCTCCTCGGCTGGGTCTTCGGCACCTTCTTGCAGGGCGTAAGCGGGTTTGGGGTGCCGGTGGCCGTCATCGCGCCACTTCTCGTCGGGCTTGGTTTCCCTCCCTTGGCCGCGATTGTGATACCCTCGGTGGGGCATCCCTGGGCCATCACGTTCGGCTCTCTGGGCTCGTCGTTCTTCGCCCTCATGGCGGCCACAGGGCGGAGCGGGGCCTCACTGGCCTCGTGGAGCGCGGTCATGCTCGGCCTCGCGTGCCTGGGCTGCGGTGCCGCAACGTTATGGGCGGCAGGCGGCAAGCGAGCACTCCGATCGGGCCTGCTGACGCTCTTCGTCATCGGCTTGCCCATGGCGGTGACACAGTACGTAGCCGTCACCAACGGCCTCTGGTCAATCGGAGCAATGACGGCAGGCTTGATCGGACTGGTGATCGGTGTGGCCTGGGCCCGCTGGCAGCCGACACAAAAGTCACGAATCGGACTTGGCCAAGATCATCACGAAACCCACGAACACGAAGGTCACGAGTTGACCATACCGCTCGGTTGGGCGCTGGTTCCCTACGCGCTGCTGATAGCGATCGTGCTCCTGGCACAGCTCGTGCCACAGGTGCACGATCTCCTGGGCCAGGTGGTGCTTCGAGTGCAGTTTCCCAGGCTGGCCACGGGCCGCGGCTGGGTCGTCCCGGCGGAGGAGGGCCGCACCATCAACGTCTTCGGTCACCCTGGGGCGCTTCTGGTGTACGCCTCCCTCGCCACGTACGTGCTGTACCGCCGACGTGGTTACTACGGACCGGGAACTGCCAGGCGCATCGGGCGGGGCGTGGGGAGCCGCGCGATCCGCTCCAGCCTGGGGACGGCAGCTATGGTGGGCATGGCGGTGACGATGGAGCACGCAGGGATGACGCACCAGCTAGCCAACGGTATCGCGCAGCTGGCCGGTCCGGCCTTCCCGCTGGTGGCACCCTTCATCGGGGCTCTGGGAGCCTTCATGACCGGGTCCAACACGAACTCCAACGTCATCTTCGGGGATCTCCAGCAGAGCGTGGCGGCGCTGGTTGGCGTCAGCCCGCTCATCATCCTGGCCGGTCAGACGGCGGGCGCCGCCATCGGCTCTGCGTTCGCCCCGGCCAAGGTGATCGTGGGCTGCAGCACAGTGGAGGCAGAGGAGGGCCCGGCGCTACAGACCGTCATGCGCTATGGCTTGGCCATTGTGGCCGTTCTCGCTCTGGCGACTGGCGCAGCGATCTACGTGTATGGGCGCTGAAACTTGCCCCCTCGGCCTCTACCAGAATATCGCGGCTGAAGGCATTCTCCCGACGTCCTCGCTGGCTCAGCTCTGACCAACACGAAGGACGCGAGAACAACACGAAGGACACGAAGCCGACGCGAGAAGCGGAAGGACCGACCTACGGTTCGATATCTTCCTCGGGCGGCTCGTAGCCGGGGCCGTAGTGGTAGGCGGCGCGGCGTGGCTCGTACTCGCTGACAAAGGTGTCATGGTGGAGCACATCGCCTGACGCGTCATAGACCCAGCGCTCGACGGTGGCTGTCAGGCCGTCCACCGGCGACTGCCACTTGATGACTGTTCCAGGCTGCAGATCCTCATCCAGCTCATAGATCGGAGGACCCGGTTCGGCCTCGTCGGTGATCACTGGATCCTCCTTCTCCACTCGCCGGCCGTCGTCGGTGGAGTAGAAGCGGAAGACGAGGCGGTGCGTCCCCTCTCCAACCTCAGTCTCGATCAGCAGCGGGTCCGAGCGATCGTTGACGAACTTCAGGTCCACGTGCGGAGAGTAGACGGTGGCGTCCATGCCGATCCCGCCCCCACGCAGCTCATAGTAGCTCACCCGCTGGCCGTGGGGCCAGCGCTCGGTGATCGGGCAGCCCCCCCAGAACGCGGCGCGGAAGGCCGTTGTGCTCACCTGGCAGATGCCGCCGCCGATCCCCATCTCCAGCTGCTCCCCGGCGGTGATGTACGATTCATCGTAGCCAGCCTCGGCCGTCACCTCCCCCAGATAGTGGTTGAAGGAGAACGTCTCACCCGGGGGAATCACCACCCCGTCGAACCTGGTGACCGCCAGACGGATGTTATGATCACGTCCGGATGGCGAGCCAATGAAGTACGACTCGCCGGTGGCCACGAGATCGACGATGCCCAGCTCCTCGGCGCTTGCGGTGTCCGCGTAGCGCGGCGGGATGCTATTCACCACCAGCGGCACGTGTCTATCGCCACCCTGTGCCGCATCCACGATGCGATCCACGCTGGCCGCCACGTCGAGCGCGCGTCCCTCCCCGCTTTCCGTGATCGGCTCCAGCTCCCCTGTCGCCTCGTTGAAATGGAAGCGGGCATCCACGGGGTCGATGGCCAGGGCCGGCGCCAGCTTCTGCAGATACAGGCGAAGGGCATCCCGATTCAAGCTCACGTGGAGCGTCCCACCCTCAGACCGCACCTCCAGCATCTCGACCAACTCCTCGGGGGAGATCACCCAGGGACCCGGGTCCCTCTCGCGAGGATCGGCTATCGTGAGGGTCAGGGAACCATCCAGAAGATGGTGCGCTTCAGCGCGCGCTCGCTCGGCGTCGCTGATGGTGGGCGGGATCTCCTCCATCACCAGGGATATCTCGGCCGGCTTCAGGTGCGTCAGGGCTGGCGAGAGCGACACCAGGGTCGCGTCCACATCCAGGCGCCGGCCCGCTCGGGCCGGCTCGACCACTGGTCTGGTTCCCTCGAAAGCGAGCCCGGCATCGGATGCCTTGACGTTGACCTCCGGGGCCAACGCCTCCAGATAGAGGCGAGCCTCGGATTCATCGTAGACGAAAACGGGCGGCAGGTTCGCTCCGAGGGCCAACAGCTCCACATGAGAGAGCAGATTCTCAGACCAAGACATCCCTCGTCCCAGCCGGTAGGCCTGGGTCAGCGTCGACCGTGACTCAAGACGGAGCCCCAGGTCGTGAGGGTGGACGTCCCAGGAGCGATCAGGTCCGTGCAGCGTCACGAGCGGCTCCTGGAGCATCACGTGGGTCTCCAGCCTGTCCGCCGCCACCTCCGGACGGAGCCCGCCCACATCGGTGCCCCAGACCGACACAGCAGGGTAGATGCGGTTGGCGCATCGCGCCTCGAAGCCCAACATGGAACCAACCAACAGAATAGCCAGGCCGACGATGAGCAGGAGCAGCGCGATGTCCGACGTACCCAAGCGGGCTTTCATCCTACCATCGATCATCCTGCCAGGGGTGATAACGCCCCATCACCTCAGCTCTCCGCCATGGCGTGATGAGGCGGATGATAACCAGGCCGAAGACGAAGCCACCAATATGAGCCCACCACGCCACACCCCCACTCTGGAAGACGCCAGCCGCGGTTAAGGCGAAGATGCCATTGAACAGCTGGGAGACAAACCAGAAGCCGAGATAGATCAAGGCCGGAATCTCTATCAGCCGGAGGAAGTAGAAGACAGGCACCAGCGTGAGCACCCGGGCCTGTGGAAAGAGCACCAGATACGCTCCAAGCACACCCGCGATGGCCCCGCTGGCCCCGACCGTCGGAATCGTCGACTCCGAATAGGCTACCAGGTGGGCTCCAGCCGCCACTAGGCCGCTGGCAAGGTAGAAGAACACATACGCCACGTGTCCAACGCGGTCCTCAATGTTGTCACCGAAGATATAGAGCGCCAGCATGTTGGAGATCAGGTGCCACCAGCCTCCGTGGAGGAACATCGAGGTGAACAGAGTGATCCACGGATGGAGGCCGTCGAACTGCCAGAACTCCGCCGGAACCAGTCCCCAGGCCATGGTGAATTGATGGAGGGGATCCGCACTCAACACGACGAACTCGAACAGGAAAACAACCACGTTGAGGGCGATCAGGCTGGTATTGACGATCGGGAATCGGCGAGAGGGGATGTTATCCCTCAATGGAATCACGTCTACGCCTCCTGCACTATGGTCGAACCTTGCCTTTGCTGACAGTCGGCGAGGTGCCTGATGGATTGTACCCTGAGAGGTGGAAGTTGCAAGTGTACCCACTGAAGATCTGGCACGAAACTCGGCTTTGACCAGTCAGCGAAGGTGCGCTATACTCTCCCTCAAGGATAGGTTTATGTCACCCAAGAAGGAGGTAAGATGACTGATCAAGACAAGCTCGCACCACCCTCCGCGCTTGCTCACACGTTCTCGATTGTGGCCCGCGATCCCCAGAGCGGCAACATGGGGGTGGCAGTGCAGTCACACTGGTTCTCCGTCGGCTCAGTGGTGACGTGGGCCGAGGCCGGCGTTGGCGCCGTGGCAACGCAAGCGATGGTCGAGATCAGCTATGGACCGCTGGGCTTGGATCTCATGCGCGGCGGGAAGTCCGCACCGCAAGCCCTGAAAGCGCTGCTCACTGCCGACGAGGGTCGAGCCCTGCGGCAGGTGGCCATGGTCGATGCCGCGGGCCAGATCGCAGCGCACACCGGTGAGCGCTGCATCGCCGATGCCGGGCATACCATCGGAGAGGCGTTCTCCACTCAGGCCAACATGATGGCTGCCCCGGGCGTCTGGCCGGCCATGGCCGATGCCTATCGCAGCGCGACCGGTGATCTCGCCCAGCGGATGGTGGCAGCCCTGGAAGCTGGACAGGGTGCCGGAGGCGATATCCGTGGCCGACAAAGCGCGGCACTGCTGATCGTGAAAGCGGAGTCAAGCGGCCGATCGTGGGCCGACACGGTGGTTGAGCTGCGCGTCGAGGATCATGCAGACCCGATTCAGGAGCTGAAGCGACTGCTGACCCTTCACCGTGCCTATGAGCACATGAACCGCGGCGACGAGCTTCTGGGCAAGGGGCAGGTTGAGCAGGCGCTAGAGGCCTACCGAACCGCCGCCACGATGGCTCCCCGGATCGAAGAGCTGCCCTTCTGGCAGGCCGTCACGTTGGCAGATCTGGGGCGCGTAGAGCAGGCACTGCCGATCTTCCGGGAGGTCTTCGCCCAGAACCCGGACTGGCGCACGTTAATCCAGCGCCTACCGGCGTCGGGGCTGCTGCGCGACGATCCGGAGATGATGGAGCAGATCGTCGCCGTGCGCCCCGAAATGTGAAAAGGAGGCCATTGATGCTGAGGATGTCGCAACTTTTCGGACGTACGCTGCGCGAGGCTCCCGCAGGCACGGAGCTGACCAGCCACAAGCTGGCCGTTCGTGCTGGCCTGGTGCGCTTCGTCGGCGCCGGACTCTACAGCTATTTGCCACTCGGCTGGCGCATCGCCCGGAAGATCGAGGCGATTCTGCACGAGGAGATGGAGGCAGTAGGCGCGCAGGAGATGAAGATGCCCGTCCTCCATCCGGCCGAGCTCTGGAAGGCAACAGGGCGCTGGGACAGCGTCGGACCGGCGCTTGTGCGCGTCAAGGACCGAGGAGATCGGGAGTACGCCCTGGCGATGACCCACGAGGAGATCGTGGCGGAGCTGGCACGGCGGGAGATTCTATCCTACCGCGACCTCCCCAAGGCGGTCTATCACATTCAGACCAAGATACGGGACGAACCCCGCCCCCGAGGGGGGCTCCTGCGCGTCCGTGAGTTCCGTATGAAGGATGCCTACAGCCTGGACGCGGACGTAGAAGGCCTGGACGCATTCTACCCCCGCATCATTGAGGCCTACGAGCGCATCTTCGCTCGCTGCGGGCTCGATCCGATCTCCGTCGAGGCCGACACGGGCATGATGGGAGGGGCCGACTCGCACGAGTTCATGTTGCCGCACCCCGATGGAGAGGACACCTTCATACATTGTGAAGCGTGCGACTACGCAGCCAATGCAGAGCGCGCTAGCTTCCGGCTGCCGGCGGTCGAATCTGAGCCGCTGGAGGACCCGGTGCCCCTGGCCACCCCGGACTGCAAGACCATCGCCGACGTGGCGGACTTCGTCGGAGTGCCAACGAGCAAGACGCTCAAGGTGGTCTTCTACAACGCGAAGGGACGAAGGGAAGAAGACACGGAAACAGGAAGGCTCGACAGGAGGAGAGATGAAGGTGAGCTGGTGCTGGTTCTGATCCGCGGTGACCTGGACGTCAACGAGACCAAGCTGCGGAAACTCCTGGACGGCGCCACCCTGGAGCCAGCGCTCGAAAGGGACGTCCGCCGAGTTGGGGCCGAGCCCGGGTACGGCTCGCCAGTCGGCCTGGAGGTGCGGGAGTCCATGGACGCCACCGGTGTCCTCGTGATAGCCGACCCCTCCATCCAGCACGGGAGCAACTTCGTCGCGGGTGCAAATCGGGATGGCTACCACCTGGTTGGCGTCAACTACCCGCGCGACTTTGCGGTCACCATCATGGAGGACATCGCCCAGGCCAAAGCTGGTCATCTCTGCCCAGAATGCGAGGGAACCCTGGCAGCGGACTCGGCCATCGAACTGGGGCACTGCTTCAAGTTGGGCACCCACTACGCCGAGCCTGTCGGAGCCACCTACCTGGATCCTGAGGGGGAGGAAAGACCGATCGTCATGGGCTCCTACGGCATCGGCGTGGGCCGGCTCCTGGCAGCCACAATCGAGATGCACCACGACGACTACGGGATCATCTGGCCTCCATCGCTGGCCCCCTTCGACGTCCATCTGCTGACGCTGGGGACCAACGAGGAGACTGAGCGGCAGGCCGAGGCCTTCTGTGCCCAACTCGAGGATGCAGGGCTGGAGGTGCTGTTCGACAATCGAGAGGAAAGCGCCGGCGTCAAGTTCACCGACGCTGATCTGATCGGGTGTCCCGTCCGAGCCACGGTCAGTCGACGCAGCCTAGAACGAGGAGGCGTGGAGCTAAAAGCGCGCTGGGCGGACGATCTGGAGGTCGTCCCGGCGGAGAGCCTGGTGGAGGCCGCGAAGGAGCTTCTGGGCAGCTTCTAGAAAACGGAACACGACACGAAGGGCACGAAAAGGGGGGCAGTCGCTAGACGTCGGAGGACTGCTCGGTCAGCGCGACGATGCGCTCGTACCCTACATCGATCAGCTGTTCCAGTTCCTGAGCGATGTAGGCGTATTCGAGCCGGGTGCCGCCGTAGGGATCGGAGATGTCGTAGGCCTGCCCTACCATCTCACTGAGCATATGCACCTTATGGACTTGATCCGGGAAGGCGACGGAGAGCGCTTCGGCATGATTTTGTGTCATCACCAGGACCAGGTCAGCGCTCGCCATCATCTCCGCGTCGATGCTGCGCGACTGGTGAGTGTGCATGTCGATCCCCCGCTGGGCCATCTCCGCGATGGCATACGCGCTCGCCGGTCGCCCTTCGGACGTCCAAGTGCCGGCCGAGACCACGCGCCAGTCATGGCGCTCCTCATCCTCGTCCAGATGCGCCCGAAGCAGCGCCGCCGCCATTGGGGAGCGACAGATGTTGCCCGTACAAACTACCAGGATAGTCGTCATGGCTCGCTTCCTCTCTGTGATGGTGTGCTAGGGCACCGGCGTGAACAGTCGGTGCTAGGCCGTGGGAGCCGGTGTCAGGCTGTGAGCCTCAGCCAGTGCCATCAGCCCTCCAGCCACAACAGTATGTCCCCCCATCACCGCAGGCACGGCAGCCTCGGCCGCCGCCCGCGTCAGGTCTCGTAGAAAAGGTTCTTCCACCTCGTCCCAGCGGTAGAGGTCCGAGTTGAACCGATCCAGTGCGGAGGGCCACAGCCCTCGGCTGGCCAGAATAACGCGATTGTCGAGCAGAACCCCGTTCGCGAGCTCTCCGATGGTCTCAAAGAACGCTTCAAAGCCGACCAGGTTCAGGTACCTGGACAGGAGCGAGCGCACCTCCCCTCTCCGCTGTCGTCCGCTGGCCCGCATGCCCCGCTCCTCAGCAAAGACGCGCACCCAGCACCGGGTCGCCCGCTGCAGCGCCTCCCAGGCAGCCGGGGACGCCCGGCCGGCGACCATCAGGCTGCCGCCCTCCCGGCTCATCTCGGTCAGCACGGCGTCCAACGGGGGCGACTCCCACCCGAGGTCGTCAAGGTAGCGACGCAAGTGCGACCCGATAGCCGGGTGCCGATCTGCAATCAACAGATCAATCGGTGTGTCGATGTCAAACCGCGAGCCCGCGGAGGCCTCCATGGCCCAGGCGGGGAAGGCGCCCTCGTTGACGAGCACCCAGGCAATGGCGTTGTCGTTCGTCTGATCAGCGATCAGAGACGCAGCTTCCTGCGCATGCGTGAACCCGGCCCAGTCGCAGGAGTGGACGTTGTTGGTAATCAGCAGTCGCTCCGCCCGTCCCAGCCGATCCACAACCTCGGCCCACTGCTCGACCTGCAACAGTGGTGCCGACCCCCCTCCGGTATAGAGCACGCGTTCCACATCGTAGCGCTCGATCAAACCGACCAACCGTCGTCCGAAGTGAAAGCGCTCACCCGGCGGATCGACGTCGAGCGTCACCGGCAGATCGGCCCGCGCATGCCCGTCAGGTGAGCGTCCCCACTTCGGATCATCGGTGGCGACGATGGCGCGATCAATCGCCCCGACGGACAAGAGCGCCTCCAGCAGATCGTGAGAGGCAGCACGGTGAGCGCCCTCCAAAGCTTGCTCCACAGTGCTCTCCCCCCAACCCCCGGTCAGGAGCAAGAGCGTCGTCTTCTTAAGCACGAAGGTCACGAAACACGAATAGGTGTCTTTGGAGCGCCTTGCTTCTTCGGGCCTAGCCTACTTGCGGCTGGATCAGCCCGTAGTCGTCGTCCCTCCGCTTATACACGACGTTGAGGGTTCCCTCCTCCGCGTTCAGGAACACGAAGAAATGATGACCGAGAAGCTCCATCTGTTCGATGGCCTCCTCAGGCGTCATCGGCCTCACCTCAAAACGCTTGACGCGGACGATCTCGCCTTCTGTCTCCTCCTCCAGGGGCTCCTCAAGCGGCAATGGCTCGGCAGATGAATGCCACCGGTCCAAGCGCTTACCCTTGTAGCGCGCGATCTGGCGGTACATCTTGTCCAGCACCGCGTCGATCGAGGCGAAGATGTCGCCGGTCCGCTCCTCGGCCCGCAGAATCGTACCGCGCGTCCAAACCGTCAGCTGTGCCACCTGCCGGTCCTCATCGATGCGCGTGTCCTCCACCTCCAAGTCGATCCGCGCTTCATCAATCGTAGGCAGATAGCGATCCAGCCTCTCAACCTTACCTTCCACGTAATCCCGAAGGCGCGGCGTCATGTCCAGCTTGCGGGTGAAGACAGATACCTCCATAGTTACCTCCTTGCTAACACGAAAGTCACGGAATCACGAAATCACGAAGAGCACCAAAGGCACGAAAGCACTCGGATCTCAGCGTGCGCGCGCCAGCGTCAGCGCCTGCACGCTGCTTGCTCCACCTTGTCGCAGTGCCACGGCACAGGCGTCCAGCGTGGAGCCAGTCGTACATACGTCGTCGATGAGCAGCACGCGCTTGCCGACGGCCCCGTGGTCGACGGAACGGAAGGCGTCTCGCACGTTCTCCTTCCTCTGTTCGGCATCAAGATCGACCTGAGCAGCCGTCGAGCGGTGACGCACCAGAATACCCTCGTCCACCGTCACGTCGACCCGCTTGGCGAACTCGCGCGCGAGGTACGCGGCTTGGTTGAATCCCCGTCTACGCAGACGATGTCTGTGGAGTGGGACAGGCACGACGATGTCAATCGACATAGGATGGCTCGACCAGTACTCCGCCATGAGACGCGCCAGAGGAACAGCAAGGGCGGTGATCCCCTCGTACTTGAAGGCGTGTATCGCTTCCCGCAGGACGCCTTCGGAGTAGGCAACCGAGCGTATGCATTCGACCTGGAGCAGCGCGGCCTGGCAGCGACTGCAGAGTCGAGAGACGGAGCTCTCCCGCAGCGTGCTGCCACATCGCGCGCAGATAGGGAGCCTAACAGGGGAGACCTGGCTTAAGCACTCGTCGCAAAACCACGCGCCCAACTCTTGGCAGCCAACGCAGCGTGGAGGGTAGATAAGGTTGAGTACGGAGGTCCAGAGACGCCGTATATCCAAGTGATCCAAGGACCGTAATGCCTGTGAGCGCGTCCTAAGGCAGCCCCCCACCGCCCCCCAGCCCGCCGAAGCTTAGCTCCATCGTCATGACACGGATGACCGCCGGTCCCAGTAGGACGACGAAAATAGCCGGGAAGATCAGGAAAGCGATGGCTGGCAGCATCTTGATCGGGGCCTGTCGGGCGAGCTCCTCAGCTCGCTGCCGCCGTCGTCTGCGCATCTCCTCAGCCTGAATGCGCAGGACCTTGGCGATGCTCACACCCAACTCCTCAGCCTGAACGATAGCCGCTACGAAGGTCGATACTTCCTGTACATCAATCCGATCCGCCATGTTGCGCAAGGCCTCGCGCCGCAGCTTGCCCAACTGAACCTCCTGGAGGACACGTATGAACTCCTTGGTCAGCTCATTGTCCCATTTATCAGCGACGCGAGCCATGGCGGCGTCGAAGCCGAGCCCCGCCTCCACGCAGATGGTCAGCAGGTCCAGCGCGTCAGGCAGCGATCTCGTCACCTCCCGTTGTCGGCTGCTTATCCTGCCCTTCAGCCACAAGGTGGGCAGATAGTACCCCCCCGCGGCCAATCCGCCCAAAATGAGCATACGCCGCGCAAGCGACATACTCGACACCATCATAATGACCAAACCCAACCCTCCCAGGAGAATCGCCGCCAGGATGCGTAAGCCCATGAACTGCACAGGGCTCCATCCATAGGGGCTTCCGGCTAGCTCGAGGTTATGCCGTACATTCTCCAAGCTCTCCTGAGGTGTGAAGCGCTTCGCCAATCCCGCCAAGCCCTCCATCAGCGGTACCAGTACCCGCTGTGTGAAAGGCTGTGAAAGCTCTATCTCCTCCAACGTGGGAGGCTGATCAAGCGTAGCAAACGCATCCAGACGGTCGTCAACCGAGCTGGTCTCTCCAGAGCGGAACAGACGAACCAGCAGCAGGATCAGACCCACCAAGAAAACCAGTCCCAGGGCGATCAACAATAGGGGTGACATCTATCTCTCCGTACCAGTCCACCTCACTGAGTCAACCTCAAACGCCGAGACCAAGCTCACGCGCATCATGTAGGGCAGGTTTCCATACCTGCCGGAGTTCTACACATCAATATCCACGATCTTGCTGATGGCGAAGAAGCCCGCAGCGATTCCCACCACTGCCACGCCAATCATGATGTGCCCGCACGTGTGCTGAAAGAGCAAGCCCATGAACTCCGGGTTGATCAAGTAGATCACGCCGGCCAGGACGATAGGCACGCCAGCGACCATGTAACCGGAGATACGGCTCTGGGCCGTGAGGGCGCGGATCTCCCCATGGATCCGTATCCGCTCTCGAATCGTGTAGCTTATCGACTCCAACACCTCAGCCAGGTTCCCACCCACCTCTCGCTGCACGTTGATGGCCGTGATCATCATATCCAGATCCTCGCTGGGGACGCGCCGCAGCATGTGGTCGAGAGCCTCCTCCAAGGGTATGCCGAGCTGCACCTCCTGAACCACACGCCCATACTCAATCGAGGCCGGCGGACCCATCTCTTCTGAAACAGCCCTCATGGCCTGCAGGATACTGTAGCCGGCGCGAATGCTGTTCACCATGAGGTTGATCGTATCCCCCAGCTGTTCACTGAAGGCGCGCAATCGGCGACCACGTCGAAGTGCGACGTAGGCCCGCGGGGCAAAGAAACCCGCCAGACACGCCGCGGCGGTGATAAGCACGTCCCGCCTCCACACGTACGCCAGCCCGCCCATCATCACAATCATGATCGCCGTCAGGGCCACAAACTCCCCAACGGTCAGCTTGAGATCTGCGCGCGCCAGCTGAGTGGCCAGATTGGCCCCTATACCGCGCTCGACCAGGGCGCGATCGAGGGCGTCCGTCAGTGGCATCGCTCGCTCTCTCTTGGCTTCAGCCTGTCCCGTCGATACGTCGAACCCCAGGCGCTCCTCGATCAACTGGTCATCGGCCTGCCGGGATATGACAATGCCGCCGATCAAGGCCCCCAGACCGACCACCCCCAGCGCCGCCAGAACCAACCAAAGCATCTGTTACTACCTTCCTCCACCCAGAGGGGAAGCTTTCTTCTCAACCTCATGTAGGGCGGGTTTCTGTAAGCGCAGCAAGCGAAGCGGCTGCAGCGGCACCCGCCGAAACTGGGTTGAGCCAAATCTCCCCCCGGACCCCTCAAGGGGCACGAGTGTCTCAGGACCCCCTCTAGTACCGTCTCCGTCGCTCCACCCCAAAGATGCTGGGGGGCACCCGTATGTCCTCCGCTTCGATCTTCTCCATGAACTTGGGACGCAAGCCCGTCGGGCGCAGCTTGCCGATCACACGGCCGTTCTCATATCCCGCCCTCTCAAACTTGAAGACGTCGGACATGGTGACCACGTCGCCCTCCATGCCCTGGATCTCGCTGATCGTGACAACTTTGCGGGTCCCATCACGCATACGGTCCAGCTGAATAATGACGTCCAACGCCGCCGCGATCTGCTCGCGGATGGCGCGGTGGGGGAGCTCCATGCCGGCCATCAGGATCATATTCTCGAGACGGCCCAGCGCGTCACGGGTGTTGTTGGCATGGATGGTGGTCATACTGCCCTCGTGGCCCGTGTTCATGGCCTGGAGCATATCAAAGGCCTCGGGTCCACGGCACTCACCCACGATGATGCGGTCCGGACGCATACGCAGGCTGTTGATCACCAGATCCTGGATGGTGACCTCTCCCTTTCCCTCGATGTTGGGGGGGCGGGACTCCAACGTCACCACGTGCTCCTGACGCATCTGGAGCTCAGCGGCGTTCTCGATAGTAACGATGCGCTCATCAACGGGAATATACCCCGAAAGGACGTTCAGGAACGTCGTCTTACCAGAGCCCGTGCCACCGGAGATGATGATGTTCAGCTTCGCCCTCACGCAGGCCGTGAGGAGCTCCATCGCTTCAGGGGTGACCGAGCCAAACTGAATCAGCTGGTCAACGGTCAGAGGATCTGCGGAGAACTTGCGGATGGTCACCGTCGGCCCAACCAGAGAGATCGGTGGGATCACGGCATTGACGCGCGAGCCATCTGGAAGGCGCGCATCAACCATCGGGGAACTCTCGTCAATGCGCCGCCCCAGCGGGGCCACGATGCGCTCGATGATACGCATCAGATGCTCCTCCGATTCAAACACAGCCTTCGTCTTGCGAATCTTCCCGTCTCGCTCGATGTAGATGTCCTCCGGCCCGTTCACCATGACCTCTGTGATACCATCGTCGGCAAGGAGCGGCTCCAGAGGGCCCAACCCGAGGATCTCGGCCACGATCTGCTCGAACAGCTGCTGGCGCTCCGGCCTGCTGAGCACGACTCTCTCCTCGGCCAGGATGTCCTCGTACATCTGCCGGATCGTGCTGCGCACCTCATCGGTCTGGGCGACGTCCGTCGCCGGATCCAGCTCCGAGAGCAGCCTATCCTGGATCCGGGCCTTCAGGCTTTGGTAAGCGTCCTGGATGGAAGAGACAGGGCGACGTCGCACTTGCATCTTCTCCCTGCTTGAACGCGGCCCCTGGGTTCCCTTCCCGTCCTCAATTCGGCTTAAGAGCGACATCTATAGTCCTTTCTATCGCTTATCAATAGGCAAGGCCATGGCAATCACGAGCATCTAGCCCCGGTCAAATGCTTCCTTAAGGCGCAGGAGGCCAGTTCCCCCAACCCCACCGACCTCCGTCTGGCCTGACACTTCTTCCTCTTCCTCTATCTCCCACAGCGTTGCGTAAATGACCTCCGCAAGCTCAGCAATGGCCTTGGATATCGGCCGATTGCGATCTCGCACAACGAGCGGCACACCACGATTAGCGGCCGACAAGGCAGATCGTTCATCAAAGGGGATCTCGGCGGTCACGGGCATCATGGCCTTCTCGATCTGATCGATCTGCAAGTTACCTCGCTTGCCCACGCCATTGACGACCAGGGCGATGTTTTCCACGGCGTAGTCGAGCTTGTCCGCCAGTTCCAGGAACAGGCGTGCATTCTTGACCGCCGGGATGTCTGGCGTGACGACGAGGATAATAAGCGATGCCGCATCAAACAGCGTCAGGGAAACGTCGTCCACCCAGCTCCACGTATCGGCGATGATGACGTCGAAATCGCCACCCATCTTGTCCAAGATCGCCCCAATGGCGCTCTCACCACCCTCTCTCACCGCACCAGCCAGCAAGCTCTCACCAGCCTCCGGACGGGGCGGAGCCAACAGCGCTTTGACGCCAGTCCCGTGTGCACTCATCACACTGCTGAGCAGATCTGAGTCCAGCTCTTGAAGGCGATCTGCCAGATCGGCCATGCTTCGATCTGGACGCAAGTTGAGCATGACGCCCACATCGCCAAACTGGAGATCACCATCCAGCAGGGCCACCCTTCGTTCATCGCCCAACCGCTCCTGCAGGGCGACAGCTGTGTTGACGGCAACGGTGGTACATCCGGTGCCGCCCTTGGGGCTGAAGAAGGCGATGGTGCGCCCTCTCTCCTGAGCCTCTCGTTCCTTGGCCGGCTTGCTTCTGGCAGCCTTGGCCTTGCCAGGCCGTGCACCAACGGGCTGCGTCTTGCCCATCTCGAAGACCCGGTGGATGGTGTTCACCAGTTCATCGGCGCTGGCTGGCTTGGTAAGATAATCACGCGCGCCAGCTAGCATGGCTCGCCGCAGATAGTCGGTCTCACCCTGCACCGACAGCATCACCACCTGCGCGGTTGGCACCTCGTGCAGCAACTTCTCGGTCGCCGTGATACCGTCCATGCCGGGCATATTGATGTCCATCAAAACCACATGAGGCTCAAACTCCTGCGCCAGCTCGATACCTGCTGACCCTGTCCCGGCCGCGCCGACGACGTCGATGTCTGGCTCGAAGGAGAGCAGCTTACGCAGGTTCTCCCTCGTCTCTCCGACGTCATCTATGATCAAGACTCGAATCTTATCCATTCCACCAAGCCCTCTGTACACGAAAGCGGACGAAAGCAGGCATATCTCACCTCACTCCTGCCGTCGCCACGATCACTCGCGGGGTTCTCCACCGGCAGCCCCACCGGTATCCTCCTCCACGATCTCTGTGCTCCCGGGCTCCAACGCCTCCAAGGGAGGCGTGATGCCGTAGGGCAGCTTCGGTGGCTGTTCGATGTTGAAGTGCTCAAATAAGTACTCAAGAGTCACCGACTCGGTCTCAAATGTCTCGTTTGCGTCGCCTACCGAGCGCAGCACCAGGTCAATATTCGCACCGATCTCCTGAGCATACTTGAGCGTCACTGCATCCTGGGGCGTCACAGCCAGCGTCAATGGCCTCACCTTGGGCGTCGGAACCGGAGTCGCCTCCTCTCCCTCCGCCGGCTGCTCCTCCGCGGCGGGATCAGGGGTTCTCTCCTGTTCCTCCCAATCGCCAACACGGAGCACCTTGGCGTCCTGGACGGTAAGATTGGTCACCAGGCGCGGTCGCTGCTCCCCGCTCGGGACCACCTTGACGACCCAGCCGTTAGGCAGCGTCTCCAGCCTGCCGACAGCCCCTCCCTGGCACCCTTCTCCCTCTGTAGGCGAAACACAGGTCGAATCGTTGGGGAGAAGGGTCTGAAACTCCTCGTCCAGGTCGACCACCAACAGCGAGATGATCACGTCCACGCGGTCGCCGGGCTGGAGAGCCCAGGCCACAGCGGAGTATCGAGCCACCGGCAAGGCGTAGGCCACCCGTCCCGAAGGGATTCGCAGCGCAGCATCCGATCCCGTCGCCCCCAGCTCCTCGGGCCCGGCAGCGAGCATCTTCTCCAGGATCGGAGAGCCCCGCACGATATCCACGCGGGCAATGCGTCCGTACGCCTCACTTGCCTTCTTGATGGCAAGCTCCACCGCCGCAGAATCCTGCGGCCAGGTCGCCGTCACCACAGCACCGCTTCTCGGCGTGATGAGCGTGCCCCGAGGAATGTCCTGCGCGGCAACGATGATGTCCCTCACATCCGGCGGGACATACGGCTTCGCGCTACTCTCGTCAGCTTCCCCCAAGGAGGGCGGGGCAGCCGGTGCTTGCTGCGTCCGTCGCCACAGAAAGAACCCCGCCACCACGACCGCAATCAGTAGGATAACGCCAACAATTAGCAGTATTCGGCCGCTGCGCATGATGTGTGCCTCCTTAAGTACAGTGGTCTGTTGGATTGGGTTTGGTTATGCCTGAAGCGCCCTTTACCCCCAGGTATCATACCGTCTAGAAGAAGAATGTCAAGCACCCGCTACAAAGGCCGAACCTCCGCAAGGCTGCCGAGACGCCCACAACTCGGCTCGATACATCTACTTGATCAGGCGGATGAGCCTCTCCTCTGCTATCTTCTCAAACAGATCCTTCATCGTCTCCTCATTGGCTTCGTTCGTATGCCGCTTCGTTCCACCGGTGAGATCCGACACGTACTGCATCAGCTCCTGATCCGCCCCGCCCAGCGTCAGGGTGTCGATCCGGATATTCCATTTACGAGCCTCCAGAGCGTAGTAGACCACACAGTCCTTGGCGTCGTCGATGCTGGGATCGTTGGTGTTGTGCGGCCAGAGGTCATCCTCGTGGCAGCCATCAGGGTCACCACTGGGTACCTTGTTCGCTTCCCCGTCGGTCATCAGGATCATCAACGGCTCGGCGCCCGGCCTCCCATAATGCTGACCGAAACCGTCGGACACGGTCTTCAACACGCTGATGCCCCGCCGAATCCCGTCGGCGATGTTCGTAGAGCCGTTGGCCGTCATCTGGTCCATCTCGTAAAGGACCGTGTCGGTGATCACACCTGGGAAACAGCCGCATGCAGAATCTCGGGGTGGTTCGTGCCCGGGGTTCCTCCAGTACCGGTCACAGGCGGGATCATCCAGCGTCTCTGGCCCCCGGCGCCGCAGGCACTCCAGCTCGCTGTCAATGCTCGCATAGCTGCTGTAGCTCACCACGCCAATCTGGTCAAAGGCAGGATCCAGATAGGGGATAATGAAGTACTCACGCGCCGAGAACTGGGCCACGCGGATCGGCCGCTCGCCGTCGAAGATCGGGGCGTTATCTCGGTTAGTCTTGTCCAGCGAGCAATCGGGGCGCCAGTAGGGTTCATCCGGGTCGTCGTCCGACCATTCGTGGCCTCCAGGCCGTCCGGCGAAGCGCTCGTCGCAGGGGTGGCAGGCCATATCGGTGCGGCCATTGTTTGCGGTGGCACCCTTGAGCGGCAAGTAGTAGTTATTGTCCTCGTCATCCGTGGTGATGATGATGCGGTCGACGTCGAAGCCGGCACCCCCGGCCCATAGGTGTAGCGTATGCGCCGTTCCCTCGGACAGCCCAGTCACCACATCGAGACGCTTCCATTCCCAGCGGTTGTCCTGGGCACCGTCGTAGTAGGGTCCCCTCGGAAACCCCCCCACCCTATCTACGTGTGTCAAATCCCCGTCCATGCTCCAGAAGATATGCTCGTTTCCGCCCCAGTGCCCCCCCTGCCCGCGAATCCAGATGTAGTAATCACCCGTCTTGGGGACGTAGAAATCGTAGTCGGCGCGCGGGGCATCCCAGTGCTGCCCTGTTGGCAGGCCCTTCCGACAGACGCCGTCCTCAACGTCACCCTCCACGCACGGCACGCCGAAGCCCGTGGTGTTCTGATAGCTGGCATAGGGGTGGTGAGACAGGTAGGCGCCACGGTTGTCCCGTCCTATCGCCCCTACGGGCCTGTTGACGCTGGGGTCGTAGTTGTAGTCATTGCGCTGCATGACCCAATAGGTCATGTAGCGCACGTACGCATCGGGGTCATAGGGCTCCTGATGCAACGCCGAGTATTCCTCCGCCTCGATGACGATGTAGCGGTCATCATCTCCATCGCATCCATCGCCGTCACTGTCATCGCAGTAGTTGCAGTCGTTCTCGTGCCACCCCCCACCGAGCACGGTGCTGGGGCTATAGGCGCCACAGTCATAATGTCCACCGTTCTCCGGGTTGTAGGCATCATTGGGCACCCACCCCGCGCAGTGGTCGGGCGGCGGCTCCTTGTTGCCTCCCTCTAAGGGCTCCCGCAAGGACCACGGCAGCGGATAGATGTTGCCGTCCGGATACTGCACCTCCTCGTCACTGGATGCCTCCCAGCAGCCATAGCAGAGCGTGTCGAACTCCATCGAGCCAGAGCGATCGAAGACGATAACCACGTCCTGATGCTGGACCTTCTCCGCCTCAGCAACAGCCTCCACAGGGATCTCACCGAAGCCGAGGAACTGCATGAAGTTGGTCGGAACGTACTGGCGCACCCTCACCCGTACGCGATAGGCCGGCAGACCTATCTCCAGGTCCTCGGAGTAGTCGGTGTCGATCCAGATGGTCGTCTTCCCCCCCGGGTCGGCGGTGTAGCTGCCATCCTGATAGGTGTCGTACGCCACCTGCGCCTCCGCGGCCTGGAAATCATACCCGTTGTCCTGCAGATAGACCAGCGCACACTCACGGGCCGCCTGCTCGCTCGGAAGCTCAGCCACCGCCGCCAGGGCGGAGGCGTCGGCCGCCCGTCCTGTCTCTACGCGCTCGACGTACACCAGCCCCAGATCAATGCCCAGGCCCACGAAGCCCAGGAGACCGATCAAGGCCAGGACGATCAGCACCAGGCTCTGACCCTGCTCCTCCTGTAGCGCCTCCAGCTTTGGACGGAAGCAGGGGAAACCAGACCCTCGTTGCCTCTGCCACCAGGCGATAGTCTTCTCGATCATATCAACTCTTCCCTATCTAACGTAGCAAGGACTTCAGCCCTTCTCCCGTCAACGGACCTCCGAACGAGTCCACATCGACCATCCCACGCCAGCGCTCGCCCCCCTACGCTCACGATCCTGACTTGGCCGTGGTCACCCGCATCACCGTCCGCGCGTACATCGGCCAGGGCTCGGGGAGCGGGACGAGTGAACTGATCATCAGGGGCTGGTGGGCAAAGAAGACCTCCACCACGTAGATGCGGTTATCCAGAGCCATGCCCACGCCCAGCTCGGCCTCGCGCGTCTGCCCGATGTGCAACGTCTTCTGTCCATGCTGGGCCACGATGCCGGCTGGCGAGACCCTGCTGTCATCCGGCCCGATATCGCGCACCCCCCCCGCGCCGTCCGGGATCTTGCCCGTGTACGTCACGACAGCCGATGAGACGATCTGCCCCTCGCTGCTGAGCCTCAGATCGGTGATGATGATCCCCGTATTCGGCTCCACCTCCGTCGTGCGCAGAAACGTCTCCTGTTCACCGTCCCCATCAAGGTCGCCAATAGCACCTGTGGCGCTCTTTATGCGCTCAAAGACCTTCCCATACTCCTCGTGCTTCTGACCTTTGGCCGCATAGCGGGCCCCTTCGCGGTTGGCATTGACGACGGCAAGGTAGTTACGCAGCCCAAACCCCATCTCCGCGACGCCGATCATGAGGATGAGAAGAACGGGCAAGATGACCGTCATCTCCACCAGGCTCTGGCCCCGTCTCATACCCTCTCGGCCCATGGGCGGTCTCCGCCCGTGTTCTCCACCCGTTCGAGCTACCATCATCAGTCCTCCACCACGGTGCCATCGACGGCGTCCACCTCGATGACCAGTGCGTCCTTATGACCCGGAAGTGAACCGGTGATGACCCACATCGGTCGAGGGGATTCGCCCTCGCGCAGGCCCAGCCGCAGCGTGATCTCGGTGTCCGGACGTCGAGCCACCAGGTAATCCCCTCCCCGATACCACCACGCGCGCACTGCCTCGTCGCTGTCCACGCGCCACTGCTCGGCAGAGATGGTGCCCACGACGTAGGGGCTCAGCCTCTCGCGAATGCGGCGGACCTCCCCGTCGTCCACCGCAAAGAGCGCAAGACGCTGTGTGGAGGGGGAGAAGAACTGAAAGGCCCATTCGATCTCCTCCTGATGCTCCTCTCCCGCCTCCGGCCAATGAGCGCGTAGGGCGGCCAGGCGGGCATCCCCCTGCCACGCCTCGGCCAGCTCGGAAGCCGATGCAAACGCCTGTTGAGCCGTGGGGCCAACGATATCGGGGCCTGGCACCAGCGTTGGCTCGGGCTCCCCGGCCAAGCTGGGCAGCCATCCGCGGCCGAAGGCCAGCCCCCCTGCCACGGCCATCAGGATCAGCAACAGGCCCAGCCCCGAGAGCACCAGCCAACGCAGTACCGATCTATCACCCATGCTCTATCGACTCAAACTCCCTCATATCCCGCTTGTCGTGTGTCACCGGCAAGCCTCACGAACGGCGAATGACCAGAGGCAGGAAATTGAGGAAATCGTCCTCAATCGTGAGCGTAGCTGGACTGTTGGGACCTATACTCGCGCCGCTGACGTCGGACAGCGTGAGGATCACCGTCTCATCGCCCTCCGTCTCCTCGTCAGACGTGATATAGACGGGGAAGGTCCTCTCCGTATCGCCCACCTCGAAGATCAGCGTGTCGATGGCATCGACGTAGTCCTCTCCCGCCGTGGCCGTGCCCTCCGACGTGGAGCAGTCCA
This sequence comes from uncultured Anaerolineales bacterium, assembly GCA_964575455.1. Classification (GTDB taxonomy): domain Bacteria; phylum Chloroflexota; class Anaerolineae; order B4-G1; family B4-G1; genus SKLM01. The sequence continues at coordinate 80,104 of CAZNRX010000005.1, read as the reverse complement.
CGATGACGGCGTGATCAAGCTCTCTATTCAGCGTGACGGTGATGACCGCCGTCCCCGCCGACTCGCTCACGCTGTACGCCTCCTGGCTGAAATCGACCGTGGGCGTAAGCTCATCATCGTCCTCAATGACGAGCGTGGCCGGGCTGATGGGACCGATCGTGGCGCCGCTGGCCTCGGATAGCGTCAGGACAATCGTCTCGTCCTCCTCCGTCTCCTCGTCGGGCGTGATGTCGACGCTGAACGTCCCCTCCGTCTCACCCACATCGAAAGTCAGGGTGTCGCTGGCAGCAACGTAATCCTCGCCCGCCGTGGCCGTGCCGTCCGACGTGGCCCAGTCCACCGTGACCGGGGCATCAGGCTCCCTGCTCAAGATGACGGTGATGGTGGCCGTTCCCGCTCCCTCGCTCACGCCGTACGCCCCCTCGCTGAAATCGACCGTGGGCGGAGGCCCATCATCGTCCTCAATGGTGAGCGTGGCCGGGCTGATGGGACCTATCGTGGCGCCTTCGGCGTTGGAGAGGGTCAGGATGACCGTCTCGTTCCCCTCCGATTCCTCGTCGGACGTGACGTCGACGCTGAACATCTCCTCTGTATCACCTGGGTCGAAGGTCAGGATGTCGCTGTCAGCAACGTAGTCCTCCCCCGCCGTGGCAGTGCCGTCCGACGTGGCCCAGTCCACCGTGACCGTGTCGTCCGACGCCTTGCTCAAGGTGACGGTGATGGTCGCCGATCCTGCCGCCTCACCCACGCCATACGCACCCGTGCTGAAATCAACGACAACCGTTCCAGGGGGTGCCGGTCTCTCGCCGTTGGAGGCGTAGTAGACGTCCAGGGTGTCCATGTAGGCGACGTGCATGAACGGCTCGCCACCGGAGGCCACCCCCTCCACGTCGACGGTGGCGAACGCCGCACTGGAGTTCAATACGGCCGGCGTGGATCCATCCCAGTACACCCGATTGGTGTCGTTCCCCGACTGGGCATAAGCGTAGTGAACAGCGTAGGGCGCCCCGTCCTGTGCGTGCCAGACGACGGCCGGCCAGCCGTCGTCGTTGAGGGCGATCGCCGGTCGCAGCCCCGATCGATGATCCGTGTAGGTCGAGGCATAGGGCAAGAAACTCGACGGCACGACCCCGTCCGTCCCAACCTCGGCAAGTGGATACCAGCTCGCCCCGTCGTCATTGGAGCGGCTGTAGACGAGGTTGTACTCATCGCAGGATGCATCGATGCACCACTGCCAGGTGGCGAACACCCGCCCGGCGCCGACCGCCACGTCCGGGTCGCCTGGTGGCCCCTTGGTTGTCTTCTTGTGAATCGCCTTGCGCGTGGCGTCCCACACCCCGGAGGAGCGCTGTCGGTAGCGGATCTCCTCGCTTGTCGTGTCCTCCCAGACCACGTGCACGTCCTCCCCGTCGCAGGCGACGGCGGGATCCTCGCTGTCCATGCTCTGCGAATCCAGCTGCGAGGGCGCGCTCCAACCGCCGCCGTCGTAGGCGCTGTACCAGACGTCATCGGCCGCCGTATCCCACACCACGTGCGGGGTCTCGCCCCCATCCAACGCCAGATCCACGGACCTGATCCGATCTCCGCTCGCCGTCGATACGCTTGGGCCGTCCTCGCAGGTTGTACTGGAAAGATCACACGTCCCGTACCGAACGTCCGAGAGACCGTCATGGAGGACAACGTAAGCGACGCGAGCCTCACCAGCCGCCGTGACGTCGATGGCGACGCGCTGAATGCGTTCGCTGGCACCGCCGGAGAAGGCGGTGAAAGCGTCGCCCCAGTTGCCGCCGAGGCGGACCTCGTCGCCACTCAGCCCCTCCACCCAGCCCACCACGCCCCAATACCCGTCGGCACTGGCCGCGACGTCCGGATACCGCGAGAGATCCTGGGAGTCCGAGACGTTCGCATGTGAGAAACTCAGCAGGGGCGCAGCCACCGTCACCAGCCCTGCCGTCAAAACCATCGTCACAATGACCAGGGCTGCCGCGACGCCCCCCTGGCGCCTCATCCACTTGATTGCCATGGTCGCTCCCGTTACCATGCTAGGTTCAGATTCACCTGCTGCTCACCGTCGGCATCCACGGTAGCCTCCTTCATATCCCAGAACAGAAGCCCGGCCTCCCAGCATTCCGAGTAGATCGTGTAGGTCCCCGGCGGGATGTTATAGAAGTGATAGGTGCCTTCCGGGAAGAGATCGTCTCCGCCATCGAGCGTGACGGTGTGATAGGTCGTGCCTGCCCCCTCATCATAGGCCCATACGTCCACCCCTCCACGGGTGGATCCCTCCACCTCAACCGTCCCATAGATCGTGCCCATGCCCGACTGGTGCTCCGGGACAGGCCACTCGGTGCACACCTCGCACTCGACGTTGTCCAGGTAGAACCAGGTGCCGTGCTCATCTTCGTCGTGTGTGCCATAGAAGCGCACGTCGACCTGCTGCCCCTTGAGCGCCGTGACGTTCACGTCGTCGGTGAAGTCCACGCTGAAGGGCTCCCAGGTGAAGCTGGCAACGGGCTCATTGTCGAGAATGATGAGCTGAGCCGGGCTATTCGGCCCCACGAGCGCATCCGTGGGATCGGAGAGCACCAGGTCGATGGTCTCATCATCCTCGTACGTGGTATCGTCGCTGATGGGGACCGTGAAGGTGAGGGTCTGGTACCCAGGATCGAAGGTCAGCGTGCCGCTGACCGCGGTGTAGTCCTCCGGAGCGGTGGCCGAGCCGTCCACGGTCTCGTAGTTGACGCTCACCGTTTCGGTGAAGGCAATGTTCAGCACCACGGTGATGACAGCCTGCCCCACGCCCTCGTCCACGCTGTGCTCCGGTGCCGTGAAATCCACAGCCGGGAGGTCGTCCTCCACGATAGTGAGGGTGGATGACTTGCCCTCGGGATCCAGGATCGCCCCCACAGGATTGTCCAGCGACAAAGCCACCGTCTCATCCCCCTCGAAGAACTGATCGTCATCGATGATGGGCACCTCGAAGGTCTGCGTGATCGTGCCCGGGGCGAAGACCAGGGTGCCAACGGTGGACGTGTAGTCCTCACCAGCCGTCGCCGTCCCATCCTCCATACCGTACTCCACCGTGGTGGTGATGCCGGAGACTGCGCTGAGGGTAGCGGTGATGACTGCCGGCCCATCCCCCTCGGCCACGCTGTAGTTGTCGCTGCTGAAGGAGACCGTGGGTTCCTCGTCGTTGTCGACGATGATCAGATCGGCCGGGCTGTTGGGCCCCACGCTGGCCGGGCCGGAACCGTTGGTGACGGTGACGTTGTCCCAATGGTAGCTTTCGTCATCGTGATCCAGGTTTGCGCGAACGACAACCTGGAGGGTGCTCCCAGAGAGATCGCTGGCGGTCACCGTTTGTGCACCGAAGTTGCCAGTCATCTCAGCGATAGGCACCTCGGCACCACCATCCAACTTGTAGTAAACCCGAATGTAGTCATCGCTGTCTGCATCCCCCTTCCTTGAGATGTCCACAGAGACGTCTATCGAGCCTCCTTCGGCGATATCGATCGCTTCAGATTCCCAGACCCCCTCCCCGTCCGTATCCATAGCCATGAAGGCGTTGCTTTGAACCTCGAAGATGCCACTGCCACCATACTGGCTCGTCCAGGCCGTCTCACCGTCGTCGGACTGCGTGCCATCGCTCAAGCTGAAGTCCTCCACCCAGTCGACGCTGCTGCTCTGCAGTGTCAGGTTGAGGATCTCGTTGTCCTCGAGCATGAGGTCATCCGTGATAGGCACCGTGAAGGTTTGGGAAATCTCTCCAGGGTCGAAGGTTATGGTTCCCTCGACAGCAGCGTAGTCCTCCCCGGCCGTGGCCGTCTCGTCGCTAGAGGCATACTGCGCCACGACCGCCCAGTCGGCCACATCGCTCAACGTGGCGGTGATGGTCGCCAATCCCACATCCTCGGTCACCGTGTACGTTGAACTGCTGAAGTCGACCGTGACTGGTACATCGTCGTCGTGGATGGTCAGAGTGGCTGGGCTGTTGGGACCGACGGTCACCGAACCGCCGCCAGCGCTGATGGTCACGTTATCCCAATGGTAGCTCTCATCATCGTAGTTCAGATCGGCACGCACGATGACCTGAACGGTGTTTCCAGACAGGCCCGTGGCGCTGACTGTCTCCAAGCTGAAATCGTCATGCTTCTGGGCGATAAGCACTTCGTTTCCCCCGTCCAGCTTGTAATAGACCGCCACGTTGTCGCTGGGGTCAGCAGTACCTTCACTCCAGATATCCACCGCAACATCCACAGCACCGGCATCGGCGATATCGATCACCTCAGACATCCAGACCCCTTCTTTGCCACCATCAGTGGTAGCCGTTCCATCAGTGTCTGAGGCCATGAACGCGCCGCTCCGGATCTCGAAGACCGCTCCTGGGCCACACTCGCTGGTATCGACCGACCAGGCCGTGCTGCCAATGTCAGAGGTGGTGCCGTCGCTCAGATCGAAGTCCTCCAGCCACGCATCCCTGCTAGACAGGCTGAGATCGACCGTCTCATCCCCCTCAACCACGGCATCATCGATGATTGGCACCTCGAAGGTCTTGACCGTCTCCCCTACGGCGAAAAGCAAGCCTCCGCCGCTCTCGGCGTAATCCGTCCCGGCCGTGGCTGTGCCGCCGTACAGAGTGTATTCGGCCCAGACCGGATACTCGGCTTCCACGCTGAGCGTTGCCATGATCGTCGCCGCGCCTGCATCCTCGTCCACGCTGTAGGAGGAGCTGCTGAAGTCCACCTCCGGTACGCCTTCATCATCGACGATAGTGAGCACGGCCGGGCTGTTGGGGCCGATCTCTGCCCCGCTGAAATCTGAAAGGGTCAGCATTACGGTATCGTCACCTTCAGCTATCGAGTCCGACAGGATCTGCACGGAGAACGATTCCTCGGTATCATTGGGGTCAAACGTCAGGGTGCCGCTGGTCTCGACGTAGTCCTCTCCTGGGGTGGCCGTGCCGGGCGAGGTGGCGTAGTCCACCGTGACCGTCTCGTCCACCGCTTCATCGAGTACCACCGGAATCTCGACAGACCCATCCTCCTCGCCTACGCTGTAGGTAGCGCTGGTGAAGTCCACGCTGAGAGGTCGGCAGACCGAAATCTCATCCACCGCTCCGTCGTCGGACGAGCTCGAATACGAAGCATGGGCAATCCCCACCTGCACCGTGTCGTCCATCGACACGTCGACGCTGCCCTTGTAGGTCCAGTCCCCAGGCCCTGGGTTCGCGGACTCAGAGTAGTAGTAGTCGAACGTATCACCCGAGCGGACGATGCGAGCCCAAACAGGATAGGATGCAGGAACATCGTTTTCCGTGCCAGATAGCCGAGCTGCATCATCTCCATCCGACGGCCGGTAAGCGAACTGCAGGACCTCTTGATACTGCGCATAGGACAGCATCACGTACCTGCTGTTGGCAGCCGTACTATTGCGCACCATCAACCCCAGCTTGGCCCAATAGTCACTGTCAGGCCCATACGTAATGCGCAACCTGGCATCGAACTCCTGGCCAGAGTACGACTGGTGGACGTAGTAGAAGTCATCGCTATCATTCCAGGTGCTGCTGCCGTGCGCGTCAATCGTCAACAGCCCCCCACTCTCATCCACACTACCACCACCGTCACCTATGCCGGTGGTGTTCCACTGACCGTCGAAGACACCGTCATTGAAGTCATCATCGATCGGGCAGAGGCCCAACTGCATGCTGACGGATGGATCCGCCCCCTCCTCATCTCGCTCCAAAGCGACTGAGGTCCCTGCTACAGGGTTGACGGACGGCTCCGAGCTGGAACGCACCAGCGACAGCAGCCCCCTGCGCGATCCCTCCGCACCCTGTTTCCTCACTCCATCGGCCTGGTTCGCCTCGCGCGAGGGCAAGGCACCGCGGCTGGGGGACCAGCTCTGAACGGGCAATGCTGAGGCTCCTGCAACGGGTGCGAAATCAAGCGTTCCCACGTCACAAGCAGAGGGTGAATCCTCGGCGACGAAGGGCGCCAGAAGGCCGGCGTAGCTCCCAGAGAACAGATCAGCGACCAGCGGCGCTCCCCTGGTGATGCGGTGGTGAGGCTCGCCCGGCGCGCCGCTCAGCTGAACGTGAAGCTCATCATCCGCATCCACGCTCCCGGGCACGCTGCAGGCGAACTCGCTGTCGCCCACCATCCGTTGACCCCGCACCACCAGCGTGGTCCTCATCGTATCCGTGCCCGGGCATCCCCCCGTCAGATCGGGGATGGTCACGGTCTGGTATAGCTCCGGATGGAGAGAGGGACATTGAGGGTGATAGGAGCCGAGCGAGGCGTGCAGGCGCATGGAGCTGGAGCCCTCGTAGGGCTTGAACGACGGACGCCTGCCGTCGGTGATGTGCCAGTGAGCGAAGACGTTGTCCACGTTGCCCTCGAACCCCCCATACTCAAGCAGTGACTCGCACTCTCGCGAACCGGGGGGCTGGCAGAGGCCTGGCCCCCAGGGCGGCAGGTCGTCCCCGTCTCCACATTGCTCCTCGCTCGCGGTGGAGAAGGAGACGGAGCCCCAGTTCCCCCAATCCGGCTCCTCCTCGACCACCTCGGAGGCGTCCACCTGGCCCTGAATGACGTGCGTGCCAAACGAGCCCACCCACGCAACAAACGTGAGGGTGATCGATTCATAGGAATCGATGTCGTCTATCCACTGCTTGGGCAGGATGCCTCCCTCGGGCGATCCCGGGTCCACGTAGAGGTCCACATCGAACGTCTCGTTGTCGTCGGGGGTACCTGCCGTGTGGTTCTCGACCACAACCGACACGGTGAAGTCCGTCTCCGGACACGGTGGGGACGGCTCCAGGATGGAGATCGAGAGATCCGGTCGAGCCACCTCGACGTGGATCTCCGTTGAGGTGGCCACCAGGTCATCCGCACCACAGTCACCACCAGCGTTGTGCGTTTCTAGCCTGTATTGACCGTCGCTGCCCTCTGGAATCTCAAATGTGTCCAAGGACGCGCCTCCAGCACCGTCCGTGGTGATGGACTGAGCCTTGGACGTCGGCTCGCCGGAGACCACGCACCACAGCAGCTGGTAGGACGTGTCTGGAAGATGATCCAGCACGTCCACCTGAACGACGTCCTCGGCGAAGACGTCGTAGTCGGAGACGACGATATACGGCTCGGCATCGGTGGTCCAGGTCTTGTTCGACGTATCCGAGGGCTCAGACGGACCGCCGTCCCAGGTGTCGTCCCCGTCGTTATCCACCCAGGCGCGGATGGTGGCCGACCCCGATTCATGCCCGTAGACCTCAACCGAGATCTCCCCCTGAGCGTCGGTCACGCCCTCCGCGTACTTCTGGGTTCCGGAGGTGTTGAACCCGCCCACGTCGTCCTCACCAATGGAGAAGCCAATGGGGGCGCCCTGAATGGGCTGCGAGTCTGCATCGGTCACGGTGGCGACGAACTGATGGGTGGGGGTATAGGGCAGGACGTTGGTTGCGTTGGCAGGGCTCAACTCGATAGAGACGTCGGCGGGCTCGTCGGTGGGCTCGGGCGAGGGCTCGTCGGTGGGCGGTACGGTGGGCTCGGTCACGTCGGGGGGATCGGGGTCGGTATCGAGGGAGAAGTCCCCCTCCACGCCGACCTGCTGGCCCTCGTTCTCCATCTCCGCTTCGGCATCGACCCTCACCCGGCTGATGATCTGGCTGTAGAGCGGATCCAGGATCTTCACATTGTGCTGGATGTAGATCTCTACCGGCACCCCCTCCAGGCCGGGATGACCAAGACAGCCAGGCTGATCATCGCTGGGATCCCACGGCTCATAGCCTATGTCAGGATCCTCGCAGTAGCCTTCCTCCGCCTTGGGGTAGCCCCTGACGCGCACGTGGAAGAAGCCCGGCTCATCGCTCGAGGCGGTATCGTCGATGCGCAGGCCTGCCGCGGCCTCCCGGCCCCTGCGCCTGATCAACGCCACGCGCCGTCGGTAGTAGTCCTCGTCTGTCTCCTCGAGGTCGGCAGCACGGTACTTCGGGCAGTAGGGCCAGGGCGCCAAATCGTCGTCGTCCGACTGGAACATGCCATCTTCAAGCTTGTTATCCCCATCCAGGTCGAAGCAAGCTCCTTGATTGGGCTGGTACGTGGTGGCGAAGCGCGCAGCCTCACGCGCCGCGTGCTGCACGGTGAGATACCCTTGGATGACCAGGGCCGTTTCGGCAATGCCCAGGACGATCATCAGCAGAATCGGCAGAATCAGCGCGAACTCTACCATACTCTGCCCCTTTCGTTTCTTACCTAGCATGACTCACCCCCGGCGCCGATCTCTGGTAGGCATTTGCTCACACATTATTATACCGCGAAAGGATTGGATTTTGAATTACAGAGGCGTTACAGTGCGCGTGCACGTACGTTGTGGAGAGCTGGGAATACCTTCATGGCTCGACCGAAAAAGGGTGCTCACGGTGCCTGGCACTTGGCGAAGCCGTTGTTGCAGTGCCAGGCACCTGCTGTCAACGCCCATCGAAAGCCTTCTTTCAGTAGATCCCTTCATCTACCCTGGAAAAAACAAAGCCCCGACCATGCGGGGCTTTGCTCGGCATGCCAGTCGTCAGCGCTTGCTAGATGGCATTCACGATGTTGCTGAAGACGTTGCCGATGGCGGGGCCTAGGATGGCCAGGATGACAATTACCACAATGGCCACTAGAACAAGAATCAACGCATACTCGACCAAGCCCTGCCCTTCTTCCCGAGGTAGGAACAACATTCGCCTCACCTCCTTTAAGAGAGTATCTTCCTAGAGTGACCCTCACCCTAGGCTCGTGCCAATTATACGTCAATCGCACGCTCCTTACAATAGGACCTTCGTACTACCGGGCTGTCACGACATCGGAAGATCGAAGGTCACCCTCGTGCCGCGCCCCAGCTCGCTTTCGAAATCGATCTCTCCCCCCAGCATCTCGATCCGCTCGCGCATCGTCGCCAGCCCAGGCCTCTCCGCATCCTGGGGCGACAGTGCATCGGTCACCTCCAGGCCGTCTCCATCATCCTCAAACGTCACCTTGAGGCGCTCTCCCCTCATGTCCAGCGTGATACGGGCGCTGCTGGCGTGACTGACCTCCTTGGCGCTTTGGAGCAGCTCCTGGATGATGCGGAACGTCGTCACCTCCTTGTGAGAGGCCAGGCGCCGTTCCTGACCCGCCACCGTGAGATCGGTGAGCAGATCGCTGTTCTCAGAGAAACTATCCAGGTAGCGTCGCAGCGTGGGAACGAGGCCCAGGTCATCGAGCATCATGGGGCGCAGGTTAAGGATGAAGGCCTTGACCTTCTGGAAGGTGCCAGCAACCGAGTTCTTCAGGTTCGTCAACTCGACGCGCGCCTGCTCCGGATCGGCGTCCAGGAGCCGCTCGCAGATCTCGGCCTGAAGGATCAGATTGGTCAGCGACTGCGCCGGGCCATCGTGCATCTGCCTGCTCAACCGTCGTCGCTCTCGCTCCTGAGCCTCGATGATGCGGACGACGGACGTTTGCGCAGCCTGCTCCTCCTCCGAGCTCTCAGGCTCATACCGCTCAGGATGGTCGGCGTGCTCGAGGATGCTGCGGAGTATGTCCAAGTACCGAGCCATATTCCGCTGATCGCTCTGAAGCTTCTCCAGCTGCCCGCGCATGGTGAAGAGGCGCTGCTGTGTATCGAGCACGGTGGTATAGGCTTCCTGCAGATCCTGGCGGGGCACGGTGTCGATCGAGGCCTCTGCCTGCCTGAGTTGATTGGTGGCCTGCGTGTTTCGCTGCGCCATGCGCTCCACTTCCTCGCTCGTCTGCTGGATAAGAAGATCGATCTCCTTGAGCTCGCGCTGCGTCTTCTTGTACTCCTCGCTGGAAGCTTCCAAGAACTGCTCGAAGGACTTCGCGTCGTTGTTGCTCGCTGCAATCATCATACCACCCCCTATGCCTACTCCTCGCCGGCGCCCTGCTCCGCACGTAAGGGGATCCAGCCACGCCGAAGGGCGGAGACGGCCGCTTCCGTCCGCCCGGTCGCCCCCAGCTTCCTGAGGATAGCCGTCATGTGATTCTTCACAGTCTGGTGGCTGATGCCCAGGCTGTAGGCAATCCTTCGATTGCTCATGCCCTGAGCAACCAGTTCCAGGATCTCCATCTCGCGCGGGGTGAGCGGAGAGAGGAACTCCTCGTTGCCCGCAAACACCTCTCCCCCAAACCGCTTGAATCTCCTAAGCAGCCAATCGCCGATGTCGTCCTCGTCCAAAACCTTCTCATCCACGACGTAGTGCCCTTCGTTCACGTGACGGATGACGCCTATCAATCGCTCGGGCCTCACATCCTTGGCGTGATAGGCCCGCGCACCAGCGCGGATAGCGTGGTAGACCTGCTCCTCGTCGTCATAGGCAGTCAGCATGATCACCTTGATGTCCGGACACCGCTCCCTGATCTCACGCGTGGCCTGCAAGCCGTTCAGATCCGGGAGGTTGATGTCCATGATGACGACGTCCGGATGGACCGATTCCGCCTTCGCTATCGCCGTTTCGCCGTCAGCCGCTTCATCGACGACGTGCAGATCATCCTGTGCCGCCAAGACGTTTCTCAGCCCCTGGCGGAAGACTGGATGGTCATCCACGATCATCACATCGATCACATCCGCCATCTCCATCCTCCTATGATGCCCCGGTTACCCCCTATCTCTTAAGTATATCACAGGAAGGGCAGAGTATGCAACTCAAGTCAGCACGTCCGCCGGGCTTTACGACACCAATATGTGCGTCGAAACGGCTCTCGTGGTATACTTTAAGGGTGAGGACGTGGGCCGCTCACCTCCGCAGACCGCGACCATATGCCTCACAGGAGACCCGACCGACATGCCTCGATCCGCACAGGCGAGCTCAGAAGATCAGGAACGCAAGAGAGACAAGAGACGCGGCTGTAGACCCGCAGCTCTCGTCGCCCTGCTGATGCTCGTACTGGCGGCGGTCGGCGCTTTCTCTGTGCGGACGGTCGAGCGGGCGATTCTGACGCCCTACGAGTCCCGCATCTACCCAAACGTGGTCGTCCTCGGCGAGAACCTGGGTGGTTTCACCGTAGAGGAAGCCTCACGTCACCTGGATGAGGTGTTCGCCAATCACAGCGCCAGGGACCTCATCCTGAGCGACGGTGACCATGCCTGGCGGGTGCCGTGGTCGGAGGCCGGCATGCGCCTCGATGCCTGTGCCACAGCAGAGCAGGCCTTCGCCGCTGGGCGGGGAGAGGGCTGGTCGATGCTCCTCTACCTGTGGCTCGGAGAGCGCGGTTGGGGGACCAGCCTCGAGGTCTCGCCCGTTTTCACCATCGACGCTCAAGCCACGCGACGCGCCCTGGAGACAATCGCGCCGGAGCTATACGAGGCCCCCGTGGACGCGACGCTCCGCCTGGAGGGCAATCAGGTGACGACCACCCCAAGCCAGCCAGGACGGGCCTTGGCCATCGACGCCACCGCGGAGAAGATCATCAACACCGTCACCCACCTCGGCCCCGACTACCCCTTCGCCCCCACCTACCGTCCCGTGGAGCCAGACATCGTGGACGTCAGCGCCACCAAGACGGAGGCCGAGGAGATATTGGGCCGCGAGATCCAGATCACGGCCGAGGGAGAGCACGAGGGCGAGACGTTCACGTGGAGCTGGACGATGGGCCGAGAGATCATCGCCAGCTGGCTGCAGGTGGAGAAGACCGAGGAGAGCTTCGCCATCCACGTCGAAGAAACCGCCATTGAGGCAGCGGTGGCGGATCTGGCGGCGGAGCCCGAGGCGGACGATTGGGGCTTCCCAGGCGAGGAGGCCACCGAGAAGGTCGTAGAGGCCTTCCGAGCCGGCGGCGGGAACGTCGCTGTCCAGCTGACGCCGCCTCCGCGCATCTACGTGGTCCAGGCCGGCGACCGTCTGACCACCATCGCCGCCAAGTTCGGCATGCCACCGGGGCTGATCGCCGAGCTCAATCAGGGCATCGACCTCAACCAGCTTCACGTCGGGCAGGAGCTGATCATCCCGCCCCAGGACATGCTGACGCCCTACGAGACGGTGCCCGGCAAGAGGATCGTGATCAGTATCCCGGAGCAGCGGCTGCGGGTCTACGAGAACGGACAGCTGCTCTACGACTGGCCCTGCTCCACCGGTAAGGAGGACTCACCGACGTACCGGGGTCACTTCCAGGTGCTGAGCAAGGAGGAGATGGCCTACGCCAGCCAGTGGGACCTGCAGATGCCGCACTTCCTGGGCGTCTATCGGGCCGGCGGCGACACCGTCAACGGCATCCACGCGCTGCCCATCCTCGCCAACGGGCAACGGCTGTGGGCGGGCCACCTGGGATCCCGCGCCTCCTTCGGCTGCATCATCCTGGGCATCGAGGAGGCAGAGACGCTCTTCAACTGGGCCGAGCTGGGCGTGCCGGTGACGATCCAATAGGGGAGGAGCCTGCTCCAATAGCAGTAGGAGGACCAAGCGCAGCCCGTTTAGCCTCACACCTCCTGGACGTCTTGGCCGTCCGTGCACTCCTGGCAGAGCCCCGGGATGCTCAGGTGCTCCAGGTCAATCTCGAAGCTGTACGTCTCTCTTATCCGGCTGGCGAAGGCCTCCAGCGCCTCCGGCTCCACGCCGATGATCTTCCCACAGGAGAGACAGACTAGGTGAAAGTGCTGACCGTGGAGCCCCAGCAGCTCGTAGCGGCGCTGACCATCGCCGGGATCCACGGAGGCCACCAGGTGGAAATCCTGCAGCAGCTCCAGCGTGCGGTAGACAGTCGAGATATCCACGGACGAGCTGATGCGGCTGACGCGCTCATAGATCTCATCGGCGGTAGCGAAGCCTTCGACGTCGTGCAGCACCGAGAGGACCATCTCTCGCTGCGGCGTGAGTCGGAAGCCGTGCTCGCGCAGTCGCTTGAAGAAGACCTGTTCACAGGACATACGTTATTCTCCTTGCCGAGTTCGCTAACGGCACGGTCCTGGGCACTCAGCGTGCTCTACGCTTTCCGACGTGGACCGTGCCTGCCACAGACGGCAGCGATCCGCCCGGCAGAGCGCTGCTGATCATGACCTCTTTCCATTCAAGCGCGGGTTAGCCCACGCTTCCACCGAGAACCCGACCAGCTTCAAGGCCATCACCACCAGCATGATGCAGAGCCCCGGCGGAGCCGCCCACCGCACCCATACGTTCGAGATGAAGATTGTAGGACATTCGAACGCATAGCGCAACATGGAGCCCCAGCCCACCGCCCCCAACCAACGGATCACCCTACGCACGCGCCCTCCAGCATCGCCCCGGCCTGATAGATCAACGTGCCCATCCCCGGGTAGGCAAACACCGCCTCAACGAACATGAAGCTTTTTTCTCAACCGCATGTGGGGCGGGTTTCTGTAAGCGCAGCGGCACCCGCCGAAACTGGTTTGAGCTAGCTCTCCCCCCGGACCTATCAAGGGGAGCACGAGCGTCTGGGCCCGTCGATCACGCCCTCATCAGAATTCTCCCTATCACGTTTTACTTTTCACGTTTCACACAACCGACATGCCCGAGCCATCCAGCACGTAGCGCTCAGCGTCGGCGCACGCGATGCAGACCGGCTCCCCATCCCGCAGCCGCGCCTTCGTCTCCATCACGCTCTCGCCGCAACCGGCGCAGATGGCCGACTCGTGAATCGGCGCGTAGGCCGGTAGGTCGATCCGCTTCCTCTCGACGGTGAAGATCTCCTCCTCGGGCAGACCCAACTGCTTGTACGAGGTCTCGGCCCAGAGCTCCGACAATCGCTCCTGCTCCTCCGGCGTCGGTTCCTCGCGATTGGTGACGATCTTCTCGAACAGCTCGTGCGCCTCGGGGTAGCGCTCGTCGAAACTGGCGCTGTAGTCGGCCCGCACGGCGACCCGCACAGCCTCGGCCACCTTGCTGTCCGCGCCGTCGCGCTTCGCCACCGTCACCGCCGTCTTGCCCAGATCGTGGTAGATCAAGGCGTTGTTGGCGAAGGAGCACCCAGTCGTCATCTGGATGCCGTCGCTGAAGCAGTTGTTGGCCTCCACGATGGCGATCACGTCCTCCATCCCCAGGTTCTGTTCGATCCCCAGCCTCCGCAGCGCGGTGTAGCCAGCGCGCACGCCCAGCGCCACGTAGGGGCAGAAGTGGCCGTGCAGCTCGCCCGCCTTCCTGAGCAAGCCCTCCAGGTCGCCCTCGCGGATCATGGCCTCAATGGGCGCCCTGGGGTTTTTCGGTAGAGGGCCGTAACCGGGTTCTTGAGACATCGCTTGACTCCAATCTCTATTTACACTCAGTAGTTAATGCAATCAATCGCAACAACGAGTATTATAGAATAACCCGTCGCCGTTGTCAAGAACCAAAAGACCCCAAGGGTCCTGTGCAGCCTTTGGGGTCTCGTCTCCGACCTGGTGGGGGTCAGCTACTCGCCATCATTGTCCGGCAGAGCGCTCCCCGTATGGCGCGCCCACGCCTCGCGAAGATCGGCCACCAGGAAGATCGACCCGGTCGCCAGCAGCCCGTTATCCGGATCCATCATCGTCAGGGCGCGCTCAAGCGACTTCCTCGCGTTGAGGCTCACCTCCGCCCCACCCCCGACGCCGACCACGACATCGGCCAACTCGATGGGCGACATCGCTCGCGGGTGATTGGCACGGGTGACGATGGTGTAGTCACTGATTGGCACCAGCGTCTCCAACATGCCGGCGATGTCCTTGTCGGCCGAGGCCCCAAAGACCATCACCCAACTTCGATCCGGAAACCACTCCTCCAGAGCATCCCGCAGCGTCCGCGCCGAATAGGGGTTGTGGGCACAGTCCACGACCACCAGCGGATCCTGGCTGAGGATCTCCATACGCCCCGGCCACCGGACCTCCTGCAGCCCTCGGTCGACGGCCTGAACAGGCAGATCGAAGCTCCCCCGTTGAAGCAGGTCGAGAGCCGCAATAGCGGCAGCTGCATTCTCCAGTTGGTGACGGCCCAGCAGGGGAATCCAGTACTCGCCATCCAGGGGCGACCCGTGGTCCGTAATGCGCCGCACGGTGAAGGATTGGCCCTCCCTGTCGGCAGGCCCGATCTCGTAGTCCCAGTCTCGGCAGATCTCCACGAGTTCTGCACCGCGCCCGCGACTGATCGCTTCGATTGCCTGAATCGCCTCGGCGCGCTGAGGAGCGCTCACAGTCGGGATACCTGGCTTGATGATCCCCCCCTTCTCCCGCGCGATCTCGCCCAACGTATCCCCCAGTAGATAGGTGTGATCAAGGCTGATGGACGTAATCACCGCCACCTCTGGGCTCAAGACGTTGGTGGCGTCGAGGCGCCCGCCAAGTCCCACCTCCACCACCGCCACGTCCACGTTGGAGCGGGCGAAGTAGAGAAACCCCATGGCGGTGATCACCTCAAACGTGGTCAGCTCCGGCATGCGCTCAACCAGCGGGCGAACCTCCTTCACCAGCGCGACGACCTCGTCACGGTCGATCTTCTCTCCCGCAGTGCGGATCCGCTCCCGAAACGTGTGAAGGTGCGGAGAGGTGTAAAGAGCAGTGCGGTACCCGACCGCCCGCAGGCAAGACTCGATCATCGCCGATGTGGAGCCTTTCCCTTTGGTGCCAGCGATATGCACCGACCGGAAGCTGCGGTGTGGGTTTCCCACGGCCTCCAACAAGCGCTCGACCCGTGAGAGATCGAACGCATCGGGCGTATACCGTCTGACCCGCTTCGTCTCGTAGTCTGTGAGGCTGTGCAGATAGGCAATAGCTTCTACGTAGTCCATAGCCCTTCCATCCTATGTCTTCATCCAGGGAAGCGCTCAAGCTCCCTCATCGCTCCTCACCACGCCCATCTGGCAACGACACAGCTCAAGGGGTCCTGAACGCAGCTTTAGCCACGGATTGTACCCACTCCGGCACGGAGTGCAAGTCGTTATGCTGACAGCCGAATGATTGAGCCAAGGTGACCAGCGCTTTAGCCAATAGATCGGGAAGCGGACGGGGCGGTGGGGGCACCCTCTGCGGCGGAGAGGATAAGGCTTGGACCAAACGCGCCGACGGTTTACCAATTCATCGATCCATGGTACACTTTCAACTACTCAAGGAGGTAGATCACGTTGCGAAACTGGTATCGCCTGTATCCAGGTCTGCTTGCATTGATGGTTGGGCTTGCTGTCGCGTTGACCGCATGTGGGGACCAACCCATTCTGACCCAAGTCTCCTTCGACAGAGATCGAATCACGCCCAACGCAGATGGGGACACGGACGCCCTGAGGATCACATACAACCTCAACCGCAGTGCCGAGGTGTCGATCACGTTCGAGGGCGCGGGAGGCAACAGCTACACCTTCCGCGACCATGCGTACCGCGGGCCATCGGTCGAGAAGCCGTATCAGGTGCTCTTCTCCGGCATCGTCGACGGCTACACCCTGCTGGACGAGTCCTTCACCGGGTTTGACGTCGAGAAGCGGGTGCTTCAGGACGGCGACTACGTCTGGATGGTCGAAGCCACCGACGAAACAGGCCACAGCGAGCAGGTTACCGGCACGCTCACCATCGCAGATGCCGACACGTCGCTGCCAGAGCTCAAGAACTTCTCAGTCTCTCCCAACCCCTTCAGCCCCAATCGAGACGGGATCACCGACCGAGCCAAGATCAACGTCTACCTGTCGAAGGACGACACGTCGCTTTCGGTCTATCTGCTGGACGAGGATGGCACTCGCTATCCAGTGGAGCGGGATGAGCAGACCCTGGCTCGCGAGGGAAAGCGCGGCGTTTACGCCTTCGACTATGACGCCGGCGTCGACGACGGCGCACAGCCACCTCCGGATGGCACGTACGTCGTCCACGCCGAAGCCGAGGACGCGGTCGGGCAGCGTACATTGACGACGACGACGCTCACCATCCAGGAGGGCGGCGTCCCGATGGCCTACATCTTCAACGGCGAGGTCGAGTGGTCGTCCAAGAGCGTACCGCTCGGCAAGACGCTCCATTTCACACTCACCGTGGAGAACGACAGCCCTGCACCGATACGCACCAGCGGGCCTCCACCGGGCACGGTATATCAGAGCGATCAGAACTATGCCACGCTGGGGGAGTATATCCAAGCGGGCACGTTCCGCGTGGGCATCCACTGCGAGAACGCGACGACCAACTACCCCTGGCGCTGGGCCGTGGGCGACGAAGACGCGCTGGAGAAGAGAGATGGGTACCTCTACCTGCCGCCGTTCACGCGCGCTGTGGTCACGGGAGGCATTCGCTTTGTGGACGTCGTGGGAGCCCGCAATCCTCAGTACTGCTGGGCCGGTTTGATCCACGAGGACGTCGAGATCTCGCCGGTGAACGATCGCGTCGATCCGGTCTCGTTGCTCATCGAAGTACCGTAGACCTAATGCCCCTTCACACAACAGACCTTGGCTTTTCCCCAGCTCCTAGCCCCCGTCCCGGGGGTGGCTGGCCCAGGACAAAGCTCGGTAGCGTGCGTCAGTCGCCCCGAGGACGAGGCTCGGAGCAATTGAAAAGTCCAGGCCAGATGCGTGAAATAGCAGTAGGAGCGGCGCCATCCTGGCGACTTGCGCTCAACGGTCTTCGGGGATATGATAGGCACGCTCCCTTAAAGGCCGTGTAACACCGCCTTAACGGGCCGTCAACAGACGTGCACGACAATGAGAGGGCACGCAGTGGGCTCGGTGAGACGTGAAGCTAAGGGCCTGTTCGCTGCGGTTTAGTCAACGCAGGGTAAACAAGGCCGAGTCAGAAAGGAGGGGTAACCAGAGAATCACCTCGCTAGCATCACATAAGCCAAGCGTAAAACACTCACTAATCGGTCACTTTGTACTTAGTCGTTAGCTAACTACCCAGAGGAGGTAACAGAAACATGTCGAAGAAGATCCTTGTAGCGATGCTCACCCTGATGGTCGTCGGCGCGATAGTCGCGCTGAGCGGCTGCGGTGGAGGGGAGCTCGGTTCGTCGGAGGATAACCCCATCATCTGGTCCTTCGTACCCTCGGGCGAGATGGAGACCGTGGCAGCGGGAGCACAGGAGGTCGCCGATCTACTGCACGACGAGACCGGCCTCTACTTCGATACCAACGTCGCCACGGAGTACGCCGGCGTGATCGAGGCTATGTGCGCCGATCCGCCAGAGGCCCACATGGGCTCGTTGGCCACCTTCGCCTACGTGTTGGCGAACGAGCGCTGCGGTGTGGAGACCGAGTTGGTGGCCGTCCGCTACGGCAGCGCCACCTACAACGGTCAGATCATCACCGGTGCCGACACGGGGATCAACAGCCTCGCTGACCTGGAGGGGAAGACCTTCTGCCGGCCTGATCCCCTCTCCACCAGCGGTTGGATCATCCCGCAGCTGACGATGCGGGCGGCCGGGATCAACCCTGAAACAGACCTGGCAGAGGTGGTGGACGCTGGCAGCCACGACGCGGTTGTGGCCCAGGTCTATAGCGGGGAATGCGATGCCGGCGCCACGTACGTGGACGCCCGCGGCACGATTGAGGAGGACAACCCCGACGTCATGGAGAAGGTCCTCGTGATTGAGATCACGGAGGACATCCCGAACGACGGCGTCCAGTTCATACCGGACATGGACGAGGAGCTCAAGACCCAGATCGTGGATGGTCTTCTAGCCATCTCCGAGACCGAGGAGGGTCAGGATGCCCTCGACACGGCCTACAGCTGGGCCGGTTTGGAGAAGCACGGCGACGAGTTCTACGATCCCTTCCGCCAGGTGCTGCAGGCCTCAGGCATGAGCATTGAGGCGCTGCAAGAGTAGCCGCCGGCTGGTTGATCACGTAGCAGACGAAGGGGGGGACGCGGTCCCCCCTTCGTGACAAAAAGGGGAGCACCAACGCAGTCAGCGGAGATTCTGAGTCTGTTGAAGAACGTGGCTTCGCCACGCCGCAGTCTTTGACGGCCTCAGAACCTCCGTCCTAGAGAGAAAGCTGGAGGAAGCATGCTTGAGGTCAAGAACCTGACCAAGATCTACGACGATGGTACCGTCGCCATCCGAGACGTCAGCTTCATCGTAGAGGACGGCGAGTTTCTTATCATCATCGGGCTGAGCGGGTCCGGGAAGTCAACCCTGCTGCGCTGCATCAACCGCTTGATTGAGCCCACGGAGGGCCAGATTCTGTGGGACGGCGCGGACATCACGAAGGCCGAGCCGGCCCAGTTGCGCAAGATCCGACGGCAGATCGGGATGATCTTCCAGCACTTCAACCTGGTGAGGCGTTCCAGGGTGGTCACCAACGTGATAGCGGGACGGCTGGGGTACGTCAACCAATGGCCCAGCCTGCTCCATCAATTCCCGAAGGAGGACCGCAAGAAAGCCATGGCAGCGTTGGAGCGCTTGGGTATCACGGATCAGGCGGAGAAACGAGCCGACGAGCTCAGCGGCGGGCAGCAGCAGCGGGTCGGCATCGCACGCGCGCTGATGCAGGACCCCAAGATGATTCTGGCCGACGAGCCGGTGGCCAGCCTCGACCCCGTGCTGGCCCACTCCATCCTCGACCACCTGGAGATGCTTAACAAGGAGGAGAGCATCACCATCCTCTGCAGCCTCCACTACCTCGATCTCGTCCAGCAGTACGCCAGCCGCGTGGTCGGCCTGCGAGCGGGGCAGATCGTCTACCGGGGCAGCAGGGAGGAGATCCGCGCCATGACGGATGAGGAATTCAAGGAGATCTACGGCCGAGAGGCGGTGCGCGTCAGCGGCGGGCTGGAGGGCTCAGTGGGAGACACAGTATGAGAGGCAACAACACGACGTCAAAGAGACGGCAGAAGGAACAGCCTTCCAGCTTGACCCCGGCCCCGGTCAATGGGGTGGCCTCGCTGCTCCTCCCCGGCCTAGGTCAGATACTCGCGCGCAGGCTGCAACGCGGTCTTCTCATCCTCGGCTCGATGGCCAGCATCGCAGCCCTTCTGAGCTGGCGAATCGTGGCCCTGGCCCATCGAGAGCCGACGCCGATGGCTATGCTCATCAAAGCTCTCGGCCGGCGGCCGTTTTTCGTCGGCCTCATGGTGGTCGGCAGCATCCTCCTCTGGCTGTGGTCAGCCTGGGATGCCTATCAAGAGGCCCAACCCGATCGACATGGTAGCGCCGGCATCTTCGTCCTCATCCTCGTGCTGTTCTTCTCGCTCGGCTGGCAGATCAGCGAAATCGACTTGTACAAGGCGGTGACGGAGCTTTCGGACACGTGGCCTCTGCTCTCCAAGGTGCTCTGGCCGTGGGAGGCCGCGACGACCAAGGAGACGGAGACGGTGAAGGCCACCGCCGACATCCTCGTCCCGTGCGATGACAACCCCCCACCTATACCGGAGCAGGAACCTGGCGAGGCGTATCTGAAGGCTGAACCAACCTGCGGTAGGCTCTCTGACCTGAACGAGGAGAACAACATCGTCCCGGGCACGGAATTGACGCTCACCGGAAAGAGCTTCCAACCGAACAAGAGGATCCAGATCTGGTGGGAGGATCCCATCGGGAACGAGTTCCGCGTTCGACAGGAGGGGGAGTACGTCACGGTGAAGACCGACGACGAGGGATCCTTCAAGATCGATGTCGTCATGCCCTATCGATTGCTGCCGCCCAGCGCTGAGGGGCCCCAGCTCCATCACGTTGAAGCCAGACAGATATCCGAGACCGGCACCGTGCGGCTCAGCGAACCCCTCCTTCTCAGCATTGAACGCATGGTAGAGACGATATTCCTGGGTATGATGGCGACGGCGTTCGGGATCGTCTTTGCCATACCGGTTAGCTTCCTGGCGGCCCGCAACCTGATGTCTGGCTCCTGGCTGTCGATGGGCATCTACTACCTGACCCGCGGCTTCATGAATATCGTGCGGTCGATCGAGCCGCTCATCTGGGTGATCATCGCCGCCCAATGGGTTGGCCTGGGTCCCTTCGCCGGCATCGTCGCCCTGACCATCCATACGATCGCTGCTCTGGGCAAGCTCTACTCCGAGTCGATAGAGAGCATCGACCCTGGCCCCATCGAGGCCATCCAGGCCACGGGGGCGACCGGCCTCCAGACCATTATGTACGCCGTGGTGCCACAGATGATCCCGCCCTTCGTCTCCTTCTCCATCTACCGTTGGGACATCAACGTCCGTATGTCGACCGTCGTGGGCTTGGTGGGCGGCGGTGGCATCGGCTTCCTCCTGGTTCAGTACATCCGCCTGCTCAACTTCCGCGCGGCCGGTATCGCCGTCTGGTTCATCGCCATCACCGTGGCGATCCTGGACTACGTCAGCGCGGAGATCCGGGAGCGGTTCGTATAGGTCAGTTCGAGATGGAGGTGCCGCACCTGGCGGTCGTCATCGTCAGTTGGAACGTGAGGGAGCTTCTGGCCTCGTGCCTGTGCTCCCTCTTTGACGACCTGGCTCGCTCAGACGCGGAAGCGGCGGTCTGGGTGGTGGACAACGCTTCGACCGACGGCACGCCGGAGATGGTCGCCGACTCCTTCCCCAACGTCCACCTCATCGCCCACGACGAGAACCTCGGCTTCGCCGCCGGCAACAATCTCGCGCTGGAGAAGATCCTCCAGGGCTCGCGTGGCGCAGCCTCCACCCCCTTCGTCTGGCTCCTGAACCCAGACACGGAGGTGCAGCAGGGGGCCACCGCGGCCCTCTCAAGCGCGCTGGAGAGCCATCCCACCGTGGGGATGGCTGGAGCGAAGCTCCTCTACCCCGACGGGTCGCTCCAGCAGAGCGCCTTTCGCTTTCCCAGATTGCTCCAGCTGGCCTTCGAGCTCTTCCCTATGCCCTGGCGCCTCTACAACACACCGCTCAATGGGCGCTATCCGCGCCACCTTTACGAGGGAGATGAGCCCTTCCCCGTCGATCACCCGCTGGGCGCCTCCATGATAGTCCGAGCGGAGGCCATCCACGAGGTAGGGCTGATGGATGAGGGATATCGGATGTACTGCGAGGAGATCGACTGGTGCTGGCGGATGCGAAAGGCCGGCTGGGACGCCCTATGCGTGCCGACCGCCGTGGTTGTCCATCACGCCGGGCAGTCGACGTCCCAGGTGCCGGTTCGCTCCTTCGTCAACCTCTGGGCGAGCCGCGCGCGGCTCTACGCGCGCCATCACGGAGCGCTGACGTGGCGCCTGGCCCAGGCGATGGTTCGCGCTGGTATGCGGCGGCGCATGGAGGAGGGCACGCCAGAGATGGCGGACGCCTGCCGGGAAGTCATCCGGATTTGGGAGAGCATCGGGTGAGCGTCAGCGTCATCGTCCCCACGCTGAACGAGGAAGAGAACATCCTAGACTGCCTCGACAGCCTGGCCTGGGCCCGCCGGCGCATCGTGTTCGACTGCTACAGCACCGACGAGACAGTAGAGCTCGCTCGGAGCGCCGGGGCGGAGGTGATCCAACACCCTTTCGAGGACTTCGCCCAGTTTCATAACGCAGCGATGGAGCAGGTGCATGCGGGGTGGATCCTCTTCGTGGATGCCGACGAGCGCGCCACGCCGGAGCTGGCTGCCGAGATTGAAGCGGTGACCCGGCAGGATCGCGAGGAGGTGCTCTGGTGGATCCCGCGGCATAACTACATCTTCGGCCGGCTCACAAAGGGCGCCGGTTGGTATCCCGATTATCAAGCCCGGCTCCTTCGACCGACTCACGTCCACTGGGAGCGCCCGGTGCACGAGGTCGCCATAGCCGACGGGCCCGAAGGGCATCTGGAGAACCCGCTCATCCACTACAACTACGACGACGTGGCGGACTTCAGAGCGCGGCAGGAGCGGTACAATCAGTATGACGCCCAGATACTCCTCAAGCAAGGCGTTCGACCTCAAATCTACACTCCCTACACGCAGTTCGTGCGCCACTTCTGGTGGCGGTTCGTGACGCTGCAAGGCGTGACCGAGGGGCTTCACGGCCTTCGTCTCAGCCTTCTCACCGCCATCTACGAGATGAAGAAATACCGCCTCCTGGCACAGCTGTGGCAGGAGATGGAGCGTTGACGGCATAAGGCAAGTGTGTTATACTCAGTGTCGCGTTATCGCTGAGTGTCCGGCCTTCATGAGAGATATGGCGATACTCGCCATTATCGCAACCTGGGCGGGGCGTGGGGTCTATAGCGACAAGGAGGTGCGCGTTCGGGACCAGGGCAAAGCTGAGCGAACCCGTTCTAGTGCTCAACGGGAACTACCAACCTCTCAACGTATGTAATACAAAGCGGGCAATGGGATTAGTCCTGGCCGGCAAGGCCACGGTGCTGGAAAACGGCCGGGGGGTGATCCGCACAGTTTCCCGCACCTACGAGCGCCCTTCCGTCATTCGCCTTGTCTACATGGTTCATCGTCCCCGCCCGCGCGTTCGACTTTGCAAGCGAGAGATCCTGCGCCGCGACGGCTACCGCTGTCAATACTGTGGGCGCAAGACCGGCCGTCTGACCATCGACCACGTCATACCTCGCCATCGCGGCGGCGAGTACCGCTGGGAAAACCTGGTGGCAGCCTGCCCGGAGTGCAACCGACGCAAAGGGGGCCGCACCCCGGCAGAGACGAACATGAGGCTGCGACACAAACCGGTCGAGCCCAGACCGACAGCCGAGTACGTTTTTGGCCGATACACGGACGACATCGACGAATGGACGAACTATCTGGAAGGATGGTAGACCGGACCGGGTGGAATGAGGCACGAAGGCCGGGTAGCGCGACCCGGCCTTTTCTGCTGTTCGGGGTCGTCATGTTCTAGGGGAGCCAGACCTATGAAAGAATCATTCAACTACGGCGGACAAGCCGTGATCGAGGGCGTGATGATGCGCGGCTCGCAGACGATGGCCCTGGCGCTGCGTCGCCCGGAGGGCGATATCGTCGTCGAGACAGAGCCGCTGAACGAGATGCTCTACCGCGGCCCAATCAGCCGTATACCCTTTCTTCGCGGCCTGGTGATGCTTTGGGACGCCCTTGGGCTGGGGATGAAGGCCCTCATGACCTCAGCCGACGTGGCGGTGGGCGAGGAGGCATCCCTATCGGGCCCGGCCAGCTGGGGCACAGCGCTTCTGGGCATTGGACTGGGGGTGGGGCTCTTCATGCTCCTGCCGTCGTTCCTGGCCAGCCTGCTGGCACCCATCATGCCATCCGAGTGGCTCGTCAGCCTGGTGGAGGGTCTCTTCAGATTGATCCTGGTCGTGGGCTACATCTGGGCCATCGGCCACATGCCAGACATCAAGCGGGTGTTCGCCTACCATGGCGCCGAGCACAAGACGATCAACGCCTACGAGTCCGGTGAGGATCTGACCGTCGAGGCCATACGCCCCTTCCCGACGGCCCACGCGCGCTGCGGGACGTCCTTTCTGCTGACGCTGGTCGCCCTTTCGGTGCTTCTCTTCGCACCGCTGGACCCACCCTCCCTGGTGTGGCGGCTGGTCAGCCGCCTCGCCCTACTGCCGGTCCTGACCGGCATATCCTATGAGTTTATCCGCCTGACGGGGCGCTTCGCCGATCGGCCCTGGATGCAGGTCTTGATCAAGCCCAACCTGGCGTTGCAGCGTCTGACGACGCGAGAGCCGGACGACGACATGCTCGAGGTGGCGATATCAGCCTTGCAGGCGGTGCTCGCAGACGAGATGGAGAGCAGCGAAGCCGCGGCGCAGGGCCTGTCCTGAGCGCCGCTTCGCTTACAGCCGGAGGGGGAAGAGAGATGGACATGCTAGCAGCCATTCACCAGCGTTTCAGTGTCCGCAGCTACGCGGATCGCTCCGTCTCCCCAGCCATATTCGAGCGCCTGCTGAACGTGGCCGACGACGTCGCCCCCTTGAGCAACATGCCACCTCGCGTGACGTTGATCGAGGGCACAGACGCGGTCAAGAACGTCCTGACGTTCATGATCGGTTCCTACGGATTGGTGCAGAACGCGCCGTGCCTCCTGGCGGGCATCCTCCCCAAGGAGAGCGAGAGCGCGCGGGTTGACCTGGGATACGTCCTCGAACACGTGGTTCTAGAGGCGACGCGCCTGGATCTGGGCACGTGCTGGATCACAGGCACTTACAACGCCGAACGCGCCAAGGAAGCGGTGGGGTTGGTCCCAGGAGAGATCGTGGCCGCGGTCTGCGCGCTAGGTTACCCAACCGACAAGGGGCTTGGCCGTCTTCACACACAACTGGTGCGGCGGCTGGCCAGCGGACACAAGCGGAAACCACTGACCAAGATCGTCTTCTCTGAGCAATGGGGCGAGCCTTGGTCGCCTGACGGCGCGGATCCAAACCTGGTCACCGTGCTGAAGCACGCTCGGCTCGCCCCCTCGGCGCACAACGCCCAGCCATGGCGCTTCATCCTGCGGCCCGACGGACTTGCGCTTGCCGTGGTGAAGCCCATGTTCATCGACGCCGGGATTGTGATGTCGCACGTCACTCTCGCCGCTGCGGCAGCAGAACGCGCAGGAGAGTGGCAGCTCCGGCTGAGAGACGATGCCCTCGCGGACGAATGCAACCTGCCCACGAAGGCCATTCCCGTAGCGACGTTCAAGCTCGCTTAGCGCGCCCCCTCGGGGAAAGCAACAGCCTTCCGCCAGCCTCCACCCTCATTCGGGCATTCGTGCCAGATCCTCCAACAGACCAACGAGATATTTGGTGACGACGACGAAGTCGTCGATGCGAATGTTCTCGTTGGGCGCGTGGCCCCGCGATCCAGCGTAGCCTACCCCGGCGGCCGTGGCCATCGGCACCCTGAACTGACCGCAGATCTGATGCACAGGCCCGGTGCCCGACATCATAGGGATCACAGCCGGCTCGTGCCCGTAGATTCGCTCCGCCGTGCGCACGCACATCTTGACAAACGGGTGCTCCGGGTCGCCCACCACCGGATGCTCCCCTGCCGAGCCACCGTCGAAGGTGACCACGTCAATATCCTCAAACCCCTCACGCTCCAAGTGCTCCTGCAGCAGCTGCAGAATCCGCTCCGGATCCTGATCGGGGATCAAGCGGAAGTCCAGCTTGGCAGTCGCTCGCGAGGGCAAAACTGTCTTTGAGCCCGGGCCGCCGTAGCCGGCGTGAAAGCCATCCACGTTGCACGTAGGGCCAAAGATGAGGCGCTCCTTCAGATCATCGCCCATCAGGCCGTCGAGGAACTCCTCGATGCCGTAAAGTTGCTTCACCTCTTCCTCGGGATAGTCCCAGTCGGCCAGCGCTCTGCGCTGGGCCGGAGAGATAGGCTGCACGTCGTCGTAGAAGCCAGGGATGCGCACCCTACCGTCGGGGCCCTTCAACGTGTTCAGCGCCCACAGCAACCGCCAGGCGGGGCTGGCGACGGTGGCTGCCAGGGCCGAATGGAGGTCTCGGGCCGCCTCCTGAGCACGCAGTTCAACGTACAGCAGCCCCTTGCATCCCAGGGAGATCTGATACCTCTCTCGGGCATTCCGGCCCCCAGCCTCCCAGATGCAGCCGCAAGCTCCGCGCAGCAGATCAGCGTGCTCCTCCGCGAAGCTGTCCAGATGGGGGCTGCCGACCTCCTCCTCGCCCTCAATGACCCAGACAACGTCGACGGGCAGCTCACCCCGGTGTGCTAGGTACGCCTCCAGGGCACAGACCCGCGAGACGATGGAGCCTTTGTTGTCCGCGGTGCCTCGCCCGTAGACCTTGCCGTCGCGTAGGTCCGGTTCGAAGGGAGGCGTGATCCACTCCTCGAGCGGATCGACCGGCTGGACATCGTAGTGGTTGTAAAGCAAGAGCGTTCGCTCACCGCTCCCGCCCATCCGCCCCAGCACAACGGGAGGAACGCCCTCCGGGCCAGGCGAGACCAGCTCCACGTCAAAGCCAACACCCCTCAGCATACCGGCGACCAGGTTCGCCATCTCGTCAAGCCCTTCACCCTGTGCCGAGATACTGGGCTGGGCGCAGGCCTGCACCAATCGGCTCAAGTACTCGTCGCTGTGCGCCTCAATGTGATCGAATATCTCATTCATCGTAGCCTCCGCATCAGATCTGCTATCGAACGCCCCACCCCCCGCTCGCTCGTAGTACGGCTCGGAGCGAAGCGGAGTGCCATTCCGTAAGCTGTCTGCCCTCTACGCAATGCCGCTGGACGCCAGCTTGTATTTGCCCTGGATGCCCTTCACCTCCGTGTGGCTGACCCCCGGCTGCGACTTGAGCCGAAACGCGCTGCCGAAGGCACTGACCAGCCGACGCGCCTCCCCGGGGTGCTCATCAATGAGGTTAACACGCTCCCTGGGATCCTCGACCAGGTTGTACAGCTCGTCCGGCTCACCCTCCGGTCGCTGCACGTAGCTCCACACCTGGTCGCGCACGCAGCGGTCGGGCGCCTCGTGGTAGCCGGTGATGATGACCTCACGATGTGCGTCGGCCTCTCCCCGCAGCACCGGCAGGAAGCTCCAGCCCTGCATCGCGCTGGCGTTGTTCGCCATCCCCAGCAGGTCAAGCAAGGTGGGAAGCAGGTCGTGGAACTGGACGATGGCCGGCGTACGACGCGCGCCCTCCCCGCCTGGCAGGCGGATCATGAATGGCACCTTGAGCAGCTCATTGTACATGCGGTCGCCCCCCTTCAGGAACTTGCCGTGGTCAGCCAGGGGGTGACCATGATCGGCCAGCAGAACGACGACCGAATCGTCGTAATAGCCCAAGTCCTCAAGCGCTTCGAACAGACGCCCCAGACAGTGATCAACGAAGGCGACTTCGCCTGCGTACAGGCCCCGAATGTGGCGGATCTCCTCGGGCGTGGCCCAATCCTCCGCTGGTCCGCCCATGGGAAGAATCAGCCGCTTGCCAGCGTAGTCTGGATCCGTGTAGGTGTCGAAGGTAGCTGGCGGATCCCACGGTTCGTGGGGGTCGAAGGAGTCGATCCAGGCGAAGAGACGGGCGTGATCGTGATTCTTCGCCAGCCACTCGACCGCCTCATCTACCACCCTCGCCGGGAACCAGTCCTCCTCGCGAGTGAACCCATCGGTACTGGATAGAAACTGAGCCACGCGACCGCGCCAGGTCGCATTGTAGTGCCGATTCACGTAGTTGTCCAGGTCACGTTGGGACGGATGCGACGCCCACGGGTCGTACTCCTGCCCTTGTATCCAGCGGTAGGCGTGGAGCCCGCGATGGAAGTTCATTCCCGGGGCCCGATAGTGGTAGCAGTCGGAGACCAGACCGCACACGTACCCCTCCGCGCGCAGAATCTCGGCCACGGAGATATCCTCCTCGGTCAACGGCTGCCACGGACGATAGGGCAGTGTGCGCTGACCGGTGAACAGCTATGTGCGCACCGAAATGGTGGGCAGCGCCTCGGGATAGGCGTTGTCGAAGACGACGCACTCCTCCGCGAACGCATCCAGGTTTGGCGTCCGACAGGCAGGAATGCCTTCGAAGACCGGCCGCCCACCATTGTGGAAGCTGACGTGATCCTGGCGCAGGCTATCCAGCATGATGCCAATGACATTCATTGCATGCCCTCCTCATGTATTGGTATTACGAGACCACGTGAATGCCTTTACCATCGAGTACCTCGCCAATGACCCAGCAAGGGTGCTCGGCGGCGCCAAAGAGCGCAGTTAGTTCGTTCACCTTCTCTGGCGGCACAGCGGCGAGCAGTCCACCTGAGGTCTCGGGCGTGTAGAGCAGCTGCTGCACCTCCTCCTCAATCCCCGGTGCGAAGCTTACGCCGTGCTCGTAGGCACACTCGTTGTCGCAGGTACCACCGGGGAAAAGCCACATGTCGGCGTATTCCCGCGCCCCCTCCAAGAAAGGGATCCGTCCCAGATGGAAGCGCAGCCGCGCGCCGCTCTTCTCCGCCATCTCGTAGCCATGGCCCAGCAGCGCGAAGCCCGTGATGTCGGTCACGGCGTGCACCCCGACCTGCTGCAAGAGCTGCGCGGCCTCGCGGTTGAGCCTCTTCATACTCTCGACCGCCGCTGCTATGTGCGCCGGGGCGACCATGTCCGCCTTGAGCACCGTGGTGATGATCCCCACGCCCAATGGCTTGGTCAGCACCAGCACGTCCCCGGGGCAAGCGGCGGCCTTGATCCACACCCGATCGGGATGTGCCAGGCCCATCACCGAGAGACCGTACTTGGGCTCCTCGTCGTCAACCGTGTGACCGCCGGCCAGCACGCCACCCGCTTCGGCCACCTTTTCCGCCCCACCGCGCAGAATCTCACTGACGACCTCGGGCGGCAAGTCCGGTGGGAAGCCACAGATGTTGAGCGCTAACACCACCTCGCCGCCCATAGCGTACACGTCGCTCATCGCATTGGCAGCAGCGATGGCGCCGTAGTCGTAGGGATCGTCGACGACCGGCGGGAAGAAATCGAGCGTCTGGATGACAGCCACATCATCGGTCAGCTTGTAGACAGCCGCATCGTCGCTGACGGCCAGTCCCACCAACAGCTCCGGGTGCTGTTCTTCCGGGAAGATGTTTCGCAAAGGGCGCAGAACCTGCGCCAGGGTCTCAGGACCCATCTTGGCCGCTCACCCGGCCGCGCTGGTCAACGCCGTCAGGCGTATCTCCTCGCGTGTCATATACCTCCTAATCCTGACCTTCGTGTTCAGTCCTCGGGTCGAAACAGACACGTCATCACAGCGTGGTTACGTGCCATCCAAATAGTCAAGCAGCAGGGACCGCGTCATCACAGCCTCGGCGCAGCTGTCCAGCTCAATCGTCCACCATGCACACGAGGTGGCCATCAGACGATCGACGATCGGCCCTAGAATCGTCATATCCGCCGGCGGATGGTGCCGATCGGTCTCCCGCTCGTACATGTGCACCTCAAAAAGGCGATCAGCGAACGCGTCGATGAAGTCGAGCGGCGTCAACCCGCCATCCTGAACGCGCCGGCACGAAACGGCGTGTCCCACGTCATAGGTGATCATCGCGCCGGATGCCCGAGCCCATTCGACAACCGTATCCGGGTCGCTGGTCGGGCCGCGGGGCAGGTTCTCCAGGCACGCGGTGATCCCCAGCTCGCGTCCATAGGCCACCAGCTTCGATAGATTCTCGACCACTCGATCAAGGTTGATGGGAACTTGCGGATTCAGGCCAACGTGGATTGTGACGACCTGCTCTCCTCGCCCCTGCATCGCGTCCAACGCTGCCTCTTGAACGCGCATCGCACGGTCCGCAATGAGGGGATCCACATGACCGAACTCGTGCTCCGGAAAGAACCCGTGGTAGCGGACGGGGATGCCCGCTTCGAGCAGTGGGTCCAAGTGCGCAGGGAGTAAGTCAAGCCTTTGAGGGTGAGGGGTGTACTCCACCGCGAACCCGTGCGCAGTGATACAGTCAAGCCGCTCAGGATACATGTAGTACCACTTGGCAGACAGAGCCATCGTCGGATACGTGCCTTCATCACTCATCAGATGTCGTGAACCTCCTCAATCTCGACCCTGCCGCTTTCAACGCCTTCACCACTCCCTGTCGGTCGGCCTGTCGCGCACGTGCGCAGATCCCGCAGCCGGAACCGAGGTGACGCGCCAACGTGATCACCCGACAATCAGTCCCGGCCTTGGTCAGCACCTTCCCCACCCGCAGGGCGTAGCTCGTGGAGCAGACCAAAACAACCCTGCGCCAGCGGCAACGAAAAGCCGTCGCCAGCACACGCCAGCGACGGCTGTTGCCCCGGAGGGACACACCACACTTGGTCTCAGGATACGGTCACCCCACCGCCCCCTGGCGTGTGCATACGCTCGCCTGTAGACGCCAAACTGACGTCCCAGGCTCTTTCGCTCAGGTGTAGCGATGATGTAACACGCTCTTGCTCCTCGATCCCTCCAACACCAAGGTTGGAAGATTCTACTACAGAAACCTGATGCAGTCAAACCGCGCAAGCCCTTGCCGCAGGAGCACGTATTTTAGACCTTTGGGGGTTTTCGTGCGGCGCATCAGGCCCCAAGAACCTCTTCACCGCACACAAAATGGCGCGCTGCGAGCTGTCAACTGAAACCCCAAAGGTCTCGGACGTCAAAAACCTTGCTCCTGGCCCTTGCCGCACGGCAGTTTCGGGCTCAAGCCCGTGATGCTATAATAGGCCTCACACCAAGAGCATCACGAAAGCGCACCGCAACAGGCCACCTTCAAGGGGCCAGACTATGGAAAGTAAAGCCACAAGGAGTCAGAATGAGAAAGAGCCTGGTACAAACCAAAGCATCCGTCCTCAAGGCCATCGACAACCTACAGCCAGTTCTGACCGATCTGTCGAAGAGAATTCATCGCAACCCAGAGGTGAAGTTTGAGGAGCAGAAGGCCTCTCGGTGGCTCTCAGAGGCGGCCGCAGAAGCCGGATTCCGGGTGGAGAAACCGATAGGCGGACTGGACACAGCCTTCCGAGCCTCGTACACCAGATCGGAGGGGGGCCCGACCATCGCCTTCCTGGCCGAATACGACGCCCTACCCAAGCTGGGACACGGCTGTGGCCACAACCTGATCGGCCCGGCCAGCCTGGGCGCCGCCCTCGGCCTGCGGACGGTCATGGACGAGCTTCCCGGCTCGGTTCAGCTTGTCGGGACCCCGGGTGAGGAGGGCGGAGGGGGAAAGGTGATCCTGGCAGAGGCGGGCGTCTTCGACAAGGTGGACGTCGCCCTGATGTTTCACCCCTCCGGGGGGACAATCCTCTGGAAGCACGCCCTGGCCCGCCGGAAGCTCTTCATCGAGTTCTTCGGCAAGGCCGCTCACGCGGCAGCAGCCCCAGAGAAAGGCATCAGCGCCCTTGACGCCACCCTGCAGACCTTCCAGAGCATCAACGCCCTGCGCGAACACATCCTGGATAGCTCGCGCATCCACGGGATCATCACCCATGGAGGCGATGCTCCCAACATCGTGCCCGACTACTCGGCGTGCCTGTTCTACATACGAGCCATGGACGATGACTACTGCGATGAGCTTCTGGAGAAGGTCAAGAACTGCGCCCGGGGCGCCGCCGTGGCAACCGGTGCCCGGGTCGAGATAGAGATGCAGGGCGCCTACCAATCGCTACAGCCAAACATGCCGCTCGCGCAGGCCTTCAAGCGCAATCTGGAGGCCCTGGGGTGGACGTTTGATGACGTCGATCCCGCCAAGGGGATTGGATCGACCGACATGGGAAATGTGAGCCACGTTGCCCCCGCCCTGCACCCTTATCTGAGCATCGGACCGAAGGACCTGGTAGGGCATTCCACAGAGTTTGTCGAAGCATCGGCTTCCGAGCAGGCGTTCGAGGCTATGATGGCTGCGGCAAAGGCAATGGCCGGCACAGGTGTTGATATCCTCCTTGAGCCCGGCCTATATGACGCGATCAAGGCGGATTTCGACACACGATAGCCCCAGGCACGGGGACTGGAGCCAGAGCAGCTTCACCTTCCCGCAGAGCTCCAGAGACCGGTGCACCAGGGGGTCGGACAGGCACCCGAGCCCTAGAAGCTCACTCGCACTCGTACGCCATCAAGACGACGCCCAATTCCTCCTCCGCAGATCGCAGCTTCTGCAACTGCTCCGGCGAGAGGTTCTTCAAGGTTACCTTTGGCTCCAATGCGACGACGCATCCCCCGATGTCCTGCTCCAAGGCCTGGACGGTGCCCAGGCTCCCCTCGTCCAGATCGGCAATCCTCATGTCCGGCGCCTCAGCCATACCTCACCTCCAAACGCTAAAGACAGCCCAGTAGCCTGCCCAACCCCGATGAGCCCGATTATATCAGCGGAGCGGTGGGTGTCAATTCCTCACAAGCATTCGCCCGCGAGTTTGATACCATCAAGCGATCTTGCAGAGCGGTGCGCACACGGTTGGCTTCCTGGCTGTGAACAGAAGGCACTCAATAGCCCACAACACGGCGAAATCAGCCCCGCACCAGCAGAGCCAGCTCCTCTCAGTGGCTTTTCCCAAAAGATATTCCTGAGTTGCCCTATTGACATAATCCTCTCCCTATGGTACAATGTCCTCACCATTGGGTCAACGATGACCGACCCGACTGCCAGCACCTAAACAAACCACGAATGTTTGGCTCTACCGAAAGAAGGGGACTCACAGTGCCTGGCACCTAATGCGAACGGACGTCGACAACCTTCTTTCAGTGGGATGTTGTTTCTCAGAAAAAAGTGCCATCATTCAACATCGATGGGCACGGCGCCCCACTTCACCCCGCAAATCGGCTCTTTTGTGGGCATGACGCCCCACAAAACCCCTCTTTTCGAAGCCCTTGCCCCACCGCACCCCGAGATGTCCAAAAACAACATCGTGCTTTCGACCAGCCACATCTTAATCATCTATTCGCTCCCCGTTCGCCCACGTACACTCTCCGCCATATGCGATTGCCCTGTGAAATCCCAAGGCCGAGTTTGACGAGTTGCCTCTTGTATGGTAGACTGGGGCCCACAATTGCATACCGCCACAGCAGGGGTACCCCGAAGCTCGGACGTCAGGGGTGTAACGGGGGAAGCCGGTCGAAGTCCGGCGCTGTCCCGCAACTGTAGGAACGTGGATCACCGTAAGTGGCTGACCACCCGATCTCCGTTCAAGTCAGGATACCCGCCTCTGCTGGTACGGAATACAACCTTCGCGGAAAGGTGGTGGTACACGAGGGCGCACAGGTTCAGACAGCCCTTCCTCTCACTCTTTTTGCGGGGAAGGGCTTCTTTCGTGCACACCGTGCTTCGCGATCTTCGTGTTTAGCGATCTTCGTGTTTCTGCACAACCCTTTCCCACGCGCAGGGAAAGGGTTTTTGTGTATCCATGGCGTGGACGATACTAATACTACAACGTCATTTCGCCCTAATGAGGCCATTTGGCGCTCACTAGAAGCTCCTTGCAGTGCATTTTAGGTATCCAACCCGGCCGACATCGGCAGTTTTGGCGCTAAGTTGACGACTTGTAGGTACCGTTGCGGCAAGTTAACGTTGTAGTACTAATCTCGGGAGGGAAATGAACGATGAAAAGCGAAACCAATGACAAAGTCCGGCTGGAGCTGGAGGTCAACCAAGACCTGTTCATGGTGGTGGGTGGCGAGGGAAAGGATACCAAGATGTTGACCGAGGACGGCAACTTGGTTGTCTTCGAGTCTCTATGGCACGCGGGGCCGTTGGTTCACGACCTGAAGACGCTGGGAATCGCCGCCCAGACGGTGACGATGCCGCTGGAAGGGCTCTATGGCCTGGCACAAGGCATGGATTTGGGTCTATGGGTCCTGCGACACGATGGCACATTCACGTCCGTCGACGAGATCATCTTCCCCTAGCCAGACCACAGATTCCGTGACCTTCGTGTTTGGAGGACGTCAATGACACTGCCCACTACAGACATCGCCGCACGTGCACAGGAGGGATCCCAGGCCTCCCGCTCCGTTCTAGCCTATGAGGCGATCCGCGAGGCCATTGCCATCGGGGACATCAGACCTGGGGAGTGGTTACGTCAGGAGCCTCTGGCCGAAGGGCTCAATGTGAGCCAAGTGCCCGTCAGGGAGGCCCTCGTCCGATTGGTGGCGGAGGGCTTGGCGGTTCACGTTCCGTACAAAGGTGTACGGGCGGTCCTGCTTGCTCCGGCGGAGCTAAGGGACGTCTATGAAGCCCGGGCTCTCCTTGAGGGCTTCGCCTTGGAATTGGCGGCAGAGCGTATCACCCCTGCAGCACTGAACGAGATGCGAGATCTCTTGCCGAAGACCGTGCCCGGCGAAGCGGCACGCTCCCCGGAGGAGGTCTGGAAAGCCAGTCGCGAATTCCATCTTATCGCGGTTCGCGCCAGTGGCCGACGACATCTGATTAGACTGGTAGAACAGATCCTGGATCTGACGAATCCCTACTCCATTCTGAGGGAGAGAACCAGGCAGAAGCGACGGGGGAGCGCGGTAGAGAAGCCGGAGGATCATACCCGGATCCTTAAGAGCTTGGAAGCTGGAGATGGAGAACGGGCGCGCAAGCTGGTCACTCATCACCTGGACAGCGTCCTGAATCATCTTCTCGATCTGCTGGCGGAGTAGGCTTCATCGGCGCCGAGCTCAGGAGCACGTATTTTAGACCTTTGGGGTTTTCGTGCGGCGCATCAGGCCCCCAAGAACCTCTTCACCGCACACAAAATGGCGCGCTGCGAGCTGTCAACTGAAACCCCAAAGGTCTCGGACGTCAAAATCCTTGCTCCTGGGCGCCGAGCATGCATGGGTTGACTGTTCGCTGCGTCTGTGCTATACTCTCGGAACAATCGAATAGCTGCTACGGTCAAGGTGCCCTGACGCTCGGACGCCAAGGGCCTAAGAGGGAAAGCCGGTCAAAGTCCGGCGCTGTCCCGCAACTGTAGTCCTCGTGGCTGGCGCTTCCAGCCCACAGTGAGGAAAGCCAGAGTACCTGCCTGGACCGGCGCATACATCAACCTTCGCGGAAAGGGGGTGGTGCATAGGGGTGCTCAGGCAAGAACCGCCCTTCTCCATGCCGACGTGAGGGAAGGGTTTTTTTGATGCCTCATTCTTTCCCTTCTCCCGTCAACCGTGACGGAGAAGGGTTTTTCGTTTCGAGGGACTACAACACAACCATTCACAAATAGGAGAGATCATGAACGGACGCAAACTCGTTTTGAGCATCGTGCTGGGCATAGCAGTTGTCATCGGCCTGCTCGTCTGGCTGAAAACTGGCCCTACTCTGGTGCAGGCGGCGCCGTCAGCCCCTGAAGTCGATCACAATGGAGTGATTAGCAAAGCGCTGACCTACCTGGGGACGCGACAACTGCCCGGCGGCAGTATCGAAAGCGATTTCACGCCCGGCACCTCCGACGATTTCACCACGATCAAGACTGTTTTCTCGCTTGCCGCGGCCGGTCGCCCGATGCGCCATATGACATCTATCAGCGGCAACACACCGTTGGACTACCTGGAAACCCAGGCCTACACCTACACGCGTGACGTGACCGGTACACTCTTCCCTGGCCGAGCGGGGATGATGATCGCGGCGGCTGTGGGAGGTAACGAGAACCCCTACGCATTCGGCCAGTATCCCGACGACCACGCCGCTTCAGGCACGCCCATCAACCTGGTGGAGGAGCTTAAGGCTACCTATCACCCGGTCACCGGCGCCTACAGCAGCACCGCGAAAGGCGCCTTCACCAGCGGTGACGCCAATGCGCCCAATCAGCTCTGGGCCCTCGTTGGCCTCGCTGCAGCACAGGAGACGGTGCCCGTGGCTGCCACCGACTTCTTCATCAACCTGCAGGAATCCGATGGCGGCTGGGCATGGGTGACCGGTCTCGGCGGCGATCCGGATATGACGGGCTTAGCCATTCAGGCCCTGCTTGCCAGCGGCAACGTAGAGCCAACGGATCCACAGATCCAGGAAGGACTGGGCTTCCTGCGCCAGACACAGCTCGATTCCGGCGGCTGGGCCGGCTACTACGGTGGGCTCAGCGTCGATTCGACCGCCGCCGCCATCCAAGCGCTTGCCGCGGCAGGCTACACGCCAGCGACCACGAGCTGGGCCGCTGAGAGCGGGCGCACGCCCCAAGACGACCTGATCGGGCTTCAGAGCGCCAACGGCAGCTTCGGCGACAACGCGCTCGCCACGGCCCACGCCATCGCCGGCCTGGCAGAGGCACCCGTGCCTCCGCTCGGACGAGCGCAGCGCACCCACCGGGCCCTCACCTGGATGAATGAACAGCAGAACGCCGATGGTTCCTGGTCTGGCTTCACCGGCCCCGACCCTGGCGCGACCTGCGACGCAGTACTCGCCTACGCCGCAGCCGGGTTTGATCCCCACAGCGTGACGGCTCCCAGCTCCTCCGTCTCGGCGATGGATTACCTCTCGGCAACGGCCTCCACCTTTGTCACCCCAAGCGCCGATTCAGCAGGTAAGCTGGCCTTGACGGTCGGAGCCGCAGGGGCGGACGCTCATGACTTCGGTGGCGTCGACATCGTGGACATGCTCACCAACTCCTGGTACAGCCCAACGCTGGGCGCTTTTGGAGACGCCAGCAATCCCTGGCATCAGGCGTTCAGCATGCTGGGGTTGGCAGCCGCGGGAGAGCCAATACCGGTGAGCGCTACACAGACGCTGACCAGCCTCCAAACCGCCGACGGCAGCTGGACGGACGCTTGGGGGTTTGACAAGCCGGGCAGCACCGGATTGGCCCTCCAGGCTCTGGTGGCAGCAGATGTACCGACCGACGCGCCCAGCATCGTCAGCGGCGTCGTCGCCTTGCAGAACGAACAGAACGCCTTTGGGAGTTGGAGTGCATTTGGTAGTCCGAGCGCCAACTCAACAGCCTACGCGATGCAGGGACTCCTGGCGGCGGGCGAGGATCTTGAAAGCGGGAAATGGATCAAGAACGGTCGCAGCCCCTACGCAGCCCTCAGCGATCTGCAGAAGGCCGATGGACCCTTCACCCTTGGGCCCGCCGATGACTTCTTCTCCACGCGACAGGCAGTACCAGCCCTGACGGGCCGTCACTTCCCACTCGGGCCGGCACTGGAGCCCTTCGCTGGGGTCTATCGCGGCCCCGATCCCGACCGCACCGTCGCTGTCGAGCCACGGGCCGAATGGGGCGCCAGCGCGGACGTCGTCATCCCATTTGGCGGCGACCTCGACGCCGATGGTGAAATGACGGTGACGTGGCGAGAAGTCGGCTCGACCTCTTGGGAGACAGAGACAGTGCACCGAGCCGACGGCTACTACACCACGACACTGGACATAACACCGCCGGGAGCCTGCGAGATCCAGACAACCTTCGCGGATCCGGACAGCGTGCAGTACGGAACGGCCCTCAGCCACACCGTCTCATTGGGCACCACGTTGGCGCGCTATGACATCTTCCTGCCCCTCGTCCTCAGGCAGTGAAGGTCTCCTTAACAGAGGTTCCGACGAGGCCGCTGATCCCGTCGGAACCTCTGGACGCGATAGACCTATGAAACGTCGAAAGATACGCTATATCCCGTTGACCCTGGTCGCATTACTGACCCTTCTCTCCCGGGCCGATTCACCAACGACGCACGCCCAGCAGACAAATCGGGTCGGGTTAGTCGTTGGTTTCGGCGACGGCAACGTCATTAGCCGGTGCCTGACGTTCAGCGAATACGATATCAGCGGATACGATGTATTGATGCGATCCGGTTTGGACGTAGCTGTGAACGGGGGGGCAGTCTGCAGGATCGAAGGAACGGGATGCCCAGCCAGTGACTGCTTCTGCGCCGTGCCGGACTACTGGTCCTATTGGCATCTCGTCAATGGGGCCTGGCAGTATTCTGAATCTGGTGCCCCTGTCACCACCGTGCACGACGGTGACGTCGAGGGATGGAATTGGGGAGCCGAGCCACCACTCACCCTGCTGTTTGACCAGATCTGTTCTGCGTCTACCCTCTATCTGCCGCTTGTGCTGTCGATAGGAGGTTAGCATGAGGTTCAAGACATCCATCGCCTGTCTGGCTGCGATCGCGACACTGGTGCTGACCCTGGGCGTCGGCAGTTTATCGCGTGCAACCGCTCAGCAATCCAACCGCGTCGGACTGACCATCATGTTCGGCGATGGGTCCGTCGTCACCAGCTGCGTCGAATTCAATGAAGCGGAGATCAGCGGCTACGAAGCGCTGAAACGGACAGGGCTGAGCCTCATCACCTCCTTTGATTCGGGTATGGGAGCAGGAATCTGCAAGATTGAGGATCAGGGCTGCCCGAAGGCAAGCTGTATGACGTGTGATGCGCCCAACTACTGGTCGTACTGGCACCTGGTGGGCAACTCCTGGTCCTACTCCCAGCTCGGGGCCAGCAGCTACACCGTCCAGAATGGAGACGTCGAAGGGTGGTGCTGGGGAACCGGTGATCCTCCACCCGTGAGGACGTTCGACCAGATATGCGCCCCACCGGCCACCGACACACCCGTGCCGACGAACACGCCCATTCCTCCGACCGACACACCCGTCCCGCCGACCGACACGCCCGGGCCCACAGCTGTGCCAACACCCGATGCCTGGTTCCGGCTGGACAAGAATCCTATCGCCGCCGGCACGTGCACCATGCTGCGCTGGGACACGTCCAACGCCCAGGAGGTCTACCTGGGCGGCGAGGGGGTGAGCATCAACGGAAGCCGGGAGGTCTGCCCCACGGCGCCGACCGACTATGAGCTGAGGGTGGTGGGCCCCGAAGAGGAGAGAACCTTTCGCCTCACACTCGGTGTGACCGGCTCCCCAGCGACCGCGACCGCCACGCCACAGCCCACGGTCGACGCGGGAGCAGCGACGCAGCCCCCCTCTCCAACGCCTCAAGCAACTCCGGGCTCTTCACCGACGCCCACGGCGACCGCTTCATCTACCGCCCCGACACCGACGACCTCACAGATCACGGCCTCACCGTCGCCGTCGGAGCTGAGCCCGGCATCGCCAACGGCCACGCCAGCGCAGGTAGCCCAGACGGAGCCCACTGCCACAGCGGCACAGATGGCAGAAGCAGAGGACGCAGAAGACAGAGCTGTCGAGGAAGAGCAAACAGCAGCACCCACAGAGGATGACTCGTCCTCGCCTCTGCTACCCATCGGCACCATCGTCTTCAGCCTCATCGTCGGCGGGCTTCTGGGCTGGCTGATCTACATCCTCAGGTTTCGGGGGCGGCGTGCGCAAGCTGATTAGCGGCACGATCTACCTCCTCAGCGGTGCCCTCGGCGTCCTGGCCTTCATCTACCCGTTCTTCACGCCCGCCGACGCCGTCGCCCACCACGGCATGGCGCACAGCCAGGACGCACCGCTGCTCACAGCCGCCCTGGTGGGCCTCTCAGTCGTCGCGCTCCTGGTGGAGCTCCAGGGGCGCTCGCTCAGCGCCAAGACGGTGGCCATGCTCGGCGTGCTGGTGGCCGTCACCAGCGTGCTGCGCTTCCTGGAGGTGGCCTTCCCTATGCCCGGCGGCTTCTCACCCATTTTCGCCCCCATCATCATCGCCGGCTACGTCTTCGGCGGCCGCTTCGGCTTTCTGATGGGCACGTTCACCCTGCTGGCCTCCGGCCTCATCACCGGCGGCGTGGGGCCCTGGCTGCCCTACCAGATGTTCACCGCCGGCTGGGCCGGCCTCAGCGCCGGCTGGCTGGGTCGAATAAGCACATGGACGAACAAACAAGCAAACAAGTCACGTCTCACGCCTCACGTTTCACGTTTCACATCTTCATCTCTTGATGTGCTCATCCTTTCCATCTTCGGCTTCATCTGGGGCTTACTCTACGGCGCCATCATGAACATCTACTTCTGGCCCTTCGCGGTCGGCCCGGCCGAACAGACCTGGGCGCCGGGCATCGGCCTGGGGAAGACACTGGCCCGCTACGGCGCCTTTTACGCCGTCACCTCATTGGCATGGGATCTGGCGCGGGCCGTGGGCAACGTGGCCCTCATCCTGGTGTTGGGCAGGCCAATGATCAAGGCTCTGGAGCGGTTCCGACGCCGCTTCCACTTCCAGGTGCGGGAGGACCTCCCCCCGAGGTCGCTTCGCTTACGGCCCGAGGGAGAGCAGACGATAGCCGAGGTGGATGCCCATGTTTGACGCCCGTGTCTGGCTTCTCTGGGCATTGACGACGTTGGTAGCAGCCTCGTCCACGCGCAGCCCTCTCTATGTCATCGTCATGCTGCTCACCACCACAGTAGTCGGCGGCACCTGCGCCACCGGGGAGGGCCGCCGCGCTCCGCTGTCGCCGCTCCGCTTCGCCATGATCGCGGTGCCACTCTCAGCCCTGTTCAACGGCTTGACCGTCCACTTCGGTGACACGGTGCTCTTCCACCTGCCGGACTGGCTGCCGCTGCTGGGCGGCGCCATCACCCTGGAGGCGCTGGCCTTCGGCGCGCTGAACGGCCTGACGCTGACCGTCATCTTCAGTGCCTTCTCCGTTTTCAACCAGGTGACCCCCGTGCGCGACTTGATCAAGCTCACGCCGCGCGCCTTCCACGAGGGCGGCGTGGTGCTCTCCATCGCCCTCACCTTCATCCCACAGACCACCCGCAGCCTGAAGCGCATCCGCGAGGCCCAGGCCGTGCGCGGTCACCGCGTGCAGGGCATACGCGACTGGCTGCCCATCGTCGTGCCCCTGCTGGTGAGCGGGCTGGAGCGCGCCATGGGCCTGGCGGAGGCCATGGTTGCCCGCGGCTACGGCGCCGTCGCCGATGAGAGCCAACCCCTTCGGGCCCAGGGCCTGTTGGTGCTGGGGTTGCTTGTGCTGCTTGCCGCATGGCTCGCCTACCTCTTCAAAGCGGCCTGGCGCATCCCGGCCATCGTAGCCATGGCCGCCGGAGCGGCGATCATTGGCCTCGTCCTATGGCTGACCGGCCGGGCCGTGCAGCACACCGTCTATCGGGCACGCGGCTGGACGTCCGGCGACACATTCGCCGTGCTTGGATGCGCGCTGACGCTGATCGTAGCGCTGACGCAGCGGGAGGCGCTCTACTACTCACCCTACCCACAGCTGACCCTGCCCTTGTTCGATCCGCTCATCGGCCTGGCCCTGCTGGGCCTACTCGTCCCAGCGATTGTGACGACGGCGAAAGAGGACGCGACGCGGAAGGACGTGGCGAAGCAACCAGAGGATACCAGGAACAGATAAGACCAGGCGACCTATGACAGATCACGAAACAGACAGACCTCATGCAGGCCAAAGCGCACGCAGAACCCGAGCCTCGTCGATCCACTTCGGCCGCCTGAGCTACGCCTATCCCGATTCCTCAGATCCGGCGCTGTCTGACGTAACGCTGGACATCGCTGACGGGGAGTTCGTGCTGGTGGCGGGACCCTCCGGCGCAGGCAAATCGACCCTGCTGCGCTGCCTGAACGGCCTCGTCCCACACTTCACCGGCGGCACCGTGCAAGGGAACATCGTCGGCGGCGAGCACCGCCCCCTCGAGGAGGGGCCGCAGGCCCTCAGCCGGGTGGTGGGCTTCGTCTTCCAGGACCCCGAAGCCCAGTTCGTCGTGGATCGGGTGGAGGACGAGGTTGCGTTCGCTCTGGAAAACGCCGCCGTGCCACCGACGGAGATGCGCCTGCGCGTCGAGGAGGTGCTCCACTTGTTGGATCTGGCGCCCTTGCGCGACCGGCAACTGGACACGCTCTCCGGCGGCGAGAAGCAGAAGGTGGCCATCGCCGCCGCGCTGGCGCTCCGCCCGCGCATCCTCGCGCTCGACGAGCCCACCTCGCAGCTCGACCCCCAGTCCGCTGAGGACGTGCTGCAGGCGCTGGTGCGCCTCAACCAGGACATGGGCCTCACCATCGTCCTGGCCGAGCACCGGCTGGAGCGGGTGCTGCCCTACATCGACCGGCTGATCTACCTCACCACCCCCGACCACCCGGTACTCAGCGGCCCGCCGCGTCAGGTCCTGGAACAGGTCGACCTGAACCCACCGCTCGTGGCGCTGGGCAAGGCGTTGGGATGGGATCCACTGCCGCTCACCATCAAAGAGGGGCGTCGCTTCACAGCGCACATGCAGCCCTCCAACCGGGATACCGAGGCCCACAGGAGCCAACGCCACGCGTCCCGCTCTTCGAGCAGGAACAACGGCCGCGCGAACTTCGAGAGCCCTCGTTCACAACTCGCCATACAGGACCTCCACTTCGCCTACAACGGGAAACCCGTCCTGCAGGGAATCGATCTCCGCATCGCACCGGGGGAGCTGGTGGCCCTGATGGGGCGCAACGGCTCGGGCAAGACCACGCTGCTCAAGTGTGTGATCGGGCTTCTGAAACCCAAGCGCGGCAGGATCAAGATGGACGACAAGTCGCTCATCGGACAGGAGACAGCAGAGATCTCGCAGAACGTCGGCTACCTGCCCCAGGAGCCAAGCGACCTGCTGTTCGCCGACACAGTGGGCGACGAGTTGGCCATCACGCTGCGCAACCACGGCCTATTGGATCGACCGCCCATCGCGCCAGATGATCTCTTGGCCCGACTGGACCTCGAGGAGCTACGAGCCTCCTACCCGCGCGATCTGAGCGCCGGCCAGCGGCAGCGGGTGGCGCTGGGCGCCGTCACCGTCACCAAGCCGCGCCTCTTGCTTCTCGACGAGCCGACACGGGGCCTCGACTACCAGGCCAAACGTGAGCTGGTCCGCTTGCTGCGAGAATGGCAGGCGGAAGGTACGAGCATCTTGCTCGTGACCCACGACGTCGAGCTGGTGGCGCAGGCGGCCGATCGAGTGATGCTACTGAGCCAGGGCGAGATCATCGCCGACGAAGCACCGGAGGTGCTGACCACCTCGCCGCTTTTTGCGCCCCAAGTGGCGCGACTGTTCCCCGGTACCGGTTGGCTCACTACTCAGGATGCACTGAATGGGCTGGGACGTGAAGCGCAAAGCGTGAGGCGTGGGGCAGGCTCTTCGTGAGAAGCGGCTTCTGTTGCAGACTTGTGGAGGCCAGTAATGAACCTTAAGAAGACTAAGCAGCTGAGCAAAGGTTACGTGCAGCTCTACACTGGGGATGGCAAGGGAAAGACAACCGCCGCCTTGGGCCTGGCCTTGCGGGCCTCGGGCCGTGGATTGCGCACGTAC
Organism: uncultured Anaerolineales bacterium; assembly: GCA_964575455.1. Lineage (GTDB taxonomy): Bacteria > Chloroflexota > Anaerolineae > B4-G1 > B4-G1 > SKLM01. The sequence continues at coordinate 36,763 of CAZNRX010000005.1, read as the reverse complement.
ATCGGTCAGTTTATGAAAGGGCAACAGTACGGTGAGCTGGAGGCGCTTCGGCACCACCCACTCATCACGGTGGAACAGTACGGAGATCCACGCTGCATTCGTCGTGAGGAGGTCACCGCGGAGCACGTGACCCAAGCGCATGACGGTCTGGAGCGAGCGCGCGCGGCGATGCTGTCCGGTCACTACGACCTGGTCGTCCTCGACGAGGTCAACGTCTCTATCTGGTTCGGGTTGTTGACGACCGAGGAGGTGCTGGCCTTCCTCGACGAGAGGCCAGAGCACGTGGAGGCGGTGCTCACCGGTCGCCGCGCGCCACAGGACCTCATCGACCGCGCCGATCTGGTGACGGAGATGCGCGAGGTGAAGCATTACTACCAGCAGGGCGTGATGGCACGGCTGGGCATCGAACGGTAGTCCGCCTCACCTGCTGCCTGCTTACTCGGACCAGGCCCAACTGTCACCACGCCAGAATCAGTGGCGCAGAACGCACCTGATGGTATCATAGCAGGGAAGCCCATCAATCAAGGAGCAGCTATGATTCTCATCACGGGCGCCACGAACTTCATCGGTCGGAGGGTCGTACGCGAGCTGACCGCCAGACAGCGGGAGCGTGGAGCACCAGCCGTCTGCTGCCTGGTTCAAACATCTCAGTTCGAGCAGCAGCTGCCGACAGGTGTCGATTTCTACATCAGGTCGGCAGGCCTGGCCGACCTCACGGCACTGCGCGAGGCCATTCAGGGCGTGACAACCGTCATCCACCTGACCCGCGAGGAGGAACACCCGCGGGAGCGGACGCTGGTGGATCACGTGGAGGGAACCAGGAACCTGGTCCAGGCAGCGCAGGAGGCGGACGTACAGCGCTTCATCTACCTGAGCCGACTTGGCGCCACACCCGCCTCAGCCTACCCCCTCTTCCGCATCAAGGGCGAATCGGAGGTCGCCGTCGCCGAAAGCGGGTTGGACTACACCATCTTCAGATCGTCCGTCATCTACGGCCCGGACGACGCGTTCACGACCAGGCTGGTGATGCTCGCGAAGATGTGCCCCCTCCTGCTGCCGATTCCCGACGTGGGCATGGCCCGCTTCCAGCCGCTCTGGGTCGAGGATCTGGCAACGTGCGTCGCGGCGGCGGTTGATCGTGACGATCTACGGGAGCGGATGATCCCTCTCGGAGGGCCGGAGCACTTCACATTCGAACAGATGATCCGACGGGTGTTAGAGGCCGCAGGGATGCAAAGGTGGCTGTTGCACGTACAGATGCCCCTCATGCAAACCGCAGCTGACGCGCTGGGCGCTCTCCTGGTCCGCAACCCGACGCCGACGTGGTGGCTCGATCTGGCAGCCGTGGGGAGCGCAACGGATCTGGGGGCCATACCCAAGCACTTCGGCTTCGAACCCTGCCGCTTCACCCAGTGCCTCAACTACCTGCGCCGCAGCAGGCCCTGGCGCCAGGCGTTCATTCGTCACGTGATGGGTCACTGATCACCTCTCTGGCACCACCAGCAAGGCGCCGCGAAGCGATGCCGTACCAACGTCCAGATGGCCCTCAGTCCATCCCTCCAGTTGATCTTCTTACCCTCCTCCAGGCTTCGTGGTCGGTAGGAGATCGGGATTTCGTGGATCTCAACGTCGCGCTTCAGCAGCTTGCCCGTGACCTCAGGGCAGAACTCAAAGCCATCGGACTGCAGATCAAGGCTGCGCAGCAGATCCGCACGAAACAGCTTGTAGCCGGTGGCCTCATCCGTCAAGTCAGAACCATAGAGCAGGTTGGCCACCCAGCTCACTAGGCGCCCACCCCAATAGAACGCCCAGGATGACCGCGGGTTCTCCCGGAGGTTCCTCGAGCCGTAAACCACCTGCACGGCCGGATCCTCAAAGAGAGCAAGCAGCTTGGGATACTCCTCAGGGTCATACTCCAGATCGGCATCCTGAGTGATCACAATATCGCCCGTCACGTGCTCCAACGCCGTGCGGATCGCCGCGCCTTTCCCCCGATTCTGCTCGTGATGGTAGACCTTGACCAGGTCAGACCGTCGGACAGCGATGCGCTCCAGCACATCGCGGCTCCGATCGGTCGAACCATCGTTCACCACAATGATCTCTCGCTCGATATCTCCGAGCTCAACAGCCAACACTTGTTCGATCAGCCTAGCCACGGTCTGGGCCTCATTGTAGATAGGTATAATGACAGATAGCCTCATCTTGCCAACACCAGGTGCATACCTACGACCAGTCACACGAAGCCTCGGTCCCGAACTCCTCCGCGAGCATACCCTTAAGGCGCGCAGCTACCATCTCAATAGCCACCTCGTTGAATCCCCCCTCGGGGATGATGACGTCCGCGTACCGCTTGCTTGGCTCGACGAACTCCAAATGCATCGGGCGGACCGTCGAAAGATACTGCTCACAGACCGACTGGACGCCGCGGCCGCGCTCCTCAATGTCCCGCCGCAGTCGTCGAATGAAGCGCACGTCGGCATCAGTGTCGATGTAGATCTTCACGTCAAATAACTCTCGCAGCTCGGGCTCGACGAAGACGAGGATCCCCTCGACGATGACCACCGGCGCCAGCTCGACCCGCCGCCTCCGATCCGTGCGCGTATGGGTGGTGAAGTCGTAGATGGGAATCTCTATCGGCTGACCGTCGCGCAGCTTCTTCAGATGCTCGACCAACAGCTCGGTCTCCAAGGCATCTGGGTGATCGAAGTTGACTTGCGCTCGGAGTCGCTCCGGAAGATGGCTGAGATCGCGATAGTAAGCATCGTGGGCTATGTACGTGATGTGTTCGGTTCCCACCCGATCCAGAATACGACTGGCAACGGTCGTCTTACCCGACCCCGTCCCGCCGGCCACACCAATGACAATCGGCTCCACGTTTCCTCTCCCTTCCTCAAGCCGGCTTGATCGCTGCCAGGATCAGGAGCATCGCAGCCACGATTGTCAGACCTCCTCGCAGTCTCGGGTAGCGACGCGGGACCAGCCAGCCGGCGCTCCACGCCAGCCAAGCACCCGCTATCCCACCTCTCAGCACGGGGTCGGCGCCACCCCACAGCGCCCCTCGCTGCCAGAGACTCACCAGGCTCGCGGAACCGAACAAAAACGTTGTGAGCCCATACGTGAGCTTCCCAGGCCATTCGACCGAGGGAGCACCGGACGCAACCACGTGCAGTGACTGACCCAGCGACCGCCCCCCCAGCCCGCCGCAAACCGCCAGAGAGAAACGAACTGGCGTCACCCAGCCCGCACTCAGGACAGCCGCGCCAGGCGTTACAACCCGGATCAGAGCCGCTAGGGCCAGCAGCGAAGCGGGTAGGTAAAGCAGCGCACAGCTCCAAGCAGCCGTCCGTGGCGCATCCACCTTCAATGGAATGGCCAAAGCGGCCATCAGGATCAGCGACAGGATAGGCCCCTCCAAGGTATGCCCATAGGCATCAACCACAGGGGAAAGCCCTCCTCCAATGAGCGATTCCAGGGCCGGCAGGCCACTTCCCCACGCCAGCAGTGCACCAACCATGAGGACACCGGCCGCAGTCCAAGCAACAGCATGTGCACCACGAGAGAGAGAGCGGGTCGACGGGCTAGATCGCCCGAGCACCCGCGCTCCCCGGCAATCGCTCCATAGGCCGAAGCTCACCGCGGCCAACAGCATTCCACAGCCCAAACCGACAAGGATTGCAACAAATGACATCTTCGTGTTCGTGCCTTTTCGTGTCCTTCGTGTTGCCCTTCGTGTTACCCTTCGTGTTCGGGCTGAAGCCACGACGGGAAGGAGCCTGCAGCTTCAACGGGTGCCGAAGCGGTTCCGCCCGTCGACCCGGAGCCTTCCCCTTCACGAAGCCAGAAGCGGCGCTCCGACCATATCAGGCTCCCCGTCAGTCCGACCATCAGCATGATCAAGCCCAACCCGGCCGGCAATCGTCCCGGGTTGTGGGTAGCCAGGACGCGCGCGTAGGGCGCAGGGAGGAACGTCAAGGTCACACCGGGTCCCACCTCAAATGTCGCCTGCCCCCCCTTATCCGTTACCCTCTCCGATATGATCTCCCCCGTTGGGCTGCTGTAGATCTGAACGTCGGCTCGGGCGTAAGGCACCTCTGATCGCGGCGTCAGACGAACCACTAACTCTGCGTCTGGTATAGCGAAGTAGGTATCCCCGGTGAGTGGCAACCGCAGTTCCGTGCTGGGCTCTGCGTTGGAGGTGAGAAGCATCTGTAGCGACTCGCCGTCTCCATCGACCGCGGAGACCTGCACACCCGGGCCACGCTCCTCGATGAAAGCCACCACGCCGGGACTGTGACGTGCGCCAATGCCGTCTTCAGCCAGCGACACCCAGTAGTCGCCCCGCGACAGTGACCGTCGTTCCCCTCTCTGCAGAATGAGACCTTTGGCCTGCCACCCCAGGAGCTGCCAAAGGAGCAGGCTGACCAACAGGAGCAGAACGCCGAGATGAGCCGTCAGGGAAAGCACGCCAGACCAGGGCCAACGATCAACCTGAAAGAAAGAGGATCCCTTCAACACGCGATACCGTCGACGTCTCAGACGACGGAGCAGTCTCGAGAACTGTCCACACGAGATCTCGTTCCACGCTCCAGCCGGCTCGTCGATATCCCGATCGCACCTCAGTCGGTCAACGCCCTCCACCACCCGCAGGAAGGTGCATCCGGAGAGAAGCGCCAGGAGCGCACGGAAACCGAAAGAGGATACGATGCTGAACAAGTCCAGCATCCGCATCAGAGTAGTGGCCTCGCCGTAGCGCGCTTGCGTCTCAGACAGCCACCGGGCGTAGTCCACATCAGAGGAGGGTCGCTGCGGAATCCAGGCCGCGAGCGTAACACTCGCGGCGATAGCTAGCAAGAGAGCGACCAGCACCTCATTGCTGGTCGCGAATCGCCACAGAATACGCCAGGGACCCAGTGATTGTTCAGCCATTCAGCTCTCGTTGAGATCAAACCCCCATAACAACAAGGCCCCAAGACGGGGCCCAGTCGCAGAGCCACCCTTGGGAATCGAACCCAAAACCTACCACTTACGAAGCGGTTGCTCTACCGATTGAGCTAGGGTGGCTCGCAGCGAGGTATTATACCAACAAACGCGCCCTTGGCAAATGAAGCATGCCCACACTCATACGCCGTCTTGCCAGGACATGATGGTGTGTTATGATTATCGTCGATGTCTACGACAAGCGACACCCCACCCTCGTGGCAGCAAAACCTGCGCGCCATCTGGTTTGCCGAGCTGGTAGCCATCGTTGGCTTCGCCATCGTGATCCCCATACTGCCGCTCTACGTCAGAGAGCTGGGCGTACAGGGCGAAAGACAAGTCAGGATCTGGTCCGGCGTGATCTTTTCCGCCCAGGCGGTCACGATGGCCATCTTCGGCCCTATCTGGGGGGCGCTCAGCGATCGCTACGGTCGCAAAGTGATGGTGGAGCGCGCTATGTTCGGAGGCTCGCTGATCATGACCTTCATGGGCTTGGCCCAGAGCCCCCAGCAGCTAGCGCTACTGCGCGCGGTGCAGGGCGCTCTTACCGGCACGGTCACGGCCGCAACCGCGCTCGTCGCCACCTCGGCTCCAAGCGACCGGGCGGGATACGCCCTGGGGACGCTCCAAATGGCAATCTACGTTGGGGCCTCCGCGGGCCCCCTAGTAGGAGGCGTCGTCGCCGACACGCTCGGTTATCGGGCTGCTTTCTTCGTCACGGGTGGGCTGCTTCTGATCGCTGCGCTGGGCGTTCTTGTCTTTGTCAAGGAGCCGGATCAGACCGACCCTGCTCCAGATGACCCGACGACATCCCCTGACGAAGAGGTGACCCTAGGTCGGCGCGTCCTGAACCATCTAGCCCCAGTGCTGACGTCAGCGCCGCTACTGACTGTGCTGGGGGTCCGCTTGGTGATGAGATTCGCATCCTGTCTACCGAGGCCCACGCTGCCCCTTTTCGTGGAGACGATCGCACCTCCCGACACACGCGTGGCCACGCTGACGGGCTTGATCACGGGGGCGAACGCACTTGGGGGTGCCATCGGGGGACGTCAACTCGGCCAGCTGGGGGATCGCGTAGGGTACCGCCTGATCCTGGCGATATGCGCGCTGGGCTCGGTGATCTGCTACGCACCCCAATCGATGGTGGAGCGCTCTATGTGGCTGATTCCGCTCCAGGCCGGCGCCGGTCTAGCCATGGGAGGCATACTGGCATCGATCAGCGCCTCCCTGGCGGCACTGGCACCCAAGGGACGCGAAGGGATCGTCTATGGTGTGGACGCCAGCGTGGTCTCGGTCGCCAACGCCATCGGGCCGATGATGGGCAGCTCGCTGGCGGCATGGCTTGGCCTGCGCGCCCCATTCCTCGCCGCCGCAGTCGTGTTCGTCTTGGGAGGCATCGCGGCCCTTCGGCTGCTGCCCAGACTGCGGGGCTCCATCTCTTGACCTACTCAAGGCCAGGGGTATAATCAAGCTACAGGTGGCAAGTCAGATACCGTAAGCAGGCAGCTCCAAGATGAAGACATTCAGCGGTTTCCCATCAGGCAAGGTGCGCATCGTGGGTCTCCCCGCCTCCGTGTTCACCAAGCTGATCCCCATCATCGACGACCTGGCCGAGCTTAAGCTGACCCTGCACGTCCTGTGGCGGCTCAGACAACAGCGCGGAAGCATGTGCTACCTCCGCTTTGACGACCTGGCCTCCGACCATGTGCTGCTCTCCAGCTTGGCGGAAGGTTCACGGCAGAAGACAACAGAGGCCCTGCGAGCCGCGCTGGATCGGGCCGTGGAGCGCGGCACCCTCCTCCGCGTCGTACCGCCGAAAGCAGACCAGAGCAGCGCTCTCTATTTCGCCAATACGCCCAAAGGGCGCTCCGCCGTAGACGCCATCTCGCGGGGCGCGCAGCCCGAGAAGATCGAGCTTCGCGGGCGGCCGAACATCTTCACGCTCTATGAGCAGAACATCGGGATGCTTACCCCCCTCATCGCCGAGGAGCTGCGTGAGGCCGAGCAGACGTATCCTACCTCGTGGATCGAGGAGGCCTTCCGCGAGGCCGTCAGTCTGAACAAGCGGAGCTGGAGGTACATCCAAGCCATTCTGGAGCGCTGGAGCACGGAGGGCAAGGACGAGGACGGAGGTGGGCGGTCCGCTGAGGCGGATCGACGACGATATCTCAAATGGAATCATGGATAAGCATAGAGCGAAAGCTGACCAAACACGAAGGGAACAAGAAGAGAGGACGGAAAAGGTCTGTCCCATCTGCCAGGGGCTGGGATACGTTCGAGCGGCCGTTCCCGTCAACCATCCCGACTTCGGCAAGCTCGTTCCCTGCACCTGCCGACAGGAGGAGCTTACCGAAAGACGCGTCTCCGCGCTTCGCACATTGAGCGAGCTCGCAGTCCTGGAGCGGATGACGTTCGAATCGTTCGCTCCCGAGGGTCACGGCCTGCCGCCAGACAAGCGCGCCAACCTCCGTTGGGCCTACGATGTCGCTCGTGACTTCGCCAAGAAGCCCGAGGGTTGGTTGGTCTTGAAGGGCGGCTACGGATGCGGAAAGACGCATCTGGCCGCCTCCATCGCCAACCGCTGTGTGCAGCGGGGCCAGCCGGTGCTCTTCATCACCGTGCCCGATCTGCTGGATCGCCTCCGAGCCTCCTACGCTCCCGCCAGCACCGACGAGCAGACGTCGCCCTTTCAAGCGCGATTCCACGAGATACGCACGGCACCGGTGCTGATCCTGGATGACCTGGGCACCGAGTCGACCACCGCGTGGGCCCAAGAGAAGCTGTACCAGATCTTCAATCATCGCTACAACGCCCGGCTTCCCACCGTGATCACCACAAATCACGAGCTAGAGGACATCCCTCTTCGGCTCCGTTCACGCATCGTCGACCCCGATCTGACGCAGATCGTCTCGATCACCGCACCAGACTACCGACGCTCGGGCGTGGCCCCGGACCAATCGGAGCTGAGCAGCTTGGCCCTCCACCATGACCAGACGTTTGACACGTTCGACCTGCGCAAGGGCGAGCTTCCCCCTGAGGAGGAAACGAGCCTCCGGGAGGCGTACGAGAAAGCTCGAGCCTTCGCCGAGAATCCGCAGGATTGGCTCCTTTTCACCGGCATATACGGATGTGGGAAGACACACCTGGCGGCCGCTATTGCCAACTACCGCGTCGCGGAAGGGTATCCAGCCCTTTTCGTCGTCGTGCCGGATCTATTGGATCACCTGAGAGCCACGTTCAACCCCAGGAGCACCATCTCCTTCGACAAGCGCTTCGAGGAAGTGCGGCGCACACCTCTTCTCATCCTGGACGACCTGGGTACCGAGTCAGCCACGCCCTGGGCTCGAGAGAAGCTGTATCAGATCTTCGACCATCGTTACAACGCCCGCTCGCCCACGGTTATCACCACGGCGAGCCACGTCGAGGAGATCGATCCACGCTTGGCAACGCGCATGCTGGACATCGGCCGCTGCACGCCAGCCCCCATCCTGGCCCCAGCCTACCGGGGCGGGGCACCACGAAGCAGGTTCAACCGCTGATTCTCTCTTGGACAGATCTCCACAGGTCTGTTCTTGCAGGGAGACCAACCCACAGGTCCGTAGGAGACACCAATGTCTGACACCTTCACCCTATTAGGCAGCGATAAGCACGCGCGTGCCGGGCTGCTCAGCACGCCCCATGGAGACGTGCCCACTCCCATCTTCTGCCCCGTGGGCACGCACGCCACCGTCAAAGCCGTCTCCCCTAGCGATCTTCACGACCTGGGCGCCACCCAGATCCTGGCCAACGCCTACCACCTCCACCTGCGTCCTGGCGACGAGCTGATCGCCGAGCTGGGAGGCCTCCATGCGTTTATGGGGTGGGACCGCCCCATCCTGACCGATTCCGGCGGCTACCAGATCTTCAGCCTGGCCGAGCGCCGAGAGGTGGACGCGGACGGCGTCACCTTTCGCTCACACATCGACGGGTCCAAACAGCGCTTCACGCCCGAGTCCGTCATCGCCATCCAGGAGAACCTGGGCGCCGATTTCATCACCTGCCTGGACGAGTGCGCCGAGCCATTTGAGCGCGCCTACAACCTGGAGGCGATGGCACGCACCCACGCCTGGGCCGAGCGGTGCGGGGCAGCCAAGAGCCGAGCCGATCAAGAGCTCTTCGGCATCGTCCAGGGTGGCATCTTCCCAGACCTGCGAGAGCGCTCTGCGCGATTCTTAACCGATCTAGGATTCGACCATTACGCCATTGGAGGGCTGAGCGTGGGCGAGACGAAGGAACAGATGCACGCCATCCTGGAGCTTCTAGACAGGGTCCTGCCGCGCGACAGGGTGCGCTACCTGATGGGCGTGGGCACCCCACAGGATCTGGTGGAGTGCACGGCGCGGGGGGTGGATATGTTCGACTGCGTGCTGCCCACACGCATGGCGCGCAACGGCGGCGTGCTGACGCGCACCGGCCGCCTCAACATCAGCAACGCGCAGTTCACGGACGACCCACGCCCGCTAGAGGAGGGATGCACCTGCTACGCCTGCACGCACTTCAGCCGGGCCTATCTGCGGCACCTGAACTGGGCCAACGAGATCCTGGGCCATCAGTTGATCACGATGCACAATCTACACCTGATGCTGACCATCGCGCAGGAGATTCGAGAGGCGATCCTGGAGGGGACCTTCCAGGACTACCGAGAGGCCTTCTGGCAGCGGAGGGCGATCGCCAACTGAAACGCCCCCCTTCCCTACACCACCAGGAACGGCAGTGCCTCCAGCACGCCCGTCAAAACCACGATCATCTCCGCTGCGTGCCGCAGTGAGAACGTTCCCTCGAAGCTCCTCTTCAGCGTCATGGACGTCATGGATGCATTGGGGCCCAGCCGCAGGCTGAGCTGAGGGTTCTCAAACGTCATCGCGCTAGCCGCGTCAGCGCTGCCCTTCTCACCCTCCAGCGTCAGCCGCGATTCCTCGCCGCCCTCGCGACGGCGGATCACCCATCCCTGCCCGACCCTTTCGATGTGGAACGCGTTCTCCTCCGCCTGCTTGAAGTCCTCCTCGTTGAGGAACAGCCGTGGCTTGTCCACGTACGGCTGACCATCGTGCACACAGAAGGTGGTGCAATTGCCGCACTCGTTGCAGAAATCCTCGACGTGCAGGATCTGACGCGTCTGAGCGACCCGGAAGGTCTCCTCGCCCACCACCTGCAGCGTGTCGCCCTCACAGGCGAGCAACGGAACCCGCATCTCCACGGGCGAGATCAGGTAAGTGTAGTTGGCCCGATTGGGACAGACCTCGACGCACTTGTCGCAGACCTGCGAGCACTGCACGCACCGCCGTGCCTCGGCCAACGCCAGCTCCTCCGGCAGCGTCTGCTTGACCAGATCGAACCCCTTCCGAGCCTCCGGAGGCAGCATCGGGGCGTCGTGCCCGGCCCATCTTCGCGCTCGAACGCGTTTCACCTCCAGGATCTCCTCCTTGGAGAGCATCGGCAGATCCACGTCCGGCCGCCTGAAAGGAACACCCAGTCGCCCACAGATCGCTTCAGCGGCGCGCTGACCATCGGCGCAGGCCTTGATGATCGTGGCGGGGCCACGCACTACGTCACCGCCAGCGTAGATCCTCTCCTCCGCGGCGCTCCCCGTCTCAGGATCGACGTCAACGTTCCCTCTGCGCCCCAGGGAGATCAAGCTCCCCTCCAAGAAGGAGACGTCAGGCCGTTGACCGATGGCGACGACCACCGTATCCGCCCTCATCTCGAACGTCTCACCCTCGATCGGCACCGGTCTGCGACGGTCATCGGGCCCAGGCTCTCCCAGCTCGTTCCGTATGCAAGCCAGAGCCACGACGCGGCCCTCCTCCAGGACGATAGACGTGGGGGAAGCCAGCTCCTCCAGATCGATGCCTTCGGCGAAGATCGCCTCGATCTCCTCCTCATCGGCCGGCATCTGCTGCTCGGTCCGCCGATACACAACCGTCACCGATCCGTCGGTGAGACGCTTGGCCGTCCGCGCCGCGTCCATGGCCGTGTTCCCTCCACCGATGACCAGCACACGATCTCCCATCACGACGTCCTCGCCCTGGCTCACGCGTTCGAGGAGGTCGAGGGCATGATAGACCCCCTCGCCCTCCTCGCTGTCGATGCCCAGACGAGCATCCCTCTGATGCCCACACGCCAGGTAGACAGCGTCGAAGCCCTCGTCCAGAAGCGCCTCCAGCGGATCCGTGATGCGATGAGAGAGGTGAATCTCCGCCCCCAAGCCCGTGATGCGGTCGACGTCCTTCTGCACCACGGCATCGGGCAGCCGGAAGTCAGCCGCGATCGCCAGCATCCCTCCAGCCCTATCCCGGGCCTCGTAGAGGATGGGCTTCACACCACTGAGAGCCAGGAAATAGGCCGCCGCCAGCCCGGAAGGGCCAGCGCCGACGATGGCCACGCTCTTACCAGGAACGTTCGTAGTGCAGCTCGGAGCGGAGCGGAGTCCCGCCTTGGCAGAGCCCTTCTCAGCCGCGAACCGCTTTAGCGCCCGAATGGCGACCGGATCATCGTAGTTGCTGCGCGTGCACCGCGTCTGGCAGAGGTGATCGCAGACGTAGCCCGTGACGTTGGGCAGTGGGTTTCGATGGAGAATAACCTCCAGCGCTCGGTCGTAGTCCCCTTCAGCGATCAAGTGAGCGTACTCAGGCACGTCTTGGAGGACGGCACACTGTTCCCGGCAGGGCGCGGCGATGCAGTCAAAGAGGTCCAAGCCAGACGCGACCTTGGGCAGATCATACGGGTGGTAGCTCTTCTTGTACCGCTCCTGCTCCAGAGCTCGCGAAGCCTCCCATTCCAGACTCGCCAGACGGTCCTGCGCCAGCTCCTCGAGGCTAGACGTGCCTATCTCCCGCATGTCTCGCTCCAGATTCTCAAGGTACTGGAGAAAGCGCGAGTAGCCACCGGGCTTCAGGAGATCAGAGACCGACGTGACGGGCAAGGCGCCACAAGACAGGATCGACGTCACGTTGAGCGCATCGGCGCCGGCCGAGTAGGAGACGTCAAGCCCTCCCTCGAACTCCTCCGTCAACGTACGGAAAAGCGCCATCGTGATCGGGTAGAGAGCCCGGCCCGACATGTACATCTCATCTCCCGGAAGCACGTCCCGATGGTTGCTCATGGCAAGCGTGTTGCTCAGCTTGGCGCCGAAGGTCAGGCTCTGCTCCTCCGCCACGTCCTTCAACGAGCGAATCAAAGCCACACCTTGATCGTACTGAAGATCGTGCTCAAAGACCTCATCGGGGATGTGAATCTCCGTGAAGCCAAGGTGGCCTTGGAGAATGTCCATGACCTGCTCCTTGCCCAGCAAGGTCGGGTTCAGCTTCACGAACGTATGCAGGCCCCGTTCCTCCACCAGGTAGCGGCTGATCTGCTCAATCTCTTCCGGGGGGCAACCGTGCATGGTAGAAAGTGTCACGCTATTGACCATCTGCGTCGGGATGTCGATGCCCGAGAACTGTGGATAGTCCGCCTCCAGGACGGCCTGAAGCTCCGCGATGCCCTCAGAAGCATCTTCCATGCGACCCATGAAGCGCGTCATCGGCTCGCTCTTGATGCCCTCCAGGTCGTATCCTACGCTCATGTTGAAGACCGTGCCGAACGGTGTCTCCTTCTCGAAGCCGAGAAGACGACGCAGGACGTGGATCAGCACCCAGGCCTTGACGTATTCCTGGGCCGACTGCTCCAGTTTCAACTCCTGGGACCACTCCACGTTGTACCCCTCGTCGGCCATGTCGATGCAGGGACGCGGGATCTCCAACTCATCCATGATCTGGACGGTCTTCAGCTCGATGAACCGCCCCCCGGCGAGCCAGGCCGCGAGGATGTTCTGGGTCAGCTGCGTGTGTGGCCCCGCCCCCGGGCCAATGGGCGTCGCCAGATGATGACCAAACATCTCCGTGGCATAGGGAACCTCCTCTTTCGGCGCATAGAAGAGCGAACGATGGATGCCAAAGAGAGAGCCGGTCGTCTCCAGCTCGGCGAGGATCCGGTCAAGAAGAACATCAAGCGGTTGAGGTCGCATCAAGTCAGACATAGCCTTCCCCTCATCACATCTACCAAAGCAGTAACGTTCCACATTTTACGCTTCACGCTACCCTTTCTCCTCACGCGCATAGGGCACGCCCAGCGCACCCGGTGCGCCGATGCGCTTGCGCAGCGTCTCCCACCAAGTGATGACGACGAGCACCAAGATGGTAGCAATGTAGGGCAACATGTTGAGCAGAGCCGCTGGGATGGTGGTGCCAGCCGCCTGCATGCGGAACTGCACCGCGTTGATGCCGCCGAAGAGCGCCGCTCCGATCACGGCCCGCAGCGGATCCCACATGGCGAAGATAACCAGGGCCACAGCGATCCACCCCCGGCCGCCGGTAATGTTCTCCGTCCAGCCCTTGGTATACGCCAAGGACAGATGCGCGCCCCCTAGGCCAGCCATGGCACCGCCCACCATGGTATAGACATACTGTACCACGCCGACGCGAATGCCCATCGCATCGGCGGTCTGAGGATTCTCACCCACCGACCGCATGTAGAGACCGGGGCGCGTCTTGTAGAGATACCACCACGCCAAGGGCACCAGGCAATACAACCCGTAGGTAAGAATATCTTGGTCAAAAAAGGAAGGGCCGACGATAGGTAGGTCCGATAGGACCGGGATTGGGAGTCGTGCCAGGCTCGGCCCCACGAGCCCGACCAAGCGCGTGCCTCCCGGCCCCAGACGCTGCCCCAGGAAGCTCGCCAGGCCCGTGCCAAACAGCGTAAGGGTCAGACCGCTGACCACCTGATTGGCGCGCAGGGAGACGGAAAGAAAAGCGTGAACCGACGCCAGCAAGGCCCCCGCTATCAACGCCATCACCACCCCAAGCACCAAACTGCCGCTATGATACGCCATGGCGAACGCAGACACCGCCCCTACCATCATCATCCCCTCGACCCCCAGGTTGAGGATACCCGACCGCTCGGTGTAGATCTCTCCGATGGTAGCGTAGAGCAGCGACGTGCCAGCACGAAGAGTGATGGTGAGAAGGGAGGTCAATAAGGACAGATCCACAGTGTTCACGCTACTCAGACTCCTTCGCTAAGGATTCCTGCGGCGCGACAGCATCCCGAGGTTCGGGGCGCACAATCCTTAACTTGTACTCCGCGAACAACGATCCACCCAACATAGGGAAGAGCAAAGCCCCCTGTAGAACGAGGCCCATGGCCGCTGGCAGGCCCATGGCCATCTGGATCTGATCGCCGCCCACGAGAAGGCCCGCTAGCAAGAAGCCGACGAACAAAACGCCCCAGGGGTTCAGTTGACTCATCCAGGCCACGATAATGGCCGTGTAGCCATAGCCTACGGTAAGACCCTGCTGGAGGCGCCGCATCACACCGGTGACCTCGCAGACCCCGGCCAGACCACAGAGGGCACCGGAGACCAGCATGGCCACCAAGATCAGCCGGGGGATGTTGATCCCAACGCAGCGCGCCGCCTTCGGATTCTCGCCGGTGATGCGAAGCTCGAATCCCCACTTGGTGCGCTGAAGCACAAACCATAAGACCGCGGCGGCAACCAAAGCGAAGAAGAGCCCAGCGTGCGCGCGGTCGTAGAGACGAGGCAACCATGCTACCTCAGGGAATCTCGCCGTGCCCGGGAAGCCATACCCCTCCGGGTCGCGCCACGGCCCATGGTACATGTGGGAGACCAGAAGGATCGCGATGTAGTTCATCATCAGCGTGGTGATGGTCTCGTTGACATGGAGGTAGGCACGCAGGAAAGCGGGAATCGCCGCCCAAAGAGCACCAGCCGCCATACCTAGTAGGACTGCCGCTGGCACCACCGACCAACCGGGAAGCAAGTCGGACCCATACAGTGCAACCCACGTCGCAGCAAGCCCGCCCATCGCCAGCTGCCCCTCAGCCCCGATGTTCCAGAACAACATGCGGAAGGCAATCGAGACGCCCAGCCCGGTGAGCATCAGTGGGATCGCTTTGACCAGGGTCTCGGCCAGGGCGTGGACATCACCAAAGGCCCCTCTAGCCATCGCGGCGTAGGCCACGAAGGGGTCAACGCCAGACAAGAGCAGCAGGAACGCACCGAAGATCAAGGCGAAGACGAGCGATAGGATGGGAACCAACACCCGGATGGTGCGAGAGACGTGCTGGCGCTTCTCGAAGACAATCCTCACCTTACGGCTCCTTCCCGGATCTCTACCCCTTGTGGTTGCTCACCGGCCATCATCAGCCCTACGGTCTCTATGTCAGCCTCTCCTGTCGGTATGACCCCCACGATCTCACCCTCAAACATCACGGCGATGCGATCCGAGATCTCCAACAATTCGTCCAGATCCTCAGATATCAGCAGCACCGCTGTTCCCTTGTCACGCTGCTGGAGCAAAAGCTCACGCACCGACTCTGTCGCGCCGACGTCCAGCCCGCGCGTCGGGTGGACGGCGACAAGCAACCCCTCGCAAGCCGTGAGCTCGCGCGCCAGGATGGTCTTCTGCAGGTTGCCGCCGGAAAGGAACTTGACCCGAGTCTCGGGTCCCGGCGTGGCGATGTCGAATCCATCAATCAGGTCCCGGGCAAAGCCTCTCATTCTATCGGGGAAGAGCACCGGGCCACGCGAGAGCTCCGACGTGCGGTAAGCCTTGAGGGACAGGTTCTCGGCAACCGACATATCCCCGACCAACCCCATCTCCACACGATCCTCCGGAACGTGGCTGACACCTGCTCGGATCGCACGCAGAGGAGCGTTGCCACCAGAGCGGCTCGTCATACAGGTCTGGTTGACGTGCACCGCACCCCCAACGGCGTCACGGAGACCTGTGATGACCTCCGCCAGCTCATGTTGACCGTTCCCGGCCACCCCGGCGATGCCGACGATCTCGCCAGCGCGGACGGTGAGCGACACACCGCGCAGCGCAGGCAGTCCTTTGTTGTTCAAGGCCTGCAGATTCTCAATGTCGAGAACAGGTGCACCTAACTCGCAGGAGGTCTTCTCTAGCTGGAAGAGGACCTCACGCCCCACCATCAGCCGCGCCAGCTCCTCCGGTGAGGTCTCGGACGTCGCACGTGTGGCCACATTCTTGCCGCCGCGCAGCACGGTCACGCGGTCCGAGAACATCATCACCTCTCGAAGCTTGTGCGTGATGAAGACAGCGGCCTTGCCCTCCTTCACGACCCGGCGCAACACCTCAACCAAGTCATCCACCTCCTGCGGCGTCAGCACGGCAGTCGGCTCGTCGAGGATGAGGATATCCGCATCGCGATAGAGCAGCTTCAAGATCTCCACCCGCTGCTGCTCCCCCACCGAGAGCTGCCAGATGTAGGCGTCAGGGTCGACCTTCAGGCCATATTGCTCACCTAGCTCCCTCAGACGACGCTTCACCTGACGAAACTCGGGCTGAAAGGAGAGCTCCTGCAGTCCAAGGACAACATTCTCCGCCACCGTCATCGTCTCCACCAGCATGAAGTTCTGGTGCACCATGCCGATGCCCAGGTCATAGGCATCTCGGGGAGACTGAATGTGAACCAGATCGCCATGTAGGGTGATGGCCCCCTCATCGGGACGATAGAGGCCGCACAGCACGCTCATCAGCGTCGACTTGCCGGCGCCGTTCTCGCCGAGCAAGGCCAACACCTCTCCCTCGTAGAGCTCTAGATCGACGTGATCATTCGCCAATACCCCAGGGAAGCGCTTTGTGATGCCCGTCATGCGGAGGACGGGTTCTCGTGTCCCGCGCTCGATCATCCGTTCTCTCTTCCAGTACAAAGACCCTCAGGGCAGCCGCGCCTACCGCCTTAAGCACAGTAAGTCCGACCAACCTACCATGCTCACACAGATTGAACGCAGGCGGCGCCCCAAGGGTCTGGCTTCGGGTTTAACGCCACGCACGTGACCTAGGACTCATGCCACGCACGCAGCTCAGGGCTAGCGCCCCACATACTCGACTATTCGGGAATCTCACCAACGACACCTTCGACGAACCAGTTCATGCTCAGCATGTCGCCGTCGGACATGCATTCGCCATCAGCAACGGCTTCGTCGCCTTCCTGGTTGTTGATGGGGCCGCAGAAGACGTCCCAATCAGTCCCCGTGATCCTCTCTCTCTCCGAGTTAACCTGCTCTCGTACGTCATCTGGCACCAAGGAGCTCATCTCGGCCAGCTTGACGACGCCCGTCTCCAGACCTCCCCAGAACTGGTGCGAGTCCCACGTACCGTTGATGACGTCCTGCACCGTATCGACGTAGTAGGTACCCCAGTTCCACTGTGGGCTGGTGAGGACCGTATCGCCGACGAACTGGCGCATATCAGAGTCATAGCCGATGCTCAGCGCGTCGCGCTCCGCGGCGGCCTTCTGAGGCTCGGTGGTATCCTGGTGCTGTGTGATGATGTCCGCGCCCTCGTCGAGGAGGGCCTCGGCGGCCTCACGTTCCTTAACTGGATCATACCAGGTGTTGGTCCAGACCACGCGCACCTCGGCGTCGGAGTTGACCGATCGCACGCCAAGCGTGAACGCGTTGATGCCGCGGATCACCTCGGGGATGGGGAACGCCGCGACATAGCCGATGATATTGCTATCGGTCATCTCGCCAGCCACAATGCCGGATAGGTAGCGCGGCTGATAAATACGACCGAAGTAGGTCGCCATATTCTCTCGCGTCTTATACCCCGAACAGTGCTCGAAGAGCACATCGGGGAACTCCTCGGCCACCTCAAGCGTAGGATCCACATAGCCGAAAGAGGTGGTGAAAATGATGTCCCACCCTTCCTGGGCATATTGACGGATGACGCGTTTCGCGTCAGGGCCCTCAGGCACGTCCTCGATGTAGGTGGTTTCGACCTTGTCGCCTAGCTTGTCTTCGAGCATCTTGCGCCCTCGGTCGTGCTCATAGGTCCAACCTAGGTCGCCTGGGGGGCCGATGTAGACATACGCAGCCTTGACAGGCAGGTCAGTCTCCACGGCAGGCTCTTCTGTGGGGGGTTCCGGCTCCTCTGTGGGCGCTTCGGTTAGCTCAGGCGTGGCGGCTTGGCCACAGGCGGTCAGAACCATAGCTGCGACAACGAGGAAACCCATAATGGTCCATATACGATTACGCATTCTTCACCTCCTGTTGAGATATCAAACGGAAAGATTACAGTTCGCCAGCAGAAGTCTTCTGGGAAAGATCAGTTCACATCACCTCCTTGTCTTCAACACGGAAGCGGGTCAATCATAGCATGATCTACCCGCTTCCGCAATCGCCTACATCCCGGTGGGGATGTCGAGGAAGACCGTATCCAGGTCAAACCGCTCCTCCAAATGACGCGCTAGAGCCCTCACACCCAGTGTCTCGGTGGCGTAGTGCCCCGCGAATAGCACGTTGAGCCCTCGCTCGATGGCCTGATGGAAGGACTCGTGGCTCGTCTCGCCGGTGATGTAGGCATCCAGCCCCATCTCTGCCACCTGATCCATCATGGAGGCAGCGCCGCCCGAGACACAGCCCACACGCCCGATCTCCTCAGGGCCATAATCGAGCACACGAATGGGAGGACGCCCCAGAGCTTCGACCAGGCGCCCAATTAGGGTCGACATATCCACAGGGGGATCCAGCTGACCGGCAAACCCTATCTTTAGTCCGTGATACTCACCGAAAGGTTGTCTACCCTCCAGTCTCAGAAGACGCACCATCTCGGCATTGTTGCCCACCTCGGGATGTGCGTCCAGCGGCAGGTGCATCGCATAGAGGCCACAGCCCCCTTCGACAAGCGTCCTCACCCGTCGAAAATGCGGTCCCACCAGGCGGAGCGGCTCGCTCCAGAAAAGCCCGTGATGGACGACGAGGAGTTGAGCCCCCTCAGCGACGGCGCGCTCAAAGGAGGCCTGACAGCCATCCACCGCGAAGGCGACCAACGACACCTCGTCAGGCCCTTCGACCTGGACGCCGTTCTGAGACTGGTCCTCAATCTCCTCGACGCGCAAGAAGTCATTCAGATAGTCAAGCAAAACACTGCTTTGCATTCAAGCTCCTCGTTCTACTCCACCCAACGTTCGATCAGCAAGAGCATCCCCCACAGAATCGCCAGAATCGCGGCGCCAGCCAGCAGACAGGCCGCGCCCAGCACAACAGCCCGAGTGCCATAGGCCAGTGCGATGGCAGCTCCGCCGCCCACGACCAGGAAACCGGCAACCACCCAGAAGAGCCGGCGCTGCTCACGGCGGTGCTGGGCACGGGGATTTGAGGGCCCTGAGGCATGATCCTGATCGCTCATCGCTACCAAAGGCGCCGACGGCGCCCTGATTCAGCAGGGTCAGGTGGGCGTCGGCTCCGGGCCAGGTTCCAGATCCCCGCCCTCGCTGCGGAAAGCTATTTGAAGTGGCACCTCCACCAACACAGTCCCTCCAGGGCCGATCAAGCATGCAGTCCCTACCAGGCTCGACTCAGCCCACCATGCCTCACCATTCGGCAGGGCCTCAAAGCCCCCGGTGGCTTCCCAATGATACCCCGCCGGCAGCGGCACAACCTCGATCCCATCGCCCGGCTCCCTCTCAGGGCCATGCCAGGTCGGGGGATCCCCTGCTAATTGGACGAGCATATCAAGCCAAGGAAGCGCTTCCGGCTGATAGACACCGACGCCCCCCTAGTCGAATCCTTTGTGGTAGATCACCCTCGCTTCCGTCACAACGATAGGCGTCGGACTGGGCGTTCTCGTCGCAGGAGCAGCAGTTGGAGGGAAGGGAAGTAAAGCGGCGTCAGCTCCGCTCGTCGTAGCGCCTCCTAGGGAAAAAGGGACACGAAACTGAACTGTTCCACGTCCACCAGACCCTGATCCGTGAGCTTCAGAGAGGGTATCACCTCCAGAGCCAGGAAGCCAAGGGTCATCAAGGGGTCGTGCAGCGTCGACCCCAGGCCTTGGGCTGCCTCCATCAGCTCGTCCATCTGACCTCGGACGGTTTCCAACGACTGATCGGACATCAAGCCCCCGATAGGCAGCGGCACCTGAGCAAGCACGTGATCATCGACAGCGGCAACCAGCCCACCACCGAGCTCACCGACGCCGCGGGCAGCAGTCATCATCGAACCATCGTCGCATCCAGCTACCGTCAGATTGTGAGCATCGTGACCGACGCTCCCGGCCAGCGCGCCTCGCTTCAGCCCTAAACCGTGTACGAAGCCCAAGCCTACGTTGCCGGTACCCCGGTGCCGCTCGACGACAGCCAGCTTCAAGATATCGCGCTCGACGTCGGCGACAACCTGACCGGCAGTCACCGGCATCTGTTTCACGAGATGTCGTGTGACGATCTGATCAGGCACCAGACCAATCACTCGCGCATCCACACGCTCCTCATCGGAATCGGGAGCCCAAATGGTGAAGTCCAGTTCATCCCAATCGACATTGACCGTGCCGCGCACGGCAGCCGTGAGCGCAGCGACGTCCAGGCTGGGTTCCGGCCACTGGCCCACCGGTTCACCCTGCCGCGCCACCAGTTGACCACCAGCGATGACCATCTCAGCGTGAAAATCGTGCAGATCGGAGAAGATCACCACATCCGCCCGCCTACCGGGGGTGATAGCGCCGCGATCCCACAGGCGGAACCACTCCGCGGCGTTGATCGTCGCCATGCGGATCACGGTGATGGGGTCGAGGCCCTCTGCAACGGCCACGCGGAGCATGTAGTCGATGTGGCCCTCATCCAGGAGATCGCTCGGATGACGGTCGTCGGTGCAGAAGCCACAGCGGCGGCTGTTGTCCTGAGTGATGGCTGGCAGCAGGTCACGCAGGTTCTTGGCACCCGTGGCCTCTCGGAGGAAGACACGCATGCCCAGCCGCAGCTTCTCCGTCATCTCCTCAGGCGTGGTGCACTCGTGATCGGACCCAGGGCCAGCGCCGACATACGCCTGAAGCCACTTACCGCTCAGGCCAGGTGAATGACCGTCGATGAGCTTCTCCTGAAAAGCCTCGATCTTCGCCAATGCCTCTGGATCTCCCAGCACCAATCCCGGTACATTCATGAACTCGGCCAGACCAACCACGCGAGGCAGATCCGCGAGGCCGATCAGATCATCAGCGGTCAGCTCCGCCCCCGCGGTGGCCATCTCTGTGGCCGGGACGCAAGACGGGAGATTCACCAAGACCGTCAGGGGCAGTCCCTCGGACACGCTCAGCATGTAGCGAATCCCATTGGCGCCGGCGACGTTGGCAATCTCATGGGGATCAGTGACGACAGTCGTAGTGCCGCGAGGAAGCACAGCTCGGGCGAACTCAGGCGGCGTAACCATCGAGGATTCGACGTGGACGTGGGCATCGATGAGTCCCGGGCAGACATAGCGCCCTTCAAGATCGATCTCTCGCTCAGCGTCGTACGTCTGGCCGACACCGACGACGGTGTCCCCGGCAATGGCAACGTCAGCTTCGACGGTCTCACCGGTGAAAACGTTGATGACCAGTCCGTTGCGAAGCAGAAGGTCAGCAGGTTCGTCGCCACGGGCGATGGGGAGAAAGCGATTTAGCTCCACAGGAAACCCTCCTTACCAGATACGCACCCCACGAAGCTCCAGTCAGATTCGCAATCCGACGCCAATAATCATCGTGGGGACGATCAGCTTCCAATGATACGCCTACGTGCAAGTATAGCATGTCCTTCAGATGACACAACGTGAGATGGATGGACGGGAAGCGGGGAGAAGCGGGACACTATTGAAACACTCTGACCACAAGAGGGAGAGAGACGCTTCCGCCTGGGTCACCCGGAGACCCCACAGCATCATTCGCTGTAACTGTGACGCGTCTGAGCTTAAGGGTACCGCGATTGCCCCCCCCACCCTGGGCCAGCCTACCCGTCACCTCAGCGGCCGATGTCCCATCCTAATGACAAGCGTCAAGCCCCCGCCCTATGACAAACGTCACGCCACCGTCACGCCAAAGGCCGGCGCTTCACGAACTCTCCCCGCCCCTCGAGCCCGACGAAGCGACCCTCGCGGTAGACGACCTGGCCCCGAGAGATGGTCGCCTTCACCTGCCCGCGCACGTCCATACCCTCGTAGGGCGTGTAGCCGGCGAGGTGATGGAGATTCTCAGCGCTGATCTGGCCCGTCGGGGCCGGATCATAGACCACAATATCGGCGTCCGAACCAGGCTGGAGCGCGCCCTTCTTCGGCCACAGGCCCCACAGCCGCGCCGGATTGGCGGAGAGAAGCTTGCTCATGCGCGAAAGCGTCAAACGGCCGTCAGCGACACCGTAGGTGAACATCAAGGGAAGCAACGTCTCCATCCCAGGGAGCCCACCCGGCGTCTCGGTGAAGTCATTCAAAGCCAGCTTCTGAGCCTTGGTGTAGTCACAGTGGTCCGTGGCGATCAAGTCCACCAACCCAGCTTCAACCAACCTCCAGAGCCGTTCGGGCTCCTCTGGATCTCGCAGCGGCGGCTGAAGGATGTAGCGCCAGGGCTCAGGCCCTTCGTAGACCAACCTGTCCAGAAGCAGATACTGCGGACACGTCTCGCACGTCGCGAGCTGACCAGCATCCACAGCTTCGGCGACCAGAGACACGGAGCGCGCCGTGGAACAGTGGCAGATATGCACTGGGGACCCTGCCGCTTCGGCCAGGAAGAGCATCCGCTGAACCGCCTCCTGCTCGGCGAGCGCGGGGCGAGACGCCCCGTGATGCCGCCAGATCGTCTCTCCGGCCGCAACCAGCGCTTCAGTCCGGCTGGTGACCAAGTCATCGTTCTCGCAGTGAACCAGGGGGAGGACGGCATGGTCAGCGCAAGCCCTCATCAACCGCAAGATCTTCGCATCGTCAGCGTAGTAATTGGGCCGGTAGGTCGTGTAGAGCTTGGCGCTAGGCGTACCCAGCGCCACCAGATCGGCGATCTCATCCTCCCGACCGGGGGGAAGATCCGTGACCATGGCGTGCAGGGCGTAGTCAATGGCTGCATGGCGGGCCTCCTCCAAGCGAGCCTCAACCGCTTCAGCCAATGTCTGACCAGGAAACTGGGTGGCAAAGTCGACCACCGTGGTGACGCCGCCACAGGCCGCCGCTCGCGTGCCGATGAACCAATCATCGTGCGTCTGGTAGACGCCGGTGTCGAGCTTGATATGCGTGTGCGCATCGATGACGCCGGGCAGGACGTAGCAGCCCTCGGCGTCTATGACCTGCCCGCCATGGGGTTCTGGGAGCCCATGGCCAAGCGCCTTGATGCGCTCCCCCTGCACCAGGAGGTCCGCTTCCAGCGGACCTTGAGAGGTCACCAGCGTGCCGCCTCGAATAAGCAACGTAACCACCTCCTGCTCCTAGCGGATCTGCAATCCGCCGCCTGCCGTCAGACCAACTGCCACTCGATCAGCAGCTCCCGCTCGAAGGCACGCTCCAGCAAGTCCCCCTTGTGCAGCGCCTTCTCCCGCTCTGGTATGGGGTACATGCGCACATCGCAGCACACAGCGATCTGTCGATGCGAGATATCACAGGAGAGATCCTCGACGACGTTACGATGGGTACGATCAAGGCCGTCGGCCACCCGCAGAAGCGCTGCCAGAACGATCACGTGGTACTGATCCACCGGCGACAGCGCGGCGAAGTGATCGTGTTTGTCCTTGGGGAGCGCCCGACGGTGGTAGCGGGCGATGGAGGCCACGATGAGCCGCTCCCGCTCATCAAACGGCAGCTCCGACGCGTCCAGGATAAGATCGCGGGACGTCTTGTGATGCCCCTTCTGCCCCTCGATCCAACCGATGTCGTGCAACAGGGCGCCACAGCGCAGCCAGAAGCGCTCCTCCGCGCTCAGCCGATGCAGCGGCTGCAGTTCGTCGAACAGACGCAGGGACAGCTCCGTCACGTGACGGGTATGCTCCTCCTCGTAATCATAGCTCTCCGCCAGCTGCAGCACAGCCTCCAAGCGCCGTTCCACCTCCACTCCTTCCCACGGAAGTCCGCCTGGAACAGGCGTATCCCACGCCTGGGCTCTCTCCATCACGTCGTCCAGAGCGCGGCCCTGGATCATCATCTGGGCAAACGATTCTGGTAACCCACGTCCACGAATGGCGGCGACCGCGCTCCCCACGTCGTACGCCACACGGTGGTGGCGCACCTGGACGTCCCGACCTGAGGCGTGCCCGACCTGCAGCACAGCGTAGCAGGCACGTGGGTCGCTGTCGTCGGGCCGGCCCACGCTGCCGGTATTGATGAAATGCACACCATTCACGTGCCGCGCGAAGGGCAGATGCGAGTGACCACAGATCACCACATCGGCCTCGACCATCGAGGCCAGCTCGCGCAGCCGCTCCTCCGGGGTATCGGGGGTGAGATGCTCCTTCTCTGAAGCCGGGCTGCCGTGCGTCAGAAGGATACGCAGACCCTGAATCTGGAGCTCCCTCTCCTCGGGGAGCGAGCCGAGGTACTTGCGGTTCTTCTTGACGAGGACGTCACGCGTCCACTGGAAGGCCAGGAACTTCTGCGACTGCTTCTTCCTCCGCCACTTCTTGCGTTTCTTCTTGAACTTCAACACCTTGAGGTCGTAGTTGCCCGCGATGCTGACCACTTCTTCGTCTCTAAGGCGCTCGATCACCTGGTTAGGAAAAGAGCCATAGCCGACGAAATCGCCGACGTTCCAGATCGCCTCGACCTCCTGCTCATGCGCCTGGTCGAGCACAGCTTCCAGGGCCGGCAGGTTGGCGTGCACGTCGCCGATCAACGCTATCCTCAAAGGTTACTCTACTCCTCGCCGTGCCAGACGCCTCGGTGCTTGATCAGCCACAGCTGCGAGTTGATCTTCGGCTCGTCGTCCTGGGGCTTCACCCACTCATAGCCGCCGTCGGGCAGCATGCGGCGGGCTTTCACATTGTCCTTCAGATGGACGTTGAGGATTTGATCCCGCAGCGCGGTCTTCAGGGCGGGATCCTCCACCGGAAAGAGCGTCTCGACGCGGCGGTAGAGGTTGCGCGGCATCAGGTCGGCGCTGCCGGTCAGGATCTCCTCGTCGCCTCCATTGCGGAAGTAGTAGATACGGGCGTGCTCGAGAAAACGCCCAACGATGGACGTCACCTCGATATTGTCGCTCACGCCCGGCACGCCCGGGCGCAGGCAGCAGATGCCTCGCGGCTGTAGATCCACCTTCACCCCGGCCTGCGAAGCGCGGTAAAGCGCCCTGATGCAGTACTTGTCAACCAAGGAGTTCATCTTGAGGGCTATGTAACCATCCCCATGCTCCTCATGCTGCTCAATCTCGCGGTCGATGCGGGCGATGATCTGTTCCTGCATCTTTCCCGGCGCGACCAGAAGCTTGCGGTAATCATCCTTCCGCGAATAGCCGGTCAGGGCGTTGAAGAGGTCAGAAAGATCGGCGCCCATATCCGGGTCACAGGTGAAATAGCCCAGGTCGGCGTAGACGCGGGCGGTCACGTCGTTGTAGTTGCCCGTGGCCATATGGACGTAGCGACGAATGACGTCGCGCTCGTGACGCACCACCAGGCAGATCTTGGCGTGCGTCTTCAGCCCCACCAGGCCATAGACCACGTGGACGCCCGCCTCCTCCAACGACCGAGCCCAGACGATGTTGTTCTCCTCATCGAAGCGGGCCTTCAGCTCCACCAGCACGGCTACCTGCTTCCCGTTCTCGCGAGCATCCATCAAGGCAGCTACGATGGGCGAGTTCGGCCCCACGCGATAGAGCGTCTGCTTGATGGCCAGCACCTCCGGGTCACGCGCCGCTTCGCGGACAAACCTCACCACCGGATCGAAGCTGTCGTAGGGATGGTAGACCAGCATGTTGTGACGGCGGATGACGGAGAAAATGCTCTCCTCGGTCGACAACTGAGGAGGTACCGATGGGTGGAAGGGCTTGTCCTTCAAATCGGGGCGGTTGACGTCCGTCATCTCCATCACGTCGGCCAGGCCAAGGGGGCCATCCACGGTGTAGACCTGATACGGAGCCAGACCGAGGTTGGAGATCAGGATGTCTCGAACCTGATCCGGCATCGTCTCGTCGATCTCCAACCGCACCGCCGAGCCGAAGTGGCGCTTCCGAACGCTCTCCTCGATAGCGACCAGCAGGTCCGAGGCCTCGTCCTCCTCGATCTCGGGATCGGCATCCCGCGTGACACGGAACGGATAGGCAGCCACGACCTCCACGCCAGGGAAGAGCATATCCAGATTAGCAGATACGACCTCCTCCAGCCAGACAAAGTTGTTGGACATCGCCTGGGCAAGTCCCAGGCTTTGATACTCGTCGGCCGCCTCCTCGCTGGGGATGCGCAGCAACCGGGGGAAGGTGTTTGGTACCTTCAACCGGGCGAATCGCCGACCATGTCGAGCGTCGTTGACGACCACAGCCAAATTGATGCTGAGGTTCGAGATGAGGGGGAATGGATGTCCCGGGTCGAAGGCCAGCGGCGTGAGAGCGGGAAAGATCTCCTCCTTGAAATAGGATCGCATCAGCTTGCACTGCTTACGCTTGAGGTCCTCGTAACGCAGGATCTCGACGCCGGCCTTGCGGAGCTTCGGCAGCAGGTCCTCGTGCCAGCACTCGTACTGCTGAGCCAGCTGTGGCAGCAGTTGGCGACGGATGGCGGCCAACTGCTCAGCCGGCGTCATGCCATCAGGCGGCGCCTTCAGCGCTCCGGCCGCCAGCTGTCGACGCAGCCCAGAGACGCGAACCATGAAGAACTCGTCCAGATTGCTGGCGACAATGGAGAGGAACTTGATCCGCTCCAGCAACGGATGCCCCGTATCCAGCGCCTCTTCCAGCACCCTGTGATTGAACCGTAGAAAGCTCAGCTCACGGTTGACATAGAGGCTAGGGTCCCTCAAATCAATGACATCACTCTGTTTCTTGCTCTTCTTCTTATCCTTCTTCCCCATTGTTTGTTACCCTGTCACCCTGCACCGCTTTCCCCAACGTATATCCAATCTGCTCGGCCTGGATCACCAGATCCAGGGCAGATTGTACCTGTCCCTTCATCTCCTTGTCACCCTGTCGCACGCTCCCCGCCGTAGACCTGCGGCACGAAGTTCTGCTCGCTCATGGGAGGACGCACGTAGCCTGTATCCTCCCGTTCGCGTGGCGGCAGCTCCTCTCGCTCGGGCGTCAGGTCCTTGTAGGGTATCAGGTTCAGCATGTGGGCCATAATGTTCAGCTGCGCGTGCTGTCGCACGTCAGCTTCAATGACGTACCAGGGGGCCTCGTCGATGTTTGTATGGGCCATCATGGCGTCCTTGGCCTTGGAATACTGCACCCAGCGCTTTCGGGCCTCCCGATCGATGGGGGTGAACCGCCATCGCGTCCTCGGATCCTGCATCCAGGCCTGGAAGCGACGCTCCTGTTCCTCAGCGCTCACCGAGAGCCAGTACTTGATCAGCGTGAACCCCTCGCGCACCAGCATACGCTCAAACTCGGGGCACTCATTCAGGAAGTGACGGTGTTCCTCCTCGGTGCAGAAGTCCATCACCCACTCGACGCCAGCACGGTTGTACCAGCTGCGGTTGAAGAAGACCAACTCCCCTTTCGCGGGAAAGTGCTTAACGTAGCGCTGGAAGTACCACTGTCGACTATCCCTGTCGCTGGGCTTACTCAGAGCCACAGATCGCGCCAGGCGTGGGTTGAGACGCTGTGTGAGGCGCCCGATCACTTCTGTCTTGCCTGCCGCGTCGCGCCCCTCGAACAGGACGATGACCCTGAGGCCTTGATCCCTGACCCAGTATTGCAGCTTAATCAGCTCCGTCTGGAGTCTGCGCAGCTCATGCTCATAGTACTCCGGCGTGATGATGCCGTTCTCATCGTACATCTCCATGGCGCTCTCCTTATCCACTGCTTCGCTCATCGGCCATCTCCGTCAGTTATCGTCGTACGCCGATCCGTAGACGAGAGGGACGTAGCTAAGTCCCTCTCCCGTACGGGGCCGTTGATAGCCTGAGTCCTCTCGCGGTGAGAAGTCCACCGGATCGGGGGTCAGGTCCTGGTAAGGGATCACGGTCAGTAGGTGGGCGATGCAGTTCAGACGGGCGTGTTTCTTGACGTTGGCCTGCACGATGTACCAGGGGGCCTCCTCGATGTCCGTGTAGGCAAGCATCGCGTCTCTGGCCTTGGAGTATTCGTCCCACCGGGCGCGAGATTCCATGTCCATCGGGCTGAGCTTCCAGAGCTTGCGGGGATCCTGGTTGCGACTCCGGAAACGCCGCTCCTGCTCCTCGGGGCTTATCTCGAACCAGTACTTGATCAGGATAATCCCGTCGCGTACCAACATGCGTTCGAACACTGGGCACTCGTGCAGGAAGTGTCGATACTCATCCTGATTGCAGAAACCCATCACCCACTCCACACCGGCGCGGTTGTACCAGCTACGGTCGAACAGCACCATCTCGCCGTCGGCTGGGAGATGCTCGATGTAGCGTTGGAAGTACCACTGCCGCTGCTCTCGATCGCTGGGTTTGGGCAACGCCACCACGCGGACCATACGGGGATTCAGGCGGCGCATGATCCGTCGGATGGTCCCCCCTTTGCCGGCGGCATCGCGTCCCTCGAAGATGACGATCACCCGCAAGCCCTGGTCCCTGATCCAGTACTGCAGCTTGACCAGTTCGCCCTGGAGTTTCGCCAGCTCATCTTCGTAGAAGCTGTTCTTTATCTTCCCGCTCTTCTTGTATTTCTTCCCCATCGAAAACCTCCATCTATCTACAGTGCGGGCCGTATGGTCGCTCGTGCAAGTGGGTTCAACCTCTTCTTATGCCGCTTTCCCGGTCTATCGCGCTCCTTCGATGCGTCTACAGCGGCGCCAAGACCACTGCCACTGTCTGTTTGAACTCGGGGCTCCGGAAATAGGTCCACATCCCCGGGAATGTATCCAACAGGCGCTTAAGCTCCGCCTGCTTGTCCCCCATGTAGACGGCCACGCCGGGTGCGACGACGGGCTCTTTGGGTGTCTTCGCCTTCTTGCCCTTGGCGTGCCCCCACGTGCCCCAGGTCAGGAAGTCACGCAGTAGCTCGCTGGCCACTACCGCGTCCTGCAGATCCCCCAGGTGATCCTGCAGCCTCTTCATCTGCTTGATCAGGTCGCTGGTCTGGGGTGCCAGCACCTCTTCGAAGAACTCCAGCGTGTAGCGCAGACGTTTGCCCGCGATTCGCAGCCGGTGCAGCCGTTTCAGCGAGATGTCGGGGTTGTTCACCCACTCGTCGTAGGCCAGCACCCCGGCCAGACGCTCGTAGACTTCCACCGGCACGACGTGACGCACCCGATGGGGTACTGCCTCTCCCTTCTTAGTCAACGCAGGCAAATCCCAGACATTTGGCATCTGCATCAGCTCGGCAGAGCGTTCCTTAAACTCAGTGTAGCGGTCGCTGTCCAGGTAGGCCAGCATATCCTCCCGTGCCTGCTCCCGTTCCGCCTCCCAGGCCTCTCGAAGCGGCATCAAGTCATCCTGTCTCTCCGGTGGTAGCGCGTCGAGATAGCGTTGTGTCTTCTCCCAGAAGACGTCCAGATCCCGTACGCTGCCCAGCTTGCTGCAGGTGCGCCTGGCGCCTTTGCGTATGGGCTTCAACTGCTTCCCATCCACGTAATCGTCGAACACTCGGAAGGCGGCCCGCATGCGGCGGGTGGCCACACGCATGTCGTGCAGTTCCTCGATGTCCTCGCCCGCGCGGGTGCCCGGCTCATGGTATAGCATGTGTTGGAAGTGGAACGTGAGGATCTTGCGCGCCGCCTGATCCATCGTATCATCCGCGGACAGGTCTGGATGCTCGGGCGGTTTCTCGGGCATCAAATCGATGGGCACTTCAGCCGTCTGCTCTGGCTCGGCGTAGGGCATCAGATCCAGCTCCACGTGCGCCGGCCTGAACCGCAGCTCCATCCCGAACAGAAGCTGCCACAGGTCGCTCTTCTCTTGGGCCCGGGCGGCGTCGATGGTGGCGTAGGGGCCCGTCACCTCGATGTCGATCAGGCGGTCTTTCCGTGCGACCTGACCCAGCTCGCTGCTCTGGGTCTGGGAGTAGTCCAAACCATCCGCCAACCGGACCAGAGCGGATAGGATCAAGGCCTCGTCCTGCGCTTGTCTTGGCAAGTCCGTGAAGGCCTCCTTGGACGTCTTCTTATCGAGCTTCTTGGACGTTATGCGCTTGCGGTGCAGGTAGGTCGTCATCGCCACCATTAGGCGTTCCTCTTCATCCAACTCCTGTGGCGGAGTCGTCAGGAGGATGTCACGGCCCGCCGTGTGATGACGGTCCGTGTCGGATCCCAGGCCGATGTTGTGCACCAACGCTGCGGTCTCCAGGAGAGACCGGCGCTCCGCCGGCAGCTTATGGAAGGCGCCAAGGTGATCGAATAGCGCCAGCGCGTGGTCGGCCACGCTGCGTGCGTGATCCCGATCCACAAGGTAGCGCTTGAACAGAGCTTTGAGTGGCTGGGGCTCAGGGTGTGGCGAAGTCTCCTCCTGTTCCTCGGACTCGTCAATCTCTGGACTTGGCATGTGTGGCAAGATCGCTGCCTGGGTCGATTGAATCTCCTGTAGCACACGGTCGGGAAAGCTTCCCAGTCGCTCTCGTTTGAAGGCTTTCAGCCAGCGCCGTATCGTTCGTGGGGTTCTATCGGCCTCTTGCGCAGCCTCATCCTGCGACACACCCTCGTCGAGCAGCAACAGACCCCGTGCTCTCCGACCGTAGAGGTCATTCCGTTTTGAGACCTGAACCAAGATCGCCCGCTCCTGCGCGGTCAGCAGATCGCCTCCCGGTTTCCCTTCATCCAGGAAGGCCAACGCACGCTCAAACTTCGAGCGGGGCTCCGGCACCAGGTTCCACTCGTCCTGCAGGTAGGCCACGATCTCCCCCATGTCGCTCCCTGTTCCCTGGGGGGCCAACTCGACCTCCAGCTCGAAGTGGCTTCTCCGTCTCTTCTTGGCGACGATGCGAACGTTGTCTAGGCTGAACTGGGCCAACAGCAGCTCGCCGTGACGCATGCGGCGGAAGACCCTCGTCTGTCGCAGATCAAAGAGGGGGGTCAGCGGAGCATCGCCAATCACCTGCAGCACAAGATCTCGCACGGGGCTCTCGGGCCAATCCTGCGGTGGCTCGTAGCTGGAAAGAGAGATTTCCAGTTCCTTCCGGCGGTGGATAGCACCCTCAGCCTTGCCCAATCCCTTGAGAGTGATCAACGTCTCCAACTCCGTCTCCCTGCAGCGACAGGCGTAGCCGCTAGCCAGGATCAGGCGTTCATCGGTGTCCAGGTATGTGTCGTGAACCTGCTGAACCTGATGCGCGGAGAGAGAGAAACCAGCAACGTGCTTGACCGCCTGCAGCCGCTGAAAGGTCGCGACGTCTGGGACCGCGAACTTCGCTTCGATCTCCATATCCCCTCCTCACGAACCGGTTCTCACTGATGGGGGGCAGTCAGAGCTTCCTAGTCCGCTCTTAGCGCACGCTTAACACGCTTAACACGCTCTTAATATTCGCATATCATACTACGCAGTCGCTGATCCTGCAAGTCGGTTTGGAGAGTGAGGCAGTCCCTGTAAAGCATCGCCCATCACTGTCGCGTAAACATCCTCGCAGTCAATCGTATCCGGCAGCGGACCGACCGTGGTCAGCTTTCGCTCTACGATCTCCCGAGCGAAAAGGACACACCGCTCCAACGAATGCGTGTCCAGCAGCGCGGTCAAGAAGCCGGCCCAGAAGGAGTCGCCGGCTCCGGTGGCGTCGACCACCTCTACCTCGCGTGCAGGGACGTACGTCGTCTCGCCCTCCTCGGAGAGCAGTATGCCATCGCCCCCCATAGTCAGCACCACGATCGGCGGCCCCATCTCGTGGAACCACTCAACAACAGCCTCTGGCGCTTGGCCGAGCCCAAGGATTCGGCCCGCGTCATCCAGCGAGGGCTTGGTGATCGTGGCATAGCCAAGCATACGCTCCAGCACGCTCCTGGCCTCGCGGTAGTTGGGCCAGATCTGACGGCTGTAGTTAGGGTCGAGAGAGATGATCTTGCTATGTTCCTCGCCCAGTTGGAAGGTCTTCTCCACCGCCGAGCGACAGGGCTCCCGAGAGAGGGCAAAGGTCGAAGCGTGGATCACCTTGGCCCGCTGAACCGCCTCCTCGCTCACCTCTGCAGGCTCCAGCTTGTAGTCACCTGCCCGGAACGCTTCGAAATCTGGCGTCCCCTCAGTGCGGGAGACGAATATCACGGTCGTATGGACGAGATGGTCCATCACCAGGTAGTCCGTGATCACGCCGGCGCGCTGCAGCTCCGCCTTGAGAAACTGGCCGAAGTTCCCGATGCCCGTCTTGGAGATGACAGCAGAGGTGCCGCCCAGCTTGGCGACATTCACGGCGATATTGGCAGGGGACCCACCCTGATACTTACGGAAGGTGTACGCTTCGCGCAGCGATTCCACGTCCTCCTCGGAGATGAAGTCGACCAACGTCTCGCCAACAGCGAGGAAGTCCAGATCGCCATCAGGGATGTTCATCAACCATCCTCCAGAGCAGCCGGGAATGTCTTAGATCTGTCGGGTTCCTGTGCAGCATATCAAGGTATCCTGATTCGCTTCTTCGGGAGCAAGATGACGTGCCGCAAGGTGTCAGTCAGAAACCGACAGGTGCTGGTCCCAATATACAAGTTCTGCTCCTACGAATCCGGTGGGAACGTGAGCTCAGCGAGCTCTTCTAGGTTGACATCGTTCGCCAGCGTCGGATCGCGGAAGTAGGCGTGGATAGGCAGGAGCTCCTCTGGGCGACGCGCCTCCGGTGCATCGATGATCTCGTCAATCACCTTCAAGTAGTTCTGTGCCGTCCGCTCCCATGTATACCGATCTAGCACGCGCTGCTGCCCGCGTTGGGCAAACGCCCGCCATGCGCCCTCGTCAATCAGCACACGCTCCAGGCCGCGGGCAATGTCCCCTGGGTCGGCGGGGTCGACCAACACGCCGTACTCGGTGCTCCCCTCGCGCAGGCTCTCGCTGGGGCCACCGTTCTGCGTCACGATCACCGGGAGGCCCGCCGCGGCGGCCTCCAAGGGGGCCAGGCCAAAGGGCTCATAGTGGGCCGTCAAGGCAAAGACCGAGCCTTGCTCCGCGAAGAAACGGTAGCAGGCCGCCAACGCCGGCTGCCCCTGTAGGCCAAAGGCACTAACGGCGCCCCACAAAGCGTTCGCAGCCACCACCTGTCGAATCTCCGCCAGCACCTCCCGCTCGCCTGGGCCGGCCTCGCCATCGTCACGGAGCGGGTCATCCAGCGCGCCGGTGATGAAGACCAGGTTGGCTCGCTCTCGAAGGAGATCACTGCGGGCAAAGGCCCGCACCAGACCGACGTGGTTCTTCTTGTGATCGAGCCTGCTGGAGGCTACAATGGCCGACAGCGAACGCCGTCCTTCGTCGATGTCCCGCGCCAGCCGGGCCCGCACGTGCTCGCGAGTGGCCTCCTCATTGGCAGAGCGCGCGTCGGCGCCAAAGATATCAAGGTTGACCCCGGGTGGGATGACCTCAAAGCGACGATCATCCTGGACATCGCTGGCACCCCGGTAAGCGCGATGGCTGTACTGCTCGAAGCGCTCCTGCTCCGTGCTGGTGACGTTGACGGCCGAGCGGTTCATGCTCAGTCGCTCGGCCACGATGCGCCGCGCGAAGTGGAAGTGGTCGTCCATCTCCTCTAGATTCTCGGGCGTGACGTCCAGCTTGTCCATCTTCTGGGCGCCGAGGGAGTGCCCGGTGAAGGTGAATGGAACGCCTGTCTCGTCCTCAATGAGCGCGCCGCACACACCACCGTCGCTGTAGTGGGTCGTGAAAGCGTCTGGCAGATCCCCCTCATCCTTGTAGAGGTCACGGACATTCGGCACCCAGTCCCGTACCAAATGCGGCCAGAGCAACTCCTTGCGCAGAAACTCGTCGGGGCCAGCGGGCAGGCGCACGATGCGCACATTGGGCGCATCCGGATAGCTGGCGAACCGCTCGGAGAACTCCGGCCACTCGGGATCGACGATCTGACGGGTGAGGATGTCCACCCTGTGCCCCATCTCGCCCATCGCCAGCGCCACGGACTTGACGTAGACCAACTGTCCTCCGAAGTCCGGATGCTCGGTCCAATAGCTGTCGTCGGGATCGAAGTTTCCCTGTGGGTTCAGAAACCCGATGTGCATATCTCCCTCCTCAAAGCACCACGCCCCGAAGGCCCGCCGCCGCCCGTTCCGGGAGCTCCTGACACACGAACAAGCCCAGGTGCTCCACGCCGCCGATCTCCTGGGTGTAGGGCAGGAACTCGACATAAAGCCCGGCCCCTGGGCCGTTGTTGGTGATCACGTTGTAGGCGATCTCCCGTCCCATCCTGGGCATGATCTCCCGGATCGCTCGAATGGCGTCATGCCAACCCTCGGCGACGGCCTCCAACTCCGCCTCATCCAGCTGATGCAGGTACGCCTTGCTCACGTCCTTCAGAAGCAGCATCATGTCATAGGGACGCCGCATGAAGCTGGGGACCACCAGCAGAGCTGGGCCGTAGTCCTTGATCACCAGCTCAGCCGCCGTCTCCCAAAGCATATGGGAGGAGAACGTCTCCCCGTGCTCTCGCTCGAAACGCGCGTTGTCGCGGAAGTGACGCGGCATCACGCCTGCCGCTTGGATGAACGCGATCTGCTGATGACCGTGAATCAGTGACCCACCGACCAGATGCCCGTAGTTCTTGATGATGACCACGAAGGCCCTGTGACGGGAATGACCTTCGTCGGCGGCGGGGAGCTGATCCGATTCCGCCAGCAGCGTCCTCTCCAGGGCTGCCAGCCGCTTCATCACCACCACGCGATCGCACTGTGGCATGTTGTGCCAATCCCTGTCGTGCCGCGACGAGGTCCACTGCAAGAAGTGAAGCCCGGAGACTTTGCCTTGCTCCTCAAACGGATAGAGAATCGGAAACAGGTTCTTGTTGATGAAGGTGAACCCCTCGCTCAGATCCGCCACGTCGATGACGCCCGTGGTCTCGCCTCGACAGATCGTGCACTTTCGCTCGGGTATCTCCCCCTCCGACTCTGGAACGTTGTCATGAGGGCGGCTGCCGCGCGAGGAGTGGTACAGGATGCGGTCGCCGTTCCGCGGATCTACACGGCAGATACCGTCCGGCAGATAGTCCTCAATCTCCTCGCGGGTCAAGTCCATCAGACCACGCACAGAGAGCGCCTCCACATCCCTGGCCTGCAGAATATCATCAAGCGCTTCACGCTCAAGCTGCTGAGTCAACGTGTCTCTCCACTAGAGCTCTTGAGATGCGGTTATGCCGCTCGATGACCGGGCCCAGATCGATCGTCTGTAGCCACCCGTCCTCCACCACGACCTCGCCGTCGATGACCGAGAGATCGACCCGCTGCGGATGGCAGAAGACCAAGGGGGCCAGTGGATCGTGGAGCGCGCCGGCATAATCGAGCCGGTCCAGACGCAGGCCGATCACGTCGGCCGCCTTACCTGGTGAGAGCTGACCAACGTCGTCCCGCCCCAGCACCGCCGCCCCACCCCGCGTCGCCATCCAGAGCACCTCCTCGGTGGAGAGCGCGGTCGGAGCCCCTTGTACGCGCTGGAGCAACAGCGCCATGCGCGCCTCGGCCAACAGGTGTGACGAGTCGTTGCTCGCCGATCCGTCGACGCCCAGCGCCACGTCAGCGCCCGCGTCCAGCAGAGTGCGCACCGGCGCGATACCCGACCCCAGCCGCATGTTCGAGCTCGGACAATGACAGACGCCTGTCCCTGTCTCGGCAAATAGCTCGATCTCCTCCTGGTTCAGATGGACGCAGTGGACGTGCCATACGTCCTCGCCCATCCAGCCCAGGTGCTCGGCGTACGCAACCGGTCGACGGCCAAAGCGCTCCAGGCAGAACGCCTCCTCGTCCTTCGTCTCCGCCAAGTGCGTGTGAAGCATCACGCCGTAGGAGCGAGCCAGCGCCGCCGACTCACGCATTAGCTCCGGGGTGACGGAGAACGGGGAACAGGGCGCCACTGCGATGCGCACCATCGCGCCGGGCTCCGGATCGTGATACGTCTCGATGGCACGCCGCGTGTCCCACAGGATGATGTCCTCGTCCTCCACCACCTCGTCCGGGGGGAGGCCTCCCTCGCTCGCTCCCAGGCTCATCGAGCCGCGGCAGGGCTGGAAGCGGATACCGATCTCCTGCGCAGCGCGGATCTCATCATCGATGCGACAGTCGCCCGGGTAGATATAGAGGTGGTCCGAGGCCGTGGTGCAGCCGGAGAGCATAAGCTCCGCCAGGGCCACCAACGCGCTGGTGTGGATCGCCTCCGGCGTCATGCCCGCCCAGATCCCGTAGAGGATCTTAAGCCACTTGAAGAGCGGTGCGTCCTGCGCACCGGGCACTGCTCGCGTCAGCGTCTGGTAGAGATGATGGTGCGTGTTAATCAACCCCGGGAGGACGATCATGCCGTCGGCGTCGATGACCCGATCGGCCTCGTCAGGCAGATCAGAGCTCGGCCCGACCTGCTCAATGACGTTACCCCGAACAAACAAGCCGCCATCGGGTATGCGGCGGTTGGCCTCTCCCAGGCCCTCCATCGTCACCAACAGGTCAGCATGCTTCAGCAGCAGAGTGGACAAAGCAGACCTCCTCGTCAAGCTCGGCGAAGGAAGAACAATACGCTTCAGACCAGCAGTTCAGCAGGCCGTAGACGGCGGAAAGGGATACGGCGCTCTCTCTCGTCTCCACGGTCCTCTGCCCGCTGTCTCGCGCAGTTTAGCATATCTGAATCGATTTGGCAAAGGTACGTTGTCGGGCAGCCGACGACGGTGAGCGTATCACGCTAGGGACAAGAAATAGAGGGTAAGAGGCAATGTAGGTT